>DBQU01000099.1 GCA_002305765.1 Deltaproteobacteria bacterium UBA1386
GTGCCTGGTTTTCAATCCACGCGCCCACGCGGGGCGCGACGCGGCGCTTGGATTCCGCCGCTCTCCCGCCGGCGTTTCAATCCACGCGCCCACGCGGGGCGCGACGTCCTTACTGTAAGTCTCGAAGAATAAGGCGACTTCGTGTATATGTTCGCGGACCTGTTGCGTCGGATAAGCTGATTCTATTCCGTTGTCAAAGAACAAGTCAGCAACTCTTATGGTATCAGCCAGTTACAGATTGCGCGAACACCCCGGGGTATGGATGTTTGCTTGAGCTTCGCGCGAGGCTTTCAAGCTATCAGCGGTCCCTCCTGATCAATGCTTTCTTTTGCTCCAATGTGCTCCACCCGACGGCGCCAGTTTGCGCCAAGGTAGTAGAAACGCAGGCTGTCCTTCTCAATATCAATCTCATCGATGAGCCTCTGTTTGAGAAAAGTCCACTGGGCCGGGTCAACTATGCACTCAAAAACGGAATACTGCACACGCTGACCAAAGTCCCTACATGCCTTTGCAACGCGCCGCAAACGCTTCTGGCCCCCGGCATGCTTTGTTTCAACATCATAACTTACGAGCACGAACATCTCTGTTTCACCTCCAGACGAAGGGCGGATAGCCGTCCATGTCTCCGCGCAGAAACCGGGCCATCAATTGCGCCTGGATGTGAAAGAGCATGCCGATTGCGATCTTCTCCCCCAGGAATGGGTGCGTGATCTCTTCCCTCTTTCTTTCCTGATATGCGGTGAGGACCGTCTTGCGTGTGTCATCGTTCATCACAACCGCTCCTGTTTCCATCTTTCTGAATCCCTTTGCCTGCACCTGCTGGAGATTTATAAGTGAAAGGACCAGACGGTCGGCAATGTAGGGTCGCAATTCTTCCATCAGATCGAGAGCAAGCCCGGGTCTGCCTGGCCGGTCCCTGTGAAGGAAGCCGACGGCCGGATCAAGTCCAACAGTTTCAAGCGCTGAGCGAACGTCGTGCATGAGAAGAGTGTAGACGAAGGAGAGGAGACAATTCACGTTGTCCAGTGGGGGTCTCCTGTTGCGTTCATCGAAGCGAAATACCTCTTTCTGGGCAACGATCAATTGATTGAACACACTGAAATAGATATGGGCCGAGTCGCCCTCTATGCCTCTAACGACATCGAGGGAGTAATCCCGGTCAAAGAAATCTAGCTGCCTTGTGAGCCGTTTAACTGCATTCCGCAGCAGTTCTTCCTCGATCTTCTCCGCGTGGTCGCGGAGCGCCCTCTGCAGCACGGTCCGGGAATTCGCGACCTTTCCGGCTAGTATGAATCTGGCTACCCGAGCTGAAAAATTCAAGTCATCAGCCCTGCGGTATTGCTCGCGTCTAAGCAGGACATTTCCCGAAACAGGCCCCTGCACCTTTGCCATAAATCGCCCGTATTCGGTAAGAAAGCTCAGAGCCACATTGCTTTTCGCGCAGAACCCCATGAGATAGGGGCTACAGCCGACGTTACCGAAGCATACAACTCCGGATAAAGTGTGTACGGGCAACCTGAGACGTATTTCCCCGTCCACCTTGACAACGACCGTTTCCCCTTCTTTCGACAGATAGGCGCCCTGCGTTGTGACGTAGAGTGTGTTGAGATGTCTTTTCATGGCTCGTCCAGTATCATCTTCTTCACGTAGGTGCTCACAGAGATACGTCGTCCGATCTTCTTAGGCATACATTCCGCCTTGATGGAGCAACTCTCACACCTCCTTGAATACTCCGGCGGAGGCGTAACCCTTGAGAGAAGCAGCTGCCGTGTATCAGCGACCGTCTTTTCCGTTCGGCGGCGGAGGTCTTCGTCGAAAACAACATCAAAACGCCTTCTCGTCCGACCATAGAACATAGCGCCGTCAAAGATGCTGACAGATAGCATCTCTTCCAGGCAAAGAGCCTGGGCACAGAGCTGAACCATATCGGAGTGGTCGGGTTTGGGTTTACCGCGTTTATACTCAACAGGGTAGGGCTGCCAGGCATTTCCTCCTACCCTGTGGAACTCCACCATGTCAGCGATTCCCACGAGCCCCAACCTCGACGACCGAAGGGGCAATCCTCTTGAAATCCTGATGCTACCCCTTGACTCGTTACCTGCCTCATGTACTCGTTCATGCATAATCCGTCCCTCAGCGGTGAGCCCGCTCTCAGCCCACACCTGCTCGATATGGATCAGCGCGCACTGGCGCGGACAGAACACGAAGTGCTGCAAGGCGGAGATCATGATGATATCCTCATCTGGATAATTCATTGCTTACCTGAAGTACTAGAGAACGTTCTGTACCAGTTGCATATTTGCTCCAAATGCCGGTCTGCGGCAGTTGTCTTCGGTCTTGCTGCGCCGGTTTTCAGAAACCGTCGATCTCTTGTGGTTCAAGGCCGTCCAAACGTTTTAATGTGTAATGTCCGTCAGGACTTACTGCGAGTGTTTCATGCACTTTCGCAGAAGAGTATTGTCCCGCCGGACAGTTGTGTTCCCACCAGATAACTTTCCGGACGGCCATGCTTCCTTCCGGCCGAGCTGAGGAGGCATCGTTTTCGAAGAGCCTGGGAAGAATCTCTCTGATGACCGCCGCGTCTTCATCAGAGAAACGTGTGCGGCTGGCAAGTTGTGGATTCATACTTCCATACGTGACATAGATCCCACTATCTATTCGGTGTTTCATACCCATGGTATCGGAACTTTTCTTGATGCCATCTCCCTCACCGCTAACACTCTTGGTGATCTGGGTACTCGATACGCTAACGGGCTCAATACTGAATGCAGAATGAATCGTAACAGGCCCACGAATGGGAATTGATACTCCATCACCATCATTCCCTTTGCCGAAAGCAAATACTTGGCCGAACGCACGAACATCAAACCATTTTTCACATGCTGATCTTGCAGTCTCATCCTTTTTCGCGCTGGCGCCAAAGGCCTTCTTCCCCAAGCCGCTGGTTTCCGATTCTGCACGATTTCTAAGGCTCGTCTCGCCATCCAGTCTTTTATCGTCGGACTGGACAAAGACAGCCTGCCCTTTTCTTTCGCCTTCATTCCTTAGTGCTGCATACCGCTCCATTAGACGGTCTCGAATCTTGCGTTTCAGGCATACGTCAGTAATTTCCCCAAAGCCTTCATAATCTGTGCGGGGGCGGTTTCCGTTGAGTGGATCTCCATTGGGGTTGGCGTTGTTAACGCTAATGATGACTGCAAAGTCTATTTTTCTGGTCAGACTGGCCACAAATGCCTCCTTTATCGTTTGTTTACTCTTCAGAATCTATTTCCTGATTCTCTCCATCATCGACTGATTTTGGGACCCATTGACCCTTCGCTCGTTTATGGTCACGAAACCACTGTTTCTGACAGTGATAACCAAGAAGATATTCACCGGACAGCCTTCCGTCTGCAACATAGTCTCCGATCAACATTTTCGAATGAATTGCATCAAGCAATTCGTCGTAACCATGAAGTAGTCCTGGATATCTTGCTTGTATTCTGTCTCTGTATGGCTTCAGTGCCTCCTCAATGGTTTTCCATGTTGACAAGGGCATGTCGGAAAAGCGTTGCATCAGGCGTGATGCCGTCGTCCCACGATTCTCATTTGCAAGCTGCAAGGCTTTTAACTCAATTTGATCTGCTACCGCGAGCAACCTGCCATACAGATAGTCCCGGGAAACCCTGTCTTCCTCAAGGGCCATGATATACCTCCTTTCGTTGTTAGATCCTCTGTAGAGTGAACAAGCTATGCCCAAACACTTTCTGAATTCCCATTGTTCAAGCCCGACCCTGCCTGAGGTTCGTCGGACACACTGTTCCACCAAATCACGAGGAACCAGCCTACCGTCGATTATTGAAGGCAAAAGGCGTTGAATGGTGGCATTGAGAAGTTTGCTCCCACTGCTACCTTCCACTCTCTTACCATATGCGCACCATGCGATGTCTTTTGGTGATGGGGCGCCAATGAACTTCTTGTTTTTACCGAAATCCTGGAACCATGAGAAGTCGGAATGCCATTTCTCGATTCGTCGGAGAAATTCCGAGCCTGTCAGTTCTCTGTAAAATATGATCGCCATGCGCCCCGGAGTCGCTGAATCCAAACCCATTACGACTATATCTTCCGTGTCGGCAATGTTAGCCTTGTATCCGGCAAGCTTCTTCCTGAAGCGAAACGCAAAAGCCTGTCCGACATCACTGGACTGCAAAACCGGGGCATCATCTATTTGGAATCCTTCCCCCAGAAAATCCCAGGAATTGGCGCACGGATCGGGGATTTGCTTACCTGTTATTGCCCACGAGACGAAGACTTGATCTCCACTTCGGAATGCTTGTCTGCGAATAAGCCACTGAAGCATGCTGTGAGCTTTTTGAGTGACCTGGAAGGAAACGCCTACTGCTTGGTTTGCGGTCAAGAACCTCCCTCTAAACGTGTATCCAGTCAAGTCGTTTGATGAAATGAGCTTAGCTTTGTCTGCGTCGTGTCGAAGCTTTGCAGGATGATTATCCGCCAGCTTTGCCTTCTCTTCTCCGGTTACAACACAGAATCCTTCCGAATTAAGAAGGCTGTTATAAAATGAGATCCAAGATTTCTGCAATGATTCAGACTCCCATGCGGCAGTCTCCACCCCGTCGCCCTCGACGCGAAAGCGGACAAAAGCATCCATTGGCACTTGTCCTGGCGGTAGCGCTCGGAAGATTGGCGAAGCACTCTTCTTATGGCCTTCAAACGATTCCGCTACAGAAGTGCCACCTTTGGTGGTCGGTAGCACCCCATCTGAGACAAGGTCTGCAATAACTGACCCTTTCTTCAGATAGCTGTAAATTGCACGAACCATTGAATGGCTATGCTCCGACTCTTTCCATTTGAGGAGAATATCGAGAAGGCTTTCATAAGGTTCCGCTGGTTTGCCCTGAAATCCACTCGTCACCTTGCCCCCGTACTTAACAAAATCACCGGCGATGTACTGAAGCTTGTCGCACAGCGGATGATTCTTCGGCTTTCTCCCAGACCTGGTTCCAGATTCTTCCGTACATGGAATCAAAGTCTTCTGTTCTTCTTTGTTTTCAAGTACCTTGGCTCGACCCCTCCGGAAATTACCTTGTTCGTCAATGGTGATTTCAATATGTGCCATTTGGGTTGTGTGTGATATCGGGTTAGGAATGTCAGAAGGAATTCCTTTTGAACACGACTGGTACGTCTCGTACAGTTTCTGTATCCAACTCATTCCAACGCCCCCAATTCTTTGGCCGTAACCTGCACCGGTTTCACATTGTGCGTACCAAAGATCTTCGCGTCCACCTTGCGTATAAACTTCCTATACCCACAATCTTCCGGCCGGACAAAGGTTAGTATCCCTCTCTTGAGCGTCGGATGCCAGAAGCGAGCGCGCAACTCATCAGAACCCTCTTCTTCGTCAGGATAATCAAACCCATGAAACATCAGTCCATAGCCGATCTCATGATCGTCATCGTACGCTCCTCGACCTTCACCGAAAACGCATGGAGCCACATACCCCGGACAGTCGCGAGTGCCGAGAAAGACGTCCTGCCTTCCTCCCCGCTCAAGCATCCGCTTGGCAATAGCGTAATGTTTGCCATCAATCCGGTCCTTCTCCAATGCCTTATGGCGATCGTTCCATACAAAATGAGCCCTAACCTGATACTCTACATTGGCTAGGAATGTGTAGATAGCCAGCGTGTTGCCTCCACTGAACTCAAGCGGTTTCGTGCCCTTGGTTTGGGTCCTAATCCGCCTTATCACCCGCACTGCATCGACCACCCAGATGATAGTTGGTTTCCAGTATATTGATTTGCAGACACCTTTCAATGCCTCATAAGTAGGCAGATGGTAAGAGCATTTTTCACCACCGATCTTCGTAAGAGGATCAGTAAAAAGTGCGTAGCGACCCCAAAGCCGGAATTCGAGAGTATTCTTTGCTAGTTCAGGCATACAAGAGTTCCTCCTTGTTTGTTGGCTCCATGGAGACCCCGAATTGTGTGCTGTAGTATTTCTCGTCAAGATAGAATATTTCCGTCGCTTCCTGTACCCGATAAAAAGAGTTTTCCTCCGCCAGTTTCTCAAATTCATACGGGAACAGATTGACCGAGTATTGCTGAACTTTCCTAATCAGAGCGTATTGCTTTTCCACCTCGAATGCAGCACAGAGCTGATTGATTAGTTCTTTTCCTTCCTTTCCGTAAGGAACAATAACGCTTCGCGTCGGAGCGTCAATCGACCTGAACAACTTTGCTGCTGTCATGAAGGATTGGCGCAGGAATGTTGGCGGTAACGTCCCCTCTGTCCTGGCGTAATCGCCACAAGAATGGGTGTTGCATGCGAGCAGGTTTAAAATGGTGTCATCACGAACCATATGGGCAGGATATGCCATTTCAGTTCTTCTATCGAAGAAGTAGTTTTGGTAATACCATTTGAGCATTTTCGGGCCGATGATATCACCGTCATATTTGGCGGGGTGCAACTTGAAATCATCAAGGACACGACTTGTTTTTTCCTTGCCCACTGCAATGTCTCTTAGATGTTGCAGGTTTTCTTCTGCGGGATTAACCACAAACACATTACCGGGTTTCTCGCCACCATGGCGATTGCATCGACCGGCGGCCTGCGCAATGGAATCGAGCCCGGCAAGCGTACGAACAACAGATTGGAAACTAATGTCTATCCCGGCTTCGATTAACTGTGTGCTGACGCAGAGAATGGGCTTGCTATGATCCAGCATATGGCGAATTGTCTCCAGAACCTGTTTCCGGTGTGCGGGACACATTCCCGTGCTCAAATGGAACACATCAAATTCGTATTCTTTCATCTGTCGGAAAAGAACACGAGCGGCCCTCTTTGTATTGACAACAACAAGGCAACTTCCGTTTTCCTTGACCTGTTGAACAGCAAGTTCCGATATTTCTGAATTAGTCCAGGCTGGATACTTGCGGCGATCATGGACATGAACCCTTTTCAAATCAACGAAAAGTCTGCTGACATCGGGCATAATCTCATTCTCTCTCACGAGGTTCAGGGCGCCTTTCGTTTGCTCGACATTTCCCAACAAAGGCTGTGTTGCAGTGCAGAGAAGAACCGTACTCATACAATGATCCACCAGAAAATTGATTGCGTTGTTGAAGAGATGAACGCATTTTATGGGCAATGTTTGAATCTCATCAAAAACAATCACGGCTCTTGCCAACTGGTGCGTTCGCCTTGCGCCGCGCGTCCCTGCACCGAAAAGAGTCTCCAGGAATTGAACCATTGTTGTGAAGACAATAGGTGCATCCCAGTTTTCCGTCAGGAGTTTCTCTTTCCAGCTCTGGGCATCGGCTCCGATGTTCGAGTGATGTTCAAGAACAATTCTACCGGCATCTTCGGGGCACTCCTCCGGCTCTAGGATCTGCCGAACGACTTGAGCATTTTGATCGATAATCGTCGTAAACGGAATGACGTAGATAATTCTATCCATGGAGTGTTCTTCCGCATGGTGTAACGCAAATCGAAGGCTCGCGAGAGTTTTACCGCCTCCGGTTGGAACGGTTAGAGTGTATAATCCCCGTGGCCGTTTTGCCGAATCGAGACACCGTTGAGACACTTCTTGGCGGAGTTCGTCAACCCTGTTTCGCACTTGGTAAGTTTTGTATTTGTCTTCAAACCGTCCGATGAGCCCGGTCCACGACAAATAGTTTCCCTGCAAACGATACTGTGCAGTTCCGGGCTTTTCTGTGTCAGCCGTATCCTGTCGATCGGCATCAATCAGGACGCTAAAAAGAAAACGTGCCAACAACCCCAATTGGAATTGCGCAACCGTGGAAAAAGGGGTCTTCTCCGGAGAAGTGCGCACAATATCGAGGCACTTTTGCTCGAATGGTGTCGTGAATGACTTATGCGAAAGAATGGTAAGTATCCTTTTCAATATGTGTTCATCGAGGTTTGCGGCACACTCGTTCATGTGGGTTCTGGCGTCGCTTTTTGACAGTCGGTGTGAATAAGAATCCCAACTTCCGGTGTGGTCAGTCGTTAAACAATCAACGAGTCCGGAATGGTGCGAAACCAAGCAAAGGGAAAGGAACTGAGCAAGTATCCTGTGGGCATTGGAGGACCCATTGTTGCGACAAAGAAACTGCGCGCCAGCGGTGGAGTGATCAATCCTGCCCTTTCTTTTCGTCGGATCCTCAAATTCCTCATCTTCATCGGGGTCAAAGTTGGGGTCGTTCTTCTTTATTGCATCCGAGATATACTTCTGAAATTCGGAACTGTATTTGCCTAGATCGTGAAGAAGGCCTAACAGTTCACCATAGTCTTCCATTCCGATTTTCTTTGCATGAGTTCTTGCAAGCTTAGCAGCACCTTCAAGATGTTCGCAAAGACTCTGGTTTTTGTGAGCTATGTAAATAGACATAGATGATTTCCTGTGATCTCTATTACGCAGTATGTTATTCTCTTCGTGACGATCATTTCCCCTATGAGTGATAGCTCGGTTGCTTGTCTATGCTGCGGAGACTGATGAGCTTTTCGTTCTGTTGTCGGAGGTTGGCCGGCGGCATGGGCTACCGGGTATGCATTCAAATGCTTCATAATCTTTTTACCCCTTTGCCTTTCTAAATTCAAGCGAAATAGCCGGGGGCATCTCTCATCGTTCGAGAGTGTTCCGTTGGGGCAGAATCCTCCCCGCTCTCCCGATTGTACCGGACCAAAGTGACAACAGTCTGTCACTTAGGGAGCGGACCCACAGAAATGTGAAGATTAAGGCTCAAAGGTTCAAGAGTTGAGACGGTTTTGAAAAACCAGTTGCGGGTTCCGGGTTGCGTGTTTCGGGCGAAAGGCCAAAGAGGAGACTGGAAACCTTTACACTTTAACACACTGAGCGCGGGGTCCCATTCTCCCCGGCAGCCGTTAGCGAAGGGTCACGGGACCCGTTGCGTTTTCGGGGCGCGCGGACCGGGCACGGAAGTGGCCGGGACCGATGCGTCTGACTGTACGAAGCTGACAGCATGCCGATAACTTGACTCTGAGGACGATTACCGGGCATTTCGTGACCCACCTCTGTCAGCACCGTCCTTTTGCTTCTAACCTGAAACTTGAGACCTGCAACCTGCAACCGTTTCTCCTGGGTGTGATGCGCAGCGTGGCTGCCGGGAAGAATGGAACCCCGCGCGGACCGCACGTTACGAGAAGGGGACAAGCGGGTAACCTATTTCCATGAAATGCTCGACTTAAGTAACGAATAGTGTTACTTTAGAGAAGTAATCCATCTGGGAGGGGCGCATGCAGGCAGGGCAGTTCATAGACAAACTGATTGCAGAGGGCCGGTACTCTTTTAACACGGAGGAGGCCCTCAAGGTTCTCGGCCCAACCGTCGTGGCAACCCGTGCCGCCCTGCGCCGTTTGCGGCATAAGGGTGAATTGGCCATGCCTTACAAAGGATTCTACGTCATTGTTCCCCCGGAATACAGAAAATCTGGATGTTTGCCGGCAAGTCATTTCATTCCATACCTTATGGAACACCTTGGCCAAAAATACTACGCAGGCCTCCTCAGCGCGGCGGAGTATCATGGAGCGGCGCACCAGCGTCCCCGGGTGTTCCAGGTTATTGTCACTGGAAATAGACCCGGTATAATCTGCGGTGATGTTCGCATAGAATTCATTGCCAGAAAAAATATGGATAAGGTGCCTGTATCGGATTTCAAGACCCCGCGCGGGTATCTGAAGATATCAACCCCGGCGGCAACCGCTTTTGATATTGTGGGATACGCCCATCATGCGGGTGGCCTGGACAATGTAGCGACCATTCTGGCGGAACTTGCAGAAAAGATCGGAAGAGACGAACTGGTCACCGTGGCAGCGCTTTCACCGATAGCCTGGTCGCAACGGCTCGGATACCTTCTTGACCTTGTCGGGGCAGAAGAGAAAACCGGGGAGTTGGCCCGATATATCGATCAAAAGAACGCACTCCCCACCCCACTCGTTCCAGCGCAACCGTTCAAGGGGATCGATCAGCTAAAACGTTGGCGAATTCTCGTGAATGCTAAGGTGGAGGTGGAGATCTGATACCTCTGGATTTTATATCTGAGTGGAAGAAATATATTCCATGGCCCCAAAGCTACCAGATCGAACAGGACCTCATAATTTGCAGGGCTCTGGTGGAAATGTTCAACCATCCTCTTTTGTCCGAAAACCTTGCTTTCCGGGGAGGAACTGCGCTTTTCAAGCTGTATCTGGAACCACTGCGTTACTCGGAAGACATTGATCTGGTACAGGTCCATGCCGCATCCATCGGGCCGGTAATGGATGCCATACAGGACAAGCTCAATCCCTGGCTTGGCCCTCCCAAACGGAGCCGCTCGGAAGGCAGGGTAACATTGATCTACAGGACACAATCAGAAGAAGGGCTACCCTTGAAACTGAAGGTGGAAATCAATTCCCGGGAGCATTTCGCGGTACTCGGATTTGAAAAACGTCGCTTCGACGTCAATTCACGCTGGTTCTCCGGCAGTACCTTCATATCGACCTATCATCTTGATGAGCTTCTGGGGACCAAGGTCCGGGCGCTCTACCAGAGAAAGAAAGGCCGCGACCTCTTTGACCTGTGGACAGCATTCAGAACCACTGACGCCCGGCCGGAGCGGGTAATCCATTGTTTCCTGCGATATATGGAAAATGAGGGGCACAAGGTATCCCGCGCTGAATTCGAGCAGAACCTTATTGAGAAACGTGATGGTCCGCACTTTCTCGATGATATAGGCCCACTTGTTGTCGCAGAGAATGGCTGGGACCCTGACGGGGCAATGGAATTCGCCCTCAATAGACTGGCGGTCCTTATCCCCGGGGAACCGTGGCAAGGAAGAACGAAGAAAGCGAAAGGGCCCAAGAAGATCATAGGTTCGGGCCATCCGGCAGGAGGTGAGTGATGAAGCTTCTTATCCGCGGCGGGAGCATCGCCGCCGGTTACGGCGCGACCAGGCGTTACGCCGATATCCTGGCGGAGCGCCTTCTCCCGAGAGGGGTGGAGGTCATCAACCGGTCGAGGCACAGGGAGACCACCTTCGACGGCGTCGCCACGTTCGCTGTGGATATCGACCCCTTCAGGCCTGACATCCTTCTTTTCAATTTCGGTGTCGACGATGCGTTTCAGGGCGTGTATCGCTCGGAGTTCCAGGAGAATCTGGTGCAGATGATACGGCTGGCGCGGCTGCGATTCGGTCCTCAGGTTGTCCTTGCCACATCGCACACCTTTGACGACCCCTATGACATGGACGCCGTCAACATTTTCTACCGTTCCCTCAGCATAGTCGCCTCCGACCTTGACTGCCTTCTGGTCCCGGTGCACCATCATTTCGCGGGCTACCTGGAAGAAACGGGCCTTGCGAGCAAAGACCTTACAGGGTCCGACCCGAGATACCCCAACGACAGGGGGCACGAGGTCATCGCCGAAGCGCTCATCGAGGGCATGGACAGACTCATCCCGGCACCATTCTGACGGTCCCTTAATATTTCCGTAGAACGCGCGATTATTCCTGTACGGGCGTTTATTCCATCTGGCGAGAACATTCATTCGGAAAGTATACGGAATATCATGTTGAAAGACGGGTTACGCCAGCGGCACAGCGACTTCTCGACCGGACAGGGTCACCGGATGATCCGGTCCCGCTTCAGCCTTCCCCGCATCCATCTTTTCCTTTGCGTGGCATTCCTGCTCTTGTTGGTGTCTGTTTTTCCCATCGCCGATTCCTTCGCCGTCACCCTGGAAGAGATAAGGAAGAATGGTGTCCTGAGGCACCTCGGCATACCCTATGCCAATTTCGTCACCGGCAGCGGGGACGGAATGGACGTCGAGCTCATGTCGCTCTTCGCGGAGCGGCTGGGGGTAAGATATGAGTTCGTGAGAACTGACTGGGACCGCGTCTTCGCCGACATCACGGGAAAGACGTTCACCCGGCGTGACGGGAACGTCATCATCACCGGTGACGTGCCGGTCAGAGGTGATGTGGCGGCGAGCGGGATCACCGTCCTTCCATGGAGAGAGGAACTCGTCGATTTTTCCCTTCCCGTGTTCCCGACCCAGGTCTGGCTCATGGCCCGCGCCGATTCGCCCGTGAAGCCGGTGAGACCGACAGGGGACCTGGACCGTGATGTTGTCCGGACGAAAGAGCTCGTCAGGGGGCGCTCGATAATGGGAAAGACAGGGACCTGTCTTGACCCTTCCCTGTATGGACTGGAGAAAACGGCAGACCGGGTGAGGCCGTACGGCGGGTCACTGAACGAGATCGCCCCCGCGCTCATGGAGGGTGTTGCCGACCTCGTTCTCCTTGATGTTTCCGATGCGCTTGTGGCGCTGCAGAAGTGGCCCGGCCGTATAAAGGTCATCGGTCCCGTGAGCGAGATGCAGGAGATGGCCGTGGCATTCAGGAAGGACTCTCCGGAACTGAAGGATGAGTTCAACAGGTTTCTGGCCGACTGCAAGAGGAACGGCACGTACACCAGGATCGTGAAGAAATACTATCCCTTTGTTTTGGAGTATCACCCCGCGTTCTTCAGAAGGAAGTGATGAGGACCACGATGGCAGGCCACAAAGGACTACTCAGAAGCCCGTCCGTGCGGATCATCGGAGTGGCCGTCGTGGGTGTGCCGCTCGTTCTCGCGATCCTCTTCCTCCTTTACAGCCATTTCCAGACCGAGAAGGACCTGAAAGAGAACCTTCTCAGGGTCCGCCATCACACCGTCGAGCGACGGGCGGCTGCGCTGAGCTATTTCTTTGCCGACAGGATGGACGACCTTTTCTACCTGAAGCATTCCCGGGAAGTTGCCGCGTACTTTGAGAACAGGGCACTGGGGATGAGCATGGAATACGGCTTGAAGCAGAGCCTTGTGCCCATGCGGGAGTTGTTCATCTCCCTCATGAAGAGGAAGCAGATCGGGGACGACAGGGTCTATGCTCGACTTGCTTACATTGCCGATGACGGGAGATCCCTCGTGGATACGGCATCGCGGGAAACGGGCAGGGGCATGGCCGACATATTGAAGAAGGCGCGTTCTTCCGGCGGCGCCGGAAAGATATCGATGTCCCGGGATGGTGAGCACTTCATGGTCATATCGGCACACGAATACAAAGGCGAGCACCGGGGACACGTCGTGGGGTGGATCAGGCCGTCGATAATCCACAGGCACATACTCGCTGCGGACGAATCCGCGCAATCGTCATACCTCATCTGTGACGAGCGGGGAGACCCCCTGCTCATGAAGGATATCGTCGTTGCTGGCCCCACGCACCTCGATATCCTGAGGTCGCTGCCTGACGGGGGACACCGGGAGTTTTCCGTGAATGGGACGACGGGCAGTCAGATGGACGTGGTCGCCTACAGAATGCCTGTCCCCGACACAGGCTATTCGCTCGTCCATCTGTGTCCCGCGGAAAAGATCTACGGAACGCTGGCGAGCCGCGACCGTATCGCCACCATATCCCTGCTCGTGATAGCTCTTTTGGCGGGGGTCGCCTTCACCGTGAGGTCCATGATGCTCAAGACGAGTGTCGACGGACTCGAGAGGCGGGTCAAGGAACGGACCGCCGATCTCTACCGCCTCAATGAGAGCCTCCAGCAGGAGATATCCGAACGGGAGCTGGCCATGCGGGCGCTGGAGAAGGCGGAAAGGAAGTACCGCTCCATCTTTGAGAACGCTGTGGAAGGGATGTTCCAGACGACGCCGGACGGACGCATCATCAGCGTCAACCCCTCTCTGGCCTCAATGCACGGATACGGCTCACCGCGGGAGATGGTCCGGGAACTCGCCGGTATGGCAAAGCGGCTCTATGTTGATGAAGGGCGCCGGGCGGAATTCGTCCGGTTGATGGAGGAAGACGGGGCCGCGCTGCACTTCGAGGCGCAGACCCACCGGAAGGAAGGGACCATGAACTGGGTCTCCATCAATGCCAGGAATGTGCGGGACGTGAAGGGTAAGACACTCTGTTACGAGGGGTCCGTCGAAAACATCACCGAACGGAAGCATCTCGAATCACAGCTTCTGCACTCACAGAAGATGGAGGCCATAGGCACCCTCGCCGGCGGGATCGCCCACGACTTCAACAACATCCTGACGGCCATCGTCGGCTACGGCAACCTTCTCCAGCTCAAGATGGAAAAGGACGATCCCCTGAGGACGTACACGGACAGGATACTCTCCTCATCGCAGAAGGCGATCAACCTCACCCGGAGCCTGCTTGCCTTCGGCAGGAAGCAGCCGGTGGAACTAAGGCCGCACAGGGTGGGCACCCTGATAGAAGGGTCGGGAAAGCTTCTGAAAAGACTCCTCACGGAAGACATAGCGCTCAGGATGGGCCGCGTTGACGGTGACGCGGTGATCATGGCCGACAGAACACAGATGGACCAGGTGCTGATGAACCTGGCCACAAATGCACGCGATGCCATGCCCGAAGGAGGGACGCTTGCCGTCGAGGCCGAGAGAGTGGTGATGGATAATGATTTCGTGCGCACTCACGGATACGGTTCCCCCGGAGACTACGTGCTCATCCGTGTTGCAGACACGGGAGCCGGCATGGACGAAGGGACGATGAAGAAGGTGTTCGAGCCGTTCTTCACCACCAAGGCGGAAGGCAAGGGAACGGGTCTGGGTCTGTCCATCGTCTATGGCATAGTCAAACAGCACAACGGTTATATCACCATCGACAGCGAACCTGGCGGGGGAACGACATTCAACATGTACTTTCCGGAGGCAAAGACCGGGGAGACCGTGGACAGCGAGGCGGCGCAGGTTCCCCTGAACATACGCGTGGGGAGCGAGACCATCCTTGTCGCCGAGGACAACGCGGAAGCGCGGAGCTTCCTGACTGAGGTCCTCAGTGTCTCCGGATATACCGTCATAGAGGCCGTGGATGGGGATGAGGCCCTTCGCGCATTCAGCGACAACAAGGACAGGATCGCGCTTGTCGTTTCCGATGTCGTCATGCCCGGCAGGAACGGCGGAGAGCTTCGCGAGGAGATACAGAAGATCAAGCCGGACATGAAGATCCTCTTCACCAGCGGATACGCCCGGGATGTCCTGCTCTTCAAGGGAATACACGACAAGGCAGCCAACTACATTTCAAAGCCGCTATCACCCAATGACTTGCTGGGAAAGGTCAGGGAAATGCTGGACGGACACCCCGCCCATCCGGAAGGACCAACAGGGAGTTAGCACTCCCCTTTTTCGGTGTCTACAGGTTTATTAACCCGGAACCCGCAACGCGCAACCCGGAACGGTTTCTTAGGGTATAAGGATGGCTGCGGCGACCACCGTTGTCCAGACACCTTTCTTGCCGACGCTTGTCTGGCTGATGTTGCGTGTCTGAACTATCTCGTCGCTCAGCTTCCACACGTCGAGCCGCTTGTTGTAGCTTTCATTAACGTCGAATTCGAGGCCCAGGATGGTTGCCAGCATCTGGGCGGCGATATCTTCGGCGTAGTCACCAGCCGTTTTCTCGTCCTCTCCATGGCTGTGGTATTCGGAAAGATATCCGAAACGGTCACGGTCCTTGGGAATGGCTACGCCGACGGAGGCCGCAACCAGGCGATGATGCTCATTGGTGGAGGCCTCAGCCAGAACGGCGTGCACTATCTGGCCGGGAGTCAGCCGCTTGAGCCCCTGCTTTGCCGGCACGATCTCGCATTGTGGGGGAAAGATGCTCGATACCTTGACGATGTTGAAGGGGGCTATCTTGGCGTTGCGGAGGGCCAACTCAAAGCTCACCAGTTTTTCCTTGTTCTGGCCCACCCCCTTTGTAAGGAACATCTTGCTGGCAATATACATGTGCTGAATCTCCTTTCCCAAAAGACTTGACAGTGCCGTGAGGCCTGAAACACAAGGCGTAAGGGGTGAAAGGCAATCGTCGACCGATCAGATGCTCCGGTGACGTGTGCCCTACGCCTTACGCTTTACGGTCGTCAGCATACCACGATACCGCCCTCCGCACAAGGCAACTCTCACAATATTTCACAATATTGTGCAGATGGGGCAAGGCCTATTTCTTATCGAGGATCCCGTTCCATTTCTGCAGGTCTTCCTTGTGGTCCTCGGCGAGACGGGAGTAATCGCCTTCGATGACGATCGTGTTTATCCTGTCCCCCACGGCTATGCTGTCGACGATCTCCTGGTCCTTGGGGCCTTTGACCTCGCCGAATATCGAGTGCCTGTCATCGAGATGCGGTGTCGGGACGTGGGTGATGAAGAACTGGCTTCCGTTCGTGTTCGGCCCTGCGTTCGCCATGGACAGGACCCCCGGCTTGTTGTGTCTCAGCTCCGGCGAGAATTCATCTTTAAAACGATAGCCGGGGTCCCCCGTGCCCGTTCCCAGGGGGCAGCCACCCTGGATCATGAACCCTCGGATCACCCTGTGGAACGTCAGGTTGTCGTAAAAGCCCCGTTTGGACAGGTTCACGAAGCTCAACACCGTGAGGGGTGCCTGATCGGGGAAAAGCTTTACGTTTATGTCGCCTTTTGCCGTCTTTATTACGGCACTTAACGGTGGATATGATTGTTTCATTTTCTTCTCCTTGTTTCCTTCTTCGGCAAACGAGACGAGACACGTCATGGCCAGAAAGACCAGTGTTGATAGGATCAATAGCTCTTTCTTCATGGCTGCGACCTCTTTATCGTTACGGTTTCCTGGGAGCAGGTTTCTTCGGAACAGACTTCTTGTCCGTCTGAGAGGGAGATTTCTTCGTCGCGGGGGGAGCCTTCTTCTTGGCCAGCTGGTCCTCCAGGGCCTGGTTCTTCGCCCTTGCGCTGTCCAGCTCCGCCTTGGCCTGGCCCAATTCAGCCTTTACCTTTTGGTTCTCTTTCATCGCGTCCTGGAGTTTGGCCTCCGTTGTTGCCAGCTGGGTCTTGGCCTTCTTCAGGATCTCCACCTCCTGCTCCAGGGTGTTCGCCTTCAGGAAGAAAACGACGGCAACGACAGCGAGGACGAGGGCGATTATTCCCAGGACGGCCGGAAGAATGGGAAACGGTTTCTTCGCGGGGGGAGGCAATCCTTCCTCGGGATCCTTCATTTTGGGGAATTCTTCTTCGGTGTTTATCTGATTTCCATTCTCATCGAACACGGGCATTTTCGCTGGCTCCTTTTGCTTTACGTATTTTGTCCATACTTACCACAGAACATAGCGAAAGACCAGAGAAAAAGGCAAAGGCGGTTGCGCGTTGCGCGTTGCGCGTTGCGCGTTAAAGATTGTCTCTCTGGCAACCCGCAACCCGCAACTTTATAGTTTTTGCCCTTTCGTCCGATAATCCTTTTCAGGAGGATGTGGTGAAGGCCGAGAGACTGAGAGAGATCGTAAGGGCGCTCATGAGCAGCCGGTTCTATTTCGACCTCGATATCCGGGAGAGGCACGGCCTGGTGGTGCATGTCCTGAGGATGATGGAAGCCAGACGGGCTTCGTAGGCATCTCAAATCTTGACATGAGAGGTTGAAACGGGTTATTTTTCAAATGATTAAATGGACCGGACCCTCCTGCTTAACACGACCTTTGAACCGATCAGCGTTCTGTCATGGAAGAAGGCCATCACCCTTGTATACCTTGGCAAGGTCGAGGTCCTCAAGGAGTACGACCGGAAGATCCGGGGCGTCTCGATAGCCATTCGCCAGCCTGCCGTCATACGTTTGCTCACCCTTGTACGGAGCAACCACGCGAAAGTCAAGTTCTCCCGAAGGAACGTTTTCCTCCGGGACGACCATACCTGCCAGTATTGCGGAAAGAAACTCGATGCCAAGAATCTTACCTGCGACCACCTCGTCCCCAGGTCCCGGGGAGGCGTAACGGAATGGACCAATATCGTCACATCCTGCATCAGCTGCAACTTGAAGAAGGGGGACAAACTGCCTGAAGAAGTGAAGATGCATCCAAGGAAGAGACCTTCACGGCCCAACGGGTTCTACATGTTCATGCTGAACCTCGGCGTCAAGGTGCCGCCGGAGTACTGGCGAGACTACATGTTCATAAGGAATTGATATGGATAGAGTTTGGGCCCCCTGGAGAATGGAATATATCGCGGGCACGAAGGAACCGGGTCAGAAGAGGTGCTTTCTCTGCATCGACGAGGGGAAGGACGAAGAGTCCCTCGTGATCGGCAGGCTCGGTACGGCCTTTGTCATCATGAACCGCTTTCCCTACACGAACGGCCACGTCATGGTCGTGCCGGTCCGCCATACGGGCCTGGCTGAAGACCTTACCGACGAGGAATCCCTCGACATGATGCGCCTTGTCAGGAAGATGGTCAGAGTCTACAAGGAGGAGTTCAGCGTCGAGGGGATCAACATCGGCATCAACGTGGGCCGCGCCGCCGGGGCGGGGCTGGAAGAGCACATCCACGTGCACATGGTGCCGCGTTGGTTCGGGGACACGAACTTCATGGCCGTCACGGGGGAGACGAGGGTCATCTCCGAGCACCTCATGACCTCCTATGAGAGGCTGAAGAGAAGATTCCTTGAGACAGTTCTTTGATCCCTCCCGCGTGGTCCTCGACCCCCGGGCGATAGCCGGGGCACTCACAAGAAAAGAACCGCATGAGCTCGCACTGCCCGAAAGGGCCGTCATAACCTTCAACGAAGCGGACCTGAGGCGATTGACGGAAGGGAAGGGGGCATCCATCATGGACGCGTGGGCTCCTTTCAGAATGATCCATCTTCTGTCCGGGACGTCGACGGTAGTGACAAGGTCTCCCTTTGGTGGCCCGAATATTGCCGCATTGATGGAGGAACTGTCCGCGTTCGGCGTCAGGGAGTTTGTTCTCTGGGGCTATTGCGGAGGCATGGGGCCGGACAGGTCGGTGGGGAATGTCTGTCTGGCGGGAAGCGCGCTCCGCGAGGAGGGGATATCCTGGCATTACCTCGAAGACGACAGCGACATGGTATCGTCGCTCTGGACGGATGACTGGACCCATGCGGCGGCAGAGGCGGGATTTCCCGTCATCGATATCTGGACGACGGACGCCCTCTACCGGGAGACCCGGAACAAGATCGACTTCTGCATCGGACGGGGCATATCGGCCGTGGAGATGGAAGTGGCGTCTTTCTACGCCGTCGCCAGGGCAAAGGGCCTGAAGGCCGTCGCCTTCCTCGTCGTCTCCGACCTCTTTAATAACAATGGTACATGGACAAGCGGCTTCCACACCAGAGCCTTCAGGGAAGGCGTAAAAAAGCTTGCCCGCTTCATGAACGAAAAAGCGGTCCTCTGACCGCCACACCCCCCGGGAACCGCCTTTTTCCCTGAAAAAATTTCCCAAAAGGAAAATTTTTCCCAGCAAAAGGAAAAAAGCATCACAGGCCTCAGGTTTCAAAGAGAATACTGTTGCGGGTTGCGCGTTCCGGGTTGCGGGTCAAAAACAGGTGTAAGGGTTCCGATCCTGCCGGACGACGGGAAGATCCCCCATTCCAGCCTCGGACCTCGACCCCCTTCGCCGGAACAAGGCCTTTCAGCTGTCAAGCGATTCAAGCCACTCAAGCGATTCAAACCGTCTCTTCGTTCCCTGCCGCCTTTCCGTTCAAGCGGTTCAAACGGCTCAAGCCGTTCAAGCGGTCTTTTCTGGCACGTGTATTGCACTATCCCCGGCATGAGCTTTTACGTGACAGTCGCCGGCAAGTTTGTCAATGAGAAGAGGCTGGACATCATCGCCAACAACCTGGCCAACGCTCAAACCGCCGGGTTCAAGGCTTCGCGGCCCGTTTTCGAGATGATCTCCACAACGCAGGACGAGGCGGGTCGGCAGGGGCTCCTGAAAAATGCCTATGTCAACCTTTCCGACACCTATATCGATTTTTCTGACGCTTCCATAGTCGAGAGTGGCGCCAAACTGGATATGGCCATCCTTGGCCCCGGGTTTTTCTCCGTGATGACGCCGGAGGGTGTCCAGTACACGCGTAACGGGCAGTTCATGCTCGACAAGTCGAGCCGACTCGTGACGATGAGCGGAGACCCCGTCATGGGCAAGGGGGGAGAGATCACCATCAATGTCACCGACGGCAAGGATATACTCATCGAGAGCGACGGTTCCATATACCTGGGAAAGGACCTCGTGGACACCATCAAGGTCGTCGAGTTCAAGGACATGAAGGGCCTGAAGCCCGTGAGCAGGAGCAACTTTGCCTACTCCGGCAATGAGGCGGGGGAAACGCCGGCACTGTACTCCATACGGCAGGGCTCCTACGAGACCTCGAACGTGAACATCGTCCGCGAGATGGTGGAGCTCATCCACACCATGAGGGCCTACGAGTGCTACACCAAGATAGACCAGATGTTCTCTGACATCAACGGCAAGCTGACAGAGCTGGCGAAATTTTAGGAGGAACACATGATACGGGCGTTATGGACAGCGGGAACAGGCATGAACGTGCAGCAGACGAACCTCGACGTCATCGCCAACAACATCGCCAACGTCAACACGAACGGCTTCAAGAAGAGCCGTGCCGATTTCCAGGACCTCATGTATCAGACCCTGAGACTGCAGGGCGCGAGGACGGAAGGGGGCGGAATGGTTCCCACGGGTATCCAGATAGGCCTCGGCGCCATGCTCTCGTCAGTGCAGAAGGTCTTCCAGCAGGGGGATTACCAGAGGACCGACAATGAGCTCGACATAGCCATAGAAGGCAACGGTTTCCTCCAGGTTAACCTGCCCTCCGGCGACAAGGCCTATACGAGGGCGGGCGCCCTCAAGACCGACGCCGACGGCAAGATAGTGACGACCGACGGTTACACCATCGAGCCGAACCTCACCATACCGGCCAGGACGACGAGCATATCCATAGAAAGCGACGGAACCGTGACGGTCCAGATCCAGGGTGAGTCCTCTCCCCAGCAGATAGGCCGCCTCGAGCTCGCCAACTTCATCAACCCCACGGGGCTTCGGGCCGTAGGCAAGAACCTCTTCATGGAAAGCGACGCGAGCGGTTCGCCCACCACGGGCAGGCCTGGAGAGAATGGCATGGGCACGGTGCTCCAGGGTTTTCTCGAAATGTCCAACGTCAACGTCATGCAGGAAATGATCAACATGATCATCGGCCAGCGCGCCTACGAGGTCAACTCCAAGGCCATCCAGGCAGCGGACGAGATGCTTCAGATGACCAACAGCCTGAGGAGATAGCGGTGGATACCCCGATAAACACGAACCGTGATGGAAGGATGTTCCGCGGGCCGGAGGCGGTAAGAAGTTTGTGCGTGGGTCTTCTGATACTGTTCTTCTTCATCGCCGCCGCGGTCGGGTCCTTAAGGACGGTCCATGCCGCCGGAGAATCCGCGGCGGAAGCCAGGATAATCAAGTTCGTCAAGGAGATCTATCCCGGAGGCGACGCCGTTCGGGTCAGACTGACGACGATTCCCGCCCAGCTGAGGGAAAAGGTGAAGATCGTCAACCTCAGCTTTGTGCGCATACCTGACGTCAGCGGCGATGGAGTCTGCTCTGTCGAGATCGAGACCGCTCCGGGCAGGCTGCGCACCGTGCAGGTACCGTTCAGGGTCTTTACGAAGCGGGAACTCTACGTGCTGAAAGAGGCAGGACAGAAGGGTGATACCATCGATCCGAAGGACGTGGTGGTCCGCGAGACCTACATGAATGGCAAAGGCCTTGGCTACCCGGCGTCTATCGAAGATGTTGTCGGCAAGGTCCTCAAGAGGGACGTGCCGGCCAATACGCTTGTCACCTACCAGATCCTCGAGGACCGCGTCGTCGTCAGGCGGGGTGACACGGTGACCATAATCGCCGAGACCGACAAGCTCGTCGTGCGCGCGAAGGGCAAGACCGTCGACAAGGGGCGGGTGGGCGACGTGATCCGGGTTAAGAACATTGCCTCCGGGAAAGAGGTGATGGCGAAGGTCGTAAACAGCAGCTCGGTCAAAGTCGAGTTCTAGGAGTGTGAGTTTATGAAGACGAGCGCCGTATTGTTGATGGTCATCCTGGGGGCGGTCCTTCTGGCAGGTTGCCAGAGCACCAGTCAATCGGTGATAAAGGATGAGCCCTTCGTCATAGACAATACATACAAGAACGCGAAACCGGCTTTGCAGCCCCCCGCGGGCACCATTTACCGCGGAGTCAACGCGAACAGCAACTTCCTGGGCGATCACAGGGCCCGGGGAGTGGGTGACATCGTAACCGTCAAGATCTATGAGGTGACGAACGCATCGGAGAAAGCGGGCACGAAGACGGCAAAGTCGGCCACGACAACGGCGGGCATCCCCAATTTCCTGGGGCTCGAGTCCAACTTCTATCCCTCGAGCATCACCCCCGACAAGATGATAAACGCCAACACCAAGAACGACTTTGACGGCTCCGGCGAGACCACCCGGGGCGGCTCTCTGACCGCGACCATCACGGCGCGCGTCGTCGACGTGCTTCCCAATGGCAACCTGGCCATTGAAGGGAAGAGGGAGATCGTCATCAATAACGAAAAGAAGGAGATCCTGGTCCAGGGCATCGTGAGGCCCAGGGACCTCGATTATGACAATTCCGTGTACTCGACCCAGGTCGCGGACGCCAAGATCATCTACACCGGCGTGGGAGTACTGGGCGAAAAGCAGAGGCCAGGCTGGCTGGCACGCATCATGGACACCGTATGGCCATTCTGACGGGAGACGGCATGAGTTACCGGGAACGTGTCCATCGCAGCACGACGATAGTCTGTGTCCTCTTCTTCATCGCCATCTTCCTTCTCTTCATGGTTGGGATGGCGGACGCGGCCCGCATCAAGGAGATGGGCTACATCAACGGAGCGAGGACCAACCAGCTTATCGGCTACGGGCTCGTCATCGGTCTTGCCGGCACGGGGGACAAGTCGAACACGATCTTCACGAACCAGTCCCTTGCCAATATGCTGGAGACCATGGGCATCAGGGTTGACCCCAAAACGACGAAGGTGAACAACGTTGCCGCCGTTATGGTCACCTGCAACCTGCCTCCCTTCGCGCGGATAGGGAGCAAGGTCGACGTCACCGTCTCTTCCATCGGCGACGCCAAGAGCATTGAAGGAGGCGTCCTGGTGACGACGCCCCTCAAGGGGGTCGATGGGCAGGTGTATGCCATGGCGCAGGGTTCGACGGTGGTCGGCGGTTTTCTGGCATCGGGTCAGGGTGCCTCGGTGCAGAAGAACCATCCGACGGTGGGCCGGATAGTGAACGGTGCCACCATCGAGCGGGAGGTCATCTCCGAGGACTACAAGGGGAGCCAGGTCATGATCGCCCTGAAGATGCCCGACTTCACCAATGCCCGGAGGATAGCCGACCGCATCAACGAGACCTTCGGCGGAGCCGCCCATGCGAAGGACGCCGGGACCGTGAACGTGACGATACCGCCGACCATGAGGAACAACCCCGTGCAATTCCTGTCGGTGGTGGAAAACCTCGACATCAAGACGGACATGCAGGCAAAGATAGTGGTTGACGAGAAGACGGGAACGGTCGTCATCGGCGAGAACGTGCGCGTCTCCACTGTCGTCATCTCCCACGGGAACATAAGCGTCCAGATCAAGGAAGATGCCCGCGTGAGCCAGCCCATGCCGTTCGGTCAGGGTCAGACGGTGGTAACGCCGGATACGCAAATAAAGGTGCGTGAGGACCGCGGGAAGTTCTATCTCCTCGAGGCGGGCATCTCCATCCGGGAACTCGTCAACGCCCTCAACGCGACGGGGATCTCGACGAGGGACGTCATAACGATACTGCAGACCATCAAGGCGTCAGGCGCTCTTCATGCCGACCTTGAGGTCATATAGGAGGCCGCTCACTGTGTCTGAAAGCGTAAAGTCGATAATGGCTGGTTTGCCGCCCGCAATCTCGATGGGGATCGGCACGATGGAACGCGATCTGTCAGGTTCCTCGGAGGCGGACAAGGAAAAGGTCTGCCGGAGCTTCGAGTCCTTCATGATCTACAGCATGATAAAGCACCTGGAAAAGACGACGAAAATGTCCAAAAAGGGGTATGCCGAGGAAACCTACATGGCCATGGTGTACGAAAAAGTTGCCGATTTCCTTGCGGATAAAGGTGTCGGCATAAAAGAAATGCTCATGAAATATTCCGACAGGGAAAATGCTAAAGTAATTCCTCAGAGCGGCGATAATACCGGTAAGCGATAGAGGAGGTGGACCATGAAGATCCAAAACGGCAACAAACCCGACCTGCTTGACAGCCTCGTCAAGACCGCTCAGGTAAAGCCGCAGCAGCAGAAAGACCTTTCCGTGGAACAGAGGAAGGGCCAGGGCGCAAGCTACGACAAGGTGGAGCTTTCATCCAGGAAGCAGGAAGTGGACCGGCTTACGGAGAAGGCCAAGACCCAGTCCGTGGTCCGGGAAGAAAAGGTCGAAGAGTTAAGGGCCAGGATCGAGGACGGGACGTACAATGCCCGAGGCCAGATAGTTGCTGGCAGCATACTGAGATCCAATATCCTGGACGAGCTGCTCTAATGATGACGGACGCCATCATCGAAATGACGAAGAGAGAGGAGAAAACCCTGAAGGAGTTTCTGACGGCCCTTCAGATGGAGCGCGACGCCATCATATCCTTTTCACTGGATGGCATAATCGCGGGGAACAACAAGAAGGAAGAGATCTTAAGAAAGCTCGAGTACCTGAAGGCGGAAAAGGAAAAGCTGCTGGAGGGTGCGGGGGACAGGGAGGCCATCGTGGCCGACGAGACAATGCGGTCCCTCAACGGACAGCTGGCCGTGGTGATGAAAGAGATAAAGGTCGCCATGGACAAGAACATGAAGCTTCTCTCCTTCTCCATCGATCACGTCAGATCGTCGATAGAGAACATTATCGGACACATAAGCGGCAACATGGGTTACGGAAAAAAGAGAGAGGACCTCTCTTCCGTACTTCTCTCTAAGGTCATCTAACGCACGAAGAAGGGTAACAATGGGTATCACCTCTATCCTCAATATCGCTAGAAACGCCCTCTTTGCACAGCAGACCTCGCTGCAGGTCCTCTCGAACAACATCGCCAATGTGAACACGAAGGGTTACGCGCGCCAGGAGGCGGTCCTCACCGAGGCCGACGCCGTGATGGGCGATACCGGGCTTCTCATAGGCAACGGGGTGAGGGTCGACCGGGTCGCGAGCCACTACGACAAATACCTGGAATTCACCGTGGCGAGGCAGTATACCGCGCTGGGGGAACAGAAGACATACGAGAAGTTCTTCACCCGGATCGAGAGTGTTCTCGACGAGACCAATTCCAAGCTTACGTCGAATATCACGGCCTTTTTCAACTCATGGCAGAGCCTGTCCGCCGATCCTCTGAGCACGGTCGCGAGGGCCGACGTGGCGCTGAAAGCCACCAATCTCTGCCAGGGTATCCGCAATACGTATGCCCAGCTGAAGAACCTCCAGGTGGAGACCGACAACAACGTGGCCAGTGAGGTCACAGAGATCAATAACCTTACCGCCTCCATCGCGGTGTTGAACCAGAAGACCTATGAAGCGGCGGCCGGTGGAAGCGAGAGCGCGAGTTTCACGAGCCAGAGGCTCATGGCGCTGCAGGAGCTTTCGGGGAAACTGGACCTTCAGTATTTCGAGGACGAGAACGGCGGGCTGACAGTCATGACGGCTGACGGGAAGCTCCTTGTTGAAAAGGGGATATCATACGAACTGACAGCCGAGAAGACGGGCAGCGACAATTTCTACCACGTCTACTGGAAGGGCAATTCCGCTAATTCCGTCGACATCACGGATGGCATAGGCGGAGGAACGCTGAAGAGCCTCATCGATCTCAGGGACACCCAGTTCACCTCCTTCATCGACGACATCGACGATCTTGCGCGGTCACTCATGACGGAGGTCAACGCCATCCACGCTACCGGCTATAACCCGGGGGGGACCACGGGGGTCAACTTCTTTGAGAACTTGACGCGGGACTATGCGGCGAACCTCGACATCAGCGACGAGATCAAGGCGGACGTGAATTATATAGCCGTGACCTCGTCGGCATCGAACCTGTCCGGCAATGATATTGCCCTCGCCATCGCCGACCTGGGTACCGCCGATGTGACGATCGGCGGGACGACCACGACCTATGTCAGCTATTCCGCATCCATTGCAAGCACCATAGGCAACCTTTCGCAGAATGCACAGAACCTTTCGGAGTATCATCAGAACCTTCTGGACATGGTATCGAACCAGCGTGAAAGCGTTTCCGGCGTTTCCATAGATGAGGAGATGTCGAATCTCATAAAGTTCCAGTATGCCTATCAGGCCGCGGCGCGCCTCATCAATGTCGCCGATACCCTGATGAGCGCCCTGATCGGGATCGGAAGATGAGAATTTCGGAAAGCATGCGGTACAGGCTGTTCCAATCCTGCATAAACAGCATGGGACAGCAGCTTACGGACATTGAGAAGAAGATATCGACGCAAAAGAAGATCAATGCCCCTTCGGACGACCCCCTCATCTTTGCCCGGTGCGTCGAGTATGATTCGGATCTGAGCGTCGGCACCCAGTTCAACGACAATCTGCAGCGTCTTAAGACCCTTGTCGGCATGTACGATACATCCATGTCGAGCATTGATGACCAGCTTGCCACCCTGGGAGAGATGGCCGCGGGTTATGACTCCGTGGACACGAGTCTGCGCCAGTCCTATGTCGATGAACTGCAGGGCATAATCGAGCACCTCGTCACCGTGGGCAACACGAGACTGGGGAACACGTATATTTTTGGAGGACAGCAGGCCGACAGCTCCCCTTTCCGCCTGAACAACGATTACTCCGTGACATACATGGTGTCCGCCGGGGGCGAGGACGCGACGAACATCTACGTCGACAGCTCCCAGCTGGGGCAATACGGTCTGTCCGGCCGGGAAGCCTTTTACAGCACCACAAAGATAGCCTTCGGCAACGTGAGCAACGCGTATCAGGGGGACATCTATTCGAATACGGGCAGTTTTGCCTACGTTCTCAATGCGGGGAACCGCACGATGTATCTGAACGGCGCGGCGGTCAATCTCACCGCGGGTGTCTACACGGGAAACACACTCGCGCAGGAGATCCAGACACGGCTCGGCGCCGACTACTCCGTGGCCTTTGATTCCACGACGCGGAAATTCGTCATCACCAACAATACGACAGGCTCCGTGACCTTCAACTGGTCCAACGCGGGGGCCACCGCCGCCGGCGTCCTCGGGTTCGACGCCGTCGATTCCGTTGTTGCGGCGGGCGAGACGGAAATGAGCGACCTCGACACGGGAAGAGGGGCCTTCATCGTGAAGATCGCCGCCGGCGGGGCGACGACGGGCGCGCTGGCCTCGAGGGCGACGTACTCCTATTCGACGGACGGCGGGCTGACATGGTCGGCAGCGATGTCCGTCAGCACGGGAGGGGCGGACACGACCGCGGGTGACATAGTCATAGATGCGACAAACAATACCTTCTATCGCAACGGAGCCGCCGTAACGCTCGCAAACGGCACCTATACCGGGGCCGGCCTCGCGGCGCAGATGCAGACGCAGCTGGGTGCGGGATATTCCGTCTCCTACGACGCTTCAACGCGGAAATTCGGCATCACCAATAACACGGGTTCCGTCGTGACCTTCAACTGGTCCAACGCGGGGGCCACCGCCGCCGGCGTCCTCGGATTTGACAACCTGGATTCCGTGATCAGCAGCGGCAACACCGACACCGGCGACTATGACGCGGGAATGTTCATAGACGGTTCAGGCGTGCCCAACGCCACCAACAACCGCATCAAGTTCGCCTTCGGAACGACGGATACGACGCTCAGCGCAAACGACACCTTCCAGGTGAAGGACCTGAGCGTCTTCGAACTCCTCAAGAATTTCAAGGATGCCTTCGAAGCCGGCAATTCGACCTGGGTGTCAAAGAACATCGGCCACATAGAAACGGCACGGAGCGCGGCAACAAAGACCAACGCGGTGGTGGCATTCCAGGGCACCCGGGCAGAGATGCTCATAGAGAACAATGACGCCAGGAAGAACCGGATCGAGGAAGAGAAGTCTCAACTCGTCAGCGCCGACACCGCCCAGCTCGGCACGGAGTTCACCGTTCTCCTCAACACCTATCAAACCCTCCTCGCCGCCTTCTCGAAGATGCAGTCCATCACTATCCTCAACTACCTCACCTAAGACCGGTCTCATGTTTCAGGTCTCAGGTTTCAGGTGTAGAGGCCACAAAAAACGGCTGCAATCTCCAGTAAGTCCCGCAGACCATGTGGTCCGTTCACGGTCTGTTCGGTCTTCAGCTTGAAACTTGAAACTTGAAACTTGAAACCGTCTTCTGTATCCTTCTTCAGGAGGGTTGCGATGGTGGATGTGCGTGAGGTTCCCGTGGTGAAGCGGTCCGGTGGGGATGTTGTCCGAAAGGTTGAACGCGTCGCCATGGAGGAGCCCCTTGAAGTGTGTATCGAGAATGAACCCTTCTATACGACCATGCGCCTGCCGGGCGAGGAGATAGCCCTCGCCCTCGGGCTTTGTTACACCGACGGGCTAATAAGCTCCATGGACGACATCGCCGGTGCCAATTATTGCGGCGACGTGTCGGCGAACAAGGTCAACCTTTATCTGAGCGATGCAAAGAAGGAGGACGGACCTCTTGCGCCGAAGCGGCGGCAGCTGACCGTGTACTCCAGCTGCGGAGTCTGCGGGTCCGATCTGATCGGGGACCTCACGAAGTCGATACCGGTCATAGAGAAGAGGGCCAAGGTGGAGTTCTCCCGGCTCTTTTCCATGCAGAAGACGATGGTCGACAAGCAGAAGGCCCATCATCTGACGGGGGGGACTCACGCGGCCTCACTTTTCGATGGGCAGGGCGGTTTCCTGGCCTTCGCTGAAGACGTGGGGCGTCACAACGCCCTTGACAAGGCCATCGGCAAGCTCCTCCTCGAAGGAAGGGCTGGCGAGGCGGTCATCGTCCACCTGAGTTCGCGTCTGAGCTACGAGATGGTCGTGAAGGCCGCGAGGCTCGGGGCCGAGATAGTGACCGGCGTGTCCGCCGCCACGTCACTTGCGATAGAGACGGCGGAGGCCCTCGGCATTACCCTCATAGGCACTCTCAGAAACCCCAGGGGGAATATCTTCACCCATCCTGACCGGATTCTCTGAACACAGATAATGACCAATTGACCAAATACCAATAATCAGACAGGAAGATAACAACTCCCGTCATCCCGCACCCTCTCCCCCGTCATCCGGGGCCCTTCGGCCACGACCTCGATCAACTGCACGGCGGGGAACCTTCTCCCCCGTCATCCCCGCACCCTCTCCCCCGTCATCCCGGCGAAGGCCGGGATCCAGGAGACATGCTGTCGTGGCAGAGAACACGCAAGAGATAATACCTGCAGAAGTTTGACAGGAGGG
>DBQU01000105.1 GCA_002305765.1 Deltaproteobacteria bacterium UBA1386
CAACGCAACTATTGACTAGTGCACACCTCCTCCACCGGGTCTATGATGCCGATAATTGAAAATTTGGATGCTGTCCTGCGTGTCTTGACGCCCGAGAACAGACGTTTACTCGCCTTGATATATCAGGAAAGGCCTCGAAGCGTGCGTGCCCTGAGCGAGCTATCAGGCATGGCACAGCCAAATGTCTCACGGGCTCTATCCAATCTCAGCAAGGCTGGCCTTGTGAAGTTGGTGGGTGGAAAGCCAAAGCGTCCAGAACTTGTGACAGACATCGTTATTATCGACATCACCGGAACCAACCACTATGCAGGTGCGGAGTGACCCGCCACCCGTTCATTGTACCACTTCCAAAGTTAGTTTCTCAATCAAATGGTCCAGTCCCTGGGGCGGATCGTGGCGATCGAGGATTCCCAGGAATTCGAAACAGGCTCTGGTGCTCATGACACTTGACATGTACGCAATTACGTATATACTTAACAAGTAACTCTGGCCAGCGGAGGTGTTTATGCTTAAAGCTTACACATTGAATCTGGATGACTCCCTGATGATGGCGGCGAAATCGAAGGCCTTGCAGGATAGGACGTCTGTCAGTGAGATGGTAAGGCGTCTTCTGTCTGAGTACCTGGGCCTCAGCGACCGGACGGCCGATAACACACCTCATGAAAAAGAGATTATTGAAATTCTTGAGAGATACTCCTCGGGTCAGCTCAAGAGGTCCGAGGCGATGCGGGCAATCGGTCTTGACCCGGTGGAACTCGAGGCCTTTACGTCCCTGATGAGTGAATACGGAATGTCATGGCCGGAGGTCGATCGTGAGCGAGCAAAAAAGGAAGGCGAATACGTTGCGCGGGCCATCGCCTTCAACTCGGGAGAGATCGATGAGTATTAAGAGGGAGAAGGTCAAGCTGCTTATACCGGACGCCTCCCCGCTTATCAGCCTCGCTCACGGGGGAGAGGATTGCCTTGAACTGATCTTTAAGGCAAAACTCCCTGTCGTCATGACGGACCAGGTGCTTTTTGAAGCCACCTACAGGAAGGATGAGTTTCAAGACGCAGCTGTTATTGACAAATGGTACCGGAAACACAGGACGAGGATTAAGGTCGTTGCGACAAAGATAGGCGAAGCAAGGAGAGCGCTGGAGTCCGTCGGGAAGTATGATCACAAGAAGTTTGCCGATCAGGGAGAAGAGTCAGTACTGCAGGCGATCAAATCGAAGCAACTGGAGCCCGGGCCGTATCTGTTTCTTTTCGAAGACGAGCAGACAGCGGACCCTTCCTTTTTTGGCGTCTATCCGGTTCATGTTGTATCTACCTACGGGTTCCTGGTTGGTCTGGAACGGGCCCATGTCATACCCTCGGCGGACAAAATCCTTGAACGCATACGATCGGGTGGCCGGCACAGCCTTAAGGCCGACATTATTGACCGGCCGACCAGGAAAGTCCGAGATCCCGGAGAAGAATCGGAATGGGTCCCGACGTCACCAGGATAACGGAGGGGCAATGTCGTTCCCAAGCATGGAAGAGATTCTTGCCGCAAAGAAGCGTGCACGCGACCGGCTCAGAAACCTTCCTTTCGAGGAGAAGATAAAGATCGTGGAAGAGATGAACAAGTTCCTGGCGCCGCTTCATGCGAGGCTCGACAAAGACAATTGGGACATGCCGCGACGGGCCCTTGTGAGAGGCGTTCGGCGGCACAGGTCGGAACTCTGGGGCAAAAAGTGGTGCTATCTCTTCCCCGAAACGGGGAAGAAGTTCCACTTCAACACGAAAGAAGAGGGAGATGCGATCCTGGACAGAGAGTTAAAAGACGGAGGTCTTCTTGCCACATGAAGACGACCAAGAATGCGAGGGACGCCGAGCCTGTCGCGCTTAAGGACCTCCACTTCCCGTGGTAGCGCATCTTGAACAGCACTCCGGTGCTATGTATAATGTATAGGCTTCTCAAATCACCGGATCGGAAAACATGGCCAGGAATGTGAACGACATGATCAAGGATCTCGGATTCACGTACAACCCGAACGATCTCAGCATTGAGCTCCCAGAACCTGACAGGGACCGGGCGATCTTCAGGGTCCAGAAACTGTTCCCTGAGTTCGTGTGGGACACAACCGCCTTGGAAGGCAACCCGTTCACGTTTCCCGAGGTGAAAACACTGCTGGAAGGTGTCACCGTGGGCGGACACAGGATCGAGGACGAAGCTCAGGTTCTGAACCAGGCAAGGAGCTGGAAGCGACTCGTGGAAATGGTCAGGGACGGCAGTTTCTCGGTGGACAAGGCGACATTCTGCACACTCAACGGTATCGTCGCCCGGGAAGAGGCCCTTGAATGGGGCACCTTCCGTAACGGTCAGGTCGGTATTGCCGGCACGAGCTTCAAACCGCCCGCCCACCAGGAACTGGACTCTCTCTTCGAACGAGGAACGGCGATCGTCAACGGGATATCCAATCCGGTTGAAAAAGGCATGGTCTTCTACCTGTTCGGCGCCCTCAACCAGTTCTTCTACGACGGTAACAAACGCACATCGAGGCTAATGATGAACGGGGTGCTGCTGATGAATGGCCATGACGCCATCAGCGTACCGGCTCGCCAGCGCCTCGAGTACAACGAGAAGATGATACGCTTCTACGACACGCTCGATGGAACGGAGATGATGTCATTTCTGCTCGATTGTTCAACACTCAGGTCCCCGGCACCGAACTCCACGCTCACCCAGGGATAAGGAAGGTATTTCATGTCCACCCCCATCAAAGAAACCCCGATCCTCCGCGGCAAAGATGCCAGGAGGTTCACAGAGAAGATCACCAGGAACGAGCAGGAGCCGGCCCCGCGGGAAGAGTATGACAAGCTGATGGCGAATTACCGGAAGGTGAAGACCGACAAGCCCCTTGCCGCATTCGCCGAAGGCCGGGAGAAGACCTTCGGGGCCGGAGAAGCTCTGACGCATGAGGAGGACGTGTGGAGCTGACGTGCCGTACACGCTCAGGTACCATCCATCCGTAAAGACCGAGGACCTGCCGAAGCTCGACAAACGGACAGCAGGATCGTAGAATCTCCTTGCAATCATGCATTATAGAAGTTACACTTCTAATATGCATGGTTATGTGAAAAGAGATGCCGAACCTGTCGTGCTTAAGGACCTCCGCAACTTCCCCGTGGTCGCCATCCTCGGTCCCCGCCAATGCGGTAAGTCCACACTGGTAAAAGCGATGAAGGGCAGGATCGGCGCCTTAATCTACCTCGACCTCGAAAGCCCGTCAGACCTTCGCAAACTGAGCGATCCCGAACTTTTCTTCCAGGCGAACAAGGATACCACCATATGCCTCGACGAGATTCAGCTGAGACCCGAGCTATTCCCGGTGCTCAGGAGTATTGTTGACCGTTCGGGAAGAAAGGGGCAGGCCCTCATACTGGGGTCCGCGTCCAGAAACCTCATCCGTCAGGGTTCTGAATCCCTTGCGGGGAGAATATCCTTCATCGAATTGACGCCCTTCGTGACATCAGAGGTCGCCGGCCTGCCCGGCTATGATCTGTTGGTGCACTGGTTCCGGGGAGGATACCCGGAGAGCTTCCTGGCCGATGACGACGATGCGAGCAACCGGTGGAGACAGAACTTCCTGCGCACCTTCATTGAACGGGACATTCCCCAGTTGGGGATCCGCATAACGGCACGGAACCTCAGAAGGCTCATCACGATGCTGGCGCACAGCCAGGGACAGCTCCTCAACAGTTCAAAACTCGCAGCGTCTCTCGGTGTGTCCTACCACACCGTCCGTGACTACATAGATCTCTTCGAGCAGGCTTATGTCGTGCGAGCGCTCCCGCCTCATGAAGGCAACCTCAAGAAAAGGACCATCAAATCCCCAAAAGTCTATATCAGGGATTCGGGGCTGCTCCACTCTCTTCTGGAGATCGGAAGCTTTAATGACCTTCTCGGTCATCCGGTCTTCGGGGCCTCGTGGGAAGCTTTCGGCATCGAAATGATCCTTTCCGAGCTGCCGGACTGGCAAGGGTCTTTCTACCGGGCATCCACGGGGAGCGAGATCGACCTGCTTCTCGCGAAGGGGAAGAAGAGGATCGCCGTCGAGCTTAAATCCTCCCGGGCCCCGAACGTCACCCGCGGTTTCTGGAATGCCCTCGATGACCTGGACGTAACAGAGGGCTGGATTGTGGCGCCCGTGGATGAACCATATTTCATAAAAGAAAAAGTGCGGGTCGGAGGGATACTTGACCTGGTCCGGCACGTGAAGACAGTTTGACGCCAGCCGGGACCCGGAGTACTCGCCAAGAGGAGAACGCCCATGTCCACCGTTGCAAAGTCAGGCGCCCAACGGGCGGGAGACCACTCTCTTTAATTCCCGTTCACCCTGAACAAAACACTTGAAACATCATCCGCGACGGTAGTATAACAAGATCATACATCAGACACTCACCTTTGGTATTCCACCATGCTGCCCGGACAGAAAGTCTTTTGCAGGTATGCCCCGAAGGGGTTAAGGGGCGCGCCCCCAGAGCTCATCAAAAATGCTTGGGAGATATGAAGAAAATTCACGGTATCGAAGAGGCTCGGGAACACCTGGACCGCTGCCGGAGCACGTCTACCTCTCCGACATGCCCCTTGCCATGGTGCAGCCCACGGATACGGTGTACTACTACCACACCGACCACATCAACACCCCCAGGGTCATGACCAACTCCGCCGGCACCGTCGCCTGGCAGGCCGCCTACCACGGCTTCGGACACGCGGAGGTCGATGTCTCCTCCACCATAACGAATAACCTCAGGTTCCCCGGACAGTACTTCGATGCAGAGACGAACCTCCACTACAACTGGAACCGGTACTACGACCCCAGGACAGGAAGGTACCTCACCCCTGACCCGATAGGGCTGGAGGGAGGGATAGATCCGTATGTTTACACGGAGAATGACCCTGTGAACCTGGTGGATAGGGAAGGGCTGGAGGTAGAAATTGGGCTGAGGAAGTTTCACCCGATCGAGGTTCCCTACGCCTTTCACTGTTTTGTTAGGTTCAACAGGAGCAATTACGATACATCAAGCTTCGATAATGAGGGTGTCCATCCCGATCCGAATCCGGGCAAGGCCGTTTTTGTTCGAACCACGGGTCCCGAGAATGACAAATGTGTGAGAAATGAAATGCGCAAATGCAAGAAGGAAGACTGGTCCCTTATAGATTTCAACTGCTGTCATTGTGTATCGAACGCACTTTATAATTGTGGACTAAAGCCAGCCGGCAAAGGAAAATGGCCCAATTGGCCGTACGGAGCAGACAATCCACCGTACCAGCCCAGGTCCAAAGACAAAACCAGATAAAGCATCACATCACAGGGGTAATAATGAAGAGAACACGATTCTTTGGTGTCGGCGTATTAGCGATTATGGTTTTCGTAGCCAGCATATATTTCCAACGTTGGTTGGAGAGCACCGGGAGATCAGATTCTATCGGACTTTGGTACACAATTGTGTGCGCAGTAGTATACACGTTGATCATCTATTTGCTTGCAGGATTGGCAGTATTTGTTTGCACGACCGTTACACGAAGATATAACAGAAAGGGGAACAGAAACAAGTGAAAGCCAAGAACCGGATTCCTCGGGATAGTCTGTCGGAAACAGTCGGTCTGGAAGACCTGGCCAATGAAATAGCTAAGAAAATCGTCGATGCGTTTCGTAATAAGAAATGTTGGTATGCCAGTGCCGGTGGATCCACGAGCCCGACATTCGCTTTGGCATTCGGCAGGAAAGTGCGACGACAAGCCCCGCTCGAGAACGAGGCTCATCCGAGGGATTATCGACAATACGAAGGAGAGGTAAACCTGTATGTAGAGAAGGCGTGCAGACCGTGGTTGTTGGCGATATCCGGGACATTCGCCAGAACCTGGACTACGGGAGAAAAGCGAACCAGAAGCTCCACCAGATGGTATCGGGAAGGATGCGCTGGTTCATCTCCTACAAAGCACAGCGCCTCAGGATGGTCGTGGAACTTCAGAACGAAGCATATACGAGCCAGGAATGCCCTGTCTGTGGCAGGAGACATAAGCCGTCAGGCAGGCGTTATGTATGTGCCTGTGGCTTCCGGTATCACAGGGATGGCGTCGGCGGGTTCAACATCCGCAAAAAGTATCTGGGCTCAGGCCCAGTAGTCGGCGATATGGCACCGCCCACGGGCATGAGATATGCTCCACATGCCCGCGTAGCCCTGGACGAAACCCTGTTCAGGGAAGCCGCAGGGTTTTAACCCATGCGGAGTGTCACAACTACATACCCTAGCCCATGTCCATAGTTGTCAACAAGTCATCAACCCACCCGGCTCTCCTTACCATGAACTCCACATTCTCGTTCATGTTTCTGGGTACTATCCGTGATTCCGGGTGGCGCACCTGCCAGACCCTGAATATCTCATCGGCAAATGCCTGGCCGACCGTATCAATACCCTGGAAGTCCAGTTCTATCGTCTTGAAACGCTCCAGGCCAACGACGATCCTTCTTGCCTGTGATCTCGATACGTACTGCACGTTATTCCTGTACAGCCTCACAGAAACGGCCGTCCTAGTGAACTCCACGGAGTCGGGGTCGGTGTATCTACCGAACACCTCGGAAAGCGTCCTCGTGGAATCGAACCTTATCGAGCAGGAGACCTTCGTGCCCCTGGTCTTCAGGGGCGAGTCCTTGACATAGACGTCGTTCTTCTCGTTATCTATGACAAGCCATTTACCTGAACTGCGGATACTGAAGTGATCAACCATTTTTGATGTGAAGAATATACCCTCGCCGCTATGGAATTCAGGAGCAGTGGTCTGTTTCCCCTTCAACAGATCCTGAATGGCATCGAGGGTGGTATCCAGGCCCTTCTTGGCCATTATGTTGTTGAATATGCCGACACCCCTGTCCGAGATCTCAAACTGAAGGCGGTCCTTCGATTCCCTGAGGGATATGTCTATTGTGTCTGTGCCCGAGTGCTCGATCGCATTATTGACCATTTCAGTAAAAGAATAGTCGACTATCAGCCCAACATTCTCTGCAAGTCTGGCAAACCAGGGCCCTTCGTCCTTTATGCTCTCGAGCACTACGTTCTCACGAAGGTCCCTGTTGCGCAGCAACCGGTGGATGTTCACCGGTTTACCCTCTATTGCCCGGCGCGCGCGAGGCAGGACATAGTGCGCCGTGTTTGCCTTGCCTACGAGAACTATCATGCCCTCTTCTTTCAATTGCTGGAAGAACCTGTGGACGTATGCCCTTGACAAGCCTGTTGCACCGGATATGTCCGCGGCCTTGACCGTGCCGTCTTTTGCAAGCTTGTCCAGAATAAGTTTCCTTATGTCCCGGGTCATGGTACCCCCTTTTTAGTTGACAACTTGTTGACAACTAAAATATAACAAGACTGTCACAAGTTGTCAACAAGTTGTCAACAGCATCGTCCCGGGAAGGTTTGACAACTGCGGATATGCAGCTGTGAACTGAGTATGTTCTTTCCGATAGTCGTCTTCTTTCAGGCGCGCCTGCACGATAAATGCTTTGACACCATCCCTGTCCCGCGGTAGGCTTTTCCCGCGGTTGGGAGAGCTGCATGAGCGGTTCGCTGGACATAGGGACACCCGGCTGCATTCTCACCAATAGCTACCCACATGGTCGTTGCACCTGTGGCGCGGGGCCGGGAAACCGGCCCCTGCCTTTGCCTCCAAGATACTTCTCCCTCGCCAGGATCAAACTTTAAGCTCGGTCATGACGCGCGCCCCAATCTCGTTCTGGTTGTTTTCAAGATCTCAAGACCGCCGGGATCCCGGTTGAGGAGGGTGAGGGCGCTGCTTATCGCCCGGCTTGGCAGGAGATCTCCTGCCTCATACTTCTGAAATGCCCGGGGTCCGCCGCCCACCAACTCCCCGGCTTCCGCCTGGGATAGCCCCAGCCTCCTGCGGATACGGCGTATCTCTTCCGGAGAGAGGAGTCCATCCGTTCTGGCCTTGAGGCGGTTCAGCATGCGGTCAGAGTCCTTGAGGTCCCGCCCGACGTGCACACTCTCCCCACATTTGTCGCAGTACCAGCCCGCCAGGTCGAAGGTGAGGTTCTCGCCCTTATACGTCAACGTCACGGGCCGGAGATCCCGGCGCATGGGTGTTCCGTCGTTGGGACAAAGGAACTGGTCCTTATTCATTGTTCTTCTCCTTAAATGACAGCAGCAGGGATTCCGTAACGGTGTCGGCGGTGAATTTCACGTAGAGCAGGCCAACCGCAGAGGGGACATGGTACACATCCGGTCTTCCAAATCCCATGGCGGCAGCGCTTTTCAATGCGGTGCCGGTGATCGCCAGCCTTCCCGGATCTGAAAACGCGGCCTTGAACGCCTCCAGGTCACAGGTCCGCTTTCGTTCCCGGTTCATGCGATATGAAACACCATAATGGTGTAATGGTCAAGCCCTGGTCGGGTCATAACCCCTGTCACGCTTTCAAAGGTCAGTACGTATCAGGTCATAGAACATTGTTCTGGTCTGCTTTCTTTTGTCTTTTGAAGAAATGAAATCGAAGAAGCTCTTCTTGTAAAACGCCGTAACATCTTCATTCTTGTAGGCGTCGACCGTCAACACCCTGCATCCAGTTCTATTTCCGGTCAGGAAGAACGATTTGGTCATGTTCAGGAGATGGGTACCGATGCCCTGATTGCGAAAATCCCTTCTGACGCCCAATCGGGCTATCTTGACCGCGGGAATATACCGGTAAGGCTGTTTGATTCCTTCAAACCGAATGTCTCCCATGGAATCAAGGCGGATCTTATCGTTGCAATAACTGATAAGCGCCACCGGCGGGTCGACGGAAGCCCCGACGGGATTCAGGATATAAGTCTTTGTGAGGAGTTGCGCTTCGTGAGGCCTCAGATCATTGCGAAAGAAATCGTTAAGGTCCGTGTCCCCGCAATCAAAGGCTTGCGCGCGATCATGGTCAGAAAGAACTTCAAGAACCCAACCGCCTGATTGAAACCTATTTCTTTTTCCTGGCATCAGCGAGGAGGGCTTTGCGAACGGAACCTAGCTTTGGTGTCGATACAAGTTGACGTCTTTCGCTTTCTTCTTTCTTAAGTCTTTCCAAGAACTCGGCGGCTTCCTTGCCCTTCAGTACCGGGGTGCACCCAATAGGGAGAGCCATACAAAACCTCCTTTTTAGGTTTCCATTGCTCTATAGTTCTTATCGGTCAGCGAGCATTTTTTGTCAAGCCCATTTGTATGTGCGATACTTCACAAGTGCCCGTATGTTCGTGTTATAACACATCGGTCTTGGCTTTTCAAAAGAAAACGGATGTTTTCGCCGGGAGGGCGCCTGTCGGGGTCGAAGGTGACAGCCACCACTTCCCCTTGAAATTTCTCCCTCTTCGGAAGATAATCCTTAAGCACACCGGGCGGTAAACCCACTTAATTCACGCACCGAGCCCTGAGCCCTTTTAAGGACAGACTTCACCATGGCGAACAACGACACGGGCATCAACGAACGCTACCAGTGGTACTACAGGAAACAGGGCGGAGACCGCTACTTCGAGTTCGGGCCCTTCACCTGGGAGAAGATCTTCGTCATGTACATGAAGGGAGAGCTCGCCGGCGACACGGAGGTGAGGTGCAGCGAGTTCCCCTGGGCCCCGCTAACTGCCTTCCTCCCGGGACGCAGGTTCAACGTAAAGATACAGGCGGCTACGGCTCTTCACCTCCTCCGATCGGGCTTCCAGAGGCTGGCAGACCGGAGGCACAGGGAGAGGAACCTCATGATAGTGGCCCTGTGCCTGATAGCCCTGTATTTCGTGGTCCACAACGTGATCTTTCCGAGACCGAAGCCCGTTACGTTCCCGCAGACACAGGAGCTCTTCCCCGGCAGCTCCTCGGCACCGGGGAGGTCAGCCTCCTTCAAGACCCGGCCTTCCGCGGGAACCCATCCCCTGCAGGAGGACCTCACCAGTTCGGAGGTCCTCCGCCTCACCAACGTCACGCGGTCGGAGCACGGGATCCCCGAGCTGAAGGAGAGCTTCCTCCTCAACGCCGTAGCAGTCGACAGGGCAAGGGACATGTTCGAGAAGCAGTATTTCGATCACGTCTCGCCCACCGGGGAAAAGGCCGCCGACATCGCACAGAAGGTCGGGTATCGCTACAAGATGATCGGTGAGAACATCGCGGCGGGCGCTTTCATCACCAACCAGAAGATCATCAATGGGTGGATGCAGAGCCCCGGGCACCGGAAGAACCTCCTGTCCGGGCAGTTCGAAGAGATAGGCGTTGCGGTCGTGAAGGGCCGGCTGGAAGGGGACGAGACGTGGATCGCCGTGCAGGTGTTCGGGAGGCAATCGCCGGCGGTGAGGGAGGAGAAATAGAGCTCAAGCTGTGAAATTGCCGAAGAATGTCCAGGGTATCAAAACAACGCTCAATTTTATATTGACAAAAATAGTACCATGACGATAATTATATATAAATCAATGCTAACTACCCACAAGGTCATTGTACCTGTGGTGCGGGGCCGGGCGACCGGCCCCTGCCTTTGACTCCCCATGTCACTTAAGACATACGTATATGTAGACGGCTTCAACCTATACTATCGAGCATTGATAGTCAATCCCCGCTATAAATGGCTGGATCTTAAAAAACTATGTGAATCCTTGCTGGGCCCGCGACATGAGATCAGGAAGATCAAATATTTCACTGCCCGGGTAAGCGGCAAGATAGACAATAACAAGCCCATGCGCCAAGCGGCTTATTTAAGGGCGATCAAGGCTTTTATACCGGAGGTGGAGATAATCTACGGCCGTTTCTACAGTCATTATGTCAGTGCGCCCCTGGCTGGAACAACTCCATATAAGTTCGTGAAGATTGTGAAAACGGAGGAGAAAGGTTCCGATGTAAATCTGGCCGTGCACTTACTGAACGATGCCTGGCTGAACCTTTACGACTGTGCGGTGGTCATCTCAAATGATAGCGACCTGGCTGAATCATGCCGGCTCGTGAGGGAACAGAACAAGAAGCAGCTCGGGGTCATATGCCCCGATATCAACCCCAATACGAACCCCAGTAAAGAACTCATACAACATTCTTCGTTCGTCGAGAAGATACGCAAGGGTCTGCTGGCCGCGTCACAGCTTCCCGACCACATCCCGGGAACAAACATTTACCGGCCGCAGGAGTGGCAATAAAACACCTGGATCAAAGTAGAAAAAAGGGAGGCGGGACCGATGCTCGTAGACCTTGAACTCCGGCTTCTTCACAAAGATCAGAAACGCAAGGTGAACATTGAGTTGGTGGCTTCCCTCGGCACCTTTCAAGAAGCCCTGCTCCTGTGCAAGTCCATATCCATGCTCGAGGATACAGTTATCGCGGAACGGATGGGTATGACCCTGGAGGAGTTCGTGGCAATCTGGTCAGGTGATGGGTATTTCCCCATGAACAAGCTGATCGACTACATGAAGATCTGCGAGAACATCATACCGCTTCTCTGGCTGGCGCTGAAGTGTGGATACAACCTGAAGGCCCTGGAAAGCGAAATGGAGCAGGAACTCCGCTTGTTGCAGGGAGAAATTGACGAACGGCAGCAGGAACTCAATGCCCTGAGAGAGGACATATTCGGGGGTTTGATAGAAAGGCTGAGGGCGGAGGGGTCTAAAGAGGCTGACAGGGTTGCGCAGCTGATCGATGAGGTGAAAAGGGAGCTGGGAAAGTAGGCTACAGCGAAGGTCCGTCCATGAGTTGCGGAACAGACATCATCAACCCTCTCCCTTCATATCGCTGACGACAACTCCCAACGACCCCTGTAGTCAGAGATTGAACAAAAAATCGACAACCCGGAACGTCCCTTTGCGAGTTATATCGTGATGGTACCCTTGCCAGCGAGACGGGCCTGCACTCGTTTGACCAGGGACGTCTTGCCGTACCTCCTGGGGGAGTAAAGGACCACATTGGCCCGGTTGACGGCGTGGGATTCAAGTTCTTCTGACTCCTTCTCCCGGTCACAGAACGGGGCCGTCACCGGTAGCTCCGTTGCACAGAAAGGGTTTCTCATGGCCGTTCTCCTTGTTACTGCATCGTAGTTACTATACTACAGTAACTGTCTTATAGTATGTCAAGAGGAGCCGTGCAGACCAGTATTCGGTCCCACATCAGTTCTTCTGCATCCACTTTGCCATATGTCTGGTAGTTCCGCGTCCAGTAAGGCTGGCGGCTTCACGACCAACTCAGGAAGCATGAAATGGGATATAATTACCTTGTTAAATCCACGACAAG
>DBQU01000065.1:0-25157 GCA_002305765.1 Deltaproteobacteria bacterium UBA1386
GAGAAGGCCAGGGAGATGGGCGCCAGGGAGTTCCTCATGAAGCCCGTCAAGAGACAGGAACTGGCGTCGGCGGTGCGGAGGGTGGTTGACGGGGATAAGGGACGCGCCTGAAACAGTCAGTTCCCGCCCTTGTGCTTGAACCGGCCGGGGTCGATCCCGTATCTGGCCACTCTCAATCCCATCATCCGTTCCGTGATACCCAGCGTCCGGGCCGCTTTGGCCATGTTCCCGCCCGTTCTCTCCAGTTCCTCCACGATGATCTCCTGCTCCATGTTGGCAATGATACCCCTGAAGCCGGGAGCTGGCCTGCCCGGCCCGTCCCACCCTGTGCCCTTCAGGTTGGGCGGGAGGTGGCAGCTGTGGATGACGCCGTCCGTGCAGAGGATTATCGCCCTTTCGATACAGTTCTCCAGCTCCCGGACGTTGCCCGGCCAGTGGTAGTTCATGAGCATATCCGTCGAGGTCGTGGACACACTCGTGATCTCCTTTCCGTGCTCTCTGCCGTATTTCTGAATGAAATGGTCGGCGAGGAGCATGATGTCGGTCTTACGGTCCCGAAGCGGCGGGACGAGGATGGGAAAGACGTTGAACCTGTAGTAGAGGTCTTCTCTGAACTTTCCCTCACGGACCAGGGTCTGAAGGTCCTTGTTCGTCGCCGTGATGATCCTCGCTTCCAGCTTTATGGGCGCGTTGCCGCCGACGCGTTCGAACTCTTTTTCCTGCAGCACGCGGAGCAGCTTCACCTGGACCAGGGGCGGCAGATCGCCCACCTCGTCGAGAAAGATGGTGCCGTCCCCGGCCGTCTCGAACCGGCCCTTGCGCGCCATCGTCGCGCCCGTGAACGAACCCCTTTCATGACCGAAAAGCTCGCTCTCGATCAGGGATTCGGGCAGGGCCGCGCAGTTCACTTTCACAAAGGGCCGGGAGGCCCTGTTCGAACTGAAGTGGATGGTCTGCGCCACACGCTCCTTACCGACGCCGCTCTCTCCCAGGATGAGCACCGTCGCGCCGGTCCGGCACACCTTGTCGATGAGGGAATACACGGCGCGCATACCCTTCGAGTTGCCGACGATGGTCTTCATGTCGTACCGCGTCTTCAGTTGGTCCTGCAGGCGCCGGTTCTCGTCCTTCATCTTCTCAAGCTCCTCCTGACCGAGCTGGCGAAGGCGGACGGCCTGGGAGATGGTGGACGCGATGATGGTCAGGAGGCGCACGTCGTTCTCGAGGGACATGCCTTCGTTGTGCAGCCTGTCGGCGGACAGCGCGCCGATCACTTCGCTCCCTATCGTGATGGGCACACAGATGAAGGCAACATCCCTCTTGTTGACATTCCTCCTCGACCCGGTCCTGTCGAGGAACAGGGGCTCATCGGCGATATTGGGAACCACGACGGGTTGGCCCGTATCTATCACCCTCCCCGTGATGCCTTCACCCATGCGGTACCTGCCCCTCGCCTGCTCGTCGGGGCGAAGACCGTATGCCTCCTCTATCGCGATCTCTCCCCTCGCCCGGTTGAGGATGGTGAGGGTACCCCGGGGTATCTCCATATGCCCGGCAATAAGGTGGAGGATCGGTTTCAAGACCGTCTTGAGATCAAGGCTCCCGCTCAGCCTGGTGCTGATATCGAAGAGAAGCGAAAGCTCCTTTGCCTCGCGATTTTCCTGGTCGCCCATGTGTGGCCCCCTTTCCGGCCCGGCCGGCTCGTGTTCCCAATAGAAAAAGGCGTCTTCGCGCGCCCCCCCTGGGGCGGACAAAGACGCCTTCGTCCCAAAATAGAAATGGCGTTCCCTGTGAACGCCATTGTCCGTCACATCACTGTGACAGGGTTATTCTATATAACATCGGGATCATTGTCAACGAGTCTTGCACGACTATACGACGGTCAATTCGATCTAGAAAGCATATGTCAGCCCGATACCGTAGACGAAGTTGTTGTTCACGGGCCCGTTGGGGTTGTACGAGTCCTTTATATCCCCCGCCGTGGGATACTCCCTGCCGGCATCTCCCGAAAGCGGGAACCAGTACTGGACCACGGGCTGTATCGAGAAGGCCTTTGTAATGGGGATCGTAAGGCCCGCTTTGACCATGCCGTCATGGAAACCTTTGTACTTGCTTCCCGTGTAAGTACCCGTCGACCTATCATAGGTCTTCCAGTAGTCGCTCTCCCCGACGAAATACCCGAAAGAGCCACCCAGGTCGAGGGTAATCTCCTTGTGCACCGGGATGGAGTGGCCGAAGGAAAGGTTGATATAGGTACCCTTGTAGCTCGTAATGTCCCGGTAGATGGAAAGAGTCGGTTTCGATATGATGTCATACGCTATCGTCCCGAAGAGTTCCTCCGTCTGATCGCAATAGTTGGTCCCGTAGTAAATGTATCCGCCCGTGAGGGAGAGCTTGTCAAAGGTATGGGTATAGCTCAAGGTGAGGTCCGTTTCATTCCATCCCTTCTTGAAAGCTTTGCTCTCCGCGGAAAAGTCAGCCGTCTTCGTGCTTCTCTGGTTCGTATCCACGTTGCCCCAGAAGGTCGCGGAAAAGCCCTTGTAGGACGCTGTGAGAGACGGCTGGATGACGAGGCCGCTCTTCCCTATCTCGTAGCCCCGGAATATGTACTGGTTATAGACCCCCAAGGAACCGGAACCCGTGACCTTCGGCTCCTCCTTCTTCCCCCCTTCTTCACCGAGAACAGGGAACATCGGGAAACATATAAAGACAACCAACAACAGGAAAACCTTCTTGCAACCGTTCATGATATACCTCCGTAGATTTCGTTCCCATGCCTTCGCATGCGATCGTTGTTCATCCTTGCCGTCTGCGGCCTCACGCACCCATCTACTTCTCTCAAGAACGACAGAGGCGCCTTCAAACCCACCGTGGTCGAAGACGCCTCTGTCTTGCACCGTAACCTGTGTCTGATCAAAAGCAATGGGCGTGCCAGAAACCGCAGGCCACCGGCCTTGTTGTGTAGCACATTGATGTTAGATAATGATGTCTAGGAGTTACGATTGGATGCCTGCCGGGTCAGCTCCTTGACCTCCCCGATCGGGCACATCGTGAACACAGTTGTATCCTACATAAAAGTAACTCGCCGCGGCGGCATCCTACACAATTGTAACCGCCTGCGGGTGGGAGACCCTTTTCCCCGGGGGCGCCCCGCGCTTCATTCCTCGGAAACCTTTGCTTCTAAGCTTTTCGCAGCGCAGGACCAGGCAGGAATCGTGCCGGCGACACCTCTCCTTTATTACTGGACGCCCGCAGGATCCTGAGATATACTTGCCTGTTCCACCAATGCCGGTTGTTGACCCGGTCAGAGATTCGAGGGAAGCATCATGAAACGTCCCATCCCAAAATACTTGTGGGTAATCACCGCGATAGCCGGCGTGCTCGTTATCGGGACCGTCGATCTCGTCACGGGGTTCGAGATGCAGTTCTTCGCCTTCTACTTCTGGCCCGTATCCATGGCAGCCTGGCACATAGGCAGGGGCGCCTCCGTATGGGTGAGTGTTCTCTCCGCGCTCGTGTGGTTCGCAACGGACATGCTCTCCGGCCACCTGCATTCATGGCATTTCTACGTGGTCTGGAACACCATGGTCCGCCTCTTTTCCTTCGTCGTTTTCGGACTGCTGGTGTCCAGGGTACGGCAACTGCTCACTGAGCAGCGCACGTTGACCGAGGACCTGCGGCGGGCCCTCTCTGAGGTCAAGGTACTCGAGACCTTTCTCCCCATATGTTCCCGGTGCAAGAAGATCCGTGACCAGGAAGGTTCGTGGCAGGAACTGGAGGAATACATCACCGCCCATTCGAACACCCTCTTCTCCCATGGTTATTGTCCCGAATGTGCCAGAAAGGCCATGATCGAGGCAGGGTTGGTCGAAAAGTAAATAGAGCCCCACAATGAACTTGTGGCGCGTCGCTTCCTGTCGATGTCTCGCTGCCGTCAGCGACCACCCGCAGGAAGGCTCTCCCGCGAGGCCGGTATTCGGTTAGCTGTCGAGCACGAAGATCACATCAAGGGTAACGCGGAATTTCAGGATCGCACCGTTGTCCACCTCGGCGTACTGTTCCTTCACACGTATTCCCGTGATGCCCCGCAGGGTCTTCGAGGCCCTGCGAAAACCGTTCAGTATGGCATCCTCAAAACTCTTCCTGGAATCGGCAACGATCTCTGTTACACGCGCGACTCTGCCTTCAGTCCCCATGTCCTCTCCTTGGTGGTTTTCCTGGAACTGCACGGGATACGGTCTCTCCGTGCATTGATTGCAGTATATCATCAGCTTCGCACAAACGGAAGGATATCATTACCTGAGACAGTCATCTGAGACCCGATCGTCTGGCGCGAAAGGGGTTATTCATCGGTCTGGATCAAGTATAGGCCCGGGGCAGGTACGGGGCAATCGGGGAATCCCTGATTTCCCGCCGCCATACGCCTGAAACAGGGAAAGGGAAAACAGGTAGGCCCGCCTGGGGTGCGGTACCCCTGCCCCGCCTGGCCTCTCATTCCCCGACCTCTTTGGCGTTGACTGCGTGAAACCTCTCTGTTATAGTCAACAAGCATCACAAAAATCAGCCAGGAGAGGTCATGAATATTCTGGGTCTTCACATATTCGGCCACGACACCGGAGCGGCGCTCATATCGGAAGGAAGATTGATGGCCATTGCCGAAGAAAGGGTCGACAGGCGCAAACATTCCGGCAGTTTCCCCGTGATGTCCGTCAACTATCTCCTGAAAGCAACGGGCCTCAAGAACGTTAACGACGTCGACCTCGTCGTGGCAGTGACACGCTACGGCAAAGACGGCAGAGACAAAACGGGCGACAGCATCCGGGAAAGACTGGGTTATTCGGGAAGGATCCATACGATCTCGCACCACGAGGCCCATGCCGCGAGCGCTTTCTTCGCTTCACCCTTCGACGAAGCGGCCGTGATGGTCGTTGACGGCCTCGGAAGCAGCGCGCTGGAGATCGAGACGGACAGACCCCTGCCATTCATGCTGCGTGGTCTCCCGTTCAAGGACGTCAAGAACTACGAAGAGGTCCAGTCCTTTTACAGGGCCCGGGGGAACGAGATAACGGGCATCAGGAAGGACTACACCGTCCCCGGTTTCATGAACGGCATCGGGCTTGTCTACATGGGCACCTCGGTGTTCCTCAATTTTGGCGACTTCGGCTCCGGCAAGGTGATGGGGCTCGCCCCCTATGGCGGACAACCGGGAAAGGTAGTGGACGAGCCCTTCGTGGAGATCGTCGATGGTGTCGCCCTGGCAGGCAGCGAGAAAAATTTCGTCCGCCACAACGATCTGTACCGCAAACGCTTCTTCCCGGACATACCCCCGCGGCAGGAGGAAAAGCTCCCCGACGACGTCTACACCGAGATCGCCTACGCCGTCCAGAAGGCGACGGAAGACGCCCTGATCGAAATGGCCCGCCACCTCTACCGGATAAGCCCCTCGAAGAACCTGTGCTACGCCGGCGGTGTCGGCCTCAACAGCGTCGCCAACAAGAAGATACTCGACAACACGCCTTTCGAAAGGATATTCATCCAGCCCGGAGCCTGTGATTCCGGGATCGCCCTGGGATGCGCCCTTCACGGCGCCCATATCATCCACCGGGAGCCTCCCGGCAAGTATCGCCTCCGCAATGCCTACCTGGGCCGGGCATACAGCGAGGAGGAAATCCTCGCCGACCTTGACCAGGTGAAGAACATCAGATTCAGGAAGGAGCGGGATGTGGCGCTCAAGGCCGCGGAGCTTTTGGCCGGGGGCAAGATCCTCGGCTGGTTCGAGGGGGGCAGCGAGATAGGCCCCCGCGCCCTGGGCCACAGGAGTATCATCTGCGACCCGAGAAAGCCGGAGATGAAGGATACGCTCAACGCCCGGGTAAAGCACCGGGAGGGTTTCCGGCCTTTCGCGCCGTCGGTCCTTCTCGAGAACGCCTCCGAGTATTTCGACCTCGATTGCGAGAGTCCCTATATGCTCCTCATCGCCGAGGTGAAAGAGGACAAGCGGCACCTCATACCCGCCATAACTCACGTGGACGGTACTGCCAGGGTCCAGACCGTCACACGAGAGGACAATGGGAGGTACTACGACCTTATCAGTGAGTTCGGCAGGATCACGAATGTCCCCGTCATCCTCAACACGTCGTACAACATCGCCGGGGAACCGATCGTCGAAACGCCGGGGGATGCCCTGAAATGCTTCATGTCGACGGAAATGGACTACCTCATCATAGAGGACTACATCATCGAGGCGACAGGGCCCAAGGAACTCATCCACGGCCCCGTTATCGACGAGAACAAGCTGAAGGCGGTCGATATCCGGCAAAATCAGTGGTTGGGGAAGCTCTTCTCGAAGAAGAAAAAGACGCTGTGACCGGTGTCAGAGGTCCATCCCGGTCCGTCCCCGGTGCCGCCTCGGCTGACGGGATGACTCAGCCGCTTCTTTCAAGATAATCCACGAGCACGCCCGTCGTCTGACGCAGTCTCTGGCTCATGGAATGGGCGATCTTCTTGAGCAGTTTGAGGCCGACGTGGGGTTTTTCCTTGAAAAGACGGTCCATGCTTTCCTTCGAGAGGACAACCAGGATGGTATCGGCGGCGGCCGTCGCCGTTGCGGAGCGAGGGCTCCCATCTATCATGGACATCTCGCCAATGACCTTTCCCAGACCTATAACGGTCAGGCGCTTCGGGTCCATGCGCTCGTCCTTCTTCAGGATAGCGACGCCGCCCTTCACAACAACGCACATGAAGATCTCCCTGTCGCCCTCCTCGAAGATCGTCGCTCCCTTCCTGTAGGTCATGGTGCCCATGTAACCCGCGAGAGTGACCAGTTCCTCCCACGAAAAATCCATGCTCAGCGATGTGTCCTCGAGCATCTCCGCCCGTTCCTTTATGGCACGTCCGATCTCCATTCTTCTCTCTCCTCAATGCAGTATTATCGCCATTTCCGGGCCGGACTGAAGGCTCGCCCTTCTTGACACGCCTTTCATTTGTGCTATTAACACCTTATAACACTCGCGGACAGCAAGGAGGTTGTCATGGGAGGAAGCGTGTATGTCGTCAATGAGATCGTGGGCACCAGCACGACATCATGGGAGGATGCGGCAAAGACGGCCATAGAGACCGCCGCCAAAAGCGTTCATGACCTCCGTATCGGAGAGGTCGTGACCCAGGATGTGACCCTGGAGAACGGTAAGGTGGTGAGCTACCGCGTCAGGCTCAACATCTCCTTCAAGTATCACCCGGACAAGGTCTGGCACGAGGAGGTCAAGCGCTGAGCAAGAGACATTCCCTGCAACCTCAGACCACGTACCCGCCGCCCGGCCCCGTTCCTCGAAGGTGAGATATCCGGCGGCACCCCCCGCGGGCTTCACCGCGGCAGAAGCCTTGCCTGATCGGGAGAAAGACGGTAATGCCGGCTAGCGTCCGTCGTTGTGCTTCCGTGCGTGTACCGCCACGTGCAGTCCTACGAGACGGGCAACAAAGACCGCCACGTAAAGCTGACCCACAAGGGCCTCGATCACGGAGAAGAGTTTTGCCGGATAGGACCGGGGTAGTATGTCACCAAATCCCAGGCATGTTATGGTGCTGATGCTGTAATACAGGAAGTCACCCTGACCGACCGTGCCCTCGGGGAAAAGGAAGGACCGGGGATCGCACATCCACAGCAGCTGGTAGACCATCTGCCACCACGTACCCATCATTATATACACGGAGATCCCGCCCTTGATGGTATCGCCCGTTACCAGCCTCTCGGAGAATATCCGACGCGTCATGAACACGATGAGTATCCCGATCATCAGTATGTAGACGATAATGGCAACCGTTCCCAGGGACTTGCTGTGCACGACGAACACGGCGAGGTAGTGCAGGAGCAGCGCCAGAAAAGACAGGGTTATATAGGCGGCAAAGAGGAGCCGGGAGGCCCTCAGGATCTTCAGCATGATTATGAAAACGACCATCGCGAAGAGCGAACCAACGGTGTAATGCATCATGTCATTGTGAGCGGTAAAAGCTGAACCCGCCAGCAGAATGACGAGAAAGAAGAGGAGGAGGGAATACTTGTTCTCGATAATGCGTTCGATGCGTTCTCTGTCCAACCGTGCCCCCTTGAGAGGATCTTCCCTGCCGACGGGCCGATCTATTCATCTCCCCGCCTTCCCTGTCACCAACGTAGAATACCGCCTGTGGCGGGCTGACATTTTATTGTGCAGCAAATGCTGACAATTTACAAGATGGAAGAGAGAACGTGGGAGTGCCTCAAGACATGCGGGACCTTTTCTATTCGCCCTTCATGCCCTTTTCGACTTCTTCCCTGCATCTCGGACAAAGCCCGTGGCTGAAGGTCGCTTCACTGTGCTTGCCGAGATATACCTCCAGTTCGTCCCAGTATCCCGCGTCGTCCCGTATCCTTTTGCACCACGCGCAGATCGGTATGAGACCTCTGAGCGTCTTGATCTCTTCGAGGGCTTTTCTAAGCTCCTGGATCGTTGCTTCCTGCTCCTTCTTCGTTTCCCTGAGCGCGTCCTCTGCACGCTTGATCCGTTCCATCGCCTGTACCCGGGCAATGAACTCCTTCCTGGAGACCGGCTTGACGAGATAACCGTCGGCACCTGCTGAAAGACCCTCTGCCTGCTGGTTCGACGATATATGGACTCCGGAAAGAAGGATCACGAAGGAACCCTGCAGGCCGGGATCATTCTTGACCTTCCGGCATATGTCTGTCCCCGTCACATCCGGAAGCATGACGTCGAGGATGATGAGGTCCGGATGATGGGTACGGACCGTCTCGAGGCACTCCTGTCCCGTCGTGGCCTGCAACACCTCATATCCCGCCTGCCGGAGGAGGGAGGACGTCAGTTCGAGGACAATGGGATCATCGTCCGTGACAAGTACCTTGAATGCGTGGGTCACGCTGTCCACCTCCTCACCTGTCCTATATTCCATCACAGATACACGGGGACGTCAACCGATGGACCCCCGAAAAACCCATTGTCCTTTCAGTAAGTTCCAGCCGGCACCATGTTGCCTTGACACGCGCGGAGCCGACCGTGAGTGAATCGCCCGTACGGCAAATCCCGCCAACGTGCAGGCGGGCACCCTGCCCGCCGGTGCACGCGCTTCTTTCCATGGGCAATTCTTGATTTTTGACGTTTTTCCGGCTTATAATAGTCCCGCGTTGTTGAAGGGGAGTAGCTAGACAGGCAGGATCAACATGCTGGGGCGACCCTGGTCCTGCCGTTGGCAGGCATAAGCCAATTAGCGAGACCTTCGGTATGCGATCGTACCGCGTACTGAAGAGTCTCGTTTTTTTTGGCACTTCGGGGGTTCGAATGAGCGTATATCTGGCATCGGTCATCTTCGTAGTTCTCGCCGAGATGGGGGACAAGACCCAGCTTCTCGCGATGGCCTTCGCGTCGCGGTACCGCTGGCAGACGGTGCTGTGGGCAGTCTTCGTCGCCACCCTCGTCAACCATTTCTTCGCCGTCGTGGCCGGAAGCTATCTCACGCGGTTCGTCCCCATACAGTACATTCAGATAGCGGCCTCCGCCTCGTTCATACTCTTCGGTCTCTGGACCATCCGCGGGGACACGCTGGAGGGGGAGGACAAGCGGTTCAACTTCAGCCCCTTCTGGACCGTGGCCGTGGCCTTCTTCTTCGCCGAGATGGGGGACAAGACCCAGCTCGCCACCGTGGCCCTGGCAACAAAGTACAGCAATATCCTCGTGGTCTGGTTTGGTACCACAACGGCGATGATCATCGCCGACGCCATCGGCATCATCATCGGGATCGTCATGGGCAAGAAGATCCCCGAACGCTTTGTCAAATGGTTCGCCGCCGTCATCTTCATGCTCTTCGGCGCCATCGGCCTCTATGAGTATCTGCCGAAGAACCTGCTCACGCCACCCGTAATAGCGGCGGGGCTGGCGCTCATCGTCCTTCTGACCATCCTCGTAGCCCGCAGGAACAATGCGAAAGCGTGAACGGGTCGGCGCTTTGCGCCTGCGAGTCCGCGCGGGAGCGCTGACCCGTGTGCTCGTTCGCCCGACGGGCGGTACGCTTTGACATCCCGAAAAACTATATGATATCCTGACACTTCAAGCGGTTCTATCAATAATTGGGGGTAAAGGGAAAAACATGGACGCAAGGTCAAGAAAAATAGGGAGCTTCTTCATTATCGGCGTGGCGATGTTCTTTCTTTCCTGCATTGTCCTCGAAACGGCGGCCGAGGCACGGGCCGGAGGCGGACGCAGTATGGGGTCCCGGGGATTCAGTTCGGGAAGCAGGAGCTCGGGTGGCTCTTACAACCGGTCCGCACCCTATAACACCACCAACCCGACCGTCCAGCCAGGCACTCCCCGGCAGCCGAATCCGTACAGCCCGGGGAGGAGTTTTCTTTACGGCCTCGGCGGCGGACTCATGGGCGGAATGATCGGCAGCATGCTCTTCGGCCGGTCCGGTTACGGCGGAATGGGCAACTATGGCGGCGGAGGTTTCGGTTTTGGAGATATCGTCATCCTCCTGATCATAGCCGGGATCATCTACTTCGTGTACAAACGCTACAAGGCCAACAGACAGATGCAGATGAGCGGCGCTTCCCCGGCGGGCTTCGGCTCTTACGGATACAACGAGCCGGTCTATGACATCTCATACACGCCCCAGCCGGCCCTGGGCTCCGTGTCTGACGGCATTCGCCACATTGCGGCACTGGACCCTGCATTCAGCGAGCAGTCCTTCCGCGAGACCGCCGAGGACCTTTTCTTCAAGATACAGGGCGGCTGGACGCGGCGCGACATCGGCGGCATCGCCGGCCTTCTGACGCCTCAGACACGCGACACCTTCCAGGGAGATATCAGCCGCTACCTCGCTGAAAAGAAGATAAACCGCCTGGAGAACATAGCGGTGCGGCAGGTGGAGATCGTCGACGCCGTCCAGGACCAGGGCGAGGAGTTCGTCACCGTCCGGTACACGGCAAGCCTTCTCGACTTCACCACCGACGAGACGGGCACCGTCCTGTCGGGCAGCCCCACGGACCCGGTGAAGTTCCTCGAATACTGGACCTATACGCGCAAGACCGGCGAGCGCGACTGGAAGCTCGCCGCAATCACTCAAGAACAGGATTACCGCTGACGTCGTCCATGGCCGACGACAGGACAAGGGGAACTGTTCCCCAGATCATCACCGTCCGGTCCTCAGCCGGCTCCGGCAAGACATACCGCCTCGCCGAGCACTATCTGAAGGTCCTCCTTGCCGCCGCGCTGGCGGACACCACCCTCCCCACCCGCATGGCGAACATCGTCGCCATCACCTTCACCAACAAGGCGGCGCAGGAGATGCGCACCCGCATCCTGGAATGGATGAAGCGAATAATCCTCGACCTGCCCTTCGAGAACTCATCACTCAAACCCCTCGATACTATCATGAAGGGGATAACGACAGTCCTGCCCGACGCCCCTCTGCCGGACCGGGGGGCCTCGGACGCCCTTCAGGAAGCCGGCGACCTTACCGCCAGGGCCCTGAAGGTCAGGGACTATCTCATGGGCGCCATGGACCGACGGTTCACGGAGCTGCTCAAGGATTTCGGCCGCTTCAACGTCAGCACCATCGACAGTTTCGTAAACCTCACGCTCAAGGCCTCGGCGATGCAGCTCAACCTGCCGCCGGACTTCGAGGTGTCAACGGAAACAAAGGAGCTCATCGACCTCGCCCTCAGGGAATGCCTGCAGAGGACGGGGGAGGATGGACGCGCCCGGGCAATCTTCGACGCGTTCCTCGAGAGCTACATCGAACTCGAAGGTGACCGCGCGGGCTGGGTCCCCCGGGACCTCCTCGGGGCCGCCATCTCCTCCCTCTGGAATGAAGAGACCAAGGAGAACCGGCAATTCGTCCTGCCCGCCGGCGGCGCCCATGCCGGCGCCGCCGCCCTGCGCGCCAGCGTCGCCGACAGCGCGTCGCGCCTCCTTACGGCCCTGGCGGACGACACCGGCCTAAAACCCCTCTCCCACCTTCTTGCGGCGCTTAAGAGGTGCGCCGATCCGCGGGAGAACGCCCTTTCGAAAAGCGTTTACTTTGAGCGCTCCCTGGAAGATTGCCTGAAAAAGGGCAGCGATCCGCCCGGCCCGGAGGAAAGGGAACTCTGGGACACCGTGGTCCGCCTGCGCCAGCTTTATGCCGGGGCCCTGGCGGTTTCGAAATACGCCCCCTACCTTCAGGTCTACAGTTTCTTCAAGGAGGTATTCCAGCGGGAGATCACATACTACAGGCGCGTCATCCCCATCGAGGAGCTCAACCGCCTGCTTCAGGACATTGTCAGCCGCAGGGATTTCGTTCCCGAGATCTACTACACCCTTTCGGAGCGATACATCCATTTCCTTCTCGACGAATTCCAGGACACGAGCCTCCTGCAATGGAAGAACGTCGAGGTCCTCGCGGAGGAGGCCTTGAGCCGGGGCGGAAGCCTTTTCCTCGTGGGCGACAGGAAACAGGCGATATATCGCTGGCGCGGAGGGCGACCGGAGCTTGTCGACGACATTGCCGAGCGTTACCAGGACCTCTACCGCGTGGAGGAACTCGGTCTCGACACCAACTACCGCAGTTCGGAGCACATCGTCGCGTTCAACAACGCGGTCTTCGACGCCGAGAACCTTGCCGTCCTCGCGGGCTCGGTCCTCGGCGGACACCCCCCCGAGGCCGCCCGGGAGGCGGTGAAACCCTACCGGACATCGCGTCAGCACTTCCTGGAGGGGAAGAAGGGCATGGGGCTCGTGTCCATCGAACGGCTCACCGCGGAGGGAGATGACGAGAATGGCCAGGACGTCTTCACCGGCGATGAGGCCCGGCAGCTCGTGGAGGAGAGGCTTAAAACGCTCGTTCAGGGGATAATGGCGCGGGGCGTCTTTCGACAGGGCGACCTCGCCGTTCTGGTGAGGACGCGGGAGGAGGCCGGGGCCGTCGCGGCGGTCCTCCTGTCCATGGGGCTCAGCGTCGAGTCGGAACACACCGTCAGCATCAGGAACAACCCTCTCATCCGGGAGGTCATCTGCTTTCTCAAGTTCCTCGACAAACCCGATGACGACCTTTCCTTCGCGTCATTCATAACGGGACGGATATTCGCGGCGAAGAACGGCGACTGGGCGGCCCGGATGCCCGCGTGGCTGTCGGAGAGATATCTTACGGACCGGGACCGCTTCCTGTACCTCCAGTTCAAGTCCGATCACGGGGCTGTCTTCGAGGAAGGGTTCGCCTCTTTCCTTTCCCGGGCCAATTATCTTCCCCTTTACGACCTTGTTGTCAATTTCTACCGGCATTGGGAGGTGCTCGTCCGATTCCCCGACGATGTGCCCTATCTCCTGCATTTCCTGGAACTCGTCAAGGAAAGGGAGCGCTCCGATATGAGCAGCCTTGCCGGCTTCATCGATTTCCTGGAGGAAAGCCCCCGCGGAGTTTCATACGGTGCCTCCAACGACGACAAGGCCTTTCTCCTCGCCACCCCGGACTCGCTCAATGCCGTGAAGGTGCTCACGATACACAAGGCGAAAGGGCTCCAGTTTCCCGTGGTCATCCTCCCCTTCGTGACCCTGACGTCCTTCTCCGCGTCATCGGGCCGGGACAAGCAGAGGTGCTTCCAGTGCGACGACGATGGGTTGAGGCTCTTCCACCTGAAGAAGGAGTACACCGATGTGTCCCCCGAGCTTGCCGCCCTCTACCGGACAAAGGAACGGGAATATCTCTCCGACGAGCTCAACAACCTCTATGTCGCCTTTACCCGGCCCGAGGAGGAGCTGTACGTCCTTCTCACGGACAAGAAGAGGCAGAGGAACCACCTCATCGACAATATCTTCGGGATGGAGGCTTTCCGGCCTTTCGCGAACGACAGGTCGATAACCCTGGGAGAGCCGAGGAAGGCTGCCCGACCGGGCAAGGATGCCGCCACACCCCGGCCCGGCCCGGCGGCCTCTTTCGACGATTTCACAGGCGAGCCTGCGTGGGCCGTGAAGCTTCAAGGGAGTATAGCCGACCCGGGGCAACTCTCGAGACGCGCGGTCAGGGCGCGCAGGAAGGGTGACGCCATACACCGGGCGCTCTCCTTCATCGCGTCCCTGCCCGTTGACGATGAGACCATCGCGTCCCTTGCCAGGGCTGCCGCCATCCATGAAGGTATACCCGACGCGGCCCGCGAGGTCGAGCGATCACTGAAGGCCTTCTTCATGAACCGGCGCTTCCGGGCCTTCTTCGAGACAGGCCCCGGCCGTTCTTTTTACAACGAAAGGGCTATAGTGGACGCCAGGGGCAGCACCTTCAAGATGGACCGGGTGATAGTGGATCCCGGCCTGGTGCAGGTCATCGATTACAAGACCGGCGAGATCCGCTCCGACACCCACGTTGAACAGGTGAGCCGGTACGGCAGACTCCTCTCCGAGGTATATCCCGACCGGGAAGTTAGAGGCTTCCTCCTCTACCTCGATGACGGCGAGGTCGTCAGCATATGAGTGTCCTCCGCTCCATACCCTTCGCCTCGGACATCATCGAGGAGATCGCCGGCATCATCGGGAACGAGGCCTCAACGGGCGAAGAGACGGTCATCGTCTTTCCGGGGAAGCGCCCTTCCCTGTATCTCAAGGCCCGACTGGCAGCCCTCGCGGGCCCCAGGGCCTTCTTCCCTCCCCGGTGCTTCTCCCTGGATCAGTTGATCGACGAGATAGCCCGGAGGCAAAACCCCGGATTCGCCGATATCGATCATGGGGACGCGGCCTTTATCCTCTTCGGCCTCATACGGTCCCTCGGGGCCTTCGAGCGGCATGCTCTCGCCGGCAAGGGGTTCGGAGACTTTCTGCACTGGGGTAGACACCTTCTCAGTTTCATTGACCGCCTCGATATGGAAGGGATCGAGAACAGCGCCCTCGTCAACGTGGAGAGGAACGCGTCCATCGGATACGATGTGCCTCAGAGCGTCAACGAGCTTCTGTCCAATATTTCTCTGATCAGGAGCGAGTTTCACCGGGTTCTGGCCGAGGGCCGGTGGTTCACGAGGGGCACGAAGCGCATCGCCGCGGTGAAGGAAACGGACGGGCGTGTCCCCGATGACCTTCGACGCGTCGTCTTCGCCGGGCTCTTCGGCCTCACGGGAGGGGAGAGGAAGATTCTCAGGTCCTTCTGGGACGCCGGACAGACCACCGTGCTCCTCTCAGGCGACCCGGAGGACTGGCCTGTGCTCAAAGACCTCGTCGGCCACCTGAAGGCAAAGGTGGAATACGGGGATGCCGCCAGGAATGAACGGCCGGTGGTCAATCTTCACGCGGGCCACGATACGCACGCGGAGGTCCTCGAGGCATACCGCATCCTCAAGGAATCCCCACGGAAGAAGACCGCCATCGTTCTTCCCGACGCCGACCCCCTCTTCCCGCTCCTCAGTTTCGTCGCGGACAGGACGGAACTGAAATGCAACATCTCTCTGGCATACCCCATGGACAGGACACCGGTCTTTGACCTCACGCGCGCCGTCCTCGCCGCGCGCGTCGAGAGAAGGACGGACGGACAGTATCCCTCGGCACGGTATCTCGCTGTCATCCTCCACCCTTTCATAAAGAACCTTGAACCCGACTCCAACCTCAGGAGCCTCCTCGTACACATAGAGCGCTCCCTCTCGGACGAGACCGGAAAGGGCCCGCTGGCGGGCCGGTCCCTTGTGACCCTTGCCGAGATAGAGGAGGCGGCGGCGGCCCTTGATCCGTCAGGACAAGCGGGCCATCTGGCCGCACTTCTCGATGTGCACCGGCTGTTCTTCAAGAATTTCGAGAACCTGTCCACCGTCAGGGACGTTGCCGCCGCCCTGGAAGAGGCCCTTGAAGCGATAATCTTCAAGACGCCGGTGCGTTCATACGTGCTATCGGGAACGATCTTCGAGAGCATCTTCGGAGCCCTGGGCTCCCTTAAGGGCTCTCTCTTCAGTTCCTCGCCCCTATCCGACGATCCCGCCGACAACACGCGTACCGCCTGCGAGATCACCCTCCATCACCTGGAGAATACCACCCTGCCCTTCGATACCCACCCCGTGGAGGAACTGGAGATCATCGGCATGCTCGAATCAAGGAATCTGTCCTTCGACAGGGTCATCATCCTCGATGTGAACGAGGGTGTCCTTCCGGGACCGAGGGAGGTGAGTCCCGTTATCCCCGTTGGCGTCTTCGAGACGCTGGGCATCCCATCACCCGAGTTCACGGAGGCGATATACCGCTACAATTTCTACCGCCTCACCGGAAGCGCCGGGGAGGTGCATCTCATATACCGCAGCTCCGAGGACAGACCAAGAAGCAGGTACATCGAGGAGATCCTCTGGGAGGAGGAGAAGTCGCAGGGACGGCTCGATGTCATCCCCATCCGGCAGACGGTGGTCACCGTCAACCTGAAAAGACAAACGTCTCCCCCCGCGATCGAAAAGACGGACACGATCCTTCGCATCCTTGCAGGCAACGCTCTGTCTCCGAGTACCCTTGACACCTACGTGCGATGCCCCCTGCTGTTCTATTATGCGCGCCTCATGGGCCTCGAGCAGCGCAAGACCTTCTCCGGAGACATCGAGGCGACGGACCGCGGGAATATCATCCACCGCATTCTCAGGGACACTTTCAGCCCCTACCTTGGCCACACGCTGACGAAGGAGAGCGAGGATACTCTCAGAGGATCCCTGCAGAACGCCCTCGAGACAAGCTTCAAGACCATCCCGGCATCCGGGGACTACTACCTCTTCAAGCGCATAGCCGCGTACAAACTGGATTCCTTCCTGAGACGCCACATAAGGACCTTGGGCGAACCCGTGGCCATAGAATGCCTGGAGGAAGCTTTCAGAAAGCCTCTGGAGATAGGAGGCTCCTCCGTCTCTCTCCACGGACGGATCGACCGCGTCGACCGCGACATCGCCTCCGGCAGATATACCGTCTACGACTACAAAACGGGCACCGCGAAACAGTATCCGTCGAAGATCATGGAAAAGACGGATTTCAGCGACATCCTGTCCATCCACGATCACGTCCCCTCATTCCAGCTGCCCATCTATATCCACATCTTCTCGGCACAGAGGAACATACCCGTCGAGATGATCGACGCGGCGCTGATACTGCTCGGCAACAACACAGACGATGCCCTCCTGAAGGGAAAGGACGAAGAAGAGAACAGACGCCTTTTCGCGGCCTACACCTCTGGCATCGAAACGGTGATACGTCACATGCTCGATCCCGACAGACCCTTTGAGGCCTTCGACACCAACCGCTGCACAGACTGCCCGGCAAGAGACCTGTGTCACATGTGAAGACGGTGCAAGGGTTCAAGCGCACCAGGTCAGCAATCCAGAAAAGAACCACGTTGGCAACCGACCATAGTCGATACCGCGCCCACCCTGATTTCAACACCAGTTCTGAGCACGACAGGGATCGAGGCTCTATTTCTTTTCCACAATAAAGACTCCCGGCGACGACCACCCTTGTATTGACGGCTCGTACATGCATTCCATCCTCGCCGGCCTCACGGTAAATTTGCCAGGCAATTCAGCACGCATCGTATAGGCAAGTTCGTAAACCTCGCCCTTGGTGACCCTGGTGAAGAAAAAGACCATCTTGTCGTCCCACCTCTCGATGCGCGAGTAAGGCCTGTAATCTGCGTAAATGGTCTGCCGAACAACCTCAAAACCGGAAGGCAGATAATCCTCCAGCACCAGATATTGATAGTTATCATCTGCCCTGAACTTGATCCTTACGATTACCTCATCACCGACCTTGACCATCTTTGTCTTTATTTCCTGAGGAACGAAGAACTCATTGTTGTTGATGTCCGTAACGCGCCGGGCAAGGTAGAAGGTGCGTGACAGGCTGAGTCCGTTCCCAAGCGATCTGATCCCCGTTTCTTCGGACCGGAAGATGGAAAAGAGCCCGCGCTTGAAATACAGATGTCCTTTCAGGGTAAGGTCAAAGCTCGTATCGGAGCCGGCGGTCCCTTTTGCCTGTACGCGATATACCTGACCCTTCGCCGGCACCTTTATCTTAACCGTCTTCGTCAACGACGCGATCTCTTTCAGGTTCGACATATCGTAATGAAACGAGGCGATCTTCCCTCCGTTGAGGACAAAGGAGAGGTCTCCAGAGCGGGAGACCCCGCCGGTTGTTTCTTCAAGATACCTGCCCACAGCAAAGAGTATAGTGGCGGTTTCCTTTGTCGAGTACCATCCGTCGCCCCTGCTTCGCTTCGAAAGGGACTGAACGATCTGTGAAGGCAGGGCCGACCTGTCCTTCGATTCCACCAGCGCCGAGAGAACATGGGCGCTGATCTCGGCGGGCCTGCCCTGCCAGCCCCAATAGTATTCGTACGGCGAATCCCAGTACACACCAAGAGCATCTGCCCTGCGCATGGTCTTCAGCTTTGCCACGAGGTCAGCCACCTGCTTGTCGATCTTGCCCGCGTCGGCGATCTGGATCTTGCCGCGTTTCTTTGCCTCCGCCATGGTCCTGATGGCGAATGACATTTGGTAAGCGTTCAGGTTCCTCTCAGCGGCAAACTCGTCGATGAACCGTGGGTCCCATTTTCCCCACAAGGTCCCCACGTATATCAGGTAGGCCCTCTGGTCGCTGTCCATCAGGGCGCTGGCATCGACCATTCCAGACAGAGCCACAAGTCCCGAATCGACGGTATCCTGGTTGACGGTATAGCCGAGCGTCTTAGCGACATAGAGGGCATAGAGAGCATAGCCCGTCAGGAACCCGCTTGCGCTGTCTCCGCCCCACCACCCCCAGGTTCCGTCAGCGTTCTGCATGTCCTGCAGCCTCTTGAGCCCCACAGCTGCCTTATCTGCCAGCTCTGCGTCAGAGATCAGATGCTCCATGCCTTTCTGCTTCAGAAGGGCCTTGAGGGCGAGGACAGGCAGAAATCTGTTGATCGTCTGTTCCACACAGCCATAGGGGTATTCGGCGAGAAACCGCGATGCCTTGATGAGTTTGAGAACAGGACTTGGATTGACGGTCAAGATCAATTCATCAGGCTTGAACTCGAATTCGTCGACATTCCGGGGCGGCTGCAGCTCGACAGTCTGATGGGATGCCATGTCGCCAGCCCCAAAAAGAGAGTAGTTGGCCCCTGAACTCAGAACCGGTAGGATCATTCTCAGCGCGTCCTTTGCCGGTCCTTTCGAAATGGCCTGAAAGAAGAGCGTCAGGTTCTCCCTGTCCTCGGGTACCTTGATGGTGTAGAATGTCCTCGTTGAACCAAAGGCAGGGAGGCTGATCTTTGTTCTTTCGTCCGCTATGATCTTCCTGTCGTTTACCTTGAAAAGGGTTTCAACCGATTCCAACCCTCTTTCGGTGTTGTTGTTGATCATGCCGATAAGGCTGATCGTGTCTCCCCGCGTAAAGAACCTGGGCTTGCCTATCCTCGCTATCAGATCCTGCGTTACCAGGATCTCACCCTTTCTTTCCCCTGCTCTGCCCTCGAGGTCGTGTCCGCGAGCGGTCAGTCGCCAGGTCGTGAGATTGTCCGGCACATTGAAAGAAAAAAATGCCTGCCCTCTCTCGTTCGTCCTTATATCCGCCTTCCAGAACGCCGTGTCCGCAAACTTCTCCCTTATCTTCACCTTTCCCTCTTTCGCTGCACCCGCCAGAACGGTGAAAGTGTAGGAATAGTTGGTAAGGACCCAGTTGGATATCTTGGAATAGAAAAACTCCCTGATATTCGGAGTATGATCGGGCCGTATCTGATAGATCGCCTCATCAACAACGCCCAGGGAAAGGTCTGCTGCAACGGGTCTGCCCGCGTCGTTCGCGACGGATATATTCATGGTAACGCGCTCTCCGGGAAGATATTTTGCCTTATCAGGCGTCATCTTGATCGAAAGGGACGTATCGGCAGCGGGCAGGCTCACAGAAACACTGCTCGAATAGAGCGCACGGCCTTTTTGCAGCGTTCCAACGATAAAGACATTGGGCGCATAGGTGCTCCTGATGTCGAGCTTCACGGGGATCATGTTTCCATGCATTTTCACCACCCTGCTCTCGTGTATGTCCTTGCCCTCTATGGTAAGGAGCACGTGGGCATCGGCGAACCTGCTCTTGATCAGGCAGGTGACCTCCCCCGGCTTCTCCATCCGGGGATCGCTGACGGCAAGCTCGAGATTCTTGAAACGCGAATCCACCCGGGAGGAACCACGGCCATAGATCCAGACGACACGGGAGGCGGTGATCATGTTGTCCTGCTGGTCCTTGCCTTCGGCAACAATGTCATATTCGCCGTAATACTGGAGCGTGTCGGGCAGTTCCAGTGTTCCCCGGCCTTGTTTGTCGGTATTGATCTGTCGTTCCATCACAGGCCTGCTGTCGTGCAGATAGACCATTTGGGAAGCCTTCCAGATATATCTGTACACCTTTATGTTCACCGCGGCGGACACCGGTGTGCCGTCATGCGCCAGGGATGCGATCTTTATCATCTTCTTCTCGCCTTCCCCGAAGAACTGCCGGACGGGATCTATCTTCAGGTAGAACTCTCCCCTGCCGACCCTTACGGTCGACCGCGACGATACGCTGGCATTGGACCCGTCGACTATCGTCGCCTCCAGTGTGATCTCCCTGTCGTAGGGAAAATTGCCGGCCGACAGCTTCAGAACGGCCACGCCGTTCGCATCGAGATACTTCTCTCCTTCAAGCTTCAAACGGCCCGTGGATGCCGGAGTTGCCGGAGAATCTTCTTCCCACCAGTACCTCGTGCCGGCGTCACGGAGTCTCGCCTCGAAGAACCGGTACCTGACAAGCGCCCCCTTGAGGGGAGAGCCGAAGAAGTACTTTGCATCCACCTTGAATTCAAGTGTATCCCTGTTGACAAAGAACCTCTTGGAAGGCGCGATGTCGATCCTGAACTCAGGTTTGCGGTACTGTTCTACATAGAACCTCCCGGAAGCGAAAAGACTATCAGGGGTTGGGCCGGCTTTGATCTCGTATTCGCCGAGACCCATCCCGGCAGCCAGGGTGACGGAACCGCCATATGTTCCCCACTCATCCAGGGTGAACTCGCCTGAATCCACGATCTTCTCGGCATCCATATTGTGGATCTGATAGTGAATACTCTCGCCCTTCATCGGAACCAGGGTTCTTTCGGATGATTTTCCGACCACCTTGTAATGAACCTTGTCACCGGCTCTGTAGACCGGTCGGTCCGTGTATATGAACAGCCTCTTCTTCTCGCTTGCCCGGCCGCCTGGCGCGCCACTGTCGCAAAAAGCGTAACCGGCGTCATTGCTGGTCGCGAGGACCGTCAAATTGCGCCCGGAATCCACTTTGGCTCGGTATACGCCATCTTTGTCCGTTTTGCCCCGCGCGACGGAATTCATGAGGGCTATACCTTCGGCGGATTGAAGTTGATGCTCCGACACAGGTTTCGACGGCGTTCTTTCAAATGCGGTTATCGAGACACCCGGTATGGGCCGGTTCTTGATCAGGTCGGTCGCATATACAAGGATGTTGTTGGACGACCTCTTGACCACGACACCGATGCTGGTCACGCTGAAGAACTTTCTGTTACGGACCTTGTCGCCGTCGGTAACCTCTATGCAGTAGCTGCCCAAAGGTACGGCCTTCATGACCTCGATGGACTGGCTTCGATACTCGTAGGGCTTGAAATCCTTTATGGACTCTTCCCACTGACGGACAATTTTGAAACCTCTCTTCACCGGATCGTCCACAGCGGCGCTCCGTTGGCCATGTAGCATTTCCCTGATGGGAACACTGTAGAGAATTGCCCTGACCTTTTCAAGCCTCAAGGTCTTCAGGTCGAAAACGACGGGTTGCCCCGGCACGAAGGTATAACGGCTCGTGTAGACCTCAATTGACGCGTCCTTGGGCTTCACTATAAAATCGTTGCCCCTGAGCTCGTCTCCTTCCCCGATCGCAACACCGCTTCTTTCCAGTGCGTGAAAACCGCGATGGTTGAGCCTCACATAATAGGTGCCGGGCTTTATGTCACCGATACTGTATGTCCCGTCATGGTATGTCACGGTGGAATAGTTGAATGCCCCCTGCACCGCCACATCCATATCGGGTGCCGGAATTCCGAGGCCCTCCACCAGAACCTTTCCGGATATTCGCGCGGGTCTATACATGACCAGCGGGAGATTCACCGTCTCTCCCGATCTCACGTTCTCCACCCGCAGGGTTTCCGCAATGTAGCCCTCTTTTCTGAACGTCACGAGACTGGGGCCCTGTTTCAGCTTTTTGAAGGAATAGGAACCGTCTCCAGCGGTTGATGTGATCAGAGGTCTGGCCACTCTGCCGTCTTCGCCTTCCTCGCCATCTTCTCTGGGTTGGCGGCGTCCCCCGGGGTTCAATCTCACCTCGACGCCCTGTACCGGTCTGCCCGATGAGTCTTTGACGAGCCCCGACAGGATCCCTTCCTTCTGCAATTCAATATGATATGTGCCCGATTCGATCTTTTCAGTACGGGTACACGTGACATACCCATCGGCCGTTACATCTATCCTGTATCGCAGATGCCTTATGAAATCGTCGACACGGAAATACCCCATGGAGTCCGTTGTCAGCCTGTAGTATCCGACACCGAGATTGGCATTCTTTATCTCGACAATCGCACCCTTTACGGGTTTACCCGTCGCTGCATCCTTCACCGTCCCGTCAATAACATCCCTGCCGTCTACATTCCCCGCTGCATGTGCCGGCAGACAGATAAGAATCGCTGCAAGAAGCAGGCATGCCATGGTAAGCACGAATCTCATAAGGCCCTCCCCTTCAGATTCTATTTGTCGTCTTCCAGTGTCACGGACATGAAGGCCGCTACCTGTTGGATCTCTTTGCCTGAAAGCCTCTTTTTCAGATGATCGATGCTTTTTATCTCTGAGGGAACAAAGACGTATGCTTCGTTCTCACTCGTTGTCACGACCAGGCCGTGGCGGGAAAGGTCAACAGAGTGTATGTCATCGATGGTGTGCTCCTCGCCGGTGATGGTAATTATGATCCTTGTGTCGCCGGCTTCGATCAACTCGACCGAACGATACCGCGCGTCCCGTTTCAACGCCCCATACAGGTAGTCCTTAAGGGTCGCTTCCATATCGGAAGACTGATGGGAGAACGCCCCGTAACAACCGCGGACGCTGCCTTTCCTGACAAGCGTTACGAAAAGGCCGTGTCGGCCGAAACACGGTGGGACGGAAACTGTCAGTCTTTGAAGACACCTGTCACCCCCAAGCATCTCTTTCATCTGGCACCTCGTCCACGCCAGAAGCGTCCTGCCATCCTTCGAAGTCGAAAACTCCTCCCATTTACGCAGACCGGTCACATCTCCCCGCGCGTCAGCTCCGGCCAGGACACCCAGCATAACAAAACACAGGATAATGACGGGCATTCTAATCGTCATTTCACGTACACCGGCGGAAAATAGTCCTTATACAGCAGCGTACTCCCCAGCAGGTCATTTCCGGAGTACTTCTGTCTGTTCACGTAGATGGTTATCCCGTTTCTCACTTTCCTCGAATCAGTGAGAAGCGGCAATTGCATCTCCTCAACATCGGTCTGAAGCTCATATCGGTAAGGCGTCCTCGTTTCAGCCGAAAGGACCACGGTCAGACTCTTGTCGGATACCGAAACTCCGACGGACACGCCGTAGTCGTAAGGGTTTCTCATCTTCAAGTCCTTCTTGCCGTACTTGATGGTTGCGTCCAATCCGAGAGGCACGTAGGAAACGGGCTGATGGTGGCGATGCCGCTCGACGATCACAAATCCTGCGACCAGGAAGGCGTTGTAAAGCGTGGACGACGCCTGGCACAAACCACCACCTGGTTCATACCGAACTTCGTCGGTATACAGAACCCTCCCCTGAACGTAGCCGTTCTTCGCGGAACCCTCTCCTACAACCTCATTGAACGAGAAGACCGCTCCCGGTACCACAAGGTGCCCGTTCAGGCGTTCCGCTGCAAGGCGAAGGTTCTTCTTGACGTTCTCTTCCTGGTCCTCGATCGATGTGGAGTAAGAGGCTATCCGTATCAGACCGTCCGCATAACATCGCGGGCAAAGAAGCAAACATTGAACCAAACACGACAGAACAAGACAACCGAACAATACCTTATCCACTCTGCGATCCAAACACTCCCCTTTCGGCCGCGAACCAGATCCTCGGAGCGGCGCACCACCTCCGTCACGCTTCGCTGCCAACTCGCCCCATATGCTCCTGACGTGAACACCTGGTTCGTGGTTCCCGGGTGATCGTCCTTCTCCACACCCTTCCTCGGGGCTGTGAGAAAACGAATCACGATGTCAGGTTAACGATGGGGCTTTTGCGTGTTAGTTGTCACAAGATGCTTAGTAACTATGTTATTAAATAGTACTATTAACTGTCAAGGCAATCTTGCCATGGGGTAATGTATCATTCTTTGTGTCAGGAACAAAAACTGGGGTACCATCATAGCGAAGAACCCTTCACAGTTCAGAACTATGATTAAGGAGGTACCCCAGATGGAACGCAGGATTATGATACGGAGTCTACCAGAGGCAATGGCTATGGTCAAGGAGATGAACATCACGTCTTCGGAGGAATGGACAGGGGATTACCGGGGCGCGGCACGGGACGCGATCTCATCGTTCCTGACAGACCGCATGACGCAGAAGCTCCGGTTCCACCTCGCCGACAGCGAGGCAGGAGGCATACCGGACAGGCGCAACGGCCATTACCTGCGCCACCTTCTCACCGAGCTGGGGGATGTCCTCGTGTCTGTTCCCAGGACGAGAACCTACAGCCCCGTCGAGGTCATAAGGGCCTATGCCCGCCGGTCACAGGATGTGGACCGGCTTATCCTCGCCAGCTTCCTCCTCGGTCTCTCCACCCGCAAGGTGGGCGAGGCCCTGCTTTCCATCCTGGGGGAGAAGGTAAGCCCCGCCACGGTGAGCAGGGTGGCGAAGACCCTCGATAAAGCGGTGTCTGCCTTCCACGGGCGCAGGCTGAAAGAAGGCTATCGCGCCCTTCTCTTCGACGGTGTGGTCCTTACCCGGAAGACCGGGGCGGGTCCCGTAAAAAGGCCCGTCCTTGTTGCCTTAGGGATACGCCATGACGGCAAGAAGGAGATCATCGACTTCAAGCTTGCCCGGTCGGAGAGCGCCGATGAATGGGAGTCCTTCCTCACCCGCCTCACC
>DBQU01000065.1:25169-29591 GCA_002305765.1 Deltaproteobacteria bacterium UBA1386
CGTCTATCCCCTTATCCCCCTCCAGCGGTGCTGGGCCCACAAGATGCGCAATATCCTCGATAAGGTCAGGAAGGCGGACACAGAAGAGGTGAAGAAGGGCCTCGTGAAGGTCTACGGGGCGAAGAACCTGAAAGAGGCACGCTCCGCTGCGAAACGGTGGAGCACTGCCTGGGAAGACAGATATCCCGCGGCGGTGAAGTGCTTACGGGATGATCTTGACGATCTGCTCACCTGTTTTGGGTTTGCCGACAAGCTGTTCAGGAGGAAGATACGGACCACGAACGCCATAGAGAGGGTCTTCAGGGAGGTGCGCAGGAGGACACGGCCCATGGGGGTCTTTGAGAACAGGACCAGCATGGAGCGGATCCTGTATGCAGTCTTCCTCTATGAGAACATACGCTATGGGGTGCACCATGTCTTTGGGTGCTGACACAAAATACTTGACGTTACCCACAAAGGGGAGACGGTTGAAACTTCACCGGTATTGTAGTATCATCATCCAACACGGAGGGTTGAATGAACAAGAAGACGAAGATCTTTGTGAGCCTGTTCCTGGTGTCCATCTTTCTCCTCGGGATCTACATCGGAGCATACGGAAAGAGGACGGCGCAGGGCGGTGAAAGCAAGGAGATATACGAGTATTTAAGGACATTCTCCGATGTTATAGACCTCGTCAAGCGCAATTACGTGGAGGAGGTGAAAGACAAGGATATCGTGTACGCGGCCATCAAGGGCATCCTCGAATCCCTGGACCCCCACTCGTCATTCCTTCCCCCGGATATGTACAAGGAGATGCAGACCGATACCAAGGGCGAGTTCGGCGGTATCGGCATCGAGATCACCATAAAGGACGGGTTCCCGACGGTCATCACTCCCATTGAGGACACACCGGCCTACAAGGCAGGCATGAAAGCGGGTGACCACATCGTGAAGATCGACGGCAAGCCGACGAAGAACATGGGTCTCATGGATGTGGTGAAGCTCATACGGGGGCCCAAGGGTAAGGCCGTCACCCTGACCGTCGCCCGGGAAGGGACGCAGGGATTGAAAGAATACACCGTCGTTCGCGACATCATCTTTGTCAAGAGCGTCAAGTTCAGAATGCTTTCCGACGAATACGGCTATATCCGTCTCGCTCAGTTCCAGGAAAAGACCTCGAAGGACCTGGACAATGCACTCAAAGAGCTTGAGAGGAGCAACAAGGGGAGGCCGTTGAAGGGGCTGGTCCTGGACCTCAGGAACGACCCCGGGGGTCTTCTTGAACAGGCGGTGGAAGTGACGGACAAATTCCTCTCCGAAGGCGTCATCGTCTCCATAGAGGGCAGGGGCAGCAAGAAGAACGCCGATGACAGCAAGATGAAGTTTTACGCGCAGAAGAAGGGCCAGGAGTTCCTGGGGCCCATGGTCGTGCTGGTGAATGAGGGCAGCGCGAGCGCGTCGGAGATCGTCGCCGGTGCCCTTCAGGACTACAAGCGTGCCATCATCGTGGGCATGAAGAGTTTCGGCAAGGGATCCGTGCAGACCATATTCCCCCTGGGGGACGGCTCGGCGGTGCGTCTGACGACGGCCAAGTACTACACACCGAAGGGGCGGTCGATCCAGTCCGAGGGGATCGTGCCGGACATCACCGTGGAGAACACCTTTGTGAGGTCGAGAGAGAAACTGGCCCCTATCACGGAAAAGGACCTCGAGAAGAAGAACGACAGGAGTCCGATGCCCAGGAGGCCCGAAGATATCACCATAAAGAACCTCGAAGACGAGGATTTTCAGCTTTACATGGGCCTGCAGATCCTCAAGAGCTGGGAGGCCTTAAGGGGCAAGGCCTCGTAGAAGCCCCCTCACGGCGGACAGGAACGGGTGGACCGTCATTGGTCTTACCCGTTTTTTTTTACGGGTAGAATAGCATCCTGTCCTTGTCTTTTTCCCGGCGAGGTTTTATCTTTTAGTACGTCAAAAAAGAATGGTACGTCAGCAAAGCGTTTTCCATCATACCGAAAAGGAGGATACATGAAGCCGATAGAGATCAAACCGGGTATCTACTGGGTTGGGGTGATCGATTGGGCCATCCGGGATTTTCATGGGTATGTCACGAAGAACGGCACCACATACAATAACTATCTTGTCATGGATGACGAGGTGACCCTTCTCGATACCGTCAAGCATGATTTCGACGCCACGGCCGTTGAGAACATACGGCGCGTGGTGGATCCGTACAAGATAAAGAACATCGTGATCAATCACATCGAACCGGACCACGCCAGCAGCATCGCGGCGATCATGGAGTATGCCCCCGACGCGACCATCTTCATCACGGAGAGGGGGAAGAAGGGTTTGGACCGCCATTTCGACACGTCGCGCTGGAAATTCAGGATAGTCAAAAGCGGCGATACCCTGAAGACGGGGAAGTACACGCTGACGTTCCTGGAGACGCCCATGCTTCACTGGCCGGATTCCATGGTGACCTACATACCCGAAGCGAAACTCCTCATATCGCAGGACGCCTTCGGTCAGCACATGGCCTCGGCCGCCAGGTTCGACGACGAGTTCTTTTCCTGCCACTCCCAGTTCGAGCTCGACGATGCCATCGTGGATTATTACGCTAACATCCTCATGCCTTTCGGAAAGCTTATCGAGGCGAAGATCCAGGAGATCGTAAAGCTCGGGCTCGAGATCGACATGATAGCGCCCGATCACGGGATCATATGGAGGAAGGACCCCGGTTACATCATACAGCGGTACCTCGATCTCGCGAAGGGCAAGGCAGACCTCGCGGCCGTCATCATCTACGATACCATGTGGCATTCGACGGAACTCATGAGCGACCCCATCATGAACGGCATCAAGGACGAAGGCGTGCCCTGCAAGGTCATCAAACTGAGGTCGACATCCATGAGCGAGGCGATAAAGGAGTTCTGGAGGGCGCGGGGCTGCCTGATCGGGACCCCGACCATCAACAATGTCATGTTCCCATCCGTAGCGGAGTTCCTGTATCACCTGGCGGGCTTGAGACCGAAGGACAGGATCGTGGGCGGGTTCGGCAGTTATGGATGGGGAGGGGGAGCCGTCAAGGAGGCCTACGCCAAATTTCAGCAGATGGGTCTCGAAGCGGTGGAACCGGGCCTCCAGGTGCTGTACAAACCGTCCGCTGAGGATATGGACAGGTGCTACGAGTTCGGCCGGGACTTTGCGAAGCGTTTGAAGGAGTACCACGGGAAGTTCCAGGCGGTCTGATCATAGGTGTGAATAATATCAGAAGGAGGGACCATGTCAAAGACGCAGAAGAATCTCGAGGAAGCATTTGCCGGCGAATCGCAGGCCAACCGCAAGTATCTCGCCTTCGCGAAGAAGGCGGATGAAGAAGGTTTCAAACAGGTGGCAAAGCTTTTCAGGGCGGCGGCGGAGGCGGAGACCATCCACGCCCACAATCATCTGAGGGAACTGAAGGGCATAAAGAGCACGAAAGAAAACCTCATGGAGGCGGTCGGTGGTGAGACCCACGAGTTCAAATCCATGTACCCGGCGATGATCGAAGAGGCGAAGGCGGAGGGAAACACGGGCGCCGTGAGGACCTTCCAGTTCGCCAACGATGTTGAGATCGTGCACGCCGGTCTCTATCAGAAAGCGCTCGACAGCCTCGGCAACAACGAGGACACGGACTACTGGGTCTGCAAGGTGTGCGGCAACACCGTGGAGGGGGAGCCGCCCGACGAGTGTCCGGTCTGCAAGGCGAAGAAGGTGGCCTTCTACAAAGTGGCCTGATATCGGTATCCGGGAGGGCAGGGGTGAGGCGGCCCCCCCTCTCGCCCTTTTCATGGAGGTTAGGTGAGACTCGTTGTATTTAATGGAAGTCCCAGGGTAGGAGGCAACACTGACCTTCTCGTCGCGTCGGTCCTGAAGGGTATAGACCGGCACCTGCACCGCGTGGACCTCTTTCGTCTCAACGAGATGAACATCAGACCCTGTCAGAACTGCGGAGGGTGCACGGATACCGGGGTATGCGTCCTCAAGGACCAGATGCAGCAGGTGTATCCCGCCCTCAGGAAAGCGGACAGGGTGATCCTTGCTTCGCCTATCTACTTCTCCGGGCTATCGGCCCAGACGAAGACCATGATCGACCGCTGCCAGCCCCTGTGGTGCGAGAAGTATATCCACAACATGCCTCTCCATGGGAGCGTGCATCGCAAGGGCCTGCTCGTCCTTGTCGGCGGCATGAAGAAGCAGGTGGGGGCCGATTGTGCCGGCGCGACGGCGACGGCCTTTTTCCGGAGCGTGAGCGTCGAGGAGCACAAGACCCTGGCCTACCTGGGCATAGACGCGAAAGGTGCCATCCTTTCCCACCCGACGGCCCTGAACGATGTCCACGAAGCCGCGAAGCAGCTCATGACACATTAACAAACAGTTCCAGGTTCCAGCAACTGTGTT
>DBQU01000010.1 GCA_002305765.1 Deltaproteobacteria bacterium UBA1386
TTCTCCACCATGTTCTTCATGGCCGTGAGCAGTTGACCCGTCTCGTCCCTGAAGATTGTCTCCACCTTCATGGTCAGGTCTCCTTTTGCGAGCGCGTCGGAGATATGCACGGCTTCACCAAGAGGTTTGGTGATGCTTCTCGTCATGAGATAGGCCACTACGATGCCGAGGGCGACCGCCACGAGCCCTATGATGAAGAGCATCGTCCTCGTCGAGTTGTACGTTGCCGCGGCCTCATTGTACCGTGCCATCGCCTGCTCCTCCTGGTACTTGGCAAGCTCGGCAAAGGAGTCCTTGACCCTTTCGGTGATAGGCCGCCCCTGTACATATGACTGCACGGCCTCCTGGAACTTGTTCGCCGCCGCCAGCTGCAGGGTCTTGTTGTTCGCCTCCGCGGCGGGCTTTATCTCCGCTTTGGCCTTCTCTATGAGTTGCTTTCCTTTTTGTGATGTATCTATCTTTTCGAGGAGCCCCACATTCTCCTTATAGGCGTTGCGCCCCTCCTCGATGTCCTTCTTTGCCTCCGCCCGGATACCGGCATCATTCATTGACGCCGTGAGCAGTATCCCCTCGGCGGTCTTGTCGATCGCCTTCATGGCATCGCGGGCGCACTTGATCTTCACGTTGCTCTCCTTGACGATCGTTTCCATGCCCGCGTTTATGGAATGCATGCTCCTTATCCCCATGAACGTTAGGACGGCAAGCAAAACCATCATGATACCGAATCCGATTCCCAGCCGTATACCGATCTTCATGTTCTTGAAACTCATCTGTGATCCCTCCTTGTGTTGTGCGTGAACTTTGAGTCTCTCTTTTCAGGAAGTGCTGTTTCCATGGCCTCGTGTCCGCGGGACTGATGACGAACGATCTCCGCAGGCGTCTTTCATTCGTTCGATGCGTTGCGGCGATCGTATCCTCTTTTGTGTAATCGCAGGATATGCCAGATCGCTTAAACCAAAAAGCACAAGAGATTTTCAACCTGCCGAAATGACAGGGAATTGTGATATCAATGGGATATGGGGTGTTGCGGGTGTCAGTAGATGGCTTCCGGAAAGGAGTCGGTGATCTCCCATCTGCCCCCTTTCTTTCCGAGCAAAACGAAATACGCCACTCCCGACCGGGGCCCCGCGATATGGTCCACGTGCACCAGCGCCAGGGTCCCGTCTCTCGAAAAACCCACGCGGGAGACAAAGGTCCTCCCCTGAGCGCGGGCTATCTCATCGCTCCTGCCATCTCTTATCCTGACCGTAGGCAGGCCGTCGTCGGGGAAAGCGTTCTCGAGGGTGCAGCTTACCTTGTTCTTGCCGTTGAAATCCGCCGCAAGATACTTGTCGACCTTGATCCTGTTGCCCCGGAGCTGCTTTGCGGTGGTGCTCTTCTCAAGCTCGACCCGGCCCGATGGGATGCCGCCCAATCCCCCGCGGAACAGCGCGGCATACACGTCATATTCCTCGCCGGGAATGAAGTTCCAGCAGTCAAGCCGGTAGTCGGTGATCCGGAAGATGTACTGCGGGTCGCCGCTCTTCGGACAGAAAAAATCCCTGAGGTCCCGCCTCTCTTCCCCCGTGAAGGCAGGGGTGAACTCCTTCGCCGCGCCAAACCGGGTGTCGCTCTCGTAGCGGTACGCGTAGGGCGTCAGTCTCCCGACGTCGTAGATGAAGTCGTCCTTGAATCTGTACTGGCCCCTGTACCTCAGCACCTGCAGGTAGATCCTGGACCCCGGTCCGAAGAAACCCCGGTCGGGGTAGATGGCCTGCACATCCGCCCGATTGAGTTTCGATGATGAGCTGAGCTCGATCGCTGCTCCGGCACCCATATGGAAAACCTTGTCCGCACCCTGCCACAGGTCGTCCGTCACGGACCCGGGCAACACGAGGACCATCTCCACGGCGCCCTTCCCTCCTATGAGGTTGGACGTCTTAAGGGGATAATAGATCCTGCCCGTCCTGAACCGGTACATCAGCGGCTCGATGAAGCGCGTCCTCTCGGTTACCTTGACGAGATCGAAAACGAAATAGTTGTATCCCCTGTCCATGTAGTCCCGCGCGGTGTCAAGCACGCCCGACAGTCTCTTCCTGCCGGTTTGGATACCCTTTTTCCTGAAAAAGTCCTCGAGCCATCGGGAAAACCCGTCGATATCGTTGATCTTCACCGTGGTGACGTCATGGATCCCAACCTTCTCCGAAAAGCGGATCTCGACGGGGACCGTCGAGGAACCCCCTGGCCCGCCCTTCGTCGTGAACTCGTCCGCTAGAAAGACGAGACCCTTTCCAGAGATCAGCCGTGAAACTGCCGCGAAGGGATCCCCCTTCGCAAGTCCTACCTCGGGATCGGAAGGCAGAGGTATGAACTCCAGGAGATCGATCTCCGAGCTTGCTTTCAACTCCGTCCCGAGGATCAGCACCTCTTCCGTGCCGTTATGGAGGATGATCGCCTTTTGGGATTCCTGGCTCAAACTGACGTTCTCCTGCCACGTCACGGGGCCCCTGTCGGCACCGGCTGAACCCACGACCACAAGCACAAAGATCATTATGAACAGGGTATTCCTCATCGCCTCACTCCTTCAGCCTCGTTACAGGCCGCATTCTCCAGCATTCTCCAGATTCAACACCATCCACCCGCGCGATGTCCACACTTTCTTTAATACTTTTGTTCCTCCGGTCAGGATGTGCTATGATTACAGTCGCACTCCCCGGCGGCACCGGGGAGATCACCTATCGGACAGGTACATTGGCGGTTACACCAACGGAGCACATAGGCAAAGACCCTTCGACGAACCACGTCCCGAAGAACCTTCGCGGCGTCATCCTCGCTTTCGTCCTCTCCAGTCTTCTTGTCCTCGCTTCTCTTTTCCTTTCTCCTCCATCCTTTGCCCAAACCGTGGATGACTATGACGAAGCGGAGACCGATTTCGAGGAATCCATCGAGTTCGAGTCCCCATCGGGAGCGCGTGATATCATAGATTTCGACATCTTCGAAGATATCGCCCGGGCAAGGGCACGCCTTGAAAAGATGAGCTGCGGCTTCACTGTCGTCCGGTCGAAGACCGTGAAGAAGGTCAGGACGGGCAAGAAAGGAAAGAAATGGAAACAGGTGGTGCGTTACGGAAAGCCCGAACTGGGATCCTTCACCATCCTTCTGGCCGTCGAGAACGTGAAGACAAGGGACATACGGGTCATAAGGGTCCACCCCAGGCTGGGCGGCCGCACTGAAAGCGCCATCATCGAGCCGGGCAAGGCGAACGGGGTCAACACGAAATTCACCATCATCTCCCCCGAGCATCACGTCGTGCTCGCCCTCAAGAGGCCCGTTCGTCACGGGACGACGTTCAGGGAGGTCGTATACACCCCCTATTCGGAAGGCCTTGATATCCCCTCCGTTCGAAAGGCAGGATTGGAGTACCTTCAGGGCGTGATCGACAATGCAAAGAATGACCTCATCGCCAGACGGGTGAGGCCCGCTTCCTGCAACAGCTTCATCGACAACGACATTTCCGTGGTGCTTGCCATCATAGAGCATATCGATCCCCAGAAGTTCACGAGCGGGCGGTACACGCCGGAAAAGCTCATCAACGAGACGCTCGTCATACTGGGGACGAACAAGCACAATGCCTACCGGTACTCAAAGTCGAAGGCGGGGGCGGTGGGTCTCTTCCAGTTCATCCCGGCAACCTACAAGAGGGTCCAGAACCTGTACCCGCAGGCGGGCCTCATACGGGACTTCTCCCAGGGCATGACAAGCCACGAGAATGCCGCGAAGGCCTCATTCCTTCTTTTCGACGCCGATATGAACGTGCTGAGCGACACCCGGAGGAGCCGGCTCCTCGATGACCCGGCCGCAACAGGCAGGTTTCTGGCCTCGGCCTACAACTGCGGGCCGGGCAGGACCAGGAACAGCATGGAACGGTATGGAGACAACTGGGCCTCGGCCGTACCCACCGAGACGAAGATCTATCTGCGCAAGTTCGACGCCGTCCTCACCTGGTACCGCACCGGCCCCTTCGCGGCCAGATGACAGGACACCGCCCGGCGTATAAGAAACCCCATGTCCGCTGCAACGTGAACGGGATGCCGCGGATATGCCTGCACCGTAAGAATGCCGTCCTCGGCTACTCCCCCGGGACAACATTCCAGATCCCCTCCGCATACTCGAGGATGGACCTATCTGACGAGAATTTCCCCGTCCTTGCCACGTTGAGGATGGACATGCGGACCCATCGCTCCGCATCAAGGTAAGCCCTGTTCACCTCATCCTGCATCTCTATGTAGGAGGCATAGTCCGCGAGCAGAAGGTACTCGTCACGATCGAGAAGCGTATCGACGAGTGGCCGGAAAAGGCTGCCGTCACCCCGTGAGAAACGACCGGACGCGATAAGGTCAAGAGCCTCCTTGAGCCTTTCGTCCGTCTCGTAGTGATCGCGCGGGCGGTATCCGCGCGACTTCAGATCAAAGACCTCTCCGGCATCGAGGCCGAAGAGGAAGAAATTCTCCGCCCCCACCTCCTCCCGTATCTCGACGTTCGCCCCGTCGAGGGTCCCTATCGTCAGGGCGCCGTTCATGGAAAACTTCATGTTCCCCGTACCCGATGCCTCCTTGCCCGCGGTGGAGATCTGCTCCGACAGGTCTGCCGCCGGGTATACGCGCTGGCCGAGTTTGACGTTGAAATCGGGAAGGAACACCACCTTGAGCTTCTCGCGCGTCTCGGGATCACCGTTCACCACCTCCGCGATGGAGGTGATCAGCTTTATGATGAGTTTTGCCATGTAATAGCCCGGCGCGGCCTTGCCGCCGAATATGACGGTGCGGGGGGCGACTTCAGCTTTATGACCCCTCTTGAGCCTGAGGTAATGAGAGACAACGTGGAGCGCGTTGAGATGCTGCCGTTTGTACTCGTGGATCCGCTTGACCTGGATATCGAACATACTCTCCGGATCCACGACTACCCCCGTCCGCTCCCTGATGAGCCGCGCCAGGAAACTCTTATTCCGGCGTTTTGCCTCTGACCAGGCTTCCCGGAAACCGGCGTCACCGGCGAATGGTTCGAGGCGTCGGATGTTGTTCTGACAATCGCAGACCCAGCCGTCGCCGATGGCATCGGTGATAAGCTTCGACATGGCGGGATTCGACAGCACCATCCATCGACGGGGCGTCACCCCGTTCGTGACGTTGCGGAACTTTTCCGGTGTCAGTTCGTGAAAGTCCCGCATCACCGTCCTCTTCAGGAGTTCCGTGTGAAGCACCGCCACTCCGTTCACCGTGTGGCTTCCCACGGTGGCGAGGTGCGCCATGCGCACATACCTGTCCCCGGTCTCATCTATAAGCGACAGGCGGCGCGCCCGCTCCTCATCTCCCGGATAGGCCGCCCTGACTTCGTCCAGAAAGCGTCTGTTGATCTCGTATATGATCTCGAGGTGCCGGGGCAGCAGGTTCTGGAAGAGCGGTACCGGCCACTTCTCGAGGGCTTCCGGAAGAAGCGTGTGGTTCGTGTACGAGAAGGTCCTTCTCGTCGCGTCCCATGCCGTATCCCAGTCAATGCGGTACTGGTCGACGAGAAGCCGCATGAGTTCCGCGACGGCTATGGACGGATGGGTGTCGTTGAGCTGAACGGCAAACCTCTCATGAAGGGTCTCGGGCTTCCCCCCCACGAAGGCGTGGATGCGGATCATGTCCTGCAGGGAGCATGAAACGAAGAAATTCTGCTGCGCCAGCCTAAGCCTCTTGCCCGCTGCCGCCTCGTCGTTGGGATAAAGAACCTTGGAGATCATTTCGGAGGCGATCTTCTCCTCGACAGCCCCGTCGTAATCGCCCGTATTGAAGGCCTGAAAATCGAACGATTCGCAGGCTTCCGACTTCCACAGACGAAGGATGTTGACTATCTCGACACGATATCCCGGAATGGGCGTATCATACGCCATACCCTTCACAACCCTTTCGGGAACCCAGCGGACCCGATAGCGTCCATCCTCGTCCTGGTATTGCTGGGTGTGACCCCCGAATTGCACGTAGTAAGTGATCTCGGGCCGGGCGATCTCCCAGGGATTGCCGAGGGCCAGCCACTTGTCCGTTATCTCCCGCTGCCAGCCGTCCACGATCTCCTGGTCGAAGATGCCGAATTCGTAGCGTATCCCGTAACCGAGGGCGTGTATCTTCTCCGTCGCCAGGGAATCGAGGAAACAGGCGGCAAGCCTCCCCAGCCCCCCGTTTCCAAGACCCGGCTCAGCCTCCTGTTCCAGAAGTTCGTCGAGATCGAGACCGAGCGCGGCCACCGCCTCTGCCGTGTGCTCCCGGATCCCCAGGTTGACCATGGCGTTTCCCAGGTGGGGGCCCATGAGGAACTCCGCCGAGAGATAGGCCACCGCGTGGGGAGTGCGGCGCAACCCTTCCGTCGAACGGACCCAATTCTCCAGCATCCTGTCCCGCACCGTGTACGCAAGGGCCATGTACCAGTCGTTCCTGGTCGCCAGCACCGGAATGCGGGCCTGGATGAAATTCAAATTCTCCAGAATTGCGCGCCTCATGGTGTCGGCGTCGAGACCCGTCCGGACATCTTCCGCTGACAGAAGCTTCACATCCTGAGCATCGGCGTCTTCCCGATCCATGGCAACCTCCTCTGGTCTACACCGCTATCAACATAGTAACCCGATTTCTCGTGGTGGTGTCAATACGGACGGCTGGAGCCGCTTGAACAGCTTGAGCTGCTTGAACGTTCAAAGGCGAAAAACGGGAGAGGCAGGTCAAATCGCTTGAATGGCTTCGGGACTGGAGGGAAAATGAAGGGTGTGGTCCGGAGGGATGCGCCTTGTTGGTACCATGCGGCGTTTTTTTTGATGAAGATGGGAGACTCTGTGGAGTATAATGACTCTCACTTGATCTATCGGGTTCGCGACTATCTAACAGGGGATGATCATGCAATCAACGATGCTTGAAGGCTCCAGCCTTACCGTTCCCAACGATCTCGGGTATCTTCCGGCGATCCAGGCCTTCGTATCGGAGGTGATGGAGCGCCGCGGCTACAGTAAACGGGATACGACAATGTTCCTCATCGCCCTCGAAGAGGCCATCGTGAACGTGGTGAAACACGCGTTCGAACCCGGCGAGAAGGCGGGATATCAGCTGATCGTCGACCCGATCACCGCGGGGATCAGGATCATCGTCAAGGACAAGGGGCTGCCCTATTCGCCCCATCTCGTGCCCCAGTATGTTCCGCCTTCCGACATCGAGACGGCCGGGCAGCCCGGACTCGGCTCGCATCTCATCAAGCAAACCGTCGACGAGATACACTTCCAGAACATGGGCCGCGAAGGAAAGGAACTGCACCTCGTCAAGTACCTCCCCTACAGAAGCATAGAGGAGATACGGACAGAATCCGAACTGGCCCCGTTCCCGGAGCCCGTCAAGACGGTGGCACCTCCGGAGAAGAAGGACTTCTCCATCCGGCGCATACGGCCCTCCGAGGTCTACGATGTGTCGAAACTCTTCTACAGGGCCTATGGTTATTCCTATGGCATCGACACGATCTACTACCCCGAGAAGCTGGCCGAACGCCATGCTGACGGCACCATCATTTCCGTGGTGACAGTGACACCCGATGAGCGTGTCGTCGGCCATGCGGCCCTCGTCAGGGACGACGCGTCGAGCAAGACCGCCGAGGCGGCAATGGCCGTCGTCGAGCCGGGCTTCAGGGGTCAGGGATGCCAGAGCATCATGATTACAAAGCTCGTTGAAGAGGCGCGTGCCGTCGGACTGGCGGGCATATACAGCAAGGCGGTCACGAACCACATATACGCCCAGAAGGCCGGTCAGAAAGCCGGCTTCAAGCGGTGCGCGGTGGTCGCGGGCCTTATCCCCGCCGACCGATCCTTCAAGGGCATACAGGCGGCACTTTCACAGCGGGAGTCCGTCGCGTACGGGTACAGGGTGGTCGATGACCCGGAAAACATGGAGATATTTCCCCCCGCCTGGCACAGAGACATAATAGAAAGGATATACGACTCTACAGGTGTGAGGAGGATCTTTTGTGAATCCCCTCCGGGAGCGATGCATGACCTTGCGGGAGAGGCGGAGGTGATGGTGACGGTCGTTCCCACGTATCAGAGGGCCGTCATCGAGGTCAAACGGTACGGGGAACACACAGTATCGCAGGTGAGCGCCATCTTGAAAGATCTCTGTTATCAGAAGATGGAACAGATCACTCTCTACCTTAACCTCGAGGACCCCATCACCGGGATCATGTGCCGGAGGTTCGAAGAACTGGGCTTCTTCTTCGCCGGGATCCTCCCGTTTTCCCACGTGGGAGACGCCTTGCTCCTCCAGTATCTCAACAACGTGCCCATCGATTACAGTAAGATAAAGATCGTTGACGAGATGGGTCAGGAGATCCTTTCATACGTCGAATCCCACGACCCGAGCAGGAAGTGACGTTCAACGCTATGCTTTTTTCGATCCCCGGCCGCCATCACCGCCGCCCTTTCTACCCAGAAGCGAGAAAACGAGCGCCAAGAGACAACACAACGCTCCGGTAAGGTACGCGTGAGTAAAACCCGAGGTGACGGACCCCGTGCCGACGAGGTCTTTCAACGCTGCCTTCCCGGACGGGCCCGCGGTATCGTAAGCAACGGCGGAGAAGACCACTTCTATGACCGTCACGCCCACCACCATTCCAAGGTTCGTCGTCGTATTGAAAAGCCCCGAAGAGACGCCTTTCTTGTCAGGCGGCGCGAAGCGCATGATCTGGTTGTTGTTGGGTGAAAAAAAGAGGACCAAGGAAAGCGCAAGCCACACCAGGTAGACGACAACGATCGTGAGACCTTGCAGGCGGAGGGCAAAAGAAAACACAAGAACGCACACCGTCGCCGAGGTCATGGCGATAGTACACAGGAGGGCGGGGTTTACCCTGTCGGAAAGTCTGCCCGATACGGGCGACAGGATGACATATATGATGGAGTAGATGAGGAGCATCATGCCGGCGGCCTGGGCGTTGAGCCCCTTGACCACCTCCAGGTAGAAAGGCATGAGAAAGGCGTTCCCCGAGATGAGCATGTACACGAGGAAGGTGGCGATAAGGGCGAAGGCGTACCTCGAGTCCAGGAAAAGGTCCAGGTGAAGGAGCGGGTCCTTGTGGCGCCTCTCCCAGGCAACGAAAACCCCGATCAGTATCAGGGAGGATACAAGGCAGCCGACGACGAACGGGGAGAGCCATCCCTGTTTGTTGCCGTTGTTCAAACCATAGATGAGAAGACCCAGCCCCGCAAAGCTGAGGATCGTCCCCAGGAAGTCGAACCCGCTGCGTCCTTCCTCCCGCGCCGGCGCCGGTGAACCGCCGGGCTTCCTGCCGGGAATGCATTTCATTGCCACGATCACCGCGACGATGCCGACAGGCACGTTGATGAAGAAGGCCCAGTTCCATGAGAGATAGCCGGTGATTATCCCGCCCACCGGGGCGCCTGTCGCCACGCCAAGCGCCGAGGCGGTGGAGGTGATGCCGAAGGCCCAGCCCGTGTTCCCCTCCGGGAGAAAATGGGAGATGATGGCAAAACTCACGGCGAGAAGCATGGCGCTGCCTATGCCCTGGATGAACCGCGAGCCGATGAGCATGTCGATATCGTGGGACAGTCCGCACATGAGCGACCCCACGGTGAAGATAACATACCCCGAGATGAAGACCCGTTTGAGCCCTATCCTGTCGCCGAGTTTCCCGAAAAGCAGGAGCGTCGTCGTGATGATGAGAAGATAGGAGGATATTATCCGGGACGCGTCGCTGGAGGTCACACCGAAGGAGCGGGTGATCGTCGGCAGGGAGATATTGACCATGTAATTGTTGAGGCGCACCAGAAAGGAGCTGAAGGCGACACTGATGACGATCAGAAGGGGAGCGTATCTGGCAGACCGCGTCATGAATGCAATTACTTACACTCTTTCACGGACTTCCGCAACGTTTTTCTTGGAAACACAGGCCCGACCCTCTCCGGATATAATCGTTGCAGTCGAAAACACGATGTGGCACAATGAATAACTCTGTATGCAAGTCAACGCGGAAAAGGTACGGGTTCCAGAGTCGCAGCCTCTGATGGGCGCGAAACGGATGCTGTACCTCGATAACCTCAGACTCTCCTTCACCTTCCTCGTGATCCTTCACCACGTATGCCTGACCTACGCCGCCAACAGCGGTTGGTACTTCTATCAGCATCTCGATGACCCTTTTACCAACATCATTCTCAACATCCTCATGGGTGTCGGCAGGACCTGGGTCCTGGCATCCTTCTTCCTCATCTCGGGATACTTCACGCCCGGCTCGCTGGACAGGAAGGGTACCTGGTGGTTCATTAAGGACCGTTTCATCAGGATCGGCATACCTCTCGGCATATTCGCGCTCATCATCCGCCCCACCATGGTCTACCTGTTGAAACGGGACACCCTCTCTCTGCAGTATTCCTACCTGGAGAACATCTTCCTTCTCAAGAACGCCGCTCCGGGACCCGCATGGTTCCTCGAGGTGCTCCTCGTCTTCTCCCTCGCCTACGCGGCCTGGAGGGTCCTAACCCGTTCGAACCGACAGAGGGACCGCGAGGCCCGGCCCTTCCCCGGCAGCGGCGCTATCATCCTGTTCATCCTCGTCCTCGCGGCCTTCACATTCGTAATGCGCATCTACCTTCCCTCGGAAAAGCAGATCTTCCATCTCCGTCTCGGAAACTACGCGGAATATGTGGCCTTCTTCTTCGGGGGCATCGTGGCATACCGGAACCGATGGCTCGAGAAACTGACGGACACCGTCGGGAAGCAATGGACGGTCATCACCGCGGTGGCCGTGTGTGTCTATATCCTCTTCATCGTTCAGGCCTGGGGCACGGGTGAAAACCTCTCCTTTCTGAGAGGAGGCTTTTCCCTCAAGACCCTCATCGCGACATACGTGGGCACCTTCATCGCCGTGGGCAGCTCCATCTGCCTCGTCTATCTCTTCAGGACATACCTCAACGGCCAACCGGGCGTCATAGGACCGATGACGCAGGACGCCTACGCCGTCTTCATCTTCCACTCCCCCGTTATCGTCGCCGTCACCTATTACATGCAGGACACGGCCGTCCTTCATCCCTTCATCAAGTTCCTTTCGGCCTTCGTCGTCGGAACGGTGCTTTGTTTCCTTCTCTGCCACTATCTCGTCAGAAAGATCCCTTACGCAAAGAGAGTGTTGTGACGGACCACGGCTTTCTTCGGGGACAATTGTCTTGACAACGCTCGAAGATAGCAGGAGAATTCAATGCCGCCTTCTATCACACGCTGCTAGAGAAAGCGACCCGGTATGTACAAGATCCCGTCGGGCAGTGTCCCGGAGGCGCCGGCAAGCAAATACATTTCGGAGGTTTACATGACTACTGCCGTTGAGTACCTGAAGGTCAACCCTGTTTTTCACATCGCCACCGTTGACGGCACGAAGGCCCGCGTCCGGCCCTTCGGTTTCAGCATGAAAAGGAACAACGCCCTGTACTTCTGCACGAACAAGACCAAGGACGTGTACAAGCAGATGTCCCAAAACCCTGAGGTCGAGATCTCCGATATGGGAAGCGACGGCACATGGCTGAGGATACGGGGCCGCATTGCCTTTGACGACTCCCGCGAAGCAAAGGCCCAGGCCTTCGCCGAATCCGAGAACCTTCTCAAGATCTACCCGAAGGGTGCCGACGACGAGACATTCGTGACGTTCTATTTCGTCGAGGCCGTGGCAACGCTCTTCTCCTTCACTGCTGCCCCTAAGAGCATACCTCTGGTCTAACAGGCAAAAGCGGAGGCGGTTCAAGGGTTTCAGCGCAGGTCGATGCGGTCGACCAGGCATCCCTCATCGCCACAGGATACCGACACTGATGCCCTGGTGTTGGGTTTGAGGATCTTGTTCACCAGTCTGTCCATGCTGTTGATCTGCTCCACGAGGCTCTTATCCTCATCGGGGCCGTGATAAACAGTCTTCCCCTTCCGTGTGATCTCGGTGTAAAGATGCATCCTGGATGTCAGCGGCACTCCGGGATCAACAGCAAGATAGATCCTCTTACAGTATCTCTTGTCGCCGGGGTCCGAGGAACAGCGGACCGTCTGCAACCTCGTAACGGTGCCCTCGTATCGGCCCGCTTTTCCGATCTCCCCGTGCTCGCCGGCCGCCCCTGCCTGACCGGGAGCCGATCCCGCCCACAGGAGGGCCAGCACCGCGAATATGGCAAATGTCTTTCCCCACATAGTCATCTCCTCGTCACCCTTTCCCCCGCGGCTCCGCCCCGGAGTGGGAGCGCGAGGAACACGCGTACATTGTCACACGGTTTTCATTTGTTGGCAAGTGCCTGCTCGGCGAACAACGCCGCCTTTTCCCCATGCCGCGCGAGGCGCATGGAACACCGCGAGATGGAAGCAACCTTAACTCCTCGACGTATCGGCCGATAATGATCCTGATTGCTAACGCTCTTCGATCGGGAGAAGAAGGACTCATGATAGACCCCGCGGTACTGGAACACATTCGGATCGAAGGATCGCGGCTTATCAACGTCATCGAGCAATACAAGAGACGATTGCCCTCGCGGTATTGCCTTGTGGTGCCCGACCTGATACGTATAGTCACGAGCCAGAGCTACATCGATGACATAGAAATAGAAGAAGAAGCCAAGCTTCAGAAGACCCCGGAGCCCAAAGGGCTCAGGCTGATAAAGTGATACCAGTGTCGGCGGCCTGCCCCAGGGCCTCCTTCATCTGTCCGAAGACGGGCTATACGGTCACCTTCCCCTTTCAATATGAAACTCCGCACCTTGTCTGCCTTACCGAAATAGTGCCGCTTCTCCGATCAGCCGCCAAACCCGGTACAGAAGCGCCCAGCCGGAGACAGCTTCTTGACAAATCGCTTTTCCATGGAAAGGCTTGATTTAGGATGCTTAGTGTCAACGGCAGAGCGCGATGGAGGATAATGCCACGGGAATCCAGCGGCAAGACGTAAAAGGATCCGATCATCGGACTTGCGCCGCGTAAAGCTTGATAACACGAACTGCGCGAACGGCCAAGAACACGCGCAGAGGAGGTTTTATGAAAGGGGATCCTGTTTGCTGGGTGAACGTCGACGAGAAATGCGGCATGAAGGCCACGGGGCAAAGATGACGGCGGACAAGGACGCGGGTCGAATCGACGATCGACTGTCGGCACATGCAAAGCATGGGGCTCTGCGGGGTCGCGATCATGGAGATCACGGAGGCCATGGAGGCAACCATGCCCATATGGTAGCCGACTTCAGGAAGCGCTTCTGGATATCGCTCGCCGTGACGCTCCCCATCCTGGTTCTGTCTCCCATGATCCAGTCCTTCCTCGGAATAAGGGAAGCAGTCACATTTACCGGGGACCGCTATCTTCTCTGGACCCTCTCCTCCGTCGTCTTCCTCTATGGCGGCTGGCCTTTTCTGAAAGGGATTTTCAGGGAACTCGCCGATAAACGGCCCGCCATGATGACGCTCATAGCTGTGGCTATTGCCACGGCATACGTTTACAGCAGCATCGTGGTCTTTGGACTGGAGGGAAAGGTCCTGTTCTGGGAGTTGGCCACCCTGATCGACATTATGCTCCTCGGCCACTGGATAGAGATGAGATCCGTTATGGGCGCTTCCCGTGCCCTGGAAGAACTGGCAAAACTGATGCCCTCCGAGGCCCATCAACTCATGCCCGACGGCAGCACCCGCGACGTACCCCTGGACCAGCTCGGAACAGGAGATAGGGTCCTGATCAAGCCAGGTGAAAAGATCCCCGTAGACGGTGATGTGGTCGAAGGACAAACCTCCGTAAATGAGGCCATGCTCACCGGCGAATCGAGGCCCGTCTCAAAGCAGCCGGGAGATAGGGTGCTCGGGGGAGCGATCAATGGAGAAGGCTCCGTTACGGTGGAAGTCAAGAAAACCGGTGAGGAATCCTTTCTCTCCCAGGTGATAGATCTCGTCAGACAGGCCCAGGAGAGCAAGTCGAAAACTCAGGGCCTGGCCAACAGGGCCGCCCTCTGGTTGACGATTACCGCGTTGGGAGGAGGGATCCTGACCATAGTCATCTGGCTGGCCATTGTTCGCGCGGACTTTGACTTCGCCCTCGAGCGGATGGTCACCGTCATGGTGATCGCGTGCCCTCACGCTCTCGGACTTGCGGTTCCCCTGGTCGTCGCTGTCTCCACCGCGCTTGCCGCGGGCAGCGGGCTTCTCATAAGGAACCGGGCGGCCTTCGAGAGAGCCAGAAACATTCAGGCTATTATCTTCGATAAAACAGGGACCCTGACACAGGGAAAATTCGGCGTCACCGATACGATCGTCTTCCGGGACGACCTGGAGGAAGGGGAACTCCTGAAGTATGCGGCCTCCGTGGAATCCCGTTCGGAGCATCCCATAGCGCAGGGAATTGCCTCTTCCTCAGGGGAAACATTCAAGGTTGAGGGCTTCAAGGCGATCCCCGGCAAGGGAGCGGAAGCAACGGTCGCCGGTAAGGACGTCAAGGTCGTCAGTCCCGGGTACCTTCGGGAAAATAACATTCCGGTGGAGGATGAAAGAATTCAACAGTTGGGCTCTCAGGGCAAGACGGTGGTCTTCGTTATGATAGACGGGGGGCTGAAGGGCGCCGTCGCCCTTGCTGATATTATCAGACCCGAATCGAAGCAGGCCATATCACGGCTCAAGGAAATGGGCATCAGATGCATGATGCTGACCGGGGACAACAGGCTTGTGGCCAGGTGGGTCTCCGACGAGATAGGTCTGGATGAGTATTTCGCGGAAGTGCTGCCACAAGAGAAGGCCGAAAAAGTGAAAGAGGTCCAGTCCCGCCGGCTGATTGTCGCGATGACGGGAGACGGAGTGAATGACGCCCCGGCCCTTGCGCAGGCCGACGTCGGTATCGCCATAGGGGCAGGAACGGACGTGGCGGTCGAAACGGCTGATATTGTTCTGGTAAAGAGCAATCCCGTTGATGTCGTATCCATACTTGGGCTTTCACGGGCGACGTACAGAAAGATGGTCCAGAATCTTATCTGGGCCACAGGATACAACGCCTTCGCTCTTCCTCTAGCGGCCGGCGTGTTTTACCAATCAGGCATTATCCTGACCCCTGCCGTGGGGGCGATCCTGATGGGTCTCAGCACGGTGATCGTTGCGGTTAACGCGAGGTTCCTGAAGATCGTCAGATAAGACCCTTGCACGAACTCCTCGGGAGGCCGGCCCACAACCTCTGAGCTGTTGCTAAGGCCGTGGCCCGCCGCTTCGATCACGGCTCATCTGCCTCCTCCTGTCCGCACAGCCTGATAAAGAGAAAAGCGCCGCAGGAATGCCAGGATCCGAGGATCATCCGCGGGATCGGATAATTCGCCATTTACAGACCGGCTCACTTGTGATAACAGTTTGGTGCCCGAGAGGCAAGACAGGGATTTTCCGCGCGCGGGAAGCTTCCCGGCCGTCAAGGGCAACGACAGTTGAAAGGAGTTCGCACTGCATTCCACCCCTGAAGAGAAGCAAAAGGACCGGGGGGAATCCCGCGCCGCATCCGGCGTGCCGGTGGACCCCGAACAAACCCTCGAACGGAAACAACCCGCCGCCCTGATAATCGTTCTCGCCAGCATAATGGCTATCGGCCCGTTTTCTACAGATATGTATCTTCCGGCCTTTCTTGCCATTGCCAGGGGTCTGGAGACGGATATTGCCCACGTGGGGCTTTCACTCACGAGTTTTTTCCTCGGAGTCTCCATCGGCCAGATTGTCTACGGCCCCCTGCTGGACCGGTATGGACGGAAGAAACCGCTCATGCTCGGCTTCCTTGCCTACACAGCGGCCTCCGTCGGCTGCGCCCTTTCGCCGACCATAGCCATTCTCGTGGCTATGCGTTTTCTCGCGGGCGTCGGCGCGTGCGTCGGGATCGTGGGCAGCCGGGCCGTCGTGCGCGACCTATTTTCTGGCACCGAGATGGCCCGGATGCTGTCCCTGCTCATGATGGTCTTCGGCATCGCCCCGATCGTTGCTCCCACCATTGGAAGCCTCGTGGTGTCTGTGTCCGATTGGCAGTATATCTTTGTGGTCCTCGCCGCTATCGGCCTTCTCGTATTCCTGGCCATGGGCAGGTTTCTGCAGGAGACAAAAGGCCACGATACCTCCATCTCCCTTCATCCGAAAAACGTGATTCTGGAGTACGTCGACGTGTTCAGGAACAGGGTATTCCTTACGTACGGATTGGTGACGGCTGCCGCGACCGCGGGGTTCTTCGCCTACATCGCCGGGTCGGCCTTTGTCTACATGAGCCTCCTCGGATTCACGGAGACGGAATTCGGCTTTATATACGGAGGGAATGTGGTGGGCCTCGTGCTGTCAAACCAGGTGAACAGGATGCTCCTCAGGAAGCACGGCATCGTAAAGCTGTTACGGATAGTGACGGTCATCCAGTTCCTTCTCATAGCACTCCTGTTGATAGGAGGACTGGCAGGGTTCGCCGGAAAGGCGGCGATCCTTTGTCTCATCTTCTGTTACCTCTTCGGTTTCGGATGCGTCACATCGAATGCTATAACCATGGCCCTGGAGCCCTTCACGAGGAACGCGGGAACCGCCTCGGCGCTTATCGGAAGCCTCCAGATGGTGGCCGGCGCCCTGTCATCGGGACTGCTGACCTGGCTGCACAATGGAACGATCATCCCGGTGGTATCGATAATGGCCGGGACCACATGCATCGGCCTTATCCTGCTCTTCGGCTCCAGGCCGATCACCGACGAAACCCCCTAGGAAGTATCCCGGGAAGGCCTTTTACACTTCCACGGCGCATCGCAGGTGGGTCCTCCGTCCCCTTGACCACCAACACCAACGGCAACCCTTCCGCAGGTAATGCGAATCCCGGTCACCTGCTCGACCTGAAATGCCTCCAATGTCTTATGATGACAGGAAGGATGGCGAAAAAGGACAGAGCCAGGAATGCCGTCACAATTCTTGGCGACAGGATCTCTTCAACGGTCCTTATTGTTGCCATCTGCTGCCCGGCATAAGAGTAAACAAAGGCGCCCGGAAGAATCCCGATCGACGTTGCCGACACGAACTTACCGAGAGACATCCTGGTCAGACCAGCCATGTAGTTTACAAGAAAGAACGGCAGCGCCGGGACGATCCTCAGAACGAAAAGGTAGTTCGGGCCATGTTTTTCCATCTCCCTGTTGAATGCGGCAAGCTGTGACCCGAATCTCTTCTGGATCGAATTTCCCAGGAAGTAGCGAGATGACAGGAACGCGAGCGCCGCGCCGATGGTCATAACCACGTCCACCAGAATGACCGCCCTGACAACCCCGAACAGGAAACCGCTCAGGATGGACAATACGAGCGCTCCAGGAACAAGGAACGCCGTTGATATCAGGACGAGGGAGAACAACGCGATCGAGAACAGGTAATGGCGCTCGACACACAATTGGAGAGCATCGCGGTGCTTCCTTACCACCTCAAAGGTCAGCAGATCGCCCCACGCGATGTACCCCGCAACGAGGCCGGCCAGAAAGAGAAGAAGAAGCCCGAGTTGAAATCCGTATCGTCTCATGAGATCCTGTTTGCCGTCATCAAACTGCCTCCGGCGTGAGAGCAGCCGTATACTTGCCTTTCGGCCCCTCCCTCTTGAAAGAGCCGCTTTCACTCGTTAGATTCTGTCTGTATGAGAGAACGCCAGAGTTTGACGCTTCTGACCTATAATACGCACAGCGCCGTTGGAACCGACGGGGCGATCGCGCCCGAAAGGATCGCGGATGTGCTATCGGAGTGCGATCCCGATATAATCTGCCTTCAGGAGCTGGACATCGGACTGAGACGAACGGGCTCGGTGGACCAGGCGCGGTACATCGCCTGCCAGCTCAAGATGTCTTATCACTTTCACCCTGCGCTTCATATCGCGGAAGGCCAGTATGGAAACGCGGTTCTGACCCGGTTTCCCATGCGTCTCGTTCGCGCCGGCGCTCTCCCGGGGCTGCCTCAACGCTCAAGGCTCGAGAAAAGAGGGGCCGTCTGGGTCGAGGTGCTCGTTCAGGACCGCCCGGTTCAGATCGTGACTGTCCACATGGGTCTCAACCGCCGCGAACGCCTCGCGCAGGCAGTCGCTCTCACGGGTCCCGAATGGGTAGGAGCCCCTCAGTGCAAACTTCCCGTCATACTCTGCGGCGATCTCAATGCCCTGCCCGCCTCCCCCGTGCACCGCCTGTTCAGGGCCAACATGAGAGATGCGCACCTCGCTGCGGGACGCCCCCAGGCCACGTGGCCGAGTAAATGCGCGATTGCACGGATCGATTACATCTATGTCTCGAAGGATGTTATTGTGCGCGATTGCACGGTGCATCGCTCACGCCTGGCAAGGCTTGCGTCGGACCATCTTCCTCTTCTGGCTCGCCTGGAGATCACCGAGCCCGAAGGCATGAGGTTCACGGATGAAGAAGATACTTGAGCGAGGAAGGAATTGCTGGGACGTAGCGGACGTCACCGGATCAGGTCTTCTGGTCGATGCCCGCGATTTCTATAAGGCCTTCTACGAGGCCGCGCGCCGGGCCGTCAACTATATACTTCTTGCAGGCTGGCAGTTCGACAGCGAGGTTCGGCTTTTGCACCGCGGTGACATGGGGAAAGACGAGGAAGAGGTGCGCCTGCTGCCTTTTCTGAAGCAACTTTGCAGCGCAAACCGTAACCTCCGGGTCCTGATACTGGCATGGGACTTCAGCGTCCTTTTTGCAGAAGGCAGGGAATGGTTCCAGGACCTGCTGTTCAGCGACTGGGGTCGCAACGGTCAGATCCATTTCCGATTCGACGGCAGTCATGCCGTCGGGGCCAGTCACCACCGAAAGCTCGTCGTCATCGACGGGATTACAGCGTTTGTCGGCGGCATGGACCTCTGTGAGAAACGATGGGACGACCGCCGGCATCTGAGGGTGAGTCCCGATCGTGTCGATACCGCCGGGCAAGCTTATGAGGCCGTTCACGACATTCAGTCCTGCATCGAAGGTAAGGCGGCAGAGAGACTTGCCGATCTTTTCGGCGATTGGTGGTGTGAAGCTGGCGGCGGTTCCGTTGACCTTCCTGCACCTGAGGACGACTCGCCCGTCACAGTAACTCCAACACTACCACTCTCAGCCCGGGAAGTCGCCATAAGCCGAACGCAGGCAAGAACGCTCGTTCCGGCCCGTGAGCCCGCGAGAGAGATCAGGCAGCTCTACGGTGACGCCATCGAGGCCGCGGAAAGTCTCATATATATCGAAAATCAATTCTTCACGTCCCGCGCGGTGCACGACGCCCTGATCGAACGGATGAACCGGAGGAACAGATCTCGTCTGCGGGTCATCGTCATGCTCCCGAGGTGGCCACATTCGTTATTGGAAAGAATATCCCTCGTCGCAGCGCAAACCATGGCTCTCTCGTCCCTCCGGGACACGGCCGCGCGCAACGGGCATGACCTCGGCATCTACTCTTTGCAACCCCAGGGGCGCCACGAAAAAGACGCTCAAACATACATCCACTCCAAGCTGCTCATCGTGGACGATCGCTTTCTGACTGTGGGCTCGGCAAATCTGACCAACCGGAGCATGGGACTCGACACGGAACTGAACGTGGCGTGGGAGACAAGCAGCCCCGGTGAACAGGGGTTGATGAAATCCATACGACGCGCACGCGAAAGTCTGCTCGCGGAGCACACCGGTGCCCCCTGGAGGGCGCGTCGCCGCTTGCGCCGCGTGGAAAGCCTCGTTTCAGAGCTCGACGGAATTGCCGCCAGACCTGGTTCCCGGCTGCTCCCCCATTCGGCGGACACCGGGGCCCTGCCAGTCGACTTGCTGACCCAGATGGGAGAAACGTTCACTTTTGACCCCGAGGAGCCGCTGATCGAAGAGGCGGTCCATGAATTCGTGTCCCGGGAGCCTGCAAGACCTTCACCGAGCGGGCTGGACGTGCCCGACAAGACCGTTCCCGGGCAGAGCGGCAGCCACGCTGCCCGGGACACGGACCGGACATCGACCGCTTCGAGCGACAGGTCCCGTCTAAAGGTCCTGGTGCTGAAGTCATCCTTCTTTCAACCCGCTCTGGTGCGGCGCCTGGTGATCGGCGCAATGCTCATAGGATCAGCGCTGACCGCTCTGTACCTGCTCCTATTCTAGG
>DBQU01000067.1 GCA_002305765.1 Deltaproteobacteria bacterium UBA1386
GTCCATTATTGACATCAGGGGTCATCTTTCCTGGCCTTTTCCGTTCAAGCGGTTCAAGCGGCTTCAACTGTCTTTTCCCGGGGCTCTTGACTTAAGTCAAATGAAGTATAAGATGATGTGGAGTAGTATGGAACAAAGGTTCAACTATCACCGGAAAAGAGGAGGGGTGTCATGAAATTTGAAATAGCTCCGAATGTTCACTGGGTGGGCAAGATAGACTGGGAGCTTCGGAAGTTCCACGGAGAGGAGTATTCGACCCATCGGGGTTCGTCTTATAACTCGTATCTTGTGCGCGATGAGAAAACGGCCCTCATCGACACGGTGTGGATGCCCTTCGCCGGTGAGTTCGTCGACAATCTGGCGAAGGAGACAGACCTTGGCTCCATAGACTTCGTCATCGCCAATCACGCGGAGATGGACCATTCGGGCGCCATGCCGGAATTGATGCGGCATATACCGGACAAGCCCGTCTACTGCACGGCGAACGGGGTGAAGTCGCTCAAGGGCCACTACCATCAAGACTGGAACTTCCAGGTGGTGAAGACGGGGGATAAACTGAGCCTTGGCAAGAAAGAGCTTGTCTTTATCGAAGCACCAATGCTTCACTGGCCCGACACGATGATGGAGTATCTAACGGGCGACGCGATCCTCTTCTCGAATGACGCCTTCGGGCAGCACATCGCCAGCGAGCACATCTTCAACGACCTCGTCGCGCAGTCCGAACTCTTCGAGGAGGCCATCAAGTACTACGCCAACATCCTCACGCCCTTTTCGCCCCTCGTGACAAAGAAGATAAACGAGGTGGTCGGTCTCGGCCTCCCTGTCAACGCCATCTGCCCGAGCCACGGCGTCATCTGGCGCGACAACCCGCTGCAGATCGTCCACAGGTACCTTGAATGGGCGGATGGATACCAGGAGGACCAGGTGACCCTCGTGTACGACACCATGTGGGACGGCACGCGAAGGCTTGCCGAGGCCATAGCGAAGGGCATAAAGGAGGCCGACGGCAAGGTGACGGTGAAGCTCTTCAATATAGCCCGGAGTGACATCAACGACGTGGTCACGGAGATATTCAAGTCGAAGGCCGTCCTATTCGGCTCGCCGACCATCAACAGGGGCATCCTCAACGCGATGGCGGCTCTGACGGAGATGATCGCTGGGCTCAGGTTCACGAACAAGAAGGCGGCCGCCTTCGGCTGCTACGGCTGGAGCGGTGAATCGGTGAAAGTGCTGAACGAAATGATCCGAAAGGCCGGGTTCGAGGTCATCCATGAGGGCTTGCGGACAATGTGGCAGCCCGGCGATGACGAACTGGCACAGGCCGTGCAGTTTGGAAGGCAGATCGCCGGGAGCTAGAGGAAAACCATCGGAATACGCATAAAGGAGGACAACATGGACAAACAGGCGATAATCGAGAAGGTGAAGGCCCGCGTAGGCGCCGACGGCAAGATATCCTGCGAACAGGCGATGAAGCTCGCCGATGCGGAAGGCGTCTCCTACGGGGACATGGGAGACCTTCTCAACGAATTCAAGATAAAGGTGGGGGCATGCCAGCTCCACCTGTTTCCCAACGCGGTGTGCAGTCCCACAAACAAATGACCATTCCCGTCAAGGACTTGCGCCTTGCCGGTGCAAGTCCTTGATTTTCCTTGTTTGCCGCCCCCTGTTCTGTTAGAATCTCTCGCAGACATCACGCATTATGAGAGGTCAATGATCCATGAACATTCTCTCCGCAATCGGCAACACACCACTCGTGGAACTGTGCAACATCAACCCCAATCCCAACGTCAAGATACTCTGCAAGCTCGAGGGCTGCAACCCCGGCGGCTCCGTCAAGGACCGCCCCGCCCTCTACATGATAACCAAGGCCGAGGAAAGGGGCGAGCTCACGAAGGACAGGACGATCCTCGAGCCCACTTCGGGCAACACGGGCATTGCCATCGCCATGATAGGCGCTGCGAAGGGATACAGCGTCGAGCTGTGCATGCCCGCCTGCGTGAGCACGGAACGGCGCCTCATCCTGCAGGGCCTCGGCTCGAACGTCTTCCTCACGCCCGCGAAGGAAAATATCGACGGCGCCATCCGGCAGGCCCTCACGCTTCTTCACGACGAGCCGAAAAAATACTACATGCCCAACCAGTACGAAAACCCCGACAACGTCCTCGCCCATTTCGAAACGACGGGCCCCGAGATCTTCCGCCAGACGGGCGGTGAGATCGATTACTTCGTGGCCGGCATGGGAACCACAGGCACCCTTATGGGAACGGGCCGCTACCTCAAGTCCGTCAAGCCCGGCGTCAAGATAGTCGGTGTCGAGCCCGTCATGGGCCACACCATCCAGGGCCTCAAGAACATGCGCGAGTCCATGGTGCCCCCCATCTATAACCGCGACGAACTCGACCTCAAGGAGATGGTCGAGGACGGCGAGGCCTTCGAAATGACGGGCCTCCTTGCCCAGAAGGAAGGGATATTCGTCGGCACCTCAAGCGGTGCCGCCGCGGCTGTCGCCCTGCGCCTCGCGAAGATGATCGACCACGGGACCGTGGTGGTCCTCTTTCCGGACCGCGGGGACCGGTACCTCAGCACGATGCAGTTCAGGTCCATCTGCGCGAAGTGTCCACCCTAACAGACCGTTTGAGCCGTTTGAGCCGAAAAGCACATAGGACAAGCCCCGTGATAATCGACATAAAGGACTATCAGGAGCTGCTGGACAGGTTCGAGGCCAAGGAAAACCTGGAGGATCTCCAGAAGATACGCTAGGGTGGCCTTGAGGTGGGAAGACTCAACGACTTCCTGACGGAACACGAAAATGCCCTATGAGCTTCTCATAGAAAGGCGTGCCGAGAAAGACCTCAATAAACTATCCTCACAACTACTCTCCCGCAGATACGAGGGTTCCATCAACCCTCATCCAGAGGGCAGCAGAGTAAAAACAGGGGGTGTTCTCGGATAGCGTAGAATCACGGCAGCCGGCTCGGCCGATCTTTCTTGACATACTATATTAGAGTTACTCCATGTCAAGGACCAGGTTAATTCCCC
>DBQU01000054.1 GCA_002305765.1 Deltaproteobacteria bacterium UBA1386
AGTCTCGAAGGCCGGGATCCAGGAGAGACCACCAATTCGGTATTACTCTACAGACTACAGATGTCAGACCTTTGTCGCTGACCATATGTTGTCGAATCCCGGGCCTCTTTTCTGCCGAGAGCCGATCTTTCCTGGATTCCGGCCTTCGCCGGAATGACGTACAAAAGGACTTTTTCAACGGCCTGTCAAGCGGCTCAAGCGATTCAAGCCGTCTTTACCTCACCATCTCCTTCATCAGGTTGAAGGCCTCGTTGCTCGCCGGGTCGAGGGAGAGGGCCTTTCGGCCCGCGTCTATCGCGTCGGGGATGGCGCCCGTTTTCAGGAGCGCCCGCGCGAGTCCCAGGTACGCCTTCGCGTTGTTGGGGTTCTCCGTGACGGCTTCACCGAAGAGCTTCACCGCGTCGCGGACGTCGCCCTTCATGAGTAGCGATGTCGCCACGGCGACGAGCACGTTCGAGATATCCTCCTTGACCTTCTTCGCCTTCGGCTCCACGGACATGAGCTCCCTCAGGTACGACAGGGAGCCCTCGTAGTTGCCCGTCCTGACCTCCGAGAAGGCCGCCCCGAGAAGCGCGTCAATGAGTATATCGACGATCTGGCCCTTGAAGTCCTGCGGCGAGAGGCGGTAGGCGGTCCTCAGGGGAGGGACCGCCTTCGCGAAGCTCTTCATGTTGAGATAGGCCCTGCCGAGGTAGAGGTGGGCCTCGTAGTAGTCCGGCTCAGCGGCAGCCGCCCTCTCAAAGTAAGGGAGGGCCTCGGCGAACTTCCCCTGGTTGAACAGGGCAAGGCCGGCCTCAAAGTCGGCGCGTGCCGCCGGACTTACGAAGGCCCCCGCGCAGGAGAAAAGAAAGCCGGCCAGAACTACGGGGATGAGAACCTTCAAGAACGACCTTTTCTTCCACATCTGGATGCACCTCCCTCTTTCGCCGGACCCCTTGTTATCTCTTCCTTTCCCATCCTCCGCCGTCGTTCTGTATCCACCAGCCGGGCTGGGATTTCCCGCGCCAGCTGTTGGCAAAGATCCTCTGGATCTTCGGCAGAGAGTCCCCACCCAGATTGTTCGCCTTCATGATCTCGTTGTACAGGGTGTTGCGATTGCCGTTTTCCTGGCTGACGACACGGTTGAGGTCCGCCTTGTCCTTGAGGTTTAACGCACCCGTGTCGCGCGGTTCCACGAAACCCATGTTGTTCTCCCCGATGGCGCCCCTGTCATAGAAGGGTTTGAGCTGGCCAAAATTGCTCGCCATCGCCTGTTTGAGGCTCCTGATGGCCGGGGTGGAGACCTCCACGTTGATCTGAGCGTGTGCCTCTCTCGGTCCTATGAGCCCCCGCAGGGGATCTATGATACTGCTCTGTTTGTCGTTCTTCTTTTCCTCCGGCTGCTTCTGGTCCTTCGTACCCCGCACGTCGTCCACGATCTGGTCGGCAGCCTTCTGGATGGCCGCGGCCGGAAAATAGATGTTGACGGTGACGCAGGCGGCGAAGACCAGCGCGAAACCCAACGTGACATGACGCAACTTCTTGACCATTGTATCCTCCTTGAGCTCTCTAGTTCACCTTTATCGTCGGACCCGCGCCGTCCTTGTCCTTCTCAAACACCCGGCCGACGCGCTCCTGCATGTCCTTGAAGCTTACCATATTTTGGGGGTCCCTGTTCACCACATCTATCCCCCTAAGGAAGGCTCGCCTTATGAGATACTCGGTGCCCCCTTCGACGATCTTCCCCCTGATGTTGAAGTTATCGTTCTGAAGCGTGCACCGTATGCCGATGCGGCTGTACGGGTATTCCTTGAAAAACTTGTTGAGGCCGCTCTTCAAGACCGCCCCAATGCCGCCGGAACCGGTGCCCAGGATGGATATATTCTCGATGGCATCGACGGACACCTTCTGGGACTGCCCCCATTTCCTCACCGTGTCGACGTCAAAGACGAACCGCGACGGTTGACCGTACTCGACGACCAGGTCCTTTACGGAGCCCTCGACGATGCCCGTTATCCTGCCGACCTTGATCGTCTCCGTCACCTTCCCGAGGTCGATGTTCCTGAAGAGAATGTCTCCGCCTATCTTCCGCGAGGCCAGGAAGAGGTCCTTCACGTACATGTCCGCCACCTCTATCGTGCCCCCGAAGATGTCGACGGTCATCTTCCCCTCCGTCAGGAGCTCTCCGTTCTGGTAGGCGATCTCGGGAAAGCGCGCCTTGACCTTCCCGGGAAAGGCGAGGCCCGTGAGGTCGCTCAAGAGCTTCTGGGCGTCTATGTCCCGCATCGAGACCCCGAACAACAGCTTCGGAGATGCGCCGAGGATGTCCTTTGCGGTGAGGGTCCTCACGCGGACCGTACCGTCGTAGAAGGGAACGGATATGATCCCCGGGGCCGATACGTCGTTTCCATAGGCGGTGACGGGTATCTTCAGTTCTGGCAGGCTATAGGCGCCCTTCGTGAACCCGGTGATGGTGACGATGCCGAGAGGTCCCGGCGGGAGGGAAGCACCATCTCCGCTCCCGGCCGACGCGAGATCGAAGGGGATATCCACGTCGATGCCTGCCACACCAAGGGAGATCGCGGGCAGTTTCAACGACGCGGCGGAAAGCCTCACGCTCCCTTTCGTGCCGAGTCCTTTCCCCGCCGATGTGACCGACACATCGGCGTCGAGCTTTCCGTCAATCTCCATGCCTTTCAGCACCGCCGCCGTCTGGGCGAGATAATCGGCCGCGAAGAGGTCGAAGGCCCTTCTCACCGGAACATCCTGCGCCGTCACATGCACGCCCCACTCACCGGCGTTCACGAAACCGTCGTAAGCATACCGCCCCGTGTTGAAGAGGTCGAAGGTCCCCCTGAACCGGGAACCCCCTTTGCCGCTTACCGTCACATCGGCCCGGGAGGAAAGCCTTGAGGGTTCCTTCCTGAGATCCTTGTAATACCGTCCCCAGAGGTACTCCCCGGAGGATACCTGTGACGATATCTTCACGGAGCCCTCCCTGTCCTCGCCGCGGGGAAGGCTGAAATTGAGGATGACGGAACCCGTGATGCCCTGGGCCGCCTTCGAGCCGTCGGGAGAGGAAAAGCCCCCTTTCCTGATGTCCATGGTGAGCGTCCCCGAAACGGACCGGGTCTTGCCGCCGAGGCTCCCTTCCATCCGGGCCTTAAGGGAACCCAGTCCTTCGACGGACCACTTCTTCGCCTCTTCCTCGGTCATGAGCGTCTTCGCCATCGCGAAGAGACTGGAGAAATTGAGGTCCCCTGTCTCAAGGACCGCGTTGAAAGGCATGGCTCCCTTGACGGTCAGACGCCCCGCTCCCTTCACCGCGCCTATGCCGGGCATGGTGATCTGCAGGTTGTCCGCCGAGAGTGTCCCCGCCCGGGTGTTGTACAGGGCGCTCATCGAGAGCTGTCCCTTCGTGAGATCCGCCTTGCGTCCTTCCCCCGCGAAGGTCACCGTCTCGATGAGCGCCGCCGCCCGCGAGATCACGATGCGGTCCTTCTCGAAGACCACGGGAAGGGTGAACTTCATTCCCTTCAACGTTACATCGCCCGTCGAGCCCTCATCGATATCGATCTCGATGGCCCCCTTGCCAAGCATATCGGGGAGGATCCCCGTCAGATCAAGCCTGCCCCTCAACCTTCCCGTCGCCCTTAGCTTCGAGCCTCCCGGCCCGTCGATGACGACGGTGCCGGTGAAGGCAAGCGCGCCCCCATGGTCCGGCGAGAAACCCTTCACGGTGAGGTCGATATTCTTGAGGGTGATGGTACCGGGAGAACCCTTGAAGGTGAGGGTAAATTCCCCGTTCTCCATGGTCAGAAGGTGGACGGGGGGTATCTTCCGGATGAAGGACAGGTCCGTTTCGGTCTCTCTCCTGTCGCCGAGACGGATGCGTATCTTCGCGTCCTTGAGAAGGACCTTCTCTACGTTGCCCCGGAAGGCGGACCCCGGACTGGAAGAGACGCTGACCCGGGAACTCGTGAAGATGAAGTTCTTTCCGCGAATGTCGGCGATTGTGAACCCCTTGACCTCCGCCTTCAGGGGATAGAACGAAAAGGATTCCGCCGCCATGTCGTAACCGAAAAGAGGCCCGCTCACCGCGGCGACAGCGCGCAGGAGAAGCGGCGTCCTGGCAAGGAGGACCAGCCCCGCCGCGAGAGAGGCAACAAGGATAATAAGAGTGAGAATGAACCTTTTTTTTCCCATCGCTCGTTCCGCCGGCATTATAGCACGAAGGCCCGCGAGAAGTCGCGGTCAGCGTACTTCCGGTCATGCTGCGGTCATTATGGGCCGGTGCCCTTTGCCGTCACGACCACCTTGTCGCCCGTCGTCTCGATCTCGTTGTCGTAGGTGTAGCGTCCGCGCTTCGACCTGGCTTTGAACTTGCCCGTAAGCTTGATCATATCCCCGTTGCGGGCCTGGGTGCTTCCCGGGCCAAAGGCGGTTATGACCTTCTTCCTGTCCCTGGGGTCGAAAATGCTGACGAGTATGAACGGGTTCCCGCCGCGGTCCTTCTTCTGACGAACGATGAATGCATAGGCGTTGACGGTGACATTCTTCTGATCGTACTGGGAAGGATTCGCGACAAGTTCGCCCACGGTTACCTCTTTGGAGAAGACCTGGGCGTCCGCCGTCACGGAGATCATCGCGAGGACCGCCGCCATCAAGACCGGGAGTGCGGCCAGCAACAAGACTCTTTCTCTTTTCACTATCTGTTCCCCCTTCGATCTCGTTTTTTAACCTATATCCCGTTTCCGGGGAAGAGTCAATAAAACCTGGCTTCTTGCCTTTCTCCCCTCCTTCCGCTATGGTATGTAAAGGAAACAGAAGAGACGGGTTATGGGTGATAGGTCATAGATGATGGGTATGGATCAAAGAAAGGTCTTTCCCATTATCTATAACCCATTACCTATAACCCGTCTTCTCAAGGTCCACGCATGATCGCATCTCTCATATCTCTTCTTCTCGTGACCGGACTCTCGGGGATCGTGGCGCAGACGGTCCTTATCAGGGAGTGCCTCATCCTTTACGGGGGAAACGAGCTTTCCATCGGCGTGACCATCGGCGCCTGGGTCGTCTGGGAGGCCCTTGGCGCCTTTATTGGCGGGCGGTGGCCTCGCGGGGCCCGCGGGGCGGCGCATGCGTTCATCGCCGCCGGCCTCATCTTCGGCATCGTCTTCCCGGCAAGCATCTATGCCATCCGCGCCTTCAAGGTCATCGCGGGTCTCCCTCCGGAGATATCCCTCGGCATCACGAGCATCTTCGGCGCGTCCATGGTGATATTTCTCCCCGCGGGCCTTCTCCACGGTTTCGCGTTCACGGCGGCCTGCAGGGTCTATGAAGGTGTGAAGGGCCCCGGGGGCAAGGCGGCGGGAAAGGTCTATTTCTACGAGATGGCCGGTACCATCGCCGGGGGGATACTGGTAAGCTACGTCCTTGTCACCTGGCTCCATTCGTTCCGGATCGCGGGCCTGATACTCGTTCTCATGGCCCTCGCCTGCCTTGCCATGGCCGTCTCGGCGGCAACCCGCGCGGGCAAGCTCCTTGCGGCTTTGAGCCTTGCCATCGCGCTCGGCTCGGCCGTCTTCATGGCCGCAGGCCTTGACGGACGCCTGCAGCTGCGGTCCATCGCCGCGCAATGGCACGGTCGCGAGGTCGTCTCCTACGAAAATTCCCTCTATCAGAACATTGCCGTGACGAGGGCAACGGGGCAGTACACGTTCTTCACCGACGGCCTGCCGGCGGCCACCATACCCGTGCCCGACATAGCCCGTGCGGAGGAGATCGTCCACATCCCGCTTCTCACCCACGGCACCCCGCGGAACGTCCTTGTCCTTCACGGCGGAGCGGGCGGCGTCATAGGGGAGGTCCTCAAGTACCCCACGGTGCGCCGTGTCGATTACGTAGAGATCGACCCCGCCTATCTCGGGACGCTCGTCCGCTATCCCTCTGCACTCGTCCGGTCCGAACTTGGCGATCCGCGGGTCATCCTGCACTACACAGACGGCAGGCGCTTCGTGAAGGCGGCATCCCCCGACCGGCGCTACGACGTCGTTCTTCTCGGGGTTGCCTCCCCCGCGACGCTTCAGGCGAACAGGTTCTTTACCCTGGAGTTCTTCCGTGAAGTGCGGCGGATCCTCACCGATGAAGGCATCCTTGTATTCACCGTTCCCGGCTCCCTCGCCTACTACGACAGGGAACTCAGGGACATCAACATGTCCGCCGTGGCCACCGCCGGCGAGGTCTTCGCTCACGTTGCCGTCGTTCCGGGGGACCAGAACATCTTCCTCGCCTCGGCGTCGGCTAGAGACATCGATCTATCACCGCAGAGACTGGTAGACAGACTGAATGACCTGCGGCTGACCACCCGGCTCATCTCGCTGCCACATCTCACGTACCGTCTCGACAGGGAGCGTATGGAATGGTTCCGCCGCGCCGTCGAGCCCTCCCGGGCCGAGGTCAACCGTGACCTTGCCCCGAAGGGCCTCTACTATACGATCGCATACATAAACGCCCTTCACACCCCTTCAATGAAGGGTCTTTTCGCAGCCGCCGGGCGCCGGGGTATTCCCGTATTCCTCGCCGCTCTGGGCCTTTTCGCGGCCGGGGCGTTCCTCCTGAAGAACAGGCACCGGAGAATACCTGCTCTCTTTGTCATCTCCACGACGGGTTTCGTCGTCATGCTCCTTGAACTGTCCCTCATCTTTGTCTTCCAGGTGGCATACGGGTACGTCTTCCACGAGATCGGCATGCTCCTCACCATGCTCATGGCCGGCATGGCCGCCGGCAGCATGGCCGCGGCCCGGCGTGTCACGACGGCAGGGGTATCGAAGGCCTTCATGGCGGCGGAAGCCTCCCTGGCATCCTTCTGCCTTCTCCTTTTCTTCCTGTTCACTCTCACGGGCCATGGCGCGGGCGCGGGAGGCCTTTCGGGCAGACTTCTCTTCTTTGCCCTCCTCTTTGTGCCGGGGTTCTTTGCCGGAATGGAATTCCCTCTTGCCGTGGAGCTCTTCGAGGATAGAGAGGGCACCGGGGGGTCCGTAGGGCCTGTCTACGCGGGCGACCTCGCCGGGGGTTTCATAGGGGGCATGCTGGGAGGCTTCTTCCTCTTTCCTCTCATGGGCCTCGCAATGAGCTGCCTCCTTTTCGGCGCCCTCAAGGCCGCCGGGCTGCTTCTTCTTCTGTTATCGGGGAAGAGAAAGTAGTATAATAGCAAGGAATTGGGCGGTATTCCGCAGTATACCACGGTGACGGTGCCACGGTGAGAAGAAGAGATTTCCTGAAGGTTGCAGCACTTACGCCTTTCGTCCTTGCCGCAGGAACGAATGTTCTGGGGCAGGCGGCCCGGCCGGCCTTCCACGAGGCCCTCTACTACCGGAAGAAGGGCTCGAACAAGGTTGTCGAGTGCCTCCTGTGCCCCCGCCGCTGCACGCTTCCAGACGGTGCCACGGGTTTCTGCCGGGCCCGCAAGAACATCTCCGGCAGGCTCTATTCCCTCGGCTACGGCTCGCCCTGCGCCGCGCACATCGACCCCGTGGAGAAGAAACCGTTCTTCCACGTCCTTCCCAGAACGTATTCCTTCTCCGTGGCGAGTGCCGGCTGCAACTTCCGGTGTCAGTTCTGTCAGAACTGGCAGATCTCCCAGGCATCTCCCCTCGAGACCGCCAACACAACGCTGTCGCCGCAGCATGTCGTCGCGGCCGCCGTCCGAAAGGACTGCAGGAGCATCGCTTATACGTATACGGAACCGACGAACTTCTACGAGTACATGTTCGACACGGCGAAGACAGCCCGCGGGCGGGGCATCCTCAACGTCGCGCACTCCAACGGCTACATCAACCCCGAACCCCTCAAGGCTCTTTGCAGGTACATGGACGCCGTCAATATCGACCTCAAGGGATTTTCCGAGGACTTTTACGGCAAGCTCTGCGAAGGCGAGCTCGCGCCCGTTCTCCTCACGATAAAGACGCTCAAGCGGTCCGGCGTGTGGGTGGAGATCACGAACCTCGTCATAGAGGGCTACAACGATGACGAAAAGATGGTGAGAGAGATGTGCCGGTGGGTCGTGAAGGAGGTCGGACGGGACGTGCCCGTCCATTTCTCCCGCTTCTACCCCATGTACAAACTGACGGGGGTCTCGCCCACATCGGTGAGAACGCTGGAGAGGTCCCGCGATGCCGGCTTCGAAGCAGGGCTCCAGTTCGCTTATATAGGGAACGTCCCGGGCCATCCCGGAGAGAACACCTACTGCCCGACGTGCAGGACGATGCTCATCCAGAGATCGGGGTACAATGTCCTCAACGTCACCCTGAAGAACGGCACGTGCCCCTCGTGCGGCACAAAGATAGGAGGAATATGGGCGACATGAGAAAGACGTATGCGAACAAAGGCTTTGCGGCCCGGATCCTGATGGCGGCGCTTGCCGCCTGCGTTCTTGTCCTGGCGGCATGCGAGGCGCTCGCGCAATCCGCCGCCCCGGTGAGAAAGCCTGTCTTCGCGGGCTCCTTCTACCCAGCGGACAAGGTGTCCCTGCAAACCATGGTGGACGGGTACCTGAAGGATGCACAGCGCGTGGGCGACGCGCTCCCGGGGGTGTTCGCCGTTATCGCCCCTCACGCGGGGTACGTCTATTCGGGAAAGACCGCGGCCTATTCATACAACGCCGCCAGGAGAAAGGGCATCACGACGGTCATCCTCCTCGGCTCGAGCCATCGCAGTTCCTTCAAGGGCATAGCCCTCTACCCGACAGGCAGCTGGGAAACACCCCTCGGAAAGGTGCCCGTCGACTCCGCCATGGGCAGGAAGATGGCCTCCCTCTGCGAGGCCGTGAAAAACAACCCCGGCGCCTTTGACGAGGAGCATTCCCTCGAGGTCCAGCTCCCCTTCATCCAGCGGACGCTCGAAGGCGTCAAGATCGTCCCCCTTCTGACGGGCGCCGTCGAACGACAGGACGTGGAGGCACTCTCCGGAGCCCTCGTGACGGTCCTCACGCAGCACAGGGGCAGGGTGCTTCTCGTCGTCTCCTCGGACATGTCGCATTACCATCCTTACAGCGAAGCGGTCAGGATGGATGCATCGACCCTAAAGCTCGTGGCCGGCCTCGATGCGGCGGGCCTCCTTGAGGGACTGGCGAAGAAAGAGAACGAGCTCTGCGGAGCGCCGGCGGTGGTCGCCTCCATGATGGCGGCGACGAAGATGGGGGCTGAGGCGGAGGTCCTTCACTACACGAACTCGGGGGATACGGCAGGTGACAGGACGAGGGTGGTGGGTTACGGTTCCCTGGCCTTCTGGCAACCCGATGGTAAGGCCGCCTCCTCACCGCTTGCCGCGGCCGAGAGGAAGCGGCTCCTTGCCATCGCTCGAAAGACCCTCGAGGAATACGTGTCGTCGAAGACCGTGCCCGAGATCGATGTCAAAGACCCCAGGCTCCTCGAAAGGAGAGGGGTCTTCGTGACGCTCACCATTCACGGGCAGCTCAGGGGATGCATCGGCTACATCAAGCCCGTGGCTCCTCTCTACAGGTCGGTGGTGGACATGACCGTCGCGGCGTCGTCGAGGGATATGAGGTTCCGGCCCGTCACAAAGGGCGAGCTCAAGGATATCGAGATCGAGATCTCCGTGATGTCACCCCTGAAGCTCATCACCTCGGTGGATGAGATCAAGGTGGGGATTCACGGTCTGTATATCGTGAAAGGGGGCAACGCGGGCCTGCTGCTGCCGCAGGTGGCCACCCAGTACAAGTGGGGCCGGGAGGAATTCCTGCAGAATACGTGTAGAAAGGCCGGCCTGCCGGAGAACTCGTGGAAGGACAAGGAAACGAAGGTCTACGTTTTTTCGGCGCAGATATTCTCGGAATAAGGGATGTTCAGCGGTCAACCGCTGGTAAGGGAGCACACATGAAGATCAGTTTCGTCGTGCCCACGGGCGACATCGTCAACGAAGAGAGGGACCTCTTTCTCACGCATGCCATGGGAGGCTGCTGGCATGAGGACGGGGGCGGGGCACCTGTAACGAAGTTCGCCCTCAAGGGCCACATCTGCTCAAAGTGCGGCCTGTTCTACACAACGAGAAATGATTTCTCCACCCTGGAGGATTTCCTGAAACTCTACGAGTGGGCGCGCGGCGACCCGGGCCTTGAGGATTTCGTCGCACAGTTTCGGACCCGGGACCTTGTCAACGAGAAACGAGGGCCGGGAGCAAGAAAAAGGTTCGCCGACGGTCTCTACCGGATACTGACGGCACGGGGGAGGGAAACGGGAAATGTTTGACAGCGACACACTCGACAGGTATGCCGACGTGCTCCTCTGGGGGCTCACCGCGGCCCGGAAGGGACGTTTCAGGAAAGGGGATGTCATCTTTCTCCAGTACGACCCCCCGGCAACAACCCTTGCGGAGGTCCTCTACGGGAAGATCCTCGACCGGGGAATGTATCCTCTTCAGCGCATGGGGCTCACCACCTTCATGGAGCACGCCTTCTACGAGAAGGCAACGGACCGGCACCTCGGCTGGCTGCCGCCGGGGGACAGGGAACTATACGAGAAGGTCAACGGGAGGATATACCTGCGCGCCCCCGAGTCCCTCACCCATCTTAAGGACATCGACCCCATGCGGATAAGCAAGGTCCTGGTATCCCGAAAGGTCTTTCGCGACATCCTCGACAAAAGGGAGGAGAAAGGGGTCTACAGCTGGACGCTGTGCACCTATCCCACCGCCGGGCTTGCGAAACAGGCGAAGATGTCCGTCGCGGCCTATGCCCGGCAGATCGTCAAGGCCTGCTTTCTCGACGAGAAGGACCCCGTCAGGAGATGGGACGCCGTCCACGCCGAGGCGACACGCATAAAGAAATGGCTCACGGGCCTCAAGGTGCGGTATCTCCGGGTCAACTCGAAGAACATCGACCTCGTCCTCACACCGGGGGAGAACCGCAAATGGGCGGGCATCTCGGGGCACAACATCCCCAGCTTCGAGGTCTTCCTCTCACCCGACTGGCGAGGCACCGAAGGAACCTACTACGCCAACCTGCCATCCTTCCGGAGCGGCAACTACATCGAGGGCGTGCGCCTCGTGTTCAGGAAGGGAAAGGTCGTCGAGGCGGACGCGAAGAAGGGCGCCGAATTTCTAAGGAAACAGGTCGCCATGGACAAGGGGGCCTCCCGGGTCGGGGAATTCTCCCTTACGGACAAGCGCTTTTCCCTCATCGACCGCTTCATGGCCGACACCCTCTTCGATGAGAACTTCGGCGGCTCCGAGGGGAACTGCCACCTCGCTCTCGGGGCGTCCTACAGCGACACCTTCAGCGGCAACCCGGCCAAACTGACGGAGGAGATGAAGCACAAGCTCGGCTTCAACGACTCCGCGCTTCACTGGGACCTTGTCAACACCGAGGCCAAGACCGTGACGGCACGCCTTGCGAAGGGCAGGGAAATAGTGATCTACGAGAAGGGTGCCTTCTGTCTTCCATAGGGTCGCATAAGCACCTCTTCTTCTTTGTCGGCTGGGTGGGGATGGTCCTCTACTTCACCCAGAGGTGGATCTTCGGGCCGCTGATCCCCTCCCTCATGGAAGCCTTCGGCACCGACAAGACCACCCTCGGCATCGTCGGCGCGGGCTCGCTGTGGGGTTACATGCTGACACCGATCATCGCCGGTCTCATATCCGACAGGTTCGGGAGGAGATACGTGGTCCTCTTCGGCATGTTCGGGCTCTCGGCGATGACTGTCGTCTCGGGCCTCGCCCACTCCACGGGGCAGCTCTTTCTGTTCCGTTTCGTGACGGGCCTCATAGAAGGCTTCTTCTTCATCCCCATGATCGCTTTCACGATGGAACTCTTTCCTGAAAGGCCCGGGTTTTACGTCACCTTCATGTCATCAGGCACGTCCTTCGGCTGGTTCACCGGACCGGCCCTCGCGGGTTGGCTCCTCGACCTTACCGGAAACTGGCGCATCCCCTTCATGACCACGGGCATAGCCGGCATGATCCTCGCCGCCGTGCTCCTTGCCGTATGGCCTGAAGAGAAGCGGGAGAGGCATCCCGGCGGAAAACTCCTCGACCCGTCCATACTCACGCGGTCGAGCCTTATCATGCTCGTTCTCGTGAGCTGCACCGCGATGTTCCAGATATCGGGGGAGTTCGGTTTTGCCATGTGGTACCCCGTCTTTCTGAAAACGGAGATGGGCATGACGGCTTCGATGGCAGGCCTTGTGGCGGGCTTCTGGGGTGTCGGCCAGTTCATCGGCCGCCCGACGATGGGCCACATCTCCGACAGGCTGGGGTACCGTAAGGTCGGCATCACCGGCGGCATCATCATGGGATTGTGCCTTATGCTGATCCTCAAGATCGACAATCCTGTCGCCAGAGGCTCCATCACGTTCATCACGGGTTTTGTGGGCTGCGCCGTGATGGGCTCCCTCTGGACATTTACGGGCCTCACCTTCGCCCGCACGAGGGGCCTTGCCCTTGGCGTGCTGACGACGTGGTCCTACGCGATCGCCTCTCTCTCCCCCATAACCATCGGCTGGATCGGCGATCATTACCGCGTTTCCACGGGCCTTTTCGTCATCTGCGTCCCCGTGGTCTTCCTCGCCTGCGCCACCTTCGCGGCAACAAACCTTGTCAAAAAACAATAGTCAATAACCAAACTCCAATGACCAGATAATCTCCAATAAATCAATAATCAATGACCAGACAGAAGACGGGGGGGAATCAAAACGGTCCGCTCTGTCCTTATTCTTTGGTCAATTGGCTATTGGTGAATCGGTCATTATGTTCTCATTTGGTTCCTGTTCCATTTGTGATACAATAATGTTCGTATTCCACTCCAAATCTCCCCAGAAGGAGTCTCGAGCCATGGGCAAGGCGATACCGGTCAATCTCCTGAGAATGTGGGAACTCCTCTCCGAAGACATTCAGGACGCGCTCCTCATCACCGTCGAAAAGAACCGCGCGGCACACAGGAATTTTCGGGGAACACCGGTCTCTTCCTGCCCCCACTGCGGTGAAACGGACACGATGGATTGCTCCACCATAGACGCTGTCGGCGACGCGACCGTGGGCCTGTGCCTTGTCTGCGGGTACCTGTGGTGCCTGGAATGCGATTCGTCCCTCCTCACCGGTATCAATTGCGGCCACTGGCAGGTCTGTTCATCATGCACGGAGAAGAAGCAGTCCACCGGCTACTGCGGCACCGAACCCCTGGAATGCCCCCGCATCAGGGAGTGGCTGAGGAAAAACCATCCGGTGGTTTGAAGACGGATTGAACCGCTTGAACGTCAGAGGCAAAAAAAAATGGGACACTGTCGTCATCCCGGTTTTGATCCGGAGATCCTCTTCGTCTTCGTCATTCAAGCGGTTACAACCATTTTTGTCTTGACCTATGATGCCTTTAGTGG
>DBQU01000088.1 GCA_002305765.1 Deltaproteobacteria bacterium UBA1386
AAACGCTTTTAGTGACACGTGCAGCTATACCTACACAACGTATCAGGGCAAAGAGCTGTGCGTAAAATAGTCCGGGAGGACGCTCTCAAAAAGTGAATGGAATTTGAAAAACGCGGGGTGGGCGGGATTGGTCTGTTCCCCACCCGGATAATGCCTGTGAGGAGACACGATGACAATATTCTTATGCACCCTGACAGCATTGGCCGTCGTCGTTCTCGTTGTCTACCTGGCCATTCCCATAGCTAAAATGATCAAGAACAAGGACAGGCAGCGTGATGTCGCGGAAGTGCTGTATCCCGGGGACGGGGAGCGTCAGTCTGAGTTTAGAGACAAGGTCGCCTCTGAAATCCTCCGTAATAACCCGGGATTGACATACGAGTCCGCCGAGTTCCAGACTCTCTACCGGCAAGAGATGGACAGGCTGCTGAAGGAAAACCAAAGTTAGGGAACTTTAGGACACGCTTTGCATCTTCGCCTTCTACTGTTTCCGCTGATGCGTTAGTCTGGAATGACGGCAAATTGTATGAACCTGCCGTTGCATCACAACTCTGGACAGAGTCCCGCAGAAAAGAGTATACTGAGCGGCGTTAGTCTTACCTTTCTTGTCCGCCGGCTTTTGCGGGGCGGGCCGATACGAAATATGATCATCGTTTGATCAGATCAACAAGCGACCCAATTCGAAAGGAATAAGGATATAGAAAATGCCAAGCATTGAAGAATTTATCAAAATGAGAGAGGGTATCGAGGAACTTGCCGCAAAGATCGCTGTTTTTATAGAACGCAAGGATGCAAGAGAAGCGAAGAAACATCTTGATACTGCAAACCACCAGCTGGAAGTATTGAAGACCATGATTGCCAACGACACGCAAGAGATGGTCGGTAGACGCCTCTCCGCGCAGCTTGAGGGCTTTGGCACCAGGATCGAAAAAATGAAATTGAAAATGCCCGTTAAGAGGCGGACTGAGAAAAAGGAGAAAGCTGAGCCGACGACCAGGTCTTCCAACACGGAGACGTTGGAAATAGTCACGTTTGAGCGTCCTTAGCATTGCTATCAGGGATAATGATGGGGATCCGACGTGAAGAATAGCATAGAGCGGGACCTGAGGGCCGAGCTCAATACTTCGCAATATGACGCGGTTACCACCACGGAGGGGCCTGTTCTTGTCATCGCCGGTGCGGGGAGCGGGAAGACGAGGGTCATAGAATACCGCTCGCTTCACCTTATACAAAAGGATATTGAGCCGGAATCGATCCTGCTTCTGACATTTACCCGCAGAAGCGCTCAGGAGATGATCGAACGGGCTTCCCGGAACGATCCGAGATGTTCGAGGATAGACGGCGGCACCTTTCACTCGTTTGCGAGCAAGGTCCTTCGGGTGTACAGCAGGAATCTTGGCCTGTCGAATTCCTTCACCATATATGACGAAGGTGACGCGGAGGAGGCGATCCGGCGTTGCTGCAACAAAATGGGCTACGATCGCGACAAGGAGTTTCCCAAGAAGAATGAACTGAAGAATGTCTTCAGCCTCTGTGTCAATAAGGGAATGGACGTCGAAGACGCGGTCCTGAGGAAGTACGTTGACTACGAGGACCGCCTCGGCGAGATCAGGCATGTTCAGAAGGAATATGCCGAGTATAAGCTCAGGAACAACTGTGTCGATTATGATGACCTCCTGGTCTATCTCAGGGTTGTCCTCGGGATCGACGAGGTCAGGGAGAGACTCTCATCGCGATACCGGTACATCATGGTCGATGAATTCCAGGACACGAACGGCATCCAGGCGGATATCGTCCGTCTTCTCGCGAAAAGACACAACAATGTGATGGTCGTGGGTGACGACGCGCAGAGCATCTATGGGTTCCGGGGAGCCAACCACACCAACATTCTGCGATTTCCCGGGGAGTTCGAAGGCTGCAGGGTGATCATGCTCGAGCAGAATTACCGAAGCACCCAGTCTATTCTGGATGTGGGCAACGCCGTCCTCAACACCATGACGCGTAAATTCGAGAAGCGCCTGGTCGCGGCGAACGGCGAGGTTGGCGAAAAACCGGTGGTGCTGCGATTTGAGGATATCTACGAGGAGGCGGCCTGGGTGGGGCGCAAAGTGCAGAACCTCAGGGCGAAGGGCATCGCTTTGAGAGATATCGCCGTGCTGTTCAGAACGGCATTCACCTCGATGCCCCTTCAGTCGGAATTGGTAAGGCAGGGCATACGCTTCAAGCTCTTCGGCGGCCGCAAGTTCTATGAAATGGCCAACGTGCGGGACGTCGTCTCGTACCTCCGGTTGATCGCGAACCCCGCCGACGAGCTGGCCTGGCACCGCGTCCTGCTCCTTTTGCCGGGTATCGGCGCGAGGACCGTGGAAAGGCTCCTCGAGATGATCACCCACTACACCGATCCGAAGGACATCATTGAAAGGGTTTTCGCCCCGCTATGCACGGGCCAGAAGAACTCGGACGTCTTCGCCTCGTTCGCGAGACTTCTCCAGACGCTCCTTACCCCATCCATGACGCCGTCGCGGCAGGTGGACGCCGTCATGGAACACTATGGTCCCATAATGGAGAGCAAATACAAAAAAGACCCCCTCAAGGTCAGGGAGTTGGCCATGTTGGGGCAGATGGCCCGAAGGTATACGAACTTGAAGGATTTTCTTGCCGATGTGTCCGTTGATCCCGACAAGGATACGAATGACGATGACGTCGAATACCTCACCCTCTCGACGGTGCATTCGGCAAAGGGTCTCGAATGGGGCAGGGTCTTTCTTATCGGCCTCGTGGACGGCGTTTTCCCTTCGAGCAGGTCATTCGATGAAGGCGACGGTGGGGATATCGAGGAGGAGAAACGGCTTTTGTACGTGGCAGTTACAAGGGCGAAAGAAGAGCTCTTCATGAGCTACTACACCAAAAAAGGCGTGAATGAACGGTCCAAGGCAGCGCTGTGCCGGTTCCTCGATCGTGCCAATGTTCAAAAAACGTTTGAGGCCAGGACGGTAAAGCCGTCAACCAGGACATCCCGCTGATCACATTACGTTTCCCCAGGGCCTCAAAGTCTGTGCCCTGAAGCTCCGATCTAGGTCCGGTAGAGATGCTCCCGCGTCATTGGCAGGGAGTTGTTCAGTCCGTTGGTGAAGAGGATCTGATAGAGCCTTGTGTCTCCCCAGCGGAAGGCTGCCGAGCTGCCGTTGAGGTACATGCGCCACATGCGGACAAAACCGTCGTCGAACATCTCCCGTATCTCCCGCGCGTTCGCTTCGAACCGCTTGCTCCATTCGTCCAGGGTTCTCGCGTAGTGGAGGCGAAGGTTTTCGATATCGACCGGGGAGAGGCCCCGCTCGCCCATGGTGCGGATAACATGATCAAGCATGGGGAGGTAACCCCCGGGGAAGATGTATTTCATGGTCCAAGAATCCTCGGCGGTATCAAGCTCCTTGCCGATGGTGTGGATCAGGCCGATGCCGCCGGGTTTCAGCAATTCCTTTGCCTTGTCCATGAATTGAGGGATGAATCCTTTTCCCACGTGCTCGAACATGCCGATGGAGACGAACTTATCGAAGCGGCCTTTCACGTCGCGATAGTCTTCGAGGGAAATGGTGATGTCCTTTTCGAGTCCTTTCGCTGCCGCCCTTTTCCTTGCGTACTCAGCCTGATGAGGGGACAGGGTACACCCCAGGCCCTTGACGCCGTAATGGCGCGCGGCATAGAGAAGCATGCCGCCCCAGCCGCACCCGATATCTATCAGCGTTTCCCCTTCCTTCAGTTGAAGTTTCCTGCAGATGTGTTCGTACTTTTGCTGCTGCGCCTGTTCCAGGGTGTCCTCTTCGTTCCTGAAATAGGCACAAGAATAGGTCATGCTCTCGTCAAGGTAATACCGGTAGAACTCGTCTCCCAGGTCGTAGTGATGAGTAATGTTCCCGGGTGACCTTGTTGTGGTGTTGAGTGATCTGATGTGCTGCACGAGAATGGCCAATCTCGCGCCGGGTGAGAGTTTCGCATTCCGGAAACGGGGGTCAACGCCGAGACGGACGAGCTGTTGCAGACTGCCATCCACGTCGATGTTGCCGGCGACGTATTCTTCCCTGAACCCGAGCGTGCCGTCGCCAAGACAACGTCTCGCCGCCGTTCCGGTCTTGAATGTGAGAGTAAAGGCCGTCGGGCCGTTCCCGTAGGTCTCGCTTTGACCATCCCAGAAGCGCACTTCAAAGGGAATATCGGGAAAATTACGACTCAGCGCTCCGAACAATTCTTGAAGCGTCTTCTTCATGGGTGCCTCCAGAGTGAGTCGCCGCCCCAGGTGCGGTTACTAAAGTCTATCAAATCCGGGAGGGGGAGGACAGTGACATAGCTCTCTTCGCGTTATTCTGCGGTGCGTCGAACCGGGCAGTACATCGACTGCTTCTTCAGGCAGCGAGCGGACGCTCTTGCAATGTTGACATCTTTGCGGTATCAAGTGTTTGGATGAAAACAAGCGCAGGGGTTGCGCGACACAGAGAGACCTGACGGTGATGATGATGGAGATCAAGCTGGAACCGAGTCTTACGCATTGCATCGAAACGACGGCAAAGAGGGAATATGAGAGGGTGCTGGGTCAGCTTCTCAAGGGAAAGGAAGAAGATAGCCAGCTGGCCGAGGAACTGGAACTATTGAGGATCTTCCTGGAATCGGCAGACTTCGGGCAGTTGAGGAGCCGTTGTGATGATTCCCTGACAGCAGGCAAAGGGGTCGAGGCCAGACTGACGTCCTCAAGCTCCGCACCGGGATATGAGATCGAGATCGTTGAGATCGACGGAGCGTAGCACATGGCCTGGATAGCGGGTATTCCACAATGAGGGACAGGGAGACCTTATGAAAAGTGATGTCAGCCTCCGCCGCATCGATCCCCGGGAGGTGCCTGTCGTTGGCACGCTGATCCGGGATACCATGAGGGCGTCCTATCCGGTCTTCTATCCCCCGCGGGGTACTGGGAGGGCGTCAAGGCGCTCGGTGAGAAGCACGACGATTAGGTCCTATCCTGTTGATATCTCTTCCTTTTATTGAGGTTTTGTGGCATCATAATGGCAGGAGATCAAGACGTTCCCGTGACTCTGGGGGCGAAAGGAGAGAAGGGGTTGTTTTCGATATTCCACTCGCCGTCAAAAGACATTGGCATTGACCTCGGAACCGCGAATACGCTGTTCTACCTGAGAAACAAAGGCATTGTGCTCAACGAGCCTTCCGTTCTCGCCGTGCGCAACGGTGCTCGGGGATTGAAGAAGGTCCTCGCCGCCGGAGGAAACGCCAAGGACATGCTGGGCAAGACGCCGGACCATATCAACGTCAGCCGGCCACTGCAACACGGAGTCATCTCCGATTTCGAGTCCGCGCAGTCCATGCTGAAGCAATTCTTGGAGCAGGTCGATTACAGCAGTTTTGGCGCGAGGCCAAGAATAGTCATATCCGTCCCCTGCGACGTGACACCCATAGAGAAGCGGGCCGCGAAAGAGGCGGCGGAGGCGGCGGGAAAGGGGGAGGTGTATCTTATCGAAGAACCCATGGCAGCGGCTATCGGAGCGGGTCTGCCCATCACGGAGCCGGCCGGGAGCATGATCGTCGATATCGGCTCAGGCCTGACGGAAGTGGCTGTCGTCAGCCTTTCCGGCATTGTCTACTGTAACGCGGTCCGTATCGCCGGGGAAGATATGGATGAAGCCATCGTTAATTATATACGGCGCAAATACAATCTCCTCATTGGTAACCAAACGGCGGAGAAGATAAAGATAGCCATAGGCTCGGCCTATCCTGATGCTGATGAGGAAACGAGGACGATGGCGATAAACGGCAGGAACCTCATGGACGGAATACCACAATCGCTTGAAGTATCATCACCCGAGATCAGGGAGGCGATAGCAGAGCCAGTTCATTCCATAACCGACGCCATACGCATTGCTCTCGAAAGAATGCCGCCGGAGCTTGCGTCGGATATCGTCGACACGGGGATCGTCCTGAGTGGTGGGGGGAGTCTTCTCAAGAACCTTGACCGCCTGATACACAAGGTCACACAGGTTCCCGTTCACGTTGCCGACAACGCGATGACGGTTGTGGCGAAAGGGGCAGGCAGGGTGCTTGATGAGCTTGCCCTTCTGAAAGAGATCTCTGTGTAATGTTCCGGATACCGCAGTGATCCCTCTGTTGTGAGACCACTTGACAAACTTTGGAGGAACACTATACCAATGGTCGTCGTCAATGGAGTTCTCGCGCCGGGGGACGCTTCCCGGGAGACCGGAGCTGATGATCTTTCTAAACTTCCTGCTAGGAAGAAAGAGGTCACTATCTGGACCAGCGGGGATGGCAGGAGAGTCGTCGATGCGCTCCTGTGACTTGATGATGAAGGGGAATGCGTTGCTGCTTGAATGTCGATGCTCGATCTCGTGAAGAAAAGGAGAATGCCGTGAAGAGAATTGCCGTAGGAGTTGGGGGTCTTTCTGGTGGCGCTGCTCATGCTGATGGTCTGGGCGTCAGCCGTGATGGCACAGACGGGCGGACCCGATTTCACCACACAGTCAAACAAGCAGAGTCCCTTGCAGTCAGGCAAGCTGAAGGTTCCCGACGCCATTGAAGCCCAGAAGAAGAACCCGGTGAAGCCAGCCGTCAATCCCTACCCCCCGAGACCGGGGTCCCCGCAGCAGTCTTCTCCGGGGAAGCTTCCCGCGTTCAAACCATCGACGCCACAGCAGACGAACAAGCCGAACTCGACGTATGTGGTGAAACAGAATCAGGACTCGCCTGCGAGATCTTCCTGCCTGGCTAAGTGCACGGAGGACATGAACAGGTACCGGGCGAAATGTAACAAAGGTCCGGATCCTGTTGAGGCGTCCAACTGTGTCAAAATGGGCGAGGGTACGTATAAGTACTGTGCAGGCAAGTGTCCGGCGAAGTAGGGGAAGCGCACCGTTATGAAGGTGGAGATATCAACATATCCCTGCCTTGCGGAAGATACTGAAGTATGAGCCGAAGGGAGTCTTAAGGGGGCGAGTTATCGGAGATGGTACCCGTGTCCACTCCTGCTATTGGCCTCCGGTGAATGTTCTCAGCTTGTTCCTGAAGAACGCTTCGGATTGAACGGTTGTGCCGTCCGCGAGGCGTATCAGGTAGGACTCGCCTGTCATAGAGGACCTGGAGGCGCAGAATTTGATGAAGTCCTCCGCTGTCTGCACCTTGTTGCCCGCCGCCTTGAGCTTCAGGCGCAGGTGGGCAGCGGCTGCCCTGGCATCATGCTCGCTTCCGTTCCTGATGAACGTCGCTCCTTCCAGTGCTTCGACGGAGGCTAACAGGTACTGGATCCTGGCCGTCTCTGAAGGATCCCCGGCACAAACATGCACCGCTGCCAGCAAGAGGACGGTCGCGAGAACCGCGGAGATCTTTTTCATGTCAAAGGCACCCCTGATCTCAGAATAGCGCCTCATGGCGTGGCGAAGGACCGCTTCCGATGAAACCCTGGATCTGGCCGATGGGATAATAGGTTTTGTCCGGCGGCGGCAGTGACGCGCTCAGCGCGGGAGGTATCCTGATGACCTGTCCGAAAACGGGCGCGACGAAGGCGTCGGGTGCCAGACCGTGTTCCTTTAATGATGCGGCAAGCACATCCGGGGCATCGGTAAATCCCTCGACTCCCAGCCGAAATACCTGGAAATGGGCGGCGATGCTGAGCGGTTCTCCCAGGTCCCTGTGTGCCATGACCGCTTCGGCCGGGCCCATGTGGACAATGGAGTGATGATGATGCTGCGCCGTCGCCTCGCCGGCCTCAGGGCGGAATGGGGCTATCGGAAGGAGGGCCACCCTTATCGGTGAAAAGCGGCGTGCAATTTCACGGAAATGGGGACCATACCCGGTGTCTCCGGCATAGTAGACGTTCCCTGATGGACCGGATATAACGAAACCTCCCCAAAGAGTCTTGTCCCGGTCCCAGAGGGTGCGCCCCGAGAAGTGCTGGGCAGGGACCAGGGTTACCGTCACTCCTGAAGACAAAGGGACCGATTGCCACCAGTCAAGTTCATCCACCGCGGGCATTCCCGTGCTCCGCATAAGACCATAATTGCCGAGCGGCACGACGGCGCGCGGTGTTCCTTTCTTTGCAAGACGTTTAAGGGTGGGAATATCGAAATGATCGTAATGGTTGTGGGATACCAGCACGACATCGACAGGGGGAAGGTCGCCGAAACGAATGCCGGGTTCGCTGTGCCGTTCGGGGCCCACCCATGATACCGGACTGCAGCGTTCCGACCATATGGGGTCGGTGAGAATATTGAGTCCGTCCATCTGTATGAGAAACGTGGCGTGACCGACGGGCGTTACGTGGATCGAGCCTTCGGGGGCGCGGGCGACAGGCGGCGGTCCAGGCAGGAACTCTTTTTGCTCCGGCCACTCGGGCCAACCGACGCGAAAGATCCACTTCCAAACCCACCACGTGGCGCTGCGTTTTGTCGTCTGACCCGACACAGAATACAGGGCCTGGGGAGCACCGGGGTTAACATACCGGGCACCATCAAAGTGGTCCGAGACCTGCCGTGCTCCTGCGGCGGGTATATCCGGTCTTGTCACGCAGGCGGGAAGCGACAGCAAAGAGGCCAGGATAAAGGACAAGACAAGGAGGCACAGGACATTCCTTTTGTTTCTTTTCATTCAAACTCCCAACAAATAAACAACTCGTAAACGACAACCCCTCAGAACATCGGGACCGAATAGTGTACTATATTCCCGGAGGCAATGCCAGTTGTTGCATCTAGGGGTCTCCGGGGGGGCAGGATAAAGGGGAATGAAATATCCAGTCTGGTGATCCGGAAGACGGTAGAGAAGAATCGAAGGTCCCGTGAGCAGTTCGGGCCAACCAGATCATTTTTCATGACATTCAGGCCGGCAGGACGGAAGAGGAGGGTCCAGATCCTTGACGCTGATGTCCGCGTACAGGAAAAAAGTAAAGATGAGAAGATTGCAGGATCTGGAGGAGTCTGCGCAGAGCGCCGAGCGGCTCGCACTTGACATGGGGGAGGGCTGGAATTAGATTGGGCCAATGGAGCCCTGGCCGCTTATCAGCTATGTTGCTGCAGCTCTGGTGGTGGTGGACCTCATGTCGACCTCTCACATGTTGTTCGTCGGCGGCAAGGAGACAGGTCAACGGAAGAGGCGCGCAAATCCGGCATGTTTCCGACGGCGACTGCATCTATCATTCCATCCTGATCATCTGGAAACAACTCCACAACGAAAAGACGAGGCTGAAAACGCTTGAGGCGGATGTCGGGAGAGTCTCCCGGCCCTTCGCGCTCGATCTCTTGACGTAGTGATACGGCATCGGTTCCACAGGATAGGTTGTGGGAAACATGATCACGCGCCACGTTCTGAAAGAGAGGTCCCCGACAAACCGCGATGGCGGTAGCATGTCAGGTGAGTCGCGTCGGCCGACGGGAGGACGGATGCCATGAAAATTAACATCAATGAGTACATTCAAGAGTTTGTGGACTGGTTCCTGACGAGCGGGCTGCGTGTCGGGATCACATTGATCCTAACGTTCGTTGCCCTGAAGGCCGCAGGGTTTTTCGCAGCCCGCCTGATCGCGGCCCTTAGCCGACACAGAGACGATGTTGAATACCAGAAGCGGACGAGGACCCTTGGTTCGATCGTCCGGTATGTCCTGAATACGGCCGTACTGATCATCGCCGCCATGATCGTGCTCGGAGAGTTGGGGATAGAGATAGGTCCTGTTCTGGCTGCGGCAGGGATCGTGGGGTTGGCGGTGGGCTTTGGGGCTCAAAGCCTGGTAAAGGATGTTATCAGCGGGTTCTTCATTCTGATGGAGGACCAGATCCGGGAAGGGGACGTCGTTCAGATCGGCGGACAGGGAGGACTGGTCGAGAAAATAAGCCTGAGGACCACGAAACTCCGAGACCTGGCGGGCAACGTGCATTATGTGCCGAACGGCAAGATCGATGTTGTCACCAACATGACAAAGGAGTACTCACGCTATGTTTTTGACATAGGGGTTGCGTATCGAGAGGATGTTGACGAGGTGATCGGACTGATCAGGGAGGTCGACGAAGAGCTGCGCGGCGATCCGGCTTTCAAGGATGACATTCTGGAGCCGATGGAGGTACTGGGTCTCGATCAGTTCGGTGAATCGGCTCTCGTCATCAAGGCCCGCACGAAGACCCTGCCTATCAAACAGTGGGGTGTTGCTCGTGAATTCAATCGTCGTCTGAAGATGAAATTTGATGAGAATGACGTCGAGATCCCATTTCCGCACGTCACTTTGTATATGGGTCAGGACAAGAAAGGCCACGCGCCGCCCTTGCACCTCGCACGTGAGGGCAACCCCGGGAGATCGGAGGATGTCTGAAAGCGAAGGACGTTTCCAGACCGTAGCATTTCCGGGCTTCGGTCACCGCAAAGACCGGGAGAGATAGCCATGAGACTGATCGCGGGTAAAAAGAGGGCGTTCTGGTGGGTGTTCCTTGCCCTTGTCGGTGTGTGCCTGATCGTTCTGTCCCTCACCGCCGGTAAGCTCGTGGAGTGGCTATGGATGAAGCAGTTGGGGTTTGTCGGGATCTTCTGGCGATTGTTGTTCAGCAAGCTCCTCCTCTTTGTTGCGGCCTTTCTCTTCGTTTTCTTCTACTGGTGGGTCAATTTCCGGCAGGTTGCCCGCGTGCTGCTCAGGGAGGCGGGGCGGACCGGCGCGACCGGTTTCGAGGCGGTCACCGGATCGCCGCTGAGGATGAACGGGATCAACTTGTTGTTTGCTGCCGTGTCCTGCGGACCCGCCCTGATATTCGGTTTTGTCTTCTGGTCGCAGTGGGACGCATACCTTCGGTTCTCCTGGGGTGGGCCCGTCGGCAGTATCGATCCGATCTTCGGACTCGACATCGGGTTTTACCTTTTCCGCCTTCCATTCTATGAGGTCCTTCAGAACAGCCTCGTCGGGCTGACCGCGGTCACGCTGGTGCTCGTCTTCCTTGCCTATTATATCTTCGGCCTTGCCGGGCAGAGGGGAGCGTCGCAGTATATGCCTCATTGGGGCGCCACGCGTCATACGGGGATCCTTTTTGTACTGTTTCTGGCAGCATGGGCATGGGGCTATTACCTGGACCGATACGAGTTGATGTTTTCCAGCAGAGGCGTTGTTTTCGGACCAGGCTATGCCGACTACAACGTGGTTCGGATCGTTCTCTGGATCATGCTCTTCGTGTCCGCGGCCCTGGGGCTCTTCACCGCCGTTTCCCTCTTGCTGAAACGGTTTCGATGGATATTGATCGGGGTAGGCACCTGCTTTGCCCTCATGATCGTGTTGCTGTACATGCTGCCCTTCGCGATACAGAAGTTCGTGGTGCGGCCCAACGAACTGGAGCTCGAGACGCCGTTCCTGAAGCATAACATCGCGTATACGCGCAGAGCCTATCAACTGGATCGGGTCGAAGAGAAACGGTATCCCGCCCTCGGCGACCTCACCCTGAAAGAGATATCGCAGAACGAGGACACCATACGGAACATCAGACTGTGGGATTGGAGGCCTCTCCGCCAGACCTTCCGTCAGACCCAGGAGATCCGTCTTTACTACGAGTTTTACGAGGTGGATACGGACCGCTATCATCTGGAAGGCGAAGGGTATCGCCAGGTGATGTTGTCAGCTCGCGAGCTGGTCGGCCAGTTGCCTGAAGGGGCCAGGACCTGGATCAACGAACGGCTTCAATTCACGCACGGCTACGGTGTGGCAATGGCCTTTGTTTCAGAGCAGGTCGAAGGGGGACTGCCCCGCTATGTCGTGAAGGATCTTCCCCCGGCCTCGCCCTATTTACAGATAGACCGGCCGGCGATCTACTACGGGGAGATGATGCCCGGGTACCGTATCGTCAACACGCAGATAAAAGAGTTCGATTACCCGAAGGGAGACGACAACGTCTACACCAATTACGAGGGCACGGGAGGCGTGCAGCTTGATACTTTTTGGAGGCGGCTCCTATTCGCCTGGGACCTTTTCGACATAAACATCCTGATCAGTTCCTACATCACGCCGGAGAGCAGGATCCAGATCTGGAGGCGCGTGCAGGAGCGCATGTCCAGGATCGCGCCCTTTTTGCGGCTTGACAAGGATCCCTACATCGTCATCGTCGATGGCAAGCTCTACTGGATCCAGGACGCCTACACGGTCTCGTCACACTTCCCGTATTCAGAGCCCTACAAAGGTGGGATAAACTATATCCGCAATTCAGTAAAGATCATTGTCGACGCTTACAACGGGACCGTCTCGTTCTACGTGATGGACCCTCATGATCCGGTGCTCGCGGTGTACCGGCGCCTTTTCCCGAATGTCTTTCAGGGCATCGACAGGCTGCCCGTTGCCCTGAAAGACCACCTGCGCTATCCGCAGGACCTCTTCGAAGCGCAGGTGGACAAGTTTCAGACGTATCATATGACCGATCCTCAGGTCTTCTACAACAGGGAGGACCTCTGGACCCTCCCGCAGGAAAAGTACGCCGGAACGCCGATCCCGGTCGAGCCCTATTATATCCTGATGCGGCTTCCCGGGGAAAGGACCCTGCAGTATCTCCTCATGACCCCGCTCACCCCTCGGAACAAGGATAACATGATCGCCTGGATGGCGGCGAGGTGTGACTTCCCCGAGTACGGCCAGCTCCTTGCCTACCAGTTGCCCAAGGAACGCCTCATATACGGACCGCTTCAGATCGAAGCCATGATCGATCAGGACGACGTGATCTCGCAGCAGCTCTCTCTGTGGGACCAGCGGGGCTCCCGGGTCATTCGGGGCAACCTGCTCGTGATCCCCGTCGACCAGTCGTTCATCTATGTGGAACCTGTATTCCTGGTGGCGGAGAAGGGAGACATTCCGCAGCTCAAACGGGTCATCATCGTGTACGGGGAAAAGGTTGTCATGGAGCCAACGATCGGTGAGGCGATCGAGGCTGTTTTCGGGGTCGTCCGGAGACCCGCGGGAGAAGTGCCCGCTGCTCCCGAGACGGGCGTCATCGCTGACAGCGCAAGGAGAGAACTGGAGAGAGCCCAGAATGCGCTCGGCCGCGGGAACTGGGCCGAGTTCGGGCGGGCCATGGACCGGTTAAAGGAAGTGCTCGCCCGGCCGCAGGATAGAAGTAAAAGTAAATAGTGGCCATTACAGGCCTGTGGAGGTGTCATGACGAATCGCGCAAAGTACATCCGTTGGTTTGAGACACTGGGTTCCAAAGATGTGCACCTGGTCGGCGGAAAGAACGCCTCTCTTGGGGAGATGATCCATTCTCTGAAAAAGGAGGGCATCCGGGTGCCGGATGGGTTCGCCACCACGTCCGATGCATACTGGTCGTTGCTGGATGCCGCTCACCTTGTCGAGAAGGTAGAGGAGTTGCTCGACGAGTTCGAAAGGGATGAAAGATCGCTGGAAAAGGTGGGCAGGGCGATCCGGGGACTCTTCCTGAAAGCGGAGTTTCCGGAGGCGCTTTCCGGGGCTATCGGGAAGGCCTACGCCGAGTTGTGCCAGAGATACAGGACGGACGATGTCGATGTCGCGGTGCGCAGCAGCGCCACAGCCGAGGACCTTCCCGAAGCGAGCTTCGCGGGACAACAGGAGAGCTTCCTGAACATTTCCGGGGAAGAGGAATTGCTCGAGGCGTGCCGCAGATGCTATGCCTCGCTCTTCACGGACCGGGCCATTGCCTACCGGAAGGAGAAGGGGTTCGATCATATGAAGGTGGCCCTTTCCGTTGGTGTCCAGAAAATGGTCCGATCCGACGAGGCAGGCGCCGGCGTGATGTTTTCCATCGACACCGAGACAGGGTTCCCCGATGCCGTGGTTATCAATGCCGCCTGGGGATTGGGCGAGAACGTGGTTCAGGGCTCGGTGACCCCTGATGAATATACCGTCTTCAAACCGTTGCTGGATAAAAAGGGCCTTTCTCCCATCATCGACAAAACACTGGGAAGCAAGGAGAAGAAGATGATCTACGCCAGAGGGGGGACACGGGCCACCAGGAACATCGATACTTCAAAAGAAGAACGCCGCAGTTTCGTTCTGAGCGACAAAGAGATCCTGGGGCTGGCCCGATGGGCATACATCATCGAGAAGCATTACAGGAAGCCAATGGATATAGAGTGGGCCAAAGACGGGGAAACCGGGGAGCTTTTCATTGTTCAGGCTCGCCCGGAGACGGTCCAGTCCCAGAAGGAGGCCAGCTCATTAAAGACATACAAACTCAAGAAGAGGAGCAAAAGACTGGTCACGGGCCTGAGCATAGGCGAGGCAATTGCCGCAGGAGAAGCATGCAAGATCAAAAGCGCCGAGAATGTCGGGCGATTCAAAGAGGGTTCTGTCCTGGTCACCGAGATGACTGACCCGGACTGGGTGCCCATCATGAAACGGGCGAAGGGAATCGTAACAGACTATGGAGGTCGGACCTGTCACGCCGCGATAGTGAGCCGGGAACTCGGTATTCCGGCGATCGTGGGAACAGGCAACGGGTCGGAGGTCTTAAAGGACGGTCAGGAGGTAACGGTATCGTGCGCGGAGGGGGATCAAGGGTACGTCTATGAGGGCATCCTGGAGTATGAGGAGACAGAGGTCGATCTCAAGAAGATCCCCAAAATACGTACGCGGATCATGATGAATATTGCCAGTCCGGCGGCCGCCTTCCGATGGTGGAGACTTCCCTGTGAGGGGATCGGACTAGCAAGAATGGAATTCATCATCAACAATATCATCAAGATCCACCCCATGGCGCTGGTTCGTTACGATAAATTGGAGGACAAAGAAGCACGTCAGCGCATCGGGGAGCTGACCATCGGATACGAAGACAAGACAGAGTACTTTGTCGACCATCTCTCGCTGGGCATCGCGAAGATAGCGGCATCCCGGTATCCCCACCAGGTGATCGTCCGAATGAGTGATTTCAAGACGAACGAATACGCCAACCTTATCGGGGGAAAGGAGTTCGAGCCCAGGGAAGAGAACCCGATGCTCGGATTTCGCGGCGCCTCCCGGTATTACAGTGAACGCTATCGCGAGGGCTTTGCTCTCGAATGCAAGGCTGTCAAAAGGGTCAGGGAGAAGATGGGATTGAGGAACGTTACGATCATGATCCCATTCTGCAGGACGCTGGAGGAGGCGGACCGCGTCATGCGGGTCCTGGCAAAGAATGGTCTGAAACGAGGCGAGAACGATCTTCAGGTCTACGTCATGTGCGAGATTCCCTCGAATGTCATACTGGCAGATCAGTTCGCCAGACGGTTTGACGGATTCTCCATCGGAAGCAACGACCTCACGCAGTTGGTATTGGGAGTTGATCGCGACTCGGCTGAACTCGCCCCCCTCTTCGATGAAAGGAACGACGCGGTCAAAAAAATGATCCAGGACCTCATCAAAACAGCCCATCGGGAAAGCTGCAAGGTCGGCATTTGCGGCCAGGCGCCCAGTGATTATCCTGACTTCGCAGCTTTTCTTGTAAAGGCTGGTATCGATTCTATCTCCTTGAATCCGGACAGCATCGTCGAGGTGAAGAAACGGATCGCCCGGGTCCGGGGGAAGAGGGGTTGAACGAACCTCGTTGCGCTGGCGATCCACTCAAAGGCTCAGGAGAGCAAGATGCCCATACATAACAGGGAGATAGCGGACGTTTTCAACCGCGTGGCCGATCTACTGGATATCGAAGGAGAAAACCAGTTTCGCATTCGGGCCTATCGAAAAGCCGCCCGTATCGTTGTGGACCTGCCGAGAAATGTCGGAGACATGGTAAGGGAGGGCGAGGACCTGACACGATTCTCGGGCATTGGCAAGGACCTCGCGGGAAAGATCAAAGAGATCGTCGAGACGGGTGTACTTGGCCAGCTGAAGGAGCTCGAAAAGAAGACGCCCCCCGATCTGAGCCGGTTGATGAAGATGGAAGGGTTGGGTCCGAAAAGGGTTCAGACGCTCCACAAAGAACTGGGGATCAATGATCTCGACGGCCTGAAAAAGGCGGCGGAGGAGAACAGGATCCGGAAACTGGAAGGGTTTGGAGAGAAGACCGAAAAGCTGATCCTGGAGGCCTTGGAGCGGATGAAGGACGAAGGGGAGAAAGAGAGGATCAAGCTCTTTGCCGCCGAGCAGATCGCGAATGATTATGTGGACTATCTGAAGAAGGGGAGAGGGATAAAGGACATTGCCGTGGCGGGGAGCTACCGGCGCAGGATGGAGACTGTGGGGGACCTCGACATCCTGGTAACGTGCAAGAAAGGGTCCCAGGTAATGGAGCGTTTCGTGGAGTACGAGGATGTCGCGAAGGTTTTATCCAAAGGAACCACCCGGTCATCGGTAGTGCTTCGGACAGGGCTGCACGTCGACCTGCGACTCGTGCCCCAGGTGAGCTATGGTGCGGCGCTTCACTACTTCACCGGCTCCAGGGACCACAACATCGCGGTGCGCGGCCTCGGCGTGAAACTCGGGTTGAAGATCAACGAATACGGCGTCTTCAGGGGAAAAGACGAGGAGCGGGTTGCCGGGAGAACGGAGGAGGAAGTTTACAGACAGGTTGGTCTTCCCTACATCGAACCGGAGCTCAGGGAGAACCGGGGGGAGATAGAGGCGGCCCGGAACAACAAAGTTCCCATTCTCATCAGGCGTGACGATATTCGGGGAGACCTCCATGTGCACACGAATGAAACAGACGGCCGTCAGACCCTCGAGGAAATGGTGCAGGCCGCGCGTGAACAAGGGTATGAATATCTGGCCATCACCGACCATTCAAAGCGGGTCACCATGGCGAAGGGACTGGATGCCAGGCGGCTGGCAAAGCAGATCGACGCAATCGACACGTTGAATGGCAAGGTCAGGGGGATCAGGATCCTCAAGGGCATTGAGCTCGATATCCTGGAGGACGGCTCCCTCGACCTTCCCGACGACATCCTCAAGGAACTCGATCTGACGGTCTGTTCGATCCACTACAATCAGAACCTTTCCCGAAAACGGATGACCGAGCGGGTCATCAGGGCCATGGACAATCCCTTCTTCACGATCTTCGCGCATCCCACAGGCCGTCTCATCGGCGGGCGGAAAGGCTACGAGATCGATCTGGAGGCAATAATGAAGGCAGCAGGGGAGCGAGGGTGTGTGTTGGAGCTCAACGCCCATCCTGACCGCCTCGATCTGGACGATCACAACTGCCGGATGGCGAAGGAGATGGGGCTCAGGGTGGTGATCTCGACAGACTCTCACAGCTCGTCCGACCTCGATTTCATGCGCTTTGGAGTGTATCAGGCCCGGAGGGGATGGCTTGAGAAGGACGACGTGCTGAACACGAGATCTTTTTCGGAGATCGAGGGTCTTCTGAAAAGAAAATAGGACCTCACAGGCGGCCTGCCAACAGCAGACTGAGGAAGGTTTGCCCTACAACATTCTCGGCTTCCCCGTCGAGCCACGCTGCATAACGAACGTGAGGTGGAACAGCAAGACCCTCGTCCCGGTGATAGGGTTCGAATTGAAAGGGCGGGGGACGTGATCCCTGAGGTGCCTTCGCATTAAACTGAGTTCCGGCCTGAGCGAGCTGCAGGAGCAGGTGGTCCACGAGGTCACGGAGAAAGAGTTGGGAGTGAGCCGACGGTTCCCGACGGGCGAGACATCATAAGCAAAGGGGGCGGGAAGAGACGAATGAATCTGCCGCGCAAACCATGGTCGCGGGAATGGCAGGAAGTAACGAAAGACCTTGAGGTCTCCGCGGAGGAGGGGCTGAGCACCCAGGAATCCAGGAGAAGGCGGAAACAATTCGGATCGAATCGGCTCCGCGCGACCAGACGGAGGTCTGGTCCGGCAATCCTGGTAGACCAGATCAAGAACCCAATCGTGCTGTTGCTGGCGGTGGCGGCGGCGGTGTCGTTCTCGTTCAGCCGCGTGCTCGAAGGGATCTCGATTCTCATCGCCGTCGTCATCAATTGCACCATCGGATTCTTCACCGAGTTGAAGGCGGTTCGTTCCATGGAAGCCCTTCATCGCCTGAGCCGGGTCACCGCGAAAACACTGCGGGAGCGGCGGCTTCAAGATGCTCCGTCGGAAGAGCTGGTTCCGGGGGATATAGTTATGCTCGAGGCGGGGGATCTTGTGCCGGCGGACCTACGCCTCACCGAAGCATCAAGGCTTCAGATTGATGAATCGGCGATTACCGGCGAGTCCGTACCCGTCACGAAGTCCGTGGAGGTGCTCGAGGAACAGACGAGCATGGCCGAGCGCGCCAATATGGCCCTCAAAGGCACCGCCGTAACAGCCGGGTCCGGCCATGGAGTGGTGACAGCCACGGGGATGAACACAGAGCTCGGCAGGGTGGCCTCGATGGTCGAAGAAGCTGAAGGGGAGACCACCCCGCTGGAAAAGAAACTCGATCGCCTTGCGTACAGGCTTCTGTGGATCACCCTGGGGATAGGCGTCATCGTGGCCGTGACAGGAGTAGCGGCGCAGAAGGAGATCTTTCTCATCATCGAGACTTCCATCGCGCTCGCCGTGGCCGCCATACCGGAGGGTTTGCCCATCGTGGCCACCATCGCGCTGGCGCGTGGAATGTGGCGCATGGCAAAGCACAACGCATTGATAAATCGCCTTTCGGCTGTCGAGACGCTGGGCGCCGTCAGCGTGATCTTCACTGACAAGACGGGCACGCTCACAGAGAACCGGATGCAAGTGGCAAAGGTGATCCTTGCGTCCCGGGACGGGCTGGATACGGTGGATGTCCGGGCGGACAGCGAGGATGCGTCCGGCGGCCTCTTCATGAAAGGGCAGCCGTTGAACATATCCGATCAGCCGGTGCTTCGCAAGGTGTTCGAGGTGGGAGTGCTCTGCAATAATGCGGAAATAGATCACGGGGACGTCTCGAAGGGTGTCGGAGATCCAATGGAGTTGGCCCTCCTGGGCGCGGGCCGAAAGGTGGGAATTGACAGGAACGAGTTGCTGGACTCCATGCCTGAAGTGAGAGAGGAGTCCTTCGATCAGAAAAGCATGATGATGGCTACGATCCACAAGACCGACGGGGGTTTTCTTGTCGCCGTGAAAGGGGCTCCTGAGGCTGTTTTGAAGGCCTCCCGGCACATACCGGGCCAGGGAGGCCCCGGGGTGCTGGAAGAAGCGACCCGTGACAGGTGGCGGCAGGAAAACCATGCCCTGGCCGAGGCTGGGTTACGTGTTCTGGCCGTGGCGACCAGGGAGTCGCCGTCCACGGAGATCGATCCTTACGAAGACCTGACGCTTCTCGGGCTCATCGGATTGGCGGATCCGCCCCGGCACGATGTCAAAGCAGCCGTTCAGGCATGCAGGAACGCGGGTATCACGGTGATCATGGTCACGGGAGATCAGGCTCCGACTGCACGGTACGTGGGGCAAGCCCTGGGATTGATCGATGGCAACGGTTCGGGGATAATCCAAGGGAAGGATCTGGGAAACCCCGGTGAGTTGTCCGACGAAGAGCGCGGGCGGCTGTTGAAGGCTCGCATATTTGCCAGGGTGAATCCCGGGCAGAAACTGGATCTCATCACTCTTCATCAGGACAACAGCTCCGTGGTCGCCATGACCGGCGACGGTGTAAACGACGCTCCCGCCCTCAAGAAGGCGGATATCGGGATTGCCATGGGACAGCGGGGAACACAGGTCGCGGTCGAAGCCGCGGACATGGTGCTGCAGGACGACGCGTTCCGGACGATCAGCGTGGCGATCCAGCAGGGAAGGGCCATTTTCGATAATATACGGAAATTTATCCTTTTCCTGTTATCCGGCAATGCGGGCGAGATCCTGATAGTCCTATTCGCGATACTGGCCGGCCTGCCCCTGCCCATTCTCCCTCTCCAGATCCTCTATCTGAACATGATCGGGGACTTGTTTCCGGCGCTGGCGCTGGGGGTTGGCAAGGGAGACGCTTCAAAGATGGAACGTCCTCCGCGGGACCCTGAGGAACCTCTCTTCACAACAAGGCACTGGCTTGCCACGGGCGGTTATGGCCTGTTGATCGCCCTATCCGTGACAGGCAGCTTCGCGCTGGCCCTGAAGTATTTTGGTATGGAGATAAACTCGGCGGTAACGGTGTCGTTCCTGACGCTCGCGTTTGCAAGGATCTGGCATGTCTTCAACATGAGGGACACGGGCTGTGGCATCCTGCGGAATGATGTGACTCGAAACCCATTCGTCTGGGCCGCGCTTGCCGTGTGTGTTGGCATGCTTATCTCCGCTGTGTACTTGCCTGTTGTTTCCAAAGCGCTCAGGTTGGTCGAGCCCGGCGCGGAGGGATGGGCCCTGATAATCGGAGGGAGCGTGGTTCCCTGGCTGGTGGGACAGTTTTTGAAATGCCTGAGAATCGGGAAGCCATGAAACTTTTCAATATCGCGATGTCTTCGGGGCACGACGGGTCAAGGCCAATGACGATGGCGGATGAATACACGCCGTACCTAG
>DBQU01000086.1:0-514 GCA_002305765.1 Deltaproteobacteria bacterium UBA1386
GGGATCTTCACGACCGCGAGGCCGCTGTGATGCCCGTCAAGCTGGTTGCCGAATGCGAGAAAACCGTCCAGCGCGAGGTTGGTCAGATTGGTGAAAGGAATAGCCATGAGCCACCCCCTTAAGCGCCGGCGTTCAGCGCAATATTCATCGGGTCAACCGAACCTGCCCCTGCAAACCGTGCCGTTACCTTGAACTTCGCGTCGCCGGTCTCGAAATCGCCTTCCCGCGCAAAGGTCGGGGATTTGCGATTGAACCACACCATGCCTCTCGTATCATCCAATTCCCCGATGTAGTACCGCGCCGTGGTGGAGGTGATGTACGGGGTGCAGAAGAACTTGAGGTTGGGCCTCGCCTTCTTGAGCGCATTGATGGCGTTGTTCGCGGTGTTCGGGTTCATGACGCTGCCGAATATCTCCGCCAGCTTCCACTCAAGAGCGGGGTTGCAGAGAATCCAGTGAACGCCGCCCACGCGGTTGATCTTCTTGCCGCGATGATCGGTCAGCGCCTCGAAAGC
>DBQU01000086.1:583-2075 GCA_002305765.1 Deltaproteobacteria bacterium UBA1386
CGGCACCGTTGTTGAAGCCGTCATAGGCCGCGCAGTTGATGGTTTCAGCCATCGAGATGCCGAGTTCCTTCATGCCGCCCTTCATCTTGCCGTACAGATCGTCCTCGATTGCCTCTTCAGTGATGCGGAGGCCCAGGGCCCAGGTTTCGACCACGAACTTCTTGGACGGCCCCTGATACCTGGCATCGTAGGTGATGGGGGTGCCTTCGGGCTTCTTCGCCACGAGGCCCAGGCCGCTCATATAGGCCAGTTCCTCGTAAGCCTTCTTGGTCTTGTTTACTTTGATGAACTTCTTCCAATCCTCGCTGTAACGCTTGTAAGACTCGGTAGCCACAAGGTACAGGCCGGGGACATACAGTTTGTTGAATCTTGAACGGGATTCAGTAGCCATTTGTCATGTCCTCCTTAGATTCCCGCAGCGGCAGGCGTGTGTACATGCTCATGGAGCTTCACGACCAACTCGCAGTCGGTTCCCCACTCATTGCCCTGCTGCTCATACAGCCCAAGAACGTACAGCCCTGCGGCATCTGCCGCGAGAGCCGTCACATACGCACCGGACTGTCCCGTTGTGGTGTTCCCGGTCCCGACCACCCAATCAGCGCAGCTTCCCACATACGCCGCAGTAAGGGCGGTGGTTGCATGGTAGTAGTGGATCTTGTAAAGCTGATGGGGGTCGATGTTCACGATTGCCGTGTAGCCTGCGGCGCTCCCTGCGGGATAGTACAGCGCGGGAAGGCCGTCGGCATCATAGAAGCCGACAACCACGCCGATGTTGTCCTGGTTCTGTGCCGCAGCCTGAGCAATACCCTTGTCTGCGACCAATTCCACCACATCGCCCCGATAAATGGCGGTGGAAGAGGGGTCTACGTCGAACTTCACGAGCGCATCGGGCTTCTGGGGTCCGATGGGCTCAAGCCCGTATTTCGCGGTAGCCATTGATTACTCCTTATTCGTCGTCTGTGCTGGTTTCGACCGGTGTTCCGTCCCAATCCACCTGGACGGGATCGCTGCCGGGAGTAAGGCCGTACCCGCCGGAATTGGACACCTCTTCCAGATGAACCGCACCGCTCTTCTCCACTTCTTTGATCTTTTCCTTGCTGTCCTTGAGCCTGTCGCTCGATGCCTTGGCTGCTGCCCTCCTCTTGGCTATGTTGTAACCCTTGGGTTGCCACATGAGAATGTGGCGGCTGTAGCCGTGGCGCTCTATCGCGCCAAGCGCGGAAAAGTACTTGTCGGGGAGAAAGGCATGGTTCGTCCGGTTGACGGGAATCCAGTTCTCGCCGTGGTAGAACCTCGCAACCCGCTCGTCGGAAACCTCGACCCAGCAGTATGCTCTTTCCTTTGCGTCCGCGGCCTGCTTCGGATGGCCCTTGCAGAGTTCGTTTGGGAGCCGGAACATCGACTTGAACTGCTCGTCGATCTCAACCTTTCCCGCGTACCACTCCTCGGGCTCCTTGCTGGCCTCACCCATTAATTGCCGAAGGAACAGGTC
>DBQU01000086.1:2138-3436 GCA_002305765.1 Deltaproteobacteria bacterium UBA1386
GCGTACTCTTTCGGGTCGAAATCATTGTCCTTGCAGAACTGAAGCTGCTCCCTGGAAAGTCCCGGCTCGGTTGCCGAAGACTTCTTTGCACCCTCGACAACACCCTGCCCTCTCACCCGGTCTTCGCGCGACTTGTCAGCCTTCGCAGACTCCAGCTTCTTGAGCTTGAGTCTGGTGGCTGTCTCGCCAACGATGCTCAGGAAAACCTCTGGTGAATTGCTGAGCAGCAAGGCCACTTCCTCGGGCGTGTATCTGCTCTGAAGAGTCTTCTGCGACTCTATGAACAGTTCGCTCCCCTGGTCGTTGATGTCCGGGTAATCGCGTACAAGCCGTTCCTCTACCTTCTGCCGTCTGGCCTGGGCCTGGGATATAAAGCTGTTTGCTTTCAGCGCCTCCCGCTCGACATCCATCTCCTTGCGGAGTTGTGCCTCAATGATGCGTGTGTGCTCCCGAATATAAGCGTCCGGGTCCACATCCCTGAGATGCTTGATCTTGTCGAGTTCCTGCGCCAAGCCATCCTTTACGAGCTGCTTCTGCCGATTCTCCCGCTCTTTCCGCAACTGCTCCTCAAGGAACGCCTTCTGCCGGTTGATCTCGCGCAGGCTGTAGCCCATGCTGGCTATGTCCTTCTTCAGCTTCTCAACCGTAAGATCCAGTTCCTTGGACGGTTCGGGCTCCTTGTCAGGAGGTGGTTCGTCCGCCTTCTTTGCAGAAGGCTCATCTGTCTGTTTCTCCTCTTCGGGTTTCGCCTTCTCCCCTTTGTCCGGGGGATTTCCGGGTTCCTCCTCCACCGAAATCTCGTTGAAATCGGTTTCGGGTGTTTCGTCTACTGCCACTTCCTCGAAAGCCATAAAAGCTCCTTGCGGGTTATTCTCCTGGCCTACCGGCCTGGGTTGCTCTTTTGACCGGGCAAACAAAAAGGGCGACGGTCAGATGGTCAGGCACCTGACTGCCGCCCTTGCTTGCTTCTTTCGCCGATACTTGGTTGGCCGACCAAATATCAGACCCGGTTTATATTATTGTTGCACAACCTCCCGTTTTTGAAATACGGACTTGAAAACATCGAGTATTTTCTGTCCGAGTTTTCTCTTTGCCTGCTGCCGCTGTTCGTCCTTCTCCTTAGGGATGTAGTCCGTGGGGAGGGCGATAATGATCTCCAGTTCCTTGATCATCGCCCTTTGGCTGTTAAGCCTCATGAGAACACCCTCTTCTGCCTCGATGGTGGTCGAGGGCAGGGAGAGCGTCTTGTGAAGATCCCGGTAATGGTTGTCCAGCCGGTTCAGGAGATCCTGCTGGTA
>DBQU01000086.1:3507-6617 GCA_002305765.1 Deltaproteobacteria bacterium UBA1386
GCTGCGGCCATCTCCATCGAATCCTGGATCTTGCGCTTCATCAGGTTCTTCTCAACCGCCTTCTGCATGTCGGGTATCGCCTGCTGGTCTTTCAGGGCTTCCCTCATCCTGCTGACCGTTTCACCGTCCTGCGCCGCCTGTCCGAGTTCCTGCTGATGCATTTTCTGCATCTTGTCCTGAATATACTGTTGCACAACCTGGGGGATCTCGGGGTTCTGCGCTACGGCCTGAATCAGCATGAGGAAGGCGGGTTCGATGTATATCTCCGGGTTCTTCTTGTCGTATGCCTGTAGAGCATCCATGAACAACTGCATCTGATTGGCGAACGGGAAGGACGCGGCAAGACCGAGGAGTTCCTGGGCCTCGTACCGCGCCATCATCTTGTTGTACGCGCTGTCGGAGATGCGGAGCGAGAAGTCGTAATCCTGCTGGAGAGCATCCACGTTGACGCCCCTCAACACCTGTCCGCCGGGGAGCACTATCTCGGCATCCGTGGGCATGTACCAGGAGTAGAGCATCATGTCGAGCTTGATAACGTCTTCGAGCTGCTCCTTGATCGGCTTGGCCTGGTAGGTGTGCTTCACCTGGGCCTCCTGCAAGATCATCCTCATGCCAGCCGCAGTCCCGGCCCCCTGCCCCATCGCCTGATCCTCAACGCCCGACTGGTACGAAGACATGGCGATAAGCCGTTCCAGGAAGGACGTTATTAAGTTGATGAACTCGATGTAGACCTGTGCCTTGACCCCGACATTAGGAAACACAATGGAATTGGCGTTGCCCACCACGGGGTTCGCGCCGCCGGGGGAAATGTCCAGTTCGTCCTGCAAGCCCACATCGGAGCCGTAGAAGAACCACGGGTTGATCTGCGCCGCGCCGGAATCGAGCATCTGGTTCAGGCAGTCGTTGATGGAAAGCGCATGGTGGCGTATCTTGTGCGGTACGCCAGTGCCGAACTGCTTNNTACACATCGCGCACATACTGCTTGCGGATAACCGTTTCCGTGTTCTTGGCGATCGAGACTATCACCCAATCCCGGCCTTCCCCTATGTCGTACCTGTCGTAGAACGTCAGGACTTCGATGTCCTCGCGCTCGACCTCAGGTGCCGCCCCGTCACGGTCGCTGCCGGGGGGAAGGTCTTCATCATCCCTGGTGGTTGTGGCCGAATCAAGTAGTTTTTTCGTGATATTTATATAAACACCACCATTTTCCTTGCTGTTTTCCTCCAAATCGGCATATTTGAAGAATTGTTTACGTATTGTAGGGGTTTCATCCCAATCAGGGCAGATGTCAGGCCCGTAGACTTCGTTCATAAGGGCGTAGTCGTTGACCACCTTGAAGATCCGCACATCCTTTTTCTGGATCTCGTCCACCAGCATTTCTTCAGGCCTGATGCCCTGCATGATAAGCGCCCTAAGACTTTCCTCGTCGGTGATTCTCTCCATCGTGAATGGGTTGACAGCCACTTTGCCCACGAACCGCTCTCCCCTGATTAGCTTCTGCTCCTTGTAGTAGGGGAAGATGTAGAGAGTGCCGTCCAGGAGGACGTTGTGTATCCATGCCGGGACATTGTCCTGCCACTTGATGTTGTGTGCCAGAGCCCATTCAGCGAACTTCTCCACCTCTTTGGCGAACTCGACACCCTTGCTGCTGTTGGGCAGGGCCTCCACGATGTCGCGGTCCTTGCCAGCCACAGCCGCCACCAGCCTAGGCTCCAGGTTGTCCACCACGATAGCCTCGGTCATGAGCGAATAGTTTGAGCAGTTCTCCCACGGGAAATTCTTCGAGTCCCTATCCCCGTCATATCTCTTGCGGTTCTCTGCCGCATCCTCGATCTTCTGCCTGCGGTATTCCGATGATTCGTACTCCCGGTAGAGCTTCATGAAGTACGTAACCATATCGTCCCTGTCCTCGGAGGGGGAATCATCCTCGACGGTAAACTCTTCGTTTCTCATCTCTTCGTTCTGAAAGTTCTTCGCCACTTCCTATCCTCCGTATCCAGAAAATGACCGCCTGCTGTAGCGGGGCTTTCTCTTCTTGGTCTTCCGCAATACCCTGTTCTGCCCGACCAATTTCACCAGGAGATACTGGAGAGCATCATGGACGTGCGAAAANNCTGTTGCATGACTGGTCGATGAGAAGCGCCGGTTCTCCCCTGTTCGTCTGCCGGAGCATGATATCTACGGATTCGCGCCTTGGCTCCCAATCCTGTGAGGAAGGATAAACGTCAATTCCGATCTCGCGCATCATCTGGGCATTCGACGTAAGACCGCCCCCGGCCTTGTTCGATGAGAACTTGAACTCACCGGCGGGATCGCCCCAGTCAATGAACTTGGCATCCGGGTAGGTGGCTAGGCACTCGCGCTTGACTCTCTCAGCGAAATCAATAATACCTGAACGGTCATCCCAGAATTCTCTAAGGATATGCACCACGCCAGGAGTGGGGATATAGCCGACCACGCAGGCAGGGCAGTTTCCGGTGTTGTCCCATCCTCGATAGATGGTGAATGCTTTACCGGGCCATACAATAGGGTTCTTGGCAACATGGAAATTGTAGCTGAAACTCCCATAAACATCCTTTCCGACCTTTTGAACACCCGGTTTCCCCTCGATGTACCGCGACACCCACTCGGGATCGTTGGCATACAGCCTCCGCATGTCNNTCGGGCAACCTCATGTCCTGGGGTCCATAAAACTCGTAATAATCCGGCGATTCGATGTCTGGCGGGTTCGTGGACTCAATACCGAACTTCCTTACAACCGGATTGCCGCGCTCGTCCTTGGGCCATTCGGAAGCCCTCGGATAACGCCCGATCCTCTGCCGGAGAATGAGCTTGATCGAGTGGTGAACCTCGGAAGACTCGTCAATGCCGTAGCCCGTTAGCTCAAGGGACCGGAACTTGTTCACATCCTCGGGCCTGTCGCACGACCTGAACAGGATCTCGATTTCGAGCGGCTTGAATGCCGTTATGGTGAAAACCTTGTCCTGCTTGTGGAACTTCCCGGCCCATGTCGGGTCGAACCACTCGAAAAGAGTCTTCATGGTGGTCGTCCAGAGCTGGTCGTTCGTGTTTCTCAGGATGAGCCATCGGGTCTTCTTGATGCCGTACTT
>DBQU01000086.1:6697-7193 GCA_002305765.1 Deltaproteobacteria bacterium UBA1386
TACTCAAGCTCGTATGCGGCTTCGCCCATTACTTGCCCTTTTTCCCCTTCTGAATCCGCTCGTTGATGGTGGGCTGAAGCCCCTTGTAATCCTTGGTCTTGATGGATACGTTCGTGGCAACATCAAGCGTCTGCGTCTGCCGCCATTGAGAGATGTTCTGCATGGCGAACACGCCGAACCTGGAATCGTAGTGCTTGGTAAGCGTCATGGTCGCCAGCTTGTTCTGCTGAATCATCTTGGCGAAATCGTACAAGGGAAGGCAGGATGTCGGGAACTTCTTCGCAAGATTCTCATACAGGTGGGAATCCCGGTATCCCCGGATGGACAAGCATTGCCCAAAGAAAATCTTCTTGTAGTCCATGTTGTCGAGGAAGCGAATCAGGAACTCAAGCTCCTCAACGGCCTGTTCCTCGGACCACGGCGTGCCCTTCTCATGCAGCGGGGGCGGGTTCAGGTCTTTCGGGTCGATGCCAAGCTCGATTTGAAGGGTCTTCTT
>DBQU01000119.1 GCA_002305765.1 Deltaproteobacteria bacterium UBA1386
TAGACCTTCCCGTAGTAGCGGGTAACGAACCCCGTCGCCAGGTTCACCTTCCGCACCCTCGTCCCGTTGCCGTCGTAGGTGTACTGGATGTAGTCGGAGCCGTTCCTCGTGATGAGGGTGGGCCTGTTGTCCGCATTCCAGGTGATGCCGAGGGTCACCCCGTTCGACACCTTCTGGGTCATGTTCCCGGCGAGGTCGTACTGGAGGGAGACGGCCCCCGCGGTGCGCACGGCGTGGGGCTGGTTGTTGTACGTGTAGGCGTAGGACCCCACGTCGGACTTGTAGGTGATGTTCCCGATGCGGTCATAGGAGTAGGACCGGGTATAGGCGTTCTGGCCCGGAGCCATGGGTTCGGTCTGTACGGCTAACCCTTGGGTATGGGAGGATAGAATGTGAAGATTCGCGTTACTCCGCTTGAGAAACTGTCAGGTGGAGTCTTGAACAAAAAGTGTGGTATCATCTATCTCGATATGTTGGTAGAAAAGAATGAAGGGAGACCGGTGTGGGTCCCAGGGAGGAGGTATCCATTATGACCACGGTAGACGCAACGTCCGAAGTATTCATGACGGCATTCCGGGCCCTGCCGAAGAAGGTCAGAGAGGCGGTGGTCGACAAGATGCTCAGCGACAAGGAGTTCCGGGAAGACCTGATGGACATCGCAGTAATCGAGCAGCGTCGCAAAGAGCCGTCGCGGCCTTTGGAGGAGTATCTGTCCAGGCGGAAGAAAGGCTGACGATGTACGCCGTCTATCTGAAGAGATCGGCAGAGAAGGAACTGGAGGGGTTACCTTCAAAGGTGCACGAGAAGATTGTTGAGGCGCTCCTTTCGTTAAGAGAGAATCCTTCTTGTCGATGACAAGAGAAACAAGATAGAGATTGTCGCTGTCGGTGACCGGAAGGATGTCTACCGCTGATGATCAGGGGGAAGCACTTCAAGGAACAGCTCGGGTCCGACGAACTCCGGCGAGCCTACCTCGGACGGGCTTGGGGACATCCGTGACGGACCTCGCCAGGCTCACCGGACTTACCCCGTCGGCGATAAGCTATGCGGTGGCAGGGGGCGGGAAGATCGCAGAAGAAAGGAACTTCCAGTTGGAATGAAATATCCAAGGAAGTCCGTGGTGGGCCCTGCATTTTAGAAGATAGACTTCTAATCTGCACGGTTACGTCATGAGAGGTGCCGAACCTATACCCCCCAAGGACCTCCGGGACTTTCCCATTGTTGCCATACTCGTCCGCCCTGGCGTGGCAAATCGACACCAGTAGAGACACGGCGCCCCCCATCTTCCCGCAAAGGACATGAAAGCGTGCAGGATCCCGGAGTTGCTGCTCCAAAACCTGATCCACGAGCACTTTCCTGATTCGCGACAGGATACTCGACAGGATACTGTTCCTTGACACCGTTCCCGGGCCATGTATAATGTACGTACTTTCTGAATCACCGGATGGGAATGTATGGCTAGGGACGCAAACGATACGATCAGCCATCTCGGGTTTGCCTATGACCCCGACGACCTTGACATCAACCTCCCCGAACCCGATAAGGACCGGGCGGTCTTCAGGGTCCACAAGCTGTTCCCTGAGTTCGTGTGGGACACAACCGCCCTGGAAGGCAACCCGTTCACGTTTCCCGAGGTGAAAACGTTGCTGGAAGGTGTCACCGTCGGGGGACACAGGATCGAAGACGAGGTTCAGGTCCTGAACCAGGCAAAAAGCTGGAAGCGACTCGTCGGAATGGTTAGGGACGGCACGTTTTCGGTGGACAGGGAGACATTCTGCACACTCAACGGCATCGTCGCCCGCGAAGAGGCCCTTGAATGGGGAACATTCCGTAAGTGCGAGGTCGGTATTGCGGGCACGGACTTCAGGCCACCCGTCCACCAGAAACTGGATTCTCTTTTCGAACGAGGGGCGGCAATCATCAACGGGATATCCAACGCAGTCGAACAGGGAATGGTCTTCTATTTGTTTGGTGCTCTCAACCAGTTCTTCTACGACGGCAACAAGCGCACATCGAGGCTCATGATGAACGGGGTGCTGTTAATGAACGGTTATGACGCCATCAGCGTACCGGCGCGGCGGAGAGTCGAGTACAACGAGAAGATGATACGTTTCTACGACACCCTTGAAGGAACGGAGATGATGTCATTCCTCCTCGACTGCTCAACATTCAGACCCTCGTCCCCGACCTCCACGCGCAGCCAGGACTAGGGAAGGCGTTTGGCTGGGATGGTGGGCACGAGGAACAAGTTCATCCATGACGGCACAACACGATCCAAATGCTCCTACGTTTCGGCTTCTGGAGGGTTCTCAGGAAACCAACTAAAACCTTTTCCCGCTCTCACATTTTTCCACCATACAGTCTCCTCGCACTCCACAACATATAAGATGGGAGAATCTGATCGGTCATTAAGAACCCATTCTTGAAGTTCAAACGTGATACTTTCCACGGCCTTACTCTCTGCCTCCACTGGATCCTTGGCAGTGACAATGCGGGTTGTAAAAAACCCCCATTTCCCTCCTCTGCCATCCATCTGCACGAGGAAATTCTCGCCTTTGACCATCACCCGGTATCGTTTCATGTCACAACCCTTCCTTTAAGGATCAGTCGCCACCCCCCTTGCCGATGATTCAGAAGAAAGTAGACGAGGCATTCTATAAGGCATCCGTAGCGCCAAATGGGTCGATCATCTGCCAGACTCCGGAGCTACCGAGGGAGTCCCCCGCAACTGTTTCTTGACCTTTTTAGCTCCGCTCTTATTGAAACAATCCCCAACGACGTTTATGTTCCATGGTCTTGCGGAATACTACGGGCGGCACATCAACCGGATTGCCCTGCAGTATGAATGAGTCATTCATATCCAGCAAAGTGTCTTCGCCAAGAGAGGAATCAGGGTAATCAAAGAAGAGACAAAAACAATGGTTCTCCTTCAGGGAGATTCGCTCACCGATAGGCGAATGAGAACGGAGCGACGCCACATCGTCCTTCGTGCTGACGTTGGAGCAGGCAAGACTTTTTGCCCTCAGCAGGTTTCCATTGCCCAGCTTTACCATAACCCGAGACGGGTCAAAGGTTGCGTTACCCCGAACGTCTTTGAACTCCAACATAATCAGGAAGAACTGGCCATCGCGGCCTCTGAATAGGTCAAGCCATATTGTGACTCTATCGCTCTTCAGACCATCTATCTCAAGGATACCACCAACCTTTCGCTGCACCGTTTCCCAGCGCTGGTTACTGTTTTGAGTGTATGCTCTCATTCTCACAGTTGACTGCGAGGAAGAAACGCAGCCCAAGAGACCGCCGCACAAGAGATATGCGGTGGACAGGAAGAACAACATGACAGCCCTTAAGACACGAGGTGAATTAGTCACTCTTAGTTCCTTTTGGAATTTTGGGGGCCCCTCACACCTTCACATTCTTTCTTCTATCAAAGTTTGAGCGAGCGATGGTGGTTGTAGGTTGTGTTGGAGACATGGTATTACTCTCCCCCCAAGAATGTCAATAACAGGCGCGCTTATGGAGTATGTAAAGATGGGGAGGGCGTTACCCACGAAACAGAGAAGGCCGAGACCATGCGGTCCGGAATACCTGCATCTCTATTACGTTTCCTGTGCTCCCTCACTTCCGCCACGACCACAAACACACCCACCAGGATCATGGCAATTGAAACAACGATCTTTACCAGAGTCTCGAGCATTGGTCCCCTACCGATGAGCGCTTGCTTGTATGTCTGTCTGACCGAGATCCTCTTGAAACATCGATAACTGCGAGGTATCAAGCATCAATTAGAGGGGTAGCACATTACAGGGGTAGCCACAGCATTTCAACATGTTAGGAGCATCACCGTATCTCCTGTTCGCCCTAGTCTTCTCCCTTTGTTATTCTTGCAGGCCTGTAGCTCTCCGCGATCACATCCATCTTGCCCACGGGGGAAGCTTTGACTGCGACAGGGGCGTTGCTCATGCCCATCGGTATCGTCGATATCACCGCAGCTCCCCCGGGAACAGGTACAACGCAAACGGTCGCCGGCACGGATATGTTGTATTGAGAGGTCGCAAGAGCAGACCCTTCCATGAACCGGTTCACTATCAGCAGGCGGCTCGCTTTGTTATCGAACCTGTCTTCGATGAAGAAGGTTGCCTGCAATCCTCTGAGCCCTGACATTTCACGCAATACGAACCTGTCACCCGGAAAAACAGTCACTCTTTGCAGATCGTTGTTCAGCTGCCAGACTTCAGGGTAGACGACCGCCGGGTCGTCCGAAGTTCCCGAAAGAAAGCTCGTTATCGTGACAGAGCACCGGGAACATCCGTGGGGAAGAACGAATCCCTTCGCGAAATATCGCTTGCCCTCATATACAAGCACGTTGCTCTCCCCATCGAACCCAAAGTCCAGTCGATTGCCCAGCGCGAGTTCAGTATAAGCCAATTCCTGAGGGGATAGCGCGACAGTCTGCTTCGATCCAAGAGACCTCAGACCGTTCTGTATCAACTCGGTGCCTGTCGTGCGGCAGCCCGCATCCAGAAGCAACACTGCCAAAACAAGGAACAGTAATGTCGTTCGCATCTATGGTCACCTGGCCAGATCACGGGCAATTTGTTTGGCAATCATCGGCAAACCTTTTCTCAATCCATCGATGGCTTTGGCCGGATCAGTCTCGATACTGCCGTAATTCTTGAAGAAGTAGTCGCTCTGAGCGGCAATGGCTACAGCGTCCTTATTGGTCACGTAACCATAGGTAACCGTATCCTGATAGAGAACATCATTCGTGTCACGCCTGATCAGCCGCACTCTGACGTTGACTGTGGGTATGTAGTCAGTCATGGCCGAAGCGCAGATGTAACCGGCATGGATCATGGGGTCAAGGTATGCGTCAACGGCGCGATCGAGAAGGTCGTATTTCTCCAGAAACGTCGGCTTCTCACGCACCACGTTCACCGCTCTAACCTGATACCCCACACTCTCGAGCTCAGTGAGCAGATTTGTTTGAAACTCCTCGACTATCTTGAAATTACCAGCCTTTGCCAACTCCGTGAACCCATCGGTCTTACCATTCATATCCGCTATGGCGACAAGCCCCCCGATCAGGCCAAAACCCATGCCGATATGCCCCTTGTTGAAGATCACATACTCGCCCGAATGCGCCGGTTCGAGAACGCCAATCACAGCCACATCCTGATTCGCGGCTTTGTTGAAAGCCTGTTTGGGCATACCCGCACAACCAAGAATACTGCTGATGAGAAAAAGACCGACAAGAATAAGAAAGATCCTTCTAAGACACATACTGTCCTCCCGATGAAACCGATTTGGAGCAACCCTTCACATCATCTCAAGACGCACCGCCGACTACCACGATGCCCGTGCCTTGCTCACGTTAACGTTAGGTGTTAGGATCAGGACTGCTTGCTGTTATCTTATGATGAGTGACACTACGATCAAACCGGACTGGGACCAATCAATCCCCCTTGGCCACCAATCAGCGACCGGCCCCAACCTATGGAGGCTTGGTCGTAGGATCCATGAACCCTGGCTGTTATCATATCATTGTATATATTATGAGACAATACAGAAGTTGTAGCAGTCTGGAACCCCAAGCTACCCGCTACTACGGGAAGGTCTA
>DBQU01000084.1 GCA_002305765.1 Deltaproteobacteria bacterium UBA1386
AACATTTTTTATGAGGCAATTCGGTTCGTGAAATTTGTCTTGACAAACGGGGTGTATGGCTGTAATTTGGTTGTACTTTTTGAGCTGGAATTGCCGAATCCAACCGAATGAGGTTCATACGTGATCAAGTCACTGAAACTGAGATTTATTCTCATTGTCGTTTTCCTGGTCGTTTCCATAGTGTACTGTCTTCCCAACGTGATAGACCTCGAGGGTGTCTGGAAGAAATACCTTCCCAGCGATAAGATCCACCTCGGACTCGATCTCAAGGGCGGTATGCACCTGCTCCTGGAGCTCGATACCGTGAAGCTCATGGACAATATAATCGACAGGCGGATGAACGCCCTCAAGGACGGCATGATCTCCGATGGCGTCAGGTTCCTCGGAATAGACAGAAAAGGGAGCACCATCACCGTCTCCATACGGCCCGACCAGAAGGAGAAGCTCTTCAACGTCGTCGGGAACAAGTTCCCGGATCTCAAGGTGGGCACCGCGAAACCGGAGGGGGACCTTCTGAACGTCCAGTTCCTTATTCCCGAGAAGGAGCTTGCCTCGATAAAGGAGAACGCCGTCAACCAGGCCCTGGAGACGATACGCAACAGGATCGACCAGTTCGGTGTCTCTGAGCCGGTCATCGTGAAGCAGGGGGAGAACCAGATACTGGTGCAGCTACCGGGCGTGAAGGACCCAGACAGGGCGCTCGAGCTGATAGGCAAAACGGCACAGCTGGAATTCAAGCTCGTCGACGAAGAGGCCATGGCCCGGGGCGGCGAGACCGGGGCCATACCCCAGGGCAGCGAGGTCCTGAAGATCAGGTCGAAGAACAGGGAGACGGGAGTCGAGACGACGGCCCCCATCGTCCTCAAGAAACAGGCCGTTCTGACGGGCGAACTGCTGACGGACGCCCGGGTCCACATGGGCGGCAGGGACATCGGCAGTGAGATATCGGTGGGTCTCGAATTCAACAGCGAAGGCGGGAGGATCTTCGACAGGGTGACGGGGGAGAACGTCGGCAAGAGGCTTGCCATCGTCCTCGACAACACCGTTTACTCGGCGCCGCAGATCCGCGAGAGGATATCAGGCGGCAAGGCCTCCATCACCGGAGGTTTCACGCTCAATGAGGCAAAGGACCTCGCCATCGTGCTTCGCGCGGGCGCCCTCCCGGCCCCTGTGAAGGTGGTCCAGAACATCACCATCGGACCGACGCTCGGCCAGGACTCGATCAATAAGGGCATGCTGGCAACTCTCCTCGCGACCCTCTTCGTGGTCGTATTCATGATCGTCTATTACCGGTATTCGGGCATCATCGCCAATATCGCCCTTGGACTTAACCTCATATATCTGCTCGGTGTCTTCAGCGCCTTCAAGGCCACGATGACCCTCCCCGGCATAGCGGGTATCGCGCTCACCATCGGCATGGGCGTCGATTCCAACGTCCTCATCTTCGAGAGGATACGCGAAGAGCTGCGGCTGGGGAAAACGGTCCGGGCGGCGGTGGACGGTGGCTACGCGAAGGCGTGGGTGGCGATATTCGACTCCCACATCACCACGCTCATCACGGCGGCCGTCCTCTTCATATTCGGAACAGGGCCGATAAAGGGTTTCGCGATAACCCTGATCTTCGGCATGATCATAAATCTCTTTACCGCGGTGTTCGGATCGAAGACCATCTTCGACTGGATACTCGTGAAATTCAAACCCAGAACACTGAGTATATGAGGCGGCGCCCATGATGGAGCTCATTAAAGATACGAAAATAGATTTCATCTCCTTTAGGAAGAAGGCATTTGTCATATCGGCGATACTCGTGGCTGTAGGGGTGTTTTCTTTCATTATGATCTCTTTCGGTAAGGCCAACCTCAGCATCGACTTTACGGGGGGCACGAACGTGCAGGTGAGGTTTGCCGAAAGGGTCAATATCGGTGACCTCAGGTCCGCCCTGGAGAAGGGGGGTATTGGCGATGTGCAGATCCAGGAGGTCAGCGGAACGCGGGATTTCTTTATCAAGACGAAGCTTTCGGACACGGAAAAGGAGTCCCTCACCGCGAAGATAACCTCCATCCTGTCGACGCAGCTGAAGGGCGCCAAATTCGAAATGCTGGGGAGTAACATGGTCGGTCCCGGCGTAGGCCAGTCGCTGAAGAAATACGCCATCATCGCCATCGTTCTGGCCCTGCTCGGGATCATCATCTACATTGCCTGGAGGTTTACCTTCCTGTCGGGCATCGCGGCGACCATTGCCACCTTCCACGATGTTCTGGCCATAGCGGGTGTCTTCTATCTTCTCAACAAGGAGTTCAATCTTCTCATCATCACAGCTCTTTTGACCATAGCGGGATATTCCCTCCAGGACACGGTCGTCGTCTTCGACCGCATAAGGGAGAACTCGGGCAAGATGAAATCCCGCGACGATTTTGGCAATATCATCAACGCTAGCATCAACGAGGTCCTTTGCAGGACGATCGTCACCGGTATCAGTACCCTTATCAGTCTAGCCGCCATTATGATCTTTGGCGGGGAAGTGCTCTTCGATTTCGCCTTTGCGCTTTTTCTTGGGCTCATCGTGGGCACTTACTCGTCGATCTTCGTGGCGAGCCCGATCCTCTATGCATGGCGCCAAAAGATCCGTTAACGGTAACCTTGCCGTTAGGACACCCGGGAAAGATATAATGCGGACGATCTGCTGCAGGTGCATGCAGGCGGGAGAGGTTGCGTGAAGGCCAAGCTGGAAGAGGTCCTGAAGGAGAAGGAGAGGGAACTCAAGCTCTACCGCAGGTTCCTCGACCTCAGGAGCTATTGCGAGAAAAAGGTCTTCCCACGGATCGACGCCCCCATCGCGGAGCACGTGGAGACCCTGAAAGGCATCATAGAGAAACTCATCCCCGACCCGAAGGACCGCACCGAAGAGATGTTCTCCGGGGAGATCTTTGCCCTGCTCGGGACCATTTATCTCCACGATGTTTCCCTGATGAAGGAATTCGACTGGCCGCTCAACGGGAACATACTCAACGCCCGGGATATGGATGTGAAGGGCGTCTTCATGAACTACGAGATAGCGCGACGCCTCGACATCCCCGAAGGTGCGGTGGAGGCCGTCAATGCCCTGAGCTACGCCCATCTCGTCAAGAAGGTCCCTCTCGAGACGGAGATAACGGATAACACCTCCAAGGCCATCATACGGAACATGAAGGTCTTCGAGTACCTCTTCAACTTTGCCCATCTTCTCGTGGACGTCTTCTTCACCGACCTTGCCCACAACCACCTCAAGAGGTATAACGACCACGAGATCGCCCTGAGGCCGGGTGAGGCGGTGCTCGATGTTGACAGCCGGGAAGGGATCATATCCATACAGTTCAACAGCAGGCTCCCTTACGAAGCGCACATGCTCGAGAGTGTCAAACGGTACGTGGAGAGCATGTTCATAAGGTTCAAGAACCACGTCAACGGGAAGCTCGGTTTCCAGTACAGGGAAATAGTGTGGGTCATCACGAGCAATTTCTACTATGAGCGAGACGTCTTCAGAATACCCAGAGTCTCTCCCTTCCTCGATTTTGAAGGTGTCCCGGTGCAGCGATGGGACGACTCCTCCGTGGTCCTCGACAGGCTCTTCAATGAAGGCTCCGTTGTGGTGGCGGGAGAGGTATCGGCAGGGAAGAGCACCCTGCTCACATACTTTGTCCTGCCCCAGCTCACGGCCTCTCACGAGAATGTCTATTATTGCGAGCTCTGGTCGCAGCCGACAAAAGAGCTGCGCGACGTGATAGGGAAACGCCACAAGATCCCCCGGGTAGACGATCTCGACATCATCTCCCTGTGCAAGACGCTCCTCAAGGGAGGACCATGCTTCTTCCTCATAGACGGTCTCGAGAAGATCGTCTTGATGGAGCAAGGGGAGCGGGAGAAACTGGTGCGTTTCGTCGAATTCATGCTTGCCGAGCCGGGCGCCTATTTCATACTTTGCGGCGAGAAGGAAACTTTCTTCGACTGGTACAGGGTCTTCCAGGGTATGCAGATATCATCGCTCTACGAGTTGAAGGCCCTGGAGAGGACGCCTTACGGGCGATCCCTGTCGGCTCCGAGAAGGGTCGAAGGAGACGCGGACGTCCCGGTCCTGCCCGGAGTTGCGCGGGAGGCCGCCGACATGGACAACGCGGTGCGCGGGGCCCTCCGCGGGTTGGAGGACGATGGCGATCTGGCCCTCGTCATGTCCGTCTTTGTCGATGTTTCGGGCCCCATCGTGAAACGGTACAGCGTTGACGACATCCACAACGAGACCGCCGTCTCCCACGAACGGATAGCCTCGCTGGTCTCTTCGTTGAGGGAGCGCGGGATCCTGCGCGAGACGGAGTACCAGGAAACATCCTACTTCGCCCTCGCGAACAGGGTACTCAGGGAGCCTCTCTGGCGCATCCTGAAACTCCATCAGTTCGAGGACAGAAAGATGCTCCGCAATATCCTGGGCAATTTCATCGTCAACGAAATGTTCCTCGACGAAGAGACCCTCGATCTGGCCGAGAGGTGGCAGGACCGGCTCGTGATGTCGAAGGAGGAAATGGGCATCACCCTGGCAAGCCTTATCGCTCGCGGAAGAGACTGGAAGTCTCTCTTCGAGACGGCCAACAGGTTCGAGCGGGGCATCGATATCCAGCCCATCCTGAAGCTTCTCTACAGCAAGAGCGAGGAGAAGAGAAAGAATGCGATCAGCCTCCTGGTGGAGATCAACGACAAGGACATGATCAACCCTTTGCTCCTGCACCTCAAGGAAGAGGATGTTCTGGAGATCAAGGACCTCGTCATCCAGGGCATCGGCCACACGGGGAAGAAGAGGGCCATCATAGCTATCATGAACACCTTGAAAGAGATCGGGGACAGGGACCTCAAGCTCCGCGCCCTAACGTTCTTTGAATCCCTGTTCGGCGACAACTCCCGCAACATCCTCAGCGACATCAAAGAGATCGAAGAAGACCCGGTCATCACCAGGAAGATTGACGAACTCCTAAGAATGGCTTGAATCGCTTAAGTCGCTTGAATCGCTTAAGAGGCTGTTGAGAAAGTCCTCTTTGTCGTCATCCCGGACCTGGAGACTGTGTCGCAATTACCTCCA
>DBQU01000109.1 GCA_002305765.1 Deltaproteobacteria bacterium UBA1386
AGCAATATCTTGTCATATTTGCTGCCTAAAGAAAAGGCTCAATATCCCTCCTTCCCCGCACATTCCCCTTGACAACCCCTCCGCATCTGCTAGACTTATGACTGTATATAACAGTTTTCTGACTCTATTAAACTGTTCTATCATATTATTAAACTGTTTGCTATATACAGGAGGCGGCATGATTGTCAGCATCGCAAATCCCAAGGGCGGGGTGGGCAAAACCACCCTTGCGGTCAACCTGGCGGCCACCCTCATTGCCAAATTCACGGACACTCGCATTCTCGAACTCGACCTGCAGAGGTCCTCCTCCCTGTGGGCCGGGTACAGGGCTCAAGCTGGCATTACCCCGGTAATACCCGTATCCACCGTGAACTCCATCAAGCAGATCCCGGAGGTGACCTCCTCTTACAGGGGTAACCCTAAATCCTTCCTCGTGGTTGACTGCGGGGGAATTGATAGTGACTACAATCGTTCCGCCATGTCAGTGTCGGACCTGGTGGTTGTTCCCGTGCGCCCCTCACAGGTCGAAGTCTTTGCGCTTTCAAGGACATCATCTGTGCTGAAGGCTGTAGGCAAGGTAGGACACGTTGTCAACTGCGGCGCATTCCCTGCATCAATCTCCAAGGTCAACGATCTCATGGAATTCATCCGAAACACCGACGGTTATAAACTGTTAAATACTGTTGTCAGGTTCAGGGCAGATTACCAGGACGCTTACGCGGAAGGAAAATCCGTTATCGAATATTCCAAGGGTTCCCGTGCCGCCGGTGAGATATTGGCGCTCACTAACGAGATCAGGAGACTCTTAAAGAGGAGAGCAAATGGCTAAACTGAAGGCTGCTGATAGCATAAAGGGCGTTGATGCTCACGCAACGGAAAGTCAAGGCATCCATACCAAGAACCCTGGCGGGCGTCCGAAGAAGAGCCCCGAGGAGAGGCTGGTGAAAGTTACCATCTACATGACGCCCGAGGAGAAAGCCCGCCTCGATGCCAAGGCAAGGAAGCTGGGAGTCTCGGTCTCGGCACTCATCAAGATGAAGATAGCGGAGGAAGGGGAACGATCATGAACATCCTGTTGGCCGCACACCAGGGGGACATCGACACCATTCGCCAGCTGCTTTCCGCTGGCGCGGACGTGAACGCACGGGATGAGGATGGACTCACTCCCCTCCACCTTGCAGCGCTTTGCAACCACCTGGACATCGTCCGCCTCCTCCTCGAGGCCGGGGCGGACGTGAACGCCAGGGATAACAACGGGATGACCCCCCTCCACAGCGGTTGCCTCCACGGAGATCCCGCTCTCCTCCGTCTCCTGGTTGAGAACGGCGCCGACCCGGACGCAAAAGACGGGGACGGCATCACACCCCTGCGCCTGATGATCATGGTGGTGAAGGATAATGAACAACGAGAGGAATTATACGAACTGTTTCGAAAATACGCTGGAACGGAAATCCCATGAAGGGACAGCGTATAGGATATCTCCCCTTCAGGTAGCGGGGAAAGCGTTTACCGTTACCTGGCAATCTGATATCCTTGGAGAGGTGATATGAAGAAAAAGAGGTCTATCTTCGTTGAACACACAGAGAAGGAGGGCCGCGAGAGTGGACGTGCAATGGCGGACATAGACATATGGGACTGGATGCAGGACAAGAACCTGGCAGAGAAAATCTTTGCGGGAGCCGTGAAAAAAGCGATCGCGGAGACACATGCCGCAGGGCTGCCAACCTGCCACGCCAGCGACAGAGAAGGGTATAGGGTGTGTTACCTTTTCCCTGACGGGCATAAGGAATACTTCAACACCTTAGAGGAGGGGGACGCGATCCTGGAGAGACACGGTCTGAAGCGCTGACCGGTTCCTTCCGGAATCTTTCGCGGAGAACAAGAGAATGACCAGATCAGGAAGCAAAGAGGATCTCATTGACGTCAATGACCTCGAGGGCATGTGCGACCGGTTGAACCGGGCCGTGGACACCCTTGATGTCAGGGCGGCCCGACGCATCCTTGACCTTGCCGATGAGGCAGGCACCGGACAGGTCCGGTCCTTCTTCTTCGACGACATGTTCAACAGGCTGCGTCAGGGCATCGAAGCATGCGATCCGGAGGGTGTCCGCTGTCACCTCCAGTTCATGAAGGACATCGACAACCTGCGCAAGGCAGAGACGGACATTGAGGTCGTCAAGGAGAAGCTCAGGGAACTGAACCCCTATCTCCAGGAGACTTACAATGTCACCGTCCTCGGCGTGTTCAAAGCGTGCCCCGAGGAAGGGTCCGGCGAGGAGGATGATTGGTGGTTGCTGCTGGACGTCAAAGAACCCTTGAGTACCGTCGGATTCACCGGGATCGAGAACTATCTCAGCGACGCCCTGGGCATACGGGTCATTCTCAAGGAAGGTCACGAGAAGTATGTGGGTGAGCACATCGTGGACCAGGTGGAGTTCCTGTGAGCCCGATGGACAGCACACATTCAACTACAGGAGAATCTTCTCAGGAAGGACATAAACCCGGTCGACGAGGCAACAGGATATCTCAGTTTCTACCGCCTGGCAATGGAAGATGAGACAATCACGGCAAGAGAACTTATAACGAATTTGGTTCAGTTTGAAAGGGACCCTGAAAGGCTAAAGGGGGATGTTGCAGTCAATTTGACTGCACTTTACAGAATCTCAGGAAAATCAATACCTTATCTGCGGCGATTGGAGTGCATATTGACCCTGCCTGAGAACGCCATCGAAGCGGTGAGGAATAGCAAGTTGAACAAGACCGCCCCGTGGTTTCGAATCCTATCCCCATGAATCCCGCAAGCACCTGCCTAGCGCCCTTCTACACATCATCTATCATGTAGTAAGAAACGCCCTTCAAAACCCGAACGAATGACCACCGGTGCATTTTCCACTTGCACACGGCTGGCTGCTGGCGTATAACAAGCAGGAAGACGAATATGTTGCGCCCGCGCCTGGCCCCTCTCACCTTGGGCAATTGGAGCTCAAGCGTCATGAGTCAGGTCCGGGCCTTTTGCCCTCTGGCCAGCACTTCCTCTCAATTAAGGTCGAGAGATGAGTGCAGCACCATACAAAGGATGTGACCAAATTGGACAAATCATGCGGTGAAAATGCACGGATGATTTGTCCAATTTGACCAGATCGTCCCCGCACCTGCCTCTCCGATTGTATGCGCTTCCCTCTTTCAGTATGCTACAATCGCCCGCGCACTCTCTATCGGAATAATTCCACTGGAGAGTGTCTCCACGGGTGACTCAAAACCCGAATGCGTAACAACGCGTATCCATCTTAATATCAGCTAGTTACATCACAAACACCCTTCTAAATCCAAGTGATTCATGCCCTCATTACCGGGACCATCCAGCACATGGCCAATAATAACAGCATGATACGGCCCGGTGACTCAAAACCCGAATGCGGCCAGAAGTTCTATTTGATAATTATCTCCAGTTTATTTGACCTTTATTTTACTCTTATTTTACGTTTCAGGCATGGTTCGCAACAATTCAGGGCTGAAACAATCTGAAATAAAACCGAGACAATTTTACGTTCTCGCAAAAAACTAGTGAAGCAGGAATTTTGTCTCAGGTTTATTTCAAGTTACTTCAAGCGCTGTAGTGAGCACGTATCAGTTTATAGATACATACTCACTACACAGGCGCGACAGCCCGCGAGAAAGCTGGTATAATTGACGATCATGAGATTTTCTATCCGCAGAGACGTGTCTTTCGCCTCGTATGCTCCGGACCTTTCCGGTCTCGACGGAATCCCCATCGAGCTTGCCCTGCCCTACAAGCTTGAGGACTTTCTCGCCGGGATGGACCGCCTCGATGACCTGGCTGCCTTCGTCCTTTCCCACAACATCATCGTCAATTCCGTCCACGCCCCCCAGGGTCGCCTCTCAGATGAGGCTTTCATGTCCTGGGCCCTTCCGACCGTGCAGTTTGCAGAGCGCGTCGGCGCCCACGTTGTCGTATTCCATCCTGAGAGCACCGCGAAAACCAACCGGATCAATCTGCAGGTAATCGCCCTGGCCAACCTCAAGAGGCTGAAAAGGGAGGCCTCCGTAACGGTGGCCATCGAGACATTCGGGAACGCTAAAAGAGTCCTGACCCCTGAGGAGGTCATCGAACGCGGCCTCCCCTTAATCCTGGACACATCACATCTCTTCGTCCGCCGGATCTTCGAGGTCATCGAGGCTTACCACTCTGGCATCGTCGGTGTCCACCTCTCGGAGATGCGCTATGATGACGAGGCCGGCCATGATCTGCCCCACCTGCCGGTGGAGTCTTACGGTATCGAGGTTCTGGAGGCCCTGAGGGCCAAGGACTGGAGCGGCAACGTTACTCTCGAGTATCTGCCGCAGTTTCACGACCAGTTGATCCCGGACAGAACCACGCTGGAGGAACTATTCGCCTCACAGCTCGACAACCCCTCACCTCCTGTTCAGCCCCCCTCCCTCGAGGACATCATCGCCGCAAAGAAGGCGGAAAGGGAACGCCTGCGGAAACTCCCCTTCGAGGAGAAAATCATCCTCGTCGAGAAGATGCGCAAGCATTTAGAACCCCTCTTCGCCCGTCATGACAAAGACAGCTGGGTCATGCCGGAGAAGGCTTTCTTCGCCGGGGTAAGCCGGCACAGATCGGAGAAGACGGGCTTCAGGTGGTGCTACCTCTTCCCCAACGGACGGAAGGTGTATTTCAACACGAAGGAAGAGGGCGACGCGCTCCTTGACGCGGAGATCGGATGAAGACTCTCGTCATAGGGGACATCCACGGATACTACAGGGAGCTGAACGATGCCCTGCACAATGCCGATTATCAGGAAGGAGATCGGCTCATATTCCTCGGGGACTACATCGACAGGGGCCCCCGGTCGCGGGAGGTCATGGAATTCCTCGTATCCCTGAAGAACGCGGCGAACGTTTATCTGAGAGGCAACCACGAGGAGTTGCTCATCAAGGCGCTGGGCGGAGACACACACGCGTACGGCGTCTTGATGGACAATGGATTCATCTCGACATTGAAATCATACGGTATGGATCCCCGGACATTGTCCTATTCTACGGGCGGGCGGCATTACATCGAGCGTGACGGGAAACACGTCCTCCTTGACAACCGCGAACTTCCGGCGTTCCTCAGAGGGGTCTTCCCGCCTGAACACCTGGCATTCATCGAGGACACGCGCTACTACTTTGAGACTGACCCGATGTTCTTTTCTCACGCCGGCGCCGAACCATCCATACCCCTCCATGAGCAGCGTGGGACGGATTTCGTCTGGGGTATGGATAGCAGCTTCCTGCAATGTAGATTCAATTATGGCAAGACGCTCGTATTCGGTCATTTTCACCTCCCAGTTCCACTGATCAGCAGGGGGAAGATCTGTCTGGGGATGGATGAGGGCGTGCGGATACTGATCATGGATTATTCTCCTATGGTGATTGTGGACAGCGATTCCGGGTATTGGGAAGTGAGGGACGAATGGCTGCTGCTCTAAAACTCTTATATACAGCGGACCTCCACGGCAATGAAGGTTTCTACCGAAGACTCCTGGGCATTGCGGTCAAGAGGAAGGTGAACACCATCATCATCGGTGGGGATCTTCTTCCAAAGACGGGGGATTTCACATCGCTCATCGAGGAGCAGAGGCAGTTCCTAACCGGCACTCTCCGCCCGCTGTTGCATGCGTTCCGTGACAGCAATCCCGCTGTGGACGTCTTCCTCATGATGGGTAACGACGATTTCTCCATCAATATGGATCTTCTCGAGGAGATGGGGTCTGAAGGCCTCTGCAAGCTCCTCCACATGCGGACGCATCGCCTCACAGAAGGCCTCTCCATCGCCGGCTATTCCTGCGTGCGCCCTACCCCGTTCTCCTGCAAAGATTGGGAAAGATACGATGACGAGCAGAAAATTCTCCAGCCCGGACCGTACAAACCAGTCGTCAGCACACTGGACGGACTCATCGACATTGATGAGCAGGAGTGGTTCAGTTCTCATCCCGCGATGGAGGAGGACCTCGAGCAACTCGCCCGGATGTCAGATCCGAAGAAAACTCTTTACGTGCTCCACGACCCGCCCTACGGCACGGCTCTGGACACGCTCTGGAACGGGCAGCATATCGGGAGCATGGCGGTACGGAGGTTCATCGAAGGGCACCAGCCACCGCTTGTCCTGTCCGGACACATCCATGAATCACCCAAGGCCTCCGGAAAGATCACAGACCGGATCGGAGGCACGGTCTGTGTGAATCCCGGGCAAACAGAGGCGATTCTCCAGGCGGTGACGGTCGATATTCCGGGGTTTAAAGTGAAGCTGTTATGATGTAATACGTAATTTCATGAATTACTTGCAGCTAACGGATATCATTATGGTATCAGAGACGCGTTGCACTTGATACTGCACCTATTCTGCACCTATCATCCGGTACCGGGCGAGGTCCTTACGGCATGGCTCCGGTACCGTCATTGCCAACAGACAGCAACGACAGCAGATCCTCCCTGTCTTCATCGTCAACATGGCCCTTCAGGAGCTCGAGACTCTCGCGCACTCTCTGCCCGTACTGATCCACCTCGTTCTTGCCGAAGGTCGCCGCACTGAAATCCGCGTCCCGCCGCCGATGATAGAGCTCAAAGAGATGGTCGTATACGATCCTGTCCACCTCGCCGGTGGTGATGAAATGCCTCGCCATCAACTCCCGCACCTCGCGGTGCGAGTACGCGCGATAGCCTTTGCCGGCAAGGACATACCGGCAGAGGGCCTCCAATACAAAAAAGAGTAAAGACACGCACTCGGGGAAATTCCCTGCGGTGTAGTTGACACGATATGACCGTAGTTTCCTCCTCATGAGCTCCATCATGTCCTGTGTTTCCTTCATCCTCTCGTCCCCCTCCTTTTCAAACCGCATCGATTCCGCCTCGTCTGACGCCCAATCGTAAGTGTCATCGAGAGCATCCGTATCAGGCTCGACCAGATGAATCCCCGCAAGGGCCTCCTGGACCACAAAGGACGACTCGTCCCTGTCGTTGAGATGGAGGATCGAAACATGCGTGTCATCCTTCACGGCCGCGCGTATGCTGCCGACAATGCGCATCCGCTCCGCCTCATCGTCGGTCCGCAGGTAGATGCCGATATCGATGCTGGGGTGGCCATGCAGCGTTCCTTCCGAATACGGGCCATATAAGACGGCCACCAAGACTCTGTTCTCTGCCCGCAACCTTTCAAGAACGGCCTGTATGGGAATGATCCTGTCATGGATTGTCTCATTAGCGGCCCTGCGGAGCTCCGGCGCCCTCATGTCCGTTCTCTTCATGAACCGGTCCACGTCTCTCCTGAGCCGATCGGGCAGCTGCAGGGCAAGCGATGAGAATCCGATAATCCGGTCGCGTTCGGTCTCCCACACGTGCGGCGGGGTGAGGCAATAATCCCTGAGCGCATCCATGTATATTGTCGACGTCTTCCCCAGAATGCGCTGCTGGCCAAACGCATCGTCCAAGTCCCTGAGGATACCCTCCATGTCGTAATAGATGCGGCGGATCGTCTCCGCCATGGCCACGAGGTGGCGGTCAGCCCCCGGTCTGTCCTTGTCCCGCCTGAAAAGATCCAGCAGCTCACGGAGTCCGGTGCGCTGCCTGTCGAGCTCCCGATATGCGTCCTTGGATACTTTCGTTTTACCGGCCACGTCGAGCATCCTGACCCCTTTGCCCTGTCGGCCCTTGCCATTACCAGACGATATCAAGGCTCTTCCTTCCCGTGTGTAACACGAACATGGCGGCCTTCACGCCAGACGTCGTTTCCAATCGGCGGCATCAATTATACCTCTCTTGTATGCTGGAAAATGGTGCTGTGCAGATTTCACTGGATACATTTCCAACCACAAAATGGCTGAACATCGATTACACGGAACGGCGCGGCCTGCTTGGATAAGCTCCTGCAGATTCAGGGAACCAACCCGTCTCAGCGGTCAGTCTTCTTCCTGGAGCTCCCCTTGACGACTTTCTTCCCGACCTGTTCCTTGGTTGCTTCAACAAGATTGACAGTCGGCAGGATGAACTTTTCATGCATGGAGTTCGCTGTTGCCTGGGCCACAACGCCTCTGGCAATCCCATAGAGAATGGCGAGACCGTTCAGCGGGATCATTTTCTCGATCATCTGCTCGTCAGTCCCCTTGGCAAAGCTAAAAAAACCGGTAATCCTTAAGAACACATAGTACGGATTGGCTTTGAAGTCTGCTTCCGACTTGTTGACCTGCAGCTCAATGGTAATCATGAACTCCGGAAGCTTTCCTCGTCTTTTCACGTTCATGGAAGCGGTAAGCTTCGCCTCATGAGTACCCTTCTTTGGCTCCTGGTACTCCGGGTTAGCCTTCACATGGATTTCGTCGACAAAGTATTGGTCAATCTTAAGCGACGGCGGTGAGGAATTCATCATCAGGCTCCTGCTTCGATGTCTTATATACCTCGGTGAACCGACCCGGACTTAGGTCCTTCCGCTTCGGAGACGTCTTATAAAGTTTGATCGCCAGTTCGACATCCTTCGGGCAAACTTCAATGTTGACGTTACATCCAAGAGACCTTGCGAGGGAGGCCATGGTTTTCAGGGTAACGTTGGTATTGCCGCGAAGCAGTTTCGTCACAAACGCTTTAGATACTCCCATACGGGCAGCCAGTTCCGTTCGGTTCACGCCAAGCTCTTTCATGGCAGCAACAATCTGTTCCGTCAGGTCCAGAATCAACTCTTCCGCATAGAACTCGGCATCCTCCCGAAAGGCCTCCAGTTTATCTTTGAACCATTTCTCGGCGTTCATCTCTTCTTCCCCTTCTTATCTTCAAAATATTGTTTCCGCATGTTTACCGCCCTTTCAATCTCACTTTTCGGCGTGCTGTTACCCTTCTTGATGAACCCGTGTGTCAGTATGATCAGTCGGTCCTTGTCGCGAAAACAAAGCAATCGCACCTGAAACGACTTAAATTCCGAAATATCAACACCTTTAAGCTTGTGGAACCTCTCGGGGTTAGCTGGTAGGCCATGGTCTGCGGATTTACGGAGCAGGGCGACAACTTTCTCCTGATCTTTCTTCTGCAGGTTATCAATGAATTCAACAACACGAGATCGATCACCATGGGTAACAGCATATATGTCATACTGTCTGCCTTTATATATTATCGCTGTGTCCATAGAATAATTAACCTAAAGGTTAATATTTGTCAACAACAAATGTGAAAAGTCCCACAAACTAGAGAACAATCATGATGACGAACTATGAGGAATAAATTACTTCTTCTGTATCCTTTTTGCAATAGTTGCTTTCCTTTTTGCGTTCTTTTCCGAAATGACCCGAGAACCGTTGAGGGATTTTTGATGTTTTCCAATGATATGCTACTATAATACCCAGGAACTCAACCATGCCCAGACTGACGTTGTTACAGAGAGATATTGACGAGATCAGCAAAAGAAGAGCCGTTTTGCTCAAGAAGGCAGAAGAAGTCTGTGAATATCTGGCCAGGCTGGGTGTGAAAGAAGTCTACATCTTTGGATCAATTCTAACGGAGAAGTTCGACGCTCATTCCGACGTCGACCTCGCGGTTGCCGGGATCCCCTGGGAGCATAAGTACTGCGTAGAGGGGACCATCGAGGACATACTGGGGACGGAGGATTTCCATCTCGTCTACATGGAGGATGCCCCGGACTACATCGTGAGGAGCATCAAGGAAAGAGGGAGACGATATGCTGGCGCCGTTTCTTGACATCCAGATCGAACTGGATAGAATACGGAAAGAATGTGAAAAGCTGCGGAGAACCAACGAACTGTTCCTCGCCGAGACGAATACAGAAACAAAGGAAGCCTACGGCTCCATGATGGCGCTGGTACTCCACGGTGTCTATGCGGGGGTTGAAAGGGTCCTCAGAGATATCGTTCGGTACTTCGATGGCCAGTTGCCCGTCGGTAGTGATTGGCATGCAAAGTTGTTGGTCAGAGCCTGTAACCCGAACCCCGGTGTACGGGAAGCTGTTATCAGTGAAGGGGCTGCCGCAGAACTCGCCAATCTGAGAAGCTTCAGCCGCCTTGTCGAAAGCATTTATCAATCAAACCTTGACTTTGACAGGGTGCTTTCGATGTCAGAGCGCGCGCTGAAGGTTGTCCCTGCTGTTATAAACGATATCGACAGTTTTATGCAACCGAAGCACGGTCCGGTTCTTTAGACAAGATGCGGGCCAAGGAGGATGAGCATGAAGAGACCATTCCGGATCACCTGGAAAGAACCGACCGGCGAGACAACAACCGTCAACATTGAGGCGGAGAGCAAAGGCCAGGCCCGGCGGATCTTCATCCAGCGGGGCGGGAACATACTGCGCATCGTGGAGATAGAGGATTCCCAGGAAAGAGCTGCCGGCCACGAACCTTGATGCCATGGAAGATTCCTGCCATACTAACACAGCAGGAGGCATAAATACGCTTGTAATCAGACTTTCACCGGAGATCGAAAAACGCCTTGAGGACCTGGCGAAGAAGACGGGAAGAACGAAAACCTTTTATGCCAGGGCCGCAATAACTGAATATATCGAAGACCTCGAAGATATCTACCTGGCGGGAAAAGGCCTGGAAGGCATACGAACCGGCAGGAGCAAAACCATTCCCACCGAAGAGAGAGACAAAGGAGATCCACCCCCATCAAGGAAACCCCTGTTCTCCATGGCGAAGAGCGGGACGCAAGAGGAGCAGGTGGTGAATGTGGGCAAAACTCTTGACTCTTTTGTGATAAGAAAGGATAATGTATCCAGTCACAAGACAACACAGAATATATCCCCCGCCTTTGCCCTGCAACGGCGGGTAATGATCTCCGGGGGCTTGAAGGCGACTTCAATCCCCTGAACTATTTTGAGGGGAACGGCATGAGTGAAGACGGTGGCAGTCTTTATGCCAGGGACGCGACAACCGGGTAATATGCAATTCATCTCTAGGCGCAGAAAGTTACCTCGCCCCCTTTGGGTTACGGCTCAAAGGGCTTTTTGATCTGAGGAGACAACAATGGCAAGGAAGATCAAGGAAACCCCCATTCTCCATGGCGAAGACGCCAGGAGGTTTGTGGAGCAGATCTCGCGGAACGAGCGCGAGCCAGCCCCGCGGGAAGAGTACGAACGGGTGATGGCGAATTACCGGAAGGTGAAGACCGCGGTAAAGTAAGGCCTCGTCGCCAAACAGATCCCCCAACACTCCAGCTAACTTCTCTTCCTTTCCGAAAATCTTGCCCTTTCGAGCCCACATCGTATATACTATATAGGATATACGATGCAACATGGAGGATACCATGCAGAAAGTTCTTCTTTCATTGCCAGACCGTCTGGCTGAAAGGATGAAGGCCGTAATACCACCCGGCCAGCGGAGCAAGGTTCTGGCGGACCTTCTCGAGACCGAGGTGAAGCGCCGGGAAGAGGATCTCTATCAGTGTGCCCTCGGCGTTGAGAAAGACCAGGCCCTCGGCGAGGAGATGAAAGACTGGGACGTGACCGCGGGAGACGGCATAGACGATGAAACGTGGTGACATATACTGGGTGAACCTGGACCCTTCTACGGGTTCGGAGATCAGGAAGAGACGCCCGTGCGTGCTCATCGGAGCGACGCCCGTCAATGAAGCAAGGCGTACCGTTGTCGTTATCCCCCTCTCTTCCGTCGGGAAACCAAGACCCCCGCTGGCCGTCCCGGTTACATGCCTTGGCAGAAAGGCCGTTGCGGTGTGTGACCAGATCAGGGCGGTGGACAAAACCCGTCTTATGGAAAAGGCGGGGGAGATCTCCAGGGAGGACCTGGCGGAGATAGAGAAGGGCCTGCGCCAGGTGCTGGTGTTGTAATCAGATGAGGGAACCGGCCAAAAGATAGTCGCCAATTTCTACTTTGCAACTTTCTATTGAGCTTTGAACCGAAGGAAAGGGAAAGTCTAAGGCGCCGTACGGTTGGGAGAGCTGCATGAGCGGTTCGCTGGACAAAGGACCACACGGTCGCATTCTCTCACTACTAACCACCTACACATCTTCGACCTGTGGCGCAGGGCTGGAAAACCGACCCCTCCTCTTTCATCTTCTCTATGCTTCATGCTTGTCTGGCCAGAACATATCTGTAACAGCAGTTCAAGTCTTGCGAGAGATATCTCCACTCTTGTCCGATGCCATGTTGAAACGGGGTGCCGATACCGGTTAATTTTCACGCTTGTTCTTGAATTGTCCTGTAGCTGTAACAGGAGCAATAGCCCGGTTCCTGTTTGCTCTTCCTTCCGTCCCAGTGACGATTGCTCCGCCAATATCTTCCAGAACGTCCGCAACGCGGATGTCATTCTTCTTTTCTTGGTTTCCCATCCGAGGGTTCCTTAACCGCCTTGTGCATTGCAGAGAAAAGGTGTCTCTCCAGAGGTTTGGCTTCTTTGATCTCCCTACAGCTCATATCTTCCCCAGGTCGGGCTTCTGGTGGCAATCTCCCGACATCCCTCAGGCATGCGCCCGCCGCGTCTTCACATGGATGCGATGAAGGCCGTTCGGCCAACCAAATGCCCCGCTGTGCTTTAATCTTATCCGGTCTAACCGTAGTATTTTCCCATTCTCTCCGGCTGGTACAGCACCTCAAGTACCTGCACTCTTTTCCTCCCCGCCGGGACCTGCCACTCCACGACATCCTTCTCCCGGCAACCGAGAAGAGCTGCGCCCGCCCGACCCATAACGGATATCGCGTTGGTTTCAATCCTATTCCCCGGAAACACAAGGGCAAACGTATGTTCCTCTCCGGTATCGACGTATCTGATGCGGACGACTGAGTTCATGGTAATCGTATCACCGGGGACATCCTTTGAACACACTATTCGGGCACTGGCGAGTTTTTGTTCGAGAACATCGGCGCTGTCCCCGCCGGAAACCGCGATGTGGGCCCGCAGCCTCTCCATGTCCAATTGTGTTATGCAAACCTCTTTTGGCTTCATCTCATCCTGCCTCCAAACAGACTTTTCCTCCCGATTCTGACCATTCCCGCATGCGCCTCGTGGTTGCCTTCCCCTGATCGAATCTTCCTTCCTCTACAAGGTTTCCGTGCCTGTCGTACGTTGCATGGAAGCCATACGGTTCTCCGTTCCTGTAGTGCAACTCTGATTCCACGTTCCCGTTGTCGTGATAGCTCGTGAAGACCCCATGCAGTTTTCCGTTCTTGTAGTGTGCTTCCAGCCAGAGCAGGCCTTCCCGCAGGTATGTCTTCGCGGGACCATGTCTCATTCCCCGTTTGTACGTGCTTTCCTCGAGCGTCTCTCCCTCCGGGTAATACCTCGTACTTCTGCCGTGAGCGCGGCCGTCCCTGAACTCCGTTTCTTCCCTTACCGTACCGTTTCCGTAGTACTGTCTGACGACACCGTCGGGGATTGAGCCGGAACAGTAAACAAGAACGCCGTTGAGATTGTACGATTCGCTGGCAACCTGTTTGTCACCGCAGTAGTACACAACCAAAAAGCCTCTCCTTGTGGCAGCGACAACCTTTGTCACTTCCGATGTCACGCAACTCGTTCTTTCAGCATTCATATCAACGAGACCTCCTTGACCTGGAAACTGTCTCCTGTCAACTCAAAATGCCCATTGCCAGCCATGGGTGCCGAGCTTCCTCGCCCATCCAGAGCAGGATAGATGGTATTGCCCGGCGAGGTGGAGTTCAACGAGTGACAGTGTGACAGCGTCGCACAGAGCTCTCAAACGTATGGTCCCGGAGAATCTTCGGAATTCAGAGCAGTCTTCCGGTTTCCGAGGCCTATGGTTTTTTACTAAAAGCAAAGAACGTGCCAGCCGTACAAGGAATCGAGTACTTGCAAACGGGGCATTGCCTGCAGTTGTGAGATCAGGCCCAGACAGGTCGGGTCGGGAGGCCACCGGAGGTGTTGCATCACCAGGATGTGTTGCATTTTTCGACACATCGTTACATTCGGCAACCATGCTTCTCAATGTGTTTTCTCGGATCCTCCTTTCGTGATTTCGTTTCGGTCCCAACCCTGAGAACACCTTCCCCGGGGAATTGACGAAAGGCATACGTACCACACATCTGATATGAACACAAAGATCTGATCGCGTGATTGCGTCCATATACCATGGAGTTCCGGGATGTCACGAGGTGCGGCACGGTAGCACAGAAATTGCACGGAGTGAGATACTAGACGTGGCCAGAGTTGCGAAGGGAATACCCGTGTTGAGAAGGGAGGGGAGAACAACTGTGGCTAGAATATTCCACAGTATAACTCATGCAAGTATACACATGGACTCTTGCTTGGAGCACATGGGAGGCCGGGAACAAGCATTGGTTCTCATGATCGCGATCCAGGCATACCTCGACATGGTCCGTTACAAGAAGAGTCTGTCAAAGACATTGGCTGAGGGTATGCAACGGAAGGTCAACTTCCAGGTCGAGCAGCAATACCGCTATTCGGTTGTTTTCTTCTTGCACCCCTGGGAACCGTCGGGGAAGAGCTACGGAGCATATCTGTTTTCCCTCATAGGGAAGGAATCACTCTTCAGGAACCTTCAGAAGAGTGCACGCTGCCTGGAAGCCGAGATCAAGGCCATGGAGAGACAACTTGATATGAGGCTGCCGTCTCCTTCATGACGCGTGGTTGTCCCCAACCCTGGTCCTCCAGCACGGCGAGTCCCGGAGACATCCAGCCGGAGAATGCGGTCTGCAGTGTCGCACTGACAGGAGATTGCTGGCCAGATTGCCGCCGGCTGTCGGTCGTGTTTTGAAGGTATTGGCAGGAGAAGACCAACGGGCGGGAAGAGAGCCGGAGGCTTGCACAGTCCTGGATATCCCCCTTGCATGTCGCCAGCGCAGGGAAACGAGAGAAGGTGGAAGGGTTCCTTGTTTGGACGACCGGCAGGAGGTAAACGATGCAGCCATTGAGAATACGGAAAGACGAAATCGTGTAGATCATTGATCGTCAGGATTGGGTACAGTTGAGAGAAGTATTCTCGTGTGGCTGCACCGAACTACTTCCCGAACTCGACAGGAAAAGATGCATTCTAGCTTTCAGGCCTTTACCAGAGAAGGTGTCGTCAGAGGTCTTTTCTGATCTGGATTCCGGCCACAAGGATGAACTCATGGAGGTTCTGACCGACGAAGAGATTGCACAACTTCTTGCAGGTCTTCAGCCTGATGCTCGAACATGCTTCTTGGCGGAGCTCCCCGACCAGCCGGTGGAATCCCTCATGGACCGTTCCTTTGTCGCCGTCTCGGCGCTTAAGGATCGGGAAAAGGCAGCGCACCTGCTTCAACACTATCGTCTCGACGCGCTGCCCGTCGTGGATCGAGACGGCCCGTTGCTGGGCATTGTTACTTTCGATGACGTTTTAGGCATTTCCCAGGAAGAGGCCACCGAGGACTTTCAGAAGATCGGTGCCGCGGCTCCACTGGAAACAAGGCATAGGGACGCGACTGTCCCGTCGCTTTACCACAAGCGGATAGTGTGGCTTGCGCCCCTACTCGGTGTTAACCTGATCACTGCGGCGATCATATCTGCCGACAAGCATATAATTGTCGCTTGTGTAGTCCTCGCTTCATTCATCCCTCTGATGACGGCGAGTGGCGGGAACGCGGGTGTACTGCCTTCAACTCTGGTGATACGCGCCGTGGGAACGGGTGAGTTGCCACTTGAAAAATGGTTCTGGATACTCGCCAGAGAGGTGGGCGTTGGTGCCATGCTCGCGCTGACAACGAGATTGCAGGCAGAGAGTGCCCCCGGAAAGTCTCGAGAAGCAACTCCGGAGAATAACCGTATTCCTTCCTGGGTGATCCTTGGGTTTCCCGATTTCGTGACAGCTTGGATGCGGGCCTCAGGAAACGGTTTTTCCCAATGCCTCCGGCAGGAAGCGTCGGATATGCTTCTCGACAATTTGCCGCGTGATCTCAGCGACCTGGTATTCTCCAGCGTTACGTTCTTTGCTGCCATCCGGGACTATCGTCTTTTCGAGGACCCACACCATCTTCTTTTCGCTGTTCGCAACAAAAGCAATGACCGGGTGTTTCGCAAGACCGGCGGGCTTTGTCTTCCTGGCGGCTATGATCAGACTGATGTGGCGAAGCCGCAGATATCCGCTGTCGCTTATGCTCTGCGATTCCCTGACAATGGAGGATTCGTGTCCGCGTGACCGGAGTTTCATCGATATTTCCTTCATGACGGGCTCGATCACAGCGGTCATGATGTGTTCGGCATCCTTGAGAAAGAAATACCTGTCAAGGGCCTGCCTCAGCGTCGGCCAGGCCGCCCGTTGTTCATTGCCGGATCCTTCGTGAAGCATGTCTCAGCCTTTAACCACCCTCGCAAGCTTCCGGGGTTTCTCAGCGCAATTGGCGAACATGTGGCACCAGAATTTCATATCGGCCGCTCCGAGGTCTGTCCAGGAGGTCCGGATGTGCTTGACCAGGATGGTATCATCGAGAAAGTCGAAGAACCTCATGTACTCGTCATTGTTGAAATCCCTGTCCAGATAATAGATATCGGGTTCGCAGCCCGAACTCACCATGTCAACAAATGTTAGGGGAGATAGCCTCGATCGATTGCCATAGCCAAGGTCTATCCCGTCCACAAGCTTGTCGAGAACATCGGCGGGATGAGCTGCTTCGATAGGTATCCCGTGTTTGTCAGAGTTTTCTTTGAGCTTTGAAAGAGCTTCGGAACTGAAACAAAGGGGCACCATGTACGCGGGAATCGTGTATGGTCCGTAATAGCCCTGCTTTTCCAGGTAGTATGCAATCTGACCATGAATCCCGTGTGGAAAGAACAGATTATTCAGGTGTGGTTTGAGAAGCTTGCCGAATAGCTTCTTTATCTCGTTCTTTTTCATTCTGGTCATCTCCCAATTGGACTTTCCGGTCCTTTCAATCAGAGCTTTTCCTCTGTCTTCGGTTGCCTGTCTTTCTTCTGCTGCATCTGCTTTGCCTGCTTGCTAACCTTCTGCTTCAGTTTCTTATCCTTGTTCTTTTTTCCACCCTTGTCTCCCATTGTGGACACCTCCTGTTGTGTCTTTCTGACGCGCACTAACGTCTCGGGTCCTTCAGCATCCGAGACGATCCAGCCAATACCTACTCCTGGAAGCTTTCCAATCTCCTTCGCCGTGACGGGTGCCGCAATTTGCCCAACGCCTTGGTCTCGATCTGCCGGACGCGTTCGCGGGTGAGCCCGAAGAGGTCACCCACTTCTTCGAGAGTTGACTCGGTTCCCTCGCCTATCCCGAGCCGCATCCTGATGACCTTCTCTTCCCTGGAGGTCAGTGTGGAGAGAACCCTGTCGACCTCCTCCTTGAGAGAAACACCTACCAGTTCCGCAAACGGTGAGGGAACCGCATGGTCTTCAATAAGATCGCCGAGCCTGGTTTCGCCGTCCCCGATCGGAGTTTCGATGGATACAGATCCGAAAGGCGCCTTCATGGTCCTTCTGATCTTCTCCAAAGGGAGGCCGGCCTGCAGCGAGATCTCCTCGAGGTTCGGTTCCTCGCCGAATTCCTGGACCAGATAAGCGGCAGCTTTATTGATCTTGCTCCTCAATTCAAGCACGTGGAACGGTATCCGGACGGTCGGTCCCAGACACGCTATCGCCCGGGTTATCGCCTGTCTGATCCACCATATTGAATACGTGGAGAACCTGTAGCCCTTCCGGTAGTCAAATCTTTCAGCCGCCTTCATGAGGCCCACGTTGCCTTCCTGGATGAGATCAGGGAACGACAATCCACGATTGAGGTACTTCCTGGCGACATTGATCACAAGCCGCAGGTTTGTCTCAACGAGCCTGCTTCTGGCAACCCTCAATTCACTCTCGATTCTGTCCAGTTTCCTGAGTTTTCGCACTGTGATGCCCCCACCGGCACCATTCATCCCCCTTATTCGTTGCCTGGTCTTCCTGATGATTCTCACGACAATCTTGTTTGTCAGTGTCAGGTCGAGCAGAACCTCTTTGAACTCCTTTTCAACCAGCCCCAGCTGGCCAGCAAGTTCCTTACTGTCTTGCATGCGAGTTCTCGACAGGGCTTTTGCTATTTCATTCCTCTTCCCGTGAAGGCCCTTCAAGGTGTGTATGCGGCACACCGTTCTACTTCTGAGTTTCTCCCGGATCGTTCTGGTGCAGTCCATTTCGTCAATAGCGTCAGTCACATCCGCTACGCTTATGGTTTGTTCTTCCAGTTTCAGGCCTATTTCGGAAAGTTCGTTTACTGCCTCCGGCAGTTCGAACAGGGAGATCCGTGCCTTTCTCTCGGCTTCTTCGATCTCTTTTACTATCCGGTGTTCTTCGTCGGACGTGAGTACCGGCACGTTTCGCACGTCTTCTATGTAGGCCGATACGATTCTGTGATCCGGTTCAGGCCCCAGCCGCTCAATCCCTTCCCCCTGTACATCCCGGTCCTTGCGCGACCCGGCCCCGGCCCAAGTCGTTTCGACCATGTCAGTGCTGGATTCCGGCAAGAACGCGACCGCGCCTTCCACATCCTCGGAGGAATAAGTCTCGCCGGTAAAAGGATCTTGGACGTCGTCGTGCATGACAGAACTGTTTTTCTCCATTCCCGTCGCGTATTCTATCTCAACAGGACCACGTCTTCATCGCGAATCTGGCACGCGCCTTCTGCACGTAGAGCTTCTGAAAGGCGGCAATACCTTCATGACCTCTTCACGCGTTATGATCCCCGGGGCTCTCCGGCTGATATACAACCTTCATAATCTCCATCCTTCTCTTGCCGGCCGGAACCTGCCACTCCACGACATCCTTCTCACGGTAGCCGAGAAGGGCTATCCCTGTGGGAGCGAGGATTGATACCCCGTTGTTCTCGGCCTTCTCTCCTGGGAGAACAAGGGTGAATGTATGTTCCTCACCGGTATCAACATACCTGATACGGACGACGGAGTTCAGGGTGATGACATCGCGAGGGATATCCTTTGAACGGACTATCCGCGCCCTGTCGAGCTTTTCCTCGAGAACATCGGCACCGTCCCCGCCGTAGACCTCGATAACAGCGCGCAGTCTCCCCATGTCCTGTTGTGTTACGTAGAGCGCTTTTCTCTTCATCGTGTCCTGCCTTCCGGTACGTCTCCTCTACCCGGGCCGCATCGCGAAATGGCTTTCCCGCTCTCATCGAATTCTACGCATGAGACGAGCTTGCCCTGTCTGTAGTTCTCGACCCGTGAAGGAAACCCGGTCTCATGAAAA
>DBQU01000120.1:0-1852 GCA_002305765.1 Deltaproteobacteria bacterium UBA1386
GCTATGGAGATGATGTCCCTGTCGACGTTGTTGGCCTTGAGCACCCGGTGGGCCGCCGCGAGCTGTCCCTTGCCCCCGTCTATTATGAAAAGGTCCGGCAGGGGGCCGAGATCGGCGTTCTTCACCCGGCGCGTGAGCACCTCCGTTATCATGGCCACGTCATCCATGGTCTGGTCTGACCGGACGTGGAAAACGCGGTACTGGTCCTTCGCTGGCTTGAAATCCTTGAAGACAGTGAACGCTCCCGTCGGGTTCTGTCCGCCGATATGCGAGATGTCGTATATCTCGATGCGCCGCGGCGCCGCCTTCAGGCGGAGGGCGTTCCGGAAGGACTCGTCGAGGGGCAGCACCTCCGGTTCGTGGAGGTTCTCCACAGCGAGGCGCACCATGTCCCTCACGCCGCTGTGGGAAGGCCCCATGATCCTTACGGGGCCCTTCTTCCTCTCCGCGAGATGCTTCTCCAGGATGTCGCTGTCCTCCATCTCCTCGGAGAGGATGATCTCGTCGGGTATGGGCCGCGAACTGTAGTACTGGAAGAGAAAGGTCATTATCGCCTCTCCCGGACCTTCCCCGTAGAAACGTTCCTTGTACAGGCGCCGAGAGAGAAGGACGCCCCGGCGGAAGGTGAGCACGACGAGGGAAACCCTCCCCGTGCCCTCGGAGAAGGCCCAGGCGTCGCGGTTCTTTCCGAAGTGCTCGTGGACATGCTGCTTCTGCGTCATCTGTTTGATGGCCTGATGGCGCTCCTTCAGGACCTGGGCACCCTCGAAATCCCAGGCGGCGACCTTTTTCGCTATGCGTCCCTCGATGTCTTTCAGGACCTTTTCATCCCTCCCGGAGAGGAAGTCCCGTACTTCATTGATGGTGCCCGCGTACTCGGTTGCGTCGACGGTTGCCACGCAGGGCCCCGGGCACTTGCCCAGTTCGTAGAGCATGCAGGGTCTCTTCCTCTTGCGGAAGACGGTCATCCTGCATTTCCTGACGGGATAGAGCCGCTCGATGATCTTCAGGATGTCCCGGACATCGCGGGCGTGGGGGTAAGGCCCGAAGTAGAGCGAGCCGTCGTCGACGATCTTCCGCGTCGCGAAGAGGGCGGGGTACTCATCCTTAATGGTGAGTTGCAGGGATATGTACGATTTGTCATCCTTCAGGTCAATGTTGTATTTGGGGACGTGCTCTTTGATGAGGTTGTTCTCGAGGAGAAAGGCCTCTTTCTCGTTCGCTGTGAGGATGAAGTCCACGGCATGGATCGTCTCCGCCAGCGCGCGTGTCTTGATGTCCTTCACGTCGTCGCGAAAGTAGCTGCGGACGCGGTCGCGGATGTTCCTGGCCTTGCCTATGTAGATGATCCTGTCGTCGTGGTCCTTGAAAAGGTAGACACCCGGTGATTCGGGCAGACCGTCGGTCCTGATCCCGGGCGTCACAGGGTGAGCTCCGTCTTCTCAATGGCCAGGAGCCTGTCGCGGAGCAGCGCCGCTTTCTCGAAGTCCCATTTCTTTGCAGCCTCCGCTATCTCTTTCTTCAGTTTTTTGACCATTTTCGAAAGCTGTTTGGGTTTGAGCCCCTTCACCTCCAGTTCGTCCACGGGCATCTCGTAGTAATCCTTCTCGTAGATGGACGAGAGGACATCGACGATGGACTTGCGGATCCCCTCGGGGGTTATCCCGTTCTCCTCGTTGTAAGCGCTCTGGACGGCCCGCCGCCGCTCGGTCTCGTCGATGGCCCGGCGCATGGATTGCGTTATGCTGTCCGCGAACATGATGACCCTGCCGTTGAGGTTGCGGGCCGCCCGGCCGCAGGTCTGTATGAGAGAGGTCTGGGAACGCAGGAAGCCTTCCTTGTCGGCGTCGAG
>DBQU01000120.1:1880-3133 GCA_002305765.1 Deltaproteobacteria bacterium UBA1386
ACCCTCTCGAGGGTGTCCACGTCGGAATGGAGGTACTTTGTCTTGATGCCCCTGTCGATGAGGAAGTCCGTGAGGTCCTCGGCAAAACGCTTGGTGAGCGTCGTGACGAGGACCCGCTCCTTTGCCTGAGTGGTCTTCTGAATCTCGACGATGAGGTTCTCCACCTGGTCCGTTGCCGGTTTGAGGATGATCTCGGGGTCCATGAGGCCTGTGGGCCGGATGATCTGCTCGGCAACGCAGCCCCGGGACCTCACGAGTTCGTATTGAGCGGGGGTGGCGGATATGTAAAGGACCTGTTTTTCCCTCGCCTCGAACTCCTCGAAGGTGAGAGGACGGTTGTCCAGAGCCGAAGGCAGGCGGAACCCATGCTCCACGAGGGTTGTCTTGCGAGACCGGTCTCCGCGGTACATGGCCGCGAGCTGGGGTATCGAGACATGGCTTTCGTCGATCATCACGAGGGCGTTCGCCGGGAGATAATCCATGAGGGTGGGAGGGGGTTCCCCGGGGGCCCTGCCCGTGAAGTGGCGGGAATAGTTCTCGATCCCCGAGCAGTAACCGAGTTCCTGAAGCATTTCGAGGTCGTATCTGGTCCTCATTTCCAGGCGCTGAGCCTCAAGGAGCTTGTTGTGGGACCTCAGAAGGCCGAGGTGGGCGGCGAGTTCCTCCTCGATGGAAGCGATGGCCCGGTCTATCGTCTGGCGGGGCATGACATAGTGCGTGGTAGGGAAGATGATTATGCGTCTGAACCGTTCGAGGGCCTTGCCTGTGAGAGGGTCGATGCCGGATATGGATACCACCCTGTCCTCATCGTGGATGATCCTGAACGCCCTGTCTTCCTCGTACGGTGGAAAAACGTCTATCGTGCCGCCGCGGACGCGGAACCTGCCCCGGTAGAAGTCCATGTCGTTGCGCTCGTACTGCCCCTGAACGAGCTTTTGAAGGATGGCCTGCCGTTCGATCACCTGCCCTTCCTCGATGGTGAGGAGCATCCCGTAGTACGTCTCGGGCGAGCCGAGGCCGTAGATGCAGGAAACGCTGGCAACGATGATGATGTCCTCCCGTTCGAAGAGCGCGTTCGTTGCCATGAGTCTCATCCTGTCTATCTCTTCGTTGATGGAGGAGTCTTTCTCGATAAAGGTGTCCGTGGAAGGTATGTAGGCCTCGGGCTGGTAGTAGTCGTAATAGCTAACGAAGAAGTGGACCTCGTTGTCGGGAAAGAGCGTCTTGAACTCGGCGTAGAGCTGCGCCGCCAG
>DBQU01000068.1 GCA_002305765.1 Deltaproteobacteria bacterium UBA1386
ACAGGCTGTCAAGCGATTCAAGCCATTCAAGCCCTTTCTTTCAGGCTCCCTTGCGCCTTGGATCGAAGACGTCCCTCAAGCCTTCGCCGAGGAGGTTGTAGCCCATTACGGTGAGGAAGATGGCAAGGCCGGGGTAGAGGGAGAGCCACCAGGCCACCTCTATGTTGTCCTTCGCCTGGGTGAGGATGTTGCCCCAGCTCGGTGTGGGGGGCTGGACGCCGATGCCGAGGAAGGACAGCGCCGATTCGGTCAGGATGGCCCCGCCGATACCCAGCGTCGCGACGACGTAGACGGGGGTCACCGCGTTGGGCAGGACGTGGCGGAAGATGATCCTCAGGGAATTGAAGCCCTGCGCCTTCGCGGCCATGACATACTCCTTGCTCTTTATGCTCAGTATCTCCGCCCGGACGAGGCGCGCCGTGCCCATCCAGCTCGTCAGCCCGATGACGATCATGATGTTCCAGATGCTTGGTTCCAGGATGGCGATGACGGCAAGGATGAGGAAGAACGTCGGGAAACACATCATGAGGTCGACGAAGCGCATGATGACCTCGTCCACCATCCCCCCGAAATAACCCGATATGGCGCCGAGAATGAGCCCTATGAGGATGGCGATGCCCACGGAAACGAATCCCACGAGGAGGGATATCCGCGTCCCGTAGAGGACCCGGGAGAAGACGTCCCGTCCCAGCGTGTCCGTGCCGAAGGGATGGGAGAAGGTAGGCGCCGAGAGGATGTTCTTGATGTCAGGCTCGATGGGGTCGTGAGGGGAAATGACCGGCGCGAAAACGGCGCAGAAGAACATGGGCACGAGGATGATGAGCCCCACGAGCGCGAGGTGATGGCGTACCGTCCTCTTAAGGATATCCTTCATGTCACCTCATATTAATAGCCGCAGGATTTAAAATCAACAAAAAGCGTCTACGAAGAAAGGCGCATGATTGGATGTGAAGTAGGGGGGCTGCCGGTTCACGATCTCCCGTATGGCGGGGTGGCGTGTGAATTCCCTGTCGATGAAGCGCCTCACCTTCCTGCGGTCCCATCCCTTCGGATGGACGAAGTCCGTGTAGAACGAGAGGTCGCCGCCGTAGAAAGGTTTCGCGTCGAGGGCGGCGGCGTCGGGGCTTGAGTGGGGAAGGTTGAAGACGGCGAGGTTGACAAACCCGATGAACTCATGGTGCTCCACGATGAAATCCATGGTCCTGCGAGCCGCCTCCTCATCCTCTCCGGGTGTCCCGAAAAGGAGGTAGACGTAGGTGCCGATACCCGCCCGCGTAAGTGCTTTCAAGGCCTTCGACACGTCGGAGATTCCGATCCCTTTGCGCATGCCGTCGAGGACGTCCTGGTCTCCCGACTCGACGCCGAGCTTGAGCATGACGCAGCCGGAAGCCCTGAGGTCCCTGCAGAAACCCTCGTCCGTCAGCTCCTTCGTCACCCGGGCAAAGCCGTACCAGGGAACGCCGGGCGGTTCATTGACGAGCGCCTTGAGGACGGAAGGGCTTATCGCGTTGTCGACGATGTGTGCCAGGGCGGGCCGGTACTCCTCAGCAAGCTCTCTCAGCCCGGCCGCGGCTTCTATCGGCGCGAGCTGCGCGTATGGGGTGCCTTCGGCCGTCTCGGGACAGAAGGAGCATTTGCCCCAGTAGCATCCCGCCGATGTGCTGTAAGGCATGATCATACCCGGCGACAGGTAATCCTTCAAAGGGAATGCATCGCAGGCATAGGAGGTGGAGATCTTCCTGCCTCCCGCCTCAGGCGGCGATCCGAGAAGTCCTAGGAGAAAGGCCTCCCCGGGACCCGCAACGACATGGTCGATGAGGCCGCCGAAACCATTCTTCCATGCCGACGCGCTCATCCATGACGTCACCAGCCCGCCGCCGAGAATGATCTTCACCCCGGGGAACTCACTCCTCACGAAACCCATCATCGCGAAGGCGGCAAGCGCCTGGCTGAGGTAGGTGAGCGAGAATCCGGCGAACCTCTCCCCGCCGAGCCCGAATTCCTCCCTGAGACGCCCCGCGAAATGATCGTGGAAAGGACTGTCCTCGGGATGAAGCGCGGCCTCAAGGAGGTCTTCGCTCCTCAGCGGCGAGAGACACCGGTCCTCACAGTCGGACAGGCTGAGCCTCGTGTCCTCTCCCCCGGCAAATGCAAAGAGCCGGTTGACATCGTTCACGCATCTCTTGTAGCGGTCGAAGTTGCGGTATGTCCTTTCGTCCCGAAGGGCATCGAGGTTTCGGGAAAGGTTTCGCGCGGCCCTCTGCGACCACCTGTCGTCACCGGGGACCGCATTGGAGATAAGCCGGAGCATGCCTTCAAGGTTCATGTCGAGGACCTTGCAGGGATGGCCGGCGTCGCCCAAGGCGCCGGCGAGACGCGCGAGGCCCGCGGGAGGTTCGCAGGGTTTGGCTACAGGGGGATTGATAAGGAGCACGTTCTTTCTTTCAGGCAGGACGGGAACGACATTGAGCTCTACCTGATGCTTTCCTCCATCTTTTTCAAATGTTCGTTCTCGGGGAAATCAGCTTTCAGGGTCTTGATCTCGGCACGCGCCAGATCGTTCAGGTTGTTGTCAACGAGGAAGAATACGTAGGAGAGCCTGAAGGAAAGATCCTCTTTGCGCTCTTTGAAGGCGGCTATCTTCCGGCCGAGCTCCTCAGCCTCCGCCTCGGACGGCAGGGAGAAGACGCCTCCCGAAACGTTGTTCACTTTGCCGGAATCCACTATCCACCGGTACTCATTCCCATAGGCCAGCACCTTATCGGGTACCTTCAGGGAGCTTCCCTCGCTCTCCGCGCTGTACACGACGGTGTCGCCGGAGATTATCTTCACCGTCACCTTCCTGTCGCCGGAACATCTATTCTCCCAGGAGAGCACCGGCGCCGGGTCGAGTATGGTGGTGCTCACCGGAGATATCGCTTTGATACAGGGCCGGACGCCGCGCACGACAAAGCCTCCCATGGACCCCGATGAGGTGCCTCCCGGGGCATAGAGGCCCGTGAGCTCCGAGATCTTTCCCCTGACGGCCACCATCCTGCCCGGTTTCGCCAATCCTTCCGAGTTGTCGCCGATCTCGTAGCCCTTGCTCTCCTTCAGCGACGCGACGACCACCCTGCCCTTTCGCACGCTGATCCTGTCCCCCTCCTTGACGGCATAGAGGATGTGTTCGCTCCGTTTGAGGGTGATCGTCTTTCCGTCAGCGCTCCTGAGCTGCGCTGTCCCCTCAATGTCGAAGATGTACCCTGCCTGGACGGCCGCGCTCACCTCGCCGGCCCCGGCAAGGACAGCCGCGGCGCAGAAGATCAAAAGAAGGGCCACAGATAGCTTTTTCATGTTCTTCTCCTTCTCCTGGAAATATCCTCTCCTGTTCCCCGCATGTACCTACATCACATCACGTCTCTCCGACGGTGTAAAGTGAAATGGGGCGGTCCACCCCCTTGAGGGCAAATTCCCCCGCCTCCCTCCACGGGAAGACGTCCGCTGCGGCGGCGCGGGCGTCGCTGCTCACGAGAAGCGCCGCGCCCGCCTCCTTTGTGAGGCCCTCTATGCGGGAGGCGATGTTCACGTGCTCGCCGATGATGGTGAAGTCCATCTTCCTGTGAGAGCCTATGTTGCCGAGGATGACCTCGCCATGATGTATGCCGATGCCGACGCTCACCTGCCAATCGCCGATGAACTCCCTGAACCGGCCCTCGTCGTTGAGGCGCCTCGTCTCGTCGAGGATATTAAGGGCCGCCGACACCGCGTCGGCGGCAGGGTTCTGACCGGTCATGAAAAAGGCCAGCAGGCCGTCACCGATGAACTTGTTCACGAAACCGCCCCGTTCCTGTATCCTTTCGGTGACGGCGCCGAAGAAGGAATTGAGGAAACGCACCACCTGGCGTGCCTCCCTCTGCGTCGAGAGGACCGTGAAGTTCCGGATATCCAGGAACAGTATGGAAACATCCCGCGCCTCGCCGGCAAGAAGGGCCTCCGGGTCCGTCTCGATGAGCCTGTCGAGAACATTCCTGTCCATGTAGTATCCGAAGACCTTCTCCACCTTCCGCCGCGCCCTTTCCTCGACAAGATACCGGTAAGGATACACGAGGATGGCAACGACGAAGGGCACCAGCGCCTGGGGGAAAATGTGGACGTAGCTCCCCGCGGCAAAGAGGAGAAGGTTGACGGCAAAGAACAGGGCGGTGAGGCCGACAATCGCGGCGATCGCCGGAAGAGGCCTCATGAGGGATATGGCCGCGAGCGACGAGGCTGCCAGAAAAGCGAGTATGGCGATGTTGGCGCCAAGGGGCGCCTCCGTCAGAGAGGTGCCCGTCAACATGGTCTCCGCTATTATGCCGTGGATCACGGGACCGGGCATTCTGCCGCCTCCGCGCTGCGAAGGCGAAGCGTCTCGTTTCACGGTGTCCATGGGAAAAAGGTCCCGCTTGAGGGGCGTCGCGTGGACGTCCTCGTATCCGCTGATATAACCCAGAATGACCGTCTTTCCTGAAAAGGCCCCCCTGTCGATCCTGCCTTCCATGACGTCGTCAAGGCGGTAGAAGGGAATGGAGCCTGTCAGCGCGTAATTCAGAAAGACCGGGCCCCGGCCGTATTGCCGTCCCGTGGACAGGCGGTAGAGAACTGAAGCAAAGGACGGGCTGACGCCTCTGTCGAGGACCTGCTTCCGGATAACACCGTCGTTCCCGGTGAGCCCGCCATCCGTAAGGGCGGCGTCGGCAATGACCATGTTCCTTATGAAAGGGCTCACCCCGTAATAGAAAGGGACCATGTCCCCGTGGACGACCTGCACGATGTTCATGCGCTCCGAGACATCCATGATCGGTCCCAGCACCGACCGGTCCAGCCCCTCGCCCACCTCCTCCATGGCCCGGACGATGTCGGCCTTTGCCCCGTCGGAGCTGCCGGCCATCAACCCGGCCGCGGCATCCTTCAGTTTGTCGCTCTGCTTATGGACGAGGATGACGTCGAGCCCCACCGTCCTGGCACCACATGCATCCATGCGCCGCAGGAACCGGCCGATGTCGTCATAGACGAAGAGGAGGGGCTTCTTCCTGATGAAGGACCGCTCGTCGATGCCGACGACAACGATCTGCCCGCCTGGCGCGTTCCTTCCCAGGCCGAGAACATCGGCAAGCTGGACGCGCCTGTCGTAGGCCCTTCCCTCCAGGCCCTTCTGCAGCCCCGCCCCGTACATACCGAGGCAAATGAGCACCGCAAGGACCGTTATCACGACCGTGATGACCTGATGTCTTCGATTTCTCACCGGTGTCCGTCCCCGAAGGATTCTCCCTATTATACACCACCCCCCGGACGTGCACGACCTATTTTATGAGCCTCCCTCCACGTCACACCGCAAGCCTGGGGTCCCGGCGCAAACCCGCACGGAAACACAGGCTTTCCCCGTCTGCCCGTCCGGCGCGCCTCAGGCGACTGCCCGTATGCCCGTATGCCCCTGCGCCCCGTCCGTCTTTACCATTTCAGCGCGAGCATGGTATAACATATCCTGCAACAGGGGTTGACGATGAAGGCAAGACAATCCTTTCACGTGATTCTCGTCGCGGCGCTCTTTCTCCTTCTCCTGCCGCAGGTGTCCCTGGGTGAGGACGCGGTCCCATCCGGGCCGGTCCTGCGCATCGAGACGGGCAGCCACATGGCCCGGATCTTCAAGATGGACAGCGACCGCGCCAACCGCTTCCTGGTAACGGGAGGCGAGGACAAGACGGTGCGCCTGTGGGAATTGCCGTCGGGGGCCGCGCTCAAGGTCCTGAGGCCCCCCATCGGCCCCGGCAATTCCGGGGTCATACGCGCCGTCGCGATGTCCCCCGACGGGACCTTCGTCGCCTGCGGCGGCATGACGCGCGTCGGCAAGGGATACAACATCTACATCTTCGACAGGGAAACGGGGCGCATGGCCCGGGCGCTCGGCGGGCTCAAGGAACCCGTTCTCCATCTTTCCTTTTCGAAGGACGGCAGGTTTCTCGCCGCCGCCCTCATGGGAGGCGCCGGCATAGAGGTCTACAGCGTCCCCGGCTTCACGGCGACGACCGTTGAGGACGGAGGGTACAAGGGCACAGCGGCGGGTGCCGACTTCGACTGGTCGGGACGCCTCGTCACCGTGTCCTTCGATGGATTCATCCGCCTCTACGACAGCTCTTTCAGGGTCATAGGGAAGGTCCCTCTCCCCGGCGGAAAGACGCCCTCGTCGGTCCGGTTCGGTCCCGACGGCTCGAGAGTCGCCGTCAGCTTCTACGACTCGCCCCATATAGATATCCTTTCGGGGAACGACCTCCTGCCGGTGGCATCGCAGACGCTGCCCGGCGAGATGGGCCTCTCCACCGCCTGGTCGGCCGACGGGAAATACCTCTACGCCTCGAACGGGGGCATGAAGGGGCCCTTCGTCCTGGCGCGGTTCGGTGAAAGAGGCGCGGGGCGGATGGAGGAGATAAAGGCCGAGCGAGGCTCCAACCGCTCGACGCGAAGCACAAAGACCGCCTTCTTGCCCCTCTGGAACGGCGACCTCGTCTTCGCCAACAGGGAGCCCGCCATAGGCATCGTGAGGAGCAACGGTCAGACCCTTTTCTACAAGGACGCGACGGCGCTCTGGTTCGTGGGTGATGACGGTCTACTCGCCTCGACCGACGGTACTGAGGTCCGGTTCAATGTCCCCGGCAAGGAGAAGAGAACGATCCGTTTCTCCCTTCGTGACAGGCGCCTTGACGAGATACGTGGGAACGATCAGGGCGAAATGAAGCTTTTCAAAACCGATCCCGGCGTACCAGCCATCCGCCTCACGGACTGGCGGTCTTCGGAGTCGCCCAAGCTGAACAACAGGCCAATAAAGCTTCGCCGCGGGGAACACTCCGTCGCGAGAGCGGTGGCCGCGGACGGCAGGAGCTTTGCCCTGGGCACGAACTTAGCCATATATCTTTTCGGCGCCGATGGCTCCGAGATCTGGAGGCAGCCCTTTCCCGGAGTACGCGGCGTCAGCATTCCTCCGGGCGGACGCACCGTCATCGCCGCGTTATCGGACGGCACCATCCACTGGCACGGCATCGATGACGGAAGGGTCCTTCTCACGCTCTTTCCCTCCGTCGACATGAAACGCTGGGTCGTCTGGACACATTCAGGCTACTATGATGCCGCGCCGGGCGCCGAAGAACTGGTGGGCTGGCATGTCAACCGCAACGGCAGGCTCGCCGCCGATTTCTTCCCCGTCTCCCGTTTCAGGTCCATTTACTACCGGCCCGACGTCGTGGCAAAGACCCTGGAGATGGGCGATGAAAAGAAGGCCCTCGCGGCGGCCGACAGGGGGTCGGGCCGCGCCACACAGGACATCGCCCTCAAGAAGGTCCTGCCCCCCGTGGTATCCGTCATCCACCCCGCCGACGGGGCCGAGGTCAGGGAAAGGGAGATAGACGTCCGGTTCACCGTGCGGTCACCTTCGGGAGACCCCGTCACCGGCATCAGGGTGCTCGTCGACGGCAGGCCCGTTCAGCGCATCCGCGGGGTGGCGGCAGAGGGCGAGGAGACACGCGACGTGACGATCACGATACCGGAAAAGGACTCGGAGATCTCCGTCCTGGCCTCCAACAAGAATGCCGTGAGCGAACCCTCCACGGTGCGCGTCAGGTGGTCCGGCCCTGCCGCGGGGACAAAGGATGCCTCGTCCCTGCAGGCGCAGTACGAAAAGGCCCAAAAAAATGTGACGCAAAAGGCCGGGAACCCCCCGGGACCGGCTTCCCGGGACGCCTCCGCCGCGACGCCCGGTGAATTCGTCGTCAAGCCTAAGCTTTACATCCTCGCTGTCGGCGTCTCCAGCTACCGGGACAAGGAGCTCAAGCTCGGTTTCGCCGCGAAGGATGCCGAGGACTTCGCCGGGATCATGTCGCGCCAGAGGGGCGAGCTCTACCGGGACATCGTCGTCAGGAGGCTCATCGACGAGAAGGCGACGAAGGACGAGATCCTCGACGGCCTCGACTGGATCACGAAGGAAACGACAAGCAAGGACGTGGCGATGGTGTTCCTCGCCGGTCACGGCATCAATGACCCCAACGGCATCTACTACTTCCTGCCCGTGAACACGGACCTCGACAGGCTCAAACGGACGGGCCTCGCCTTCTCGGACATAAAGAACACCGTCATCTCGCTGGCGGGCAAAACGGTCCTCTTCGTCGACACGTGCCACTCGGGCAACATCATGGGCTCGCGGCGCGCCGTGGCGGACATCAACGCCCTCGTCAACGAACTGGCAAGCGCAGAGAACGGGGCCGTCGTCTTCAGCTCCTCCTCCGGGCGCCAATTCTCCGTGGAAGACGCCTCCTGGGGCAACGGCGCTTTCACAAAGGCCCTCGTCGAAGGCATAGGCGGAAAAGCGGACTTCCTGGGCAAAGGCCGCATCACCATCAACATGCTCGACCTCTACCTGTCGGAGCGGGTGAAAGAGCTGACGAAAGGCAGGCAAACACCCACGACGGCGAAACCCACCACGGTGCCGGACTTTCCCATAGCGGTGCTGGAGAAAAGATAGTCGCAGCCGGTTGAATCGCTTGACAGGCTGTTGACAAAGTGATTTCTGAAGACGGTTCGTGCTCTTTCGTCATTCCAGCGAAGGACGGAATCCAGGAAAAACGAGGGGTTAGAAAAACCTATGGATTTAAGGCCTTCGCCGGAATGACATAGAAAATGGGTTTATCAACAGCCTGTTGAGGGTTGAAGACGGGATTCGAAACCGGAGCCAGGGTGGCTCAGGCGCTTATCTTTGCATCGAGGACGCGGCGGACCGCTCCCGCCAGTTCCTGCTTGTTGAAGGGCTTCAGCAGGAGGTCACGGATGCCCGCTTGCCGCAGCGCCTCTAACGAGACACTGTCGGCCCGACCCGTGCAGAGAATGATCGGGATGTCGGGCCGCCTCGCGAGGAGTTTCGCCGCCAGGTCCACCCCCGTCAGGTTCGGCATGGTCTGGTCCAGGAGGACGAGGTCAAAGCGGTCCGGCTCTTCCTGAAAGATCCGCAGTGCCTCAATGCTGGCCGTGGTCGAGACGACATCATAACCGAGGTCTTTCAATCTCTCTCCGTTCAGCTCGACGAGGAGGTCCTCATCGTCCACGAGGAGAATGCGCTCGTTCCCGCCCATGGAGGATGGAGCACGTACATCTTCGATGGCTCCGGCCTCCGTGAGCTTCGGCAGATAGACATCGAACCGCGTCCCTTTTCCCGGCTCGCTCTCCACCGCGATGTGGCCTCCATGGCTTCTCACGATGCCATAGGTGACGGACAGACCGAGGCCCGTTCCCTCTCCTTCCTTCTTCGTGGTGAAAAAGGGATCGAATATCTGTTCCAGGGTGTCGGGGCTCATTCCGCAGCCGGTGTCGCCCACCTCCAGGACCACGTATTCCCCCGGCTCCATCTCGGGGAAAGGGGGCGGACCCTCGGGCGTCACAAGCACTTCCGAGATGGCTATCTCCAGGACGCCCCCTTCCTCCCGCATCGCGTGGGCAGCGTTGGTGCAGAGGTTCATGATAACCTGCTGCATCTGCACGGGGTCGGCAAGCACCCGGCAACCTTCCATGGGACTCTTCCATACGATCTCGATCGTGGACGGAAGCGCGGGCCTCAGCAGGGCAAGCGCCTCATCAACGGTCCGGGCCAGCGCCAGCGGTTTCCTTTCCTGCTCGCCCTTGCGGCTGAAAGCGAGGATCTGCTTTACCAGGTCGCGGCCCCTGTAGGCCCCTTTGAGCGCCAGCTCCAGCCTTCTGTGCTCCTTGCTTCCGGGCGTCAGCCTTTCGAGCACCATCTCCGCGAAACCTATGACACCGGTGAGGACATTGTTGAAATCGTGGGCTATGCCGCCCGCCAGGGTCCCCAGGGCTTCCAGTTTCTGCCCCCGGCGGAGCTGCTGCTCCGCCTGTTCGCGTTCGGCGGTCTCCTTCGTGAGCAGATCATAGGCTTTCTCCAGCTCGGCGGTGCGCTCCCTGACGCGCAGCTCGAGTTCGTCGCGGGACCTGCGCACCTCCTCACCGAGTTTCTTGGTCTCTGTGGTATCCCATGCGGTATTGAGCAAACCCGGGTCTCCGTCAGGCATGGTGATCCGGGCCAGGGACCACGTAAAATAGCGTTCCTCGACGGGGTCGCCGGGAGAACGTCTCGCGAGGTAAAGCTGGTCGACCTCAGCATGACGTTGCCCGGTCTCGAGGACGTCGCGGAATATCCTTTCCAGACGCCGATAGACTTCCGGCCACACCTCCCGCAGGGTTCTTCCCACCATCTTCCTGTCTCGTGCAAAGGACTGGTAGGCAGGGTTGACATATATGAACCGCAGGTCGTTCCCCTTCATGATGCTGACCCCGGCGGGCATCTGGTCCATGATGCCTTCGAGGAGGAGACGGTGGGCCTCGAACCGCTGCTCCATCTGTCTGTGCTCCGTGATGTCCTGGAAATAGACGGACATCCCCCCTCCCTCGCGGGGAAAGCAGCGGTTGTGGAACCAGCGGCCCCAGGGCTCGTAGAAGTTCTCGAAATCCCTGACCTCTCCCGTCGCGGCCCGGCGGTACTCCTCCTCCAGTTTCGTGCCCAGTGCGGGGGGGAACACCTCCCAGTGGCTCCTGCCCAGGACCTCCTCGCGGCGGATGCCCAGGATACGCTCGGCCGGCGCGTTGACATAAACGAACCGCCACTCTCCATCGCAGGCGAAGAAACCGTCCGCGATGCTTTCCAGGGTTGTCCTGAGCTCTTCCTCGGCCTTCTTGCGCTCGGTGATGTCCGTGTAATGCCACAAGCGGCCCCAGGGCGTTCCCCGGATATAGATGGGGATGAAATTCCTGAGCCGCACCCGCCCCCCGGTCATGATCTCTTCCTCGTTTCTCACGGGCTCTCCGCGGTCGATTATCTCCCGGATGCGCGCGATGGCCCTGTCGGGATCGCGGTAGCAGCGACCCGCCTTCTCGATGATCTCCGATGCTGTGAGCCCCACGAGGTCAGAGGGTGATTCCTCGAGATCGAAATAATCGCAAAATGCCTGATTGGCAAACTCGACCCTGTCGTCGGCCTTCACAAGCAGGAGGGCCGTGTACATGCTTGAAAGGATGGTATAGAAACGCTCGAGCGTCGTCCTCGTCTCTTCCTCCGCCCGCCTGTGTTCGGCGATCTCCTCTTCAAGCTTGAGATGGGAGGTCCTGAGGTTTTCGGTCATTGTGTCAAATGACCGCGCGAGCTCGGCAAATTCATCGTCGCCCTCGATGTCGATCCTGTGATCGAGGTTGCCTTCCCCGATGATGGAGGAACCCTCTCGGAGCCTGGCGACGCGCCCGGTCAGAGTACGGCCCGTGACCCATGAGCTGAGCCCCGCCACCGCGGCCACGATGATGATGAGAACGGCGATACTCACCCCTGTCCGTCTCAGCTCGGCCGCAAGGATCCTCCTCGCCGACGCGCGCAGGGACTGAACGTTCAAGGCCGCGCTGTACGACCTGATATTGAGTTGGGTGAGCAGCCTGTTCTCGATCTCCCCGGAAAGGTCGGCCGAGGGCGTTCCCTTCCGCGCCTTCTCCCTGTTCTCCACAATGTCGGCGAAAAGTTCCGCCGTCGACCTGTGATCCCCCGTCAGATCATAAATAAGCTTTCTGTCGGCGGGATCCCTGAACCTCCGCGAAGCCCTACCGAGAAGCGCCATGGTCCGCGCGTGCTGGGCCAGCAGCTGTTCTTTCGCCCTTTCGCTCCCCGTCCTGAGGTAATCGCTTTGGAATGTGCTTCTTAGAAACAGGTTGTTGAGGATGTCGTCGGCGATGTCCAATGCCCGGAAGGCATCGTTGACGCGGTAGAGCCCGACGGCCAGAAGGAGGGCGACAATGACGGCCGCTGCCACCAGAACGACGGAGTTTATGTACAACCTCTTTCTGACCTGCATGGCCCGGCCTCCGCTTCCTTTCTATCTGAGTATCCGTACGCCGTCCGGCTTGACCGATCCCAGACCGTCGAAGTGGATGAAATCGAGGTAATTGGGGACCTCGCGCCCGGTTATCCTCCCGCTGCTCATCGCCCATCGCGATTCGTCCTCCAGCGCGAGCACCAGGAATTGATCGAGAACGACCTGGAAGTTTATCGAGGGCCATATCTCCCGGACCATTCCTGCCTCCAGGCCGCTGAAACGCGTCACGATCTCCTGCGCCCGGCCGGGGTTCTCCTTGACGAATCTTTCCGCTCTCACCAGGGCCCGGAGCAGTTTCCTCACCTTTTCGGGGTTCCTGCGAACATATTCCTCCCTGGCGACGATATTGAAGGACCAGGTATAGATGTTCTTGTCATAGAACGAGAGCACCCGGTCGCCCAGTTCCTTCTCGACCCGGACAAGAAAGGGCTGAAACGCCGAAACGGCGTCGACGCGGCCGCTCACCAGGGCATCGAGGAACATCTCCGGCTTCATGTCTATCTTCTTCACGTTCTTGTCGCCGATCCCGTGGGCACAAAGGAAGGCGTCCATGAAGAAATCCGAGGTGGTCCCCGGAGCCCTGGCTATCTTCTTTCCCGTCAGGTCCGCCGCGGTGACAATGCCCGCGTCCTTTCTCGCAACGATCGCATTGTCCCTGGTGGAGGTTTGGATGGTCGCGATTATCGATATCCTCTCGCCTTTCATGATCGCCATCATGATGGGTATATCGGCGGCGGTCGCAAGATCGGCGTTCCCCGCCAGCATGTCTTCCAGGGCGGACCTTCCGAATGAATGCCGGCGCGCCGTGACCTCCAACCCCTCCTGCCGGTAATAGCCCTCTTCAAGCGCGACTCCGGCGAGGACCGCGTGGGTTGTGGAAACATAGGCGAGAGCTATTCTTTGGGCAGCGGCGCCTGCCGCCGGGACCTCACCCGTCGAGCCCTGAGCGCGCGCATGAAGGCATATCGACGCCGTTGCCATGATAAAGGCAAGGGCTCCAACCGCGGCGGAAAAAAAGAGCACTTTCCTCATTCAACACTTTGCCTACCCGGGGCCGAACCAGGGTTGCGCCACATGTCGTTGCCGACTTGCGTCCCCGGGGTTTCTACTCCTGTTGTAAACAAGAGGGCCGGCAGAGCGAGCTCGCGGAGCATCGACGGAGAAGGGAGATGGGTCTTGCGGGCCGCGCAACGGTAAAGATACCCGTAGGGAGCCATAAGGTGCGGCGGTTTTGCGAATCACGGTGCCTTCCGTGGCCGCACCGCCTCCGGCCTTTCCGGGTATCCTTTGAAGACCACGTGACGGGAACGTTCCGGATCATTACTCGATGCTATCAGATTACCCCCTGACGTGTCAATTCCAGGGCCCCGGACATCACGCGGCGAATCGACCGGGCCGGCCCGCGTATCCGCGATGGAGCGCCCGGGACACGGAGCGAGCGGGCCCTGCTCTGAAATCGGAGCGTGCAAATGATCCCGCATCATTGTATAGTGATAGTACGTAGTGTCGAGGGCCGCACGAAAATCGATCATATGAAAGACGGAAAGAAGACGAAAGACCAACTCATCGAGGAACTCCTCTCCCTTCGCAGACGGGTTGCCGACCTGGAGGGATCGGATGCGGGTGGGAGGTCCCGCCCTGAGGTGCCCTCGGGGCTTGAGGAAAGATATCGCACCCTCTTCGAGCACGCGAGCGACGCGATAATCGTTGCCGACCCCGAAGGGAACTTCCTTGAGGTCAACAGAAAGGCGGAGGACCTTCTGGGCTACGGGAAGGAAGAACTGCTGCGCATGAAAGTGACGGATATTCACCCGCGGGAAGAACTCGACAGGGTGGTCCTTCACTTCTCGGGAGCGGTGGCGGGCCGGATCGACTCTCTTCACGACACCAGGCTACTGCGGAAAGACGGCACGGTGGTTCCCGCGGACATCACGGGATGCTTCGTGGAATATGAAGGAAAGCGGTTGGCCCAGGGGATCTTCCGAAACATCGCCGAGCGCAAGGAGATGGAGGAAACCCTGCGGAAAAGCGAGGAGCAATTGCGCGTCCTCAGCGAGAACCTCGCCGACGGGATGGTCTACCAGATCAACAGCGGTGCCGACGGAAGGCAGCGGGTGTTCACATACGTGAGCCCGGCGGTGGAGAGGTTTCACGGTGTGAAGGTGGAGGATGCCATGATGGACCCTTCACTCATCTACGACCAGGTGGGCGCTGAGTACCGGACGGCGCTCAAGGAATCCGAAACCCGCGCCTGCGCGACGATGTCACGGTTTGAGATCGATGTGCCGATGCGCCTTCCTTCGGGCGATGTCCGCTGGCGGCGTCTTATCTCCTTTCCCCACCTTCATTCCGATGGGAGCGTCATGTGGGACGGCATTGAACTCGACGTCACCGAGCGCAGGAAGATGGAAGAGGAGTTGGCGGCGCACCGCGACCATCTCGGCAAACTGGTGGAAGAACGCACCGCCCGGATCAGTGAGGAGGTTGCCAGGAGGAAAGAGAAAGAGGAGCAATACCTCTCCCTCGTGGAATCGATAAAGGAATGGGTGTGGGAAATGAACGCGGACCTCGTCCACACGTACGTAAGCCCCCGGATACGAGAAATCCTCGGCTATGAGCCAGAGGAGTTCATAGGCAGAGCCCCCTTCGATTTCATGGCCCCCGGCGAACCGGAAAGGATCGCTCCCCTGGCGAAAAAGATCCTGTCAGGCAAAGAACAGTTCACGTCCCTGGGAACCGCGGCCCTTCACAAGAACGGGCAGGTGGTCTACCTTGAGGCGAGTGGGCGCCCTTTCTTCGATGACAAAGGCACCTTCCTCGGATACCGGGGGAGTTGCCATGACATCACCGACCAGAAGAAGACGATGGATGCCCTCAGGGAACGCGAACGGGAACTGACGGCCAAATCGGAGGCCCTCGAGGAGGTGAATGCCGCCCTCAAGGTCCTGTTGAGGCAGCGCGAGGAGGACCGGGAGGAACTGGAGGCGAGACTGGTATCCAACATCCGGGAAATGGTCCTGCCCTACATACACAAGATGCGGAAGGACAAGCTGGACTTGAGGCACAGGACGTTCCTCGATATCGTCGCGGCGAACCTGAACGAGATAATGTCACCCTTCCCGACGACGATAAAGCAGTTGAACTTCACCCCCAGGGAGATCGAGGTGGCCTCGCTCATCAAGGAAGGCAGGACGACCAAGGAGATTGCGGAATTCCTCGGGATAGCGACAAGCGCCGTCGATTCCCACAGGAACAACATACGGACCAAGCTCGGCCTGAACAACAAGAAGATCAACCTCCGCTCGCACCTCCTCTCCCTCGGATAAGCGGACGAAAGGGGGAAAGATATCACGGAGTTTCTTCCCCGCAACACCGTGTTTGTGGTAGAATACCCAAAACTATCGATGGAGGGTCTCCTTGGAGCGTAAGAATATTCTGTGCATCGGTGCCGGTTATGTCGGCGGGCCGACGATGGCCATGATCGCCTACAAATGCCCGCAGTACAGGGTCACCGTGGTCGATATCAACCATGAAAAGATCGAGCGCTGGAACTCCGATGACCTGCCGGTTTATGAGCCCGGGCTTGATGAGATCATACGGGCGACGCGGGGGAAGAACCTCTTCTTCGAGACCGACATCGATAAAGGCATCAGGGAATCGGAGATCATCTTCGTGGGGGTGAACACTCCTACCAAGACCTTCGGCGCCGGCGCGGGAAAGGCTGCGGACCTCCAGTACTGGGAGAAGACGGCGCGGCAGATCAGGGAGGCCTCCGAGTCGCCGAAGATCGTCGTCGAGAAATGTACGATTCCCGTCAAGACGGCCCTCGCGATGGAGCGTATCCTGACATCCAAGGATGGCGATATCAGTTTCGATGTCCTCTCCAACCCTGAGTTCCTGGCGGAAGGGACGGCGATGCGGGACCTCGAGTTCCCCGACCGCGTCCTCATAGGCTCCCGTGAGACACCAAGCGGAATAGAGGCGCGCAAGGCCGTTGTCGATATCTATCTCAACTGGGTGCCGCGGGAGAGGATCATCGAGAGCAACATCTGGAGCAGCGAACTCTCGAAGCTCGTCGCCAACGCCTTCCTCGCCCAGAGGATATCATCCATCAACGCCGTCTCGGCGCTGTGCGAGAAGACGGAGGCCGATGTGGCCGAGGTATCGCGGGCGATCGGACTCGACAGCCGCCTGGGACCCAAGTTCCTCAACGCGAGCGTGGGGTTCGGCGGTTCCTGCTTCAAGAAGGACATTCTCAACCTCGCCTACATATGCCGGTCCTACGGCCTCGAGGACGTCGCCGATTACTGGGAGAGTGTCGTCGACATCAACGAATACCAGAAGGAGCGCTTCATCCTGGGCATCTTGAGCGCCATGTTCAACACGCTGGCGGGGAAACGGGTCTGCCTCTTCGGCTTCGCCTTCAAGGCCGACACGGGCGACACCCGCGAGACCCCGGCGTTCACCATAGCGAGAAGGCTCGTCGAGGAAAAGGCCGACCTCGTCATCACCGACCCCAAGGCCCTTGCCAACGCGAAGATCGACCTCGCCGACGTCGAAGGGATAACCTACGAACCCGACCCCTACAAGGCCGCCCACGGCGCCGACGCCATAGCCGTCATGACGGAATGGAAGCTCTACACCGAACTCGACTACAAGCGCATCTACGATTCCATGGCAAAACCGGCCTTCATCTTCGACGGCCGTAACATCCTCAACCACAGGCTATTGCACGACATCGGCTTCAACGTCTACCCCATAGGCAAACCGCCGCTGGTGCACTTCTAAGGCAAAGACATCTCACGCCCGCTTCGCTCGAGGACACAGAGGTTTTGAGGAGAGCACACAGAGAGAAACCGTACACTCTTTCTTTGTTTGGTTAAAGCGATCAAGCCATTCGAGCCGGTCGGACTGTTAATATTGCGTTCTCTTGCTCATTGCCTCGAACCCATCCGCTCCATCGGGTGTTTTTGCGTTGACATTTCCTGAGGACAGTAACAGAATAGAATAAACCTCATCAAAGGGCACGGATAGAATACGGTGGGAATATCCAATAGCGCCCTGTTCCTCTCCTCTGCGGCAAAGAACTGTCTGATGGGGCAGTTTCAATCATGTTTCATTGCATGAAGAGACCATGATGATAGCTGAAACGAGAACGGTCACCTCCACGTCAAGGACATCAGCTACAACAGAAGACATCACTATTCGTGAGACCACTACCAGTCGGTTGGTCTTCCGACCCATGCTGGTGGTCAATGACCGCCAGCCAGACGCGGCCGTAAAGGGAACTTTCGTGTATCAACGCAAAGGGGCAACGCAGAGTTGGGAAGATGTACCCCTTCCTCCTCTATCAAGTCTAAAGAAAGATGAAGCCGTCAAGCTTGAGCTGAAATCCGAAGAATTGTTGCGCTTGTTTAACAATCTCTCGACCCTCTACGAGCTTTTCCGAACACAGGGCATTTCCAGAGGTGAATCGAAGTTTATTAAGGCCAATGCCACAATCCAAGCTCTAGCGGGTATGAGCGACGATGAGTTGACTGCCGTTATAGCTGGTCATCAGATGATTGGCGCTGAAGCATTGCTGCGTCTAATACAGTGGGCGACAAAAGCAGACAATTTCTCGGTACTGTTTGATCGTTTGCAGCAACTTGGTAGTCATGGTCTCATCAATCTGAACTCGGCTCTGGGTGTAGCTATTTTGAAGCGAGCCCTCAAAGACTGGCATGACAATAGGCTTAACGCGGATGAGAGTTTCTGGCAAAACACTCTCGAAAACCAGACATTCGTATTGGAACAGTTGTTTCAGGTTCCGGTTGTGATTGTAAAAGCTAAGGCATACGTTGGAGGCAAGTCGATACTGAACGAAGGCGGTCATGTTGCTGATTTCCTGGTGCAGAACAAGATCACCAGCGCGGCCGCGCTGGTAGAAATCAAGACTCCCGCGACCCCTTTGCTGGGCAAGCAATACCGCAATGGCGTATATAACACATCTAGTGATCTGACTGGTTCTGTCATGCAGGTCCTTTCGTATCGAGATTCGCTCGCTCAAGAGCGGACCAATCTGCTGAAGAGTGGAAGTATTGACACGGAGGCATTTCACCCTATGTGTGTCGTGATTATCGGCCATGTTAGGCGTGAGCTTAGCGACACATTAAAGAAAAAGGCCTTTGAGCTCTACCGGCAACAGCTGAGAGATGTTCAAATTATCACCTATGATGAGATGTACGAGCGAACGAGAAGGTTGGTGCGGGTTCTAGAGCAAGGACTTCGTTAGGTCTGGATGCGTTATTGGAGAGAGAGTCGGCTGATACACGGAAGACGAATGGCAATTGCAGACCATCGACGAACAACAACTTCAGCGTTCTGAACTAGGTATACTATGCTAGGGGGTCACGTGTCGGTTAGGCGAAACCATTCGCTAATACCCCACAATCTAGACCGCAAAAGGACAAAGATATGAAAATTATCGAGGAAGTGGAAAGCCATCGAAAAGAAATCTTTACCGATACCTATACTGTCACGTGGCGCGAGCTAATTGGTCAGTACAAAGACGGAGACCTTATCATTGATCCAGAGTATCAGAGGCTCTTCCGATGGGACATTGACCAACAGACGCAATACATAGAATCAATTCTCCTGAATATACCGTCGCCGCCCATATTCCTAGCACGGAATAATGACGGAAGGTTTGAGGTGATCGACGGGCTGCAAAGAATCAGTACCATGCTGAAGTTCTTTGCTGAAGATATCTTTGGAAAACAGCCCGCAACGTTGGACGAGGTGCAGGAATTGGAGCAAAACAACATCCGGACGCCAACAAGACTTGCCGCAGCTCCATTTCTGCGCTCTCTGGAAGACTTCACGGCCGCGACATTACCGGAAACGCTGATACGGACTGTCAAGTATGCGCGGATTACGATTATCCTACTTGAAAAAGAGTCAAGCCGAGAGACGCGGTATGAAGTTTTCAGACGACTTAACAAGCTCGGCTCCCCCCTTAGCGATCAAGAAATCAGAAATTGTACGGCTCGCTTACTCGGCAAGGAGTTTCCAGCCCAGCTTCGTGCTCTAGCCAATGTCCAGGTTATCCGATCTGCTCTTACACTAAATGAAGATTCGGAACGTAGTATGGGCGTGGAGGAAGTGCTTTTGCGGATGCTGGCCTTGAGCTATAGCGAAAAGCCTTTGAAACACCAGATAAGGGAGTACTTGGACGATTTCATGGCATTTGCAGCGGCGGGCAAATTCAGATTGACGGAAGACATACAGCAACGCATCGAGTCGACTTTCACGTTGATTCACGATGCGTTGCCCAACGGCAGTGCCTTTCGTTTTCCAAATCAAGGGTTTAGCACCAACTTATACGACGTGGTGGCAACCGGGGTATTCCAGAATGCTGAACACCTCAATGCTACGTCTTTGAGAGACAAGCATAACGCTCTGATGAACAGCCCGGAATTGAGAGAGGTGACGGGCGCAGGATCAAACACACGTCGCAAGTTGCAGGGAAGGATTGACCTTGGAAGGAGTTGGTTTGGAAATTGAGGTCATTCAAGAATGAATAGTCCGGTCGCTGACGCACTCCAACAGATTGGCATAACAAAGGGCGAGTGTATTGGACTCCTCGATAGGCTTAAGTCGTTTTCGCCACCCGATAAACACAATAGATACCCCGACACATTTCGGCTGATTGCAACGCCCATGCTCTACTCGATCTGGGAGCGTTGTTTTACTCTATGTCACGCAATAGGACTGCGCTTGATCCGCGATATGACGGAAAAGGTCAACGATCTTGATCCGACCCAAAGATCCGTTTGGTTGCTTCAGACAGAGTTCTATAAAAGCATGATATCTCGTTTGCGAGATGGATTTGCGGCAGACATAAAGAAAGCAAAGAAGGGACACTTCGGTCTTCTATGCGAGTTCTTGCCAAGACTGGATGAATGGCAACTAGACGAACTTGACCACTCGATTTCCACGGATACTTTGGTTATGACCTTTTCTAACGTCAATCCAGATGTGGTAGAGATCAATGCATTAGCAATCGGGATTTCCGAATTTCCGGCGTTTCGAAACCTTAAACTTGGGCGACTCCATGATCTAGTGGGACAACGCAACGGCATAGGCCACGGCGCAGTAATCGACCCACCTTCTAACGATATATTTCTGAATCTATTAACCTTTACGGAAGACCTCGTCAGAGACTACTGCACGGTCTTTTCGGAATGGATAGTAGCTCGGTTTCCAGAGAGAAGCCCCGACGGACTCACATTAACAACAGCCTAATGCTTGCTTCTGCATCTTTCGATGTGGAATTGGTGGACCAGCCCGTCATATTCGAGATTGGCAGGAACCGTCGTCTTATGCCATTTTCCTTCCGGGCTTGATTTCGTATAGCGCCTGGTCTTCTACTACGCTGTTTGTCTGCACGCCATTGACCTTTTCGAAATGCAGTTTGATGTTTGAAAAGAGGTCGGTGGCTTCTGCCTTGAGGTGTCGGGCTGCCATTTTGCAGTATTCGGGGTCGATTTCGATGCCGATGCTGTTGCGCCCTGCTTTCAGAGCGGCAACCATCGTGGTGCCTGAACCCGCGAAGGGGTCAAGGACGGTGTCCCCGGCGAAGGAAAACATTCGAACCAGCCGTAGTGCCAGTTCCAAGGGAAACGGGGCGGGATGATGTTTTGTTGAAGCGCCGGTTATATTCCAGATTTGCTGGAACCACCGGTCGAACTCCTCTTTACTTATCTTGCTTTCCCGGCGCTGTGCGTCCGTGGGTTTCCGGTAACCGCCAGGTTTTCTCTGCATGAGGATGAATTCCATGTCGTTCTTGATTATTGCGTTTGGCTCATAGGGCTTGCCGAGGAACTTGGAACCGTTCGGCACTTCGTAGGAGGCGTTGGCGATCTTGTGCCAGACGATGGGGTTGAGATTGTCAAAACCGATGCGCCGGCAGACAACGCATATGTCGGCATGGAGGGGAAAGACGAGATGACGTCCGAAGTTCCGTCGTGCAACGCAGACGTCTCCCACCACGCATACCAGACGGCCTCCGGGAACGAGAATCCGGTACACGTGTCTCCAGACCTTCTCGAGTTCCGAGAGAAATGTCTCGTAGCTTTCCACATGTCCAAGTTGATCGGGGTTGTCGTTGTACCGTTTCAGGTTCCAGTATGGAGGAGAGGTTACGACGAGATGTACGGATTCATCGGCAAGGAAAGACAGCTCCCTTGCGTCCCCATTTATAAGCCTGTGCGATGTCGTCTTCATAAACCTACAGATACGCCCCCAGATGAGCAACGAGCCTTCGCGCAAAACGTTCAACCGACAGATCCTGGGCGGGCGTCTTGAATGCACCGTTAACGCCTTTTTCTTCGGAGGAAGTGATAAAGGCAGACGCCGTATAGTGGCGTTCCAAAACGAGTTTCCGACAGAACAGCTCATACCGTTTCATGTATGATGCACCGTCAAATTCCGGAAACACCCTGAAATGCGGTTCCTTGACACCAACAGGGCGGTTGGAGGATTTGCAGTCTTCAAGCATGAAGAAATAGCCCAGAAACGGCTGCGGGCTGTCGAGATATGCTCTTTCCCGAAAGGCAGTCCAGATGTCGAGCGCACTGCCCATCGCTTCCTCTGTCCTGTTGTTGAAGTTGTTCCCAAATGAAGGTCCCACCTGCGATTTTGCCTCAATCGCCGCTATCAGGGTCTGATTGCGGACGACGAGCAGATCCCATTCCTTCGTTGGACGGAAGAAACCCGGCAGTTCAAGGGATGTCCTGTGGAATATGCAGTCGCGGCTGATCCCCGCCTCAGCGATGAGGTCGGTAAAAAACCCGATGAACCCGTTCATCTGCGCACCACCCGTAACAGCCCCGCGAAGACCTTGATCGGCCCTCCCCTGGTTCTGCTGTTTCTCCCGTTGGGCCGCCCTTGTCCTCCAGTAATGGGCAACTGCCTTTGTTATTCCGTCGTTGACGCTCAACGTCTTTCCTCCGATGTACAGAATATGAGAATCTTAACAAATTACCGAATCATACACCAGACTATTGTATCGACGAGCAACCAGTATAGCGTGCCCCGCAATCCCGATCCCCCACATTCCCCGAAACGACCATCATTGATGACAAACCACTCTCCTCCACGACATCGGCCTCAACGTCTACCCCATAGGCAAACCGCCGCTGGTGCACTTTTAGAGACGGCTTGAGTGGCTTGAATCGCTTGAGTCGCTTGAGAGTAAAAACAAGAAACAACAGATGCAGGCTACAATGAGCGGCTCAAGTCGACGCAACCGTCTCCCCTGTCTTTGTCTTTAACCCTCAAGCGACTCAAGCGATTCAAGCCACTCAAGCCGGTTTTCTATTGATCGGTAAAGAGCTCCCCGTCGACCATCGTTAGCTTTCTTTCGCCCACCGCGCCGATCTCGGGGTCGTGGGTCACGAGGATGAGGGTTGCGGAGAGGTTCTTTTGGATGGTGAGGATCTGGCGCATGACCTCGCGGCCTGTCTTTCTGTCGAGGTTGCCCGTCGGTTCGTCGGCGAGGATCACTTCGGGTTCGTTGATGAGCGCCCTGGCGATGGCGACGCGCTGCTGTTCGCCGCCGGATAGTTCCCCGGGTTTGTGGTTCAGGCGGTGGGTAAGCTCGACGGTCTCGAGGAAGTTCCGCGCCTTCGCTTCGGCCTCCGCGGGCTTCATGCGCCGTATGAGGAGCGGCATCATGACGTTCTCGACGACGTTGAGGTCCTGCAGGAGGTGGTAGAATTGGAAGATGAACCCCACCTTCTCGTTGCGGAAACGGCTCTGCTCGTCCTCGCTGAAGGACATGATATCCTGACCGCCGAAGAGGACCGTGCCCTCCGTCGGCTTGTCCAGGGTGCCGATGATGTGGAGGAAGGTGCTCTTGCCGGCACCGGAGGGGCCCATGATGGTAATGAACTCACCTTTGTCCGCGGTGAAGTCCACGCCCTTCAAGACCTCGATCACGATGTCGTCCTTCTGGAAAGACCTTTTCAGCGCCGAGACTTCGATGATGCGATCACTCATAGCGCAGGGTCTCCACGGGGTCGATCTTCGCCGCCTTGTAGGAGGGGTAGATCGTTGAAAGGACGCATATGACCGTCGTGACGAGGGCGATGAGCGCCACGTCGACGATGCTTATCTTCGCGGGCAGGGTGGTTATGTAGTAGACGTCCTCGGGGAGCCGGATGAGCTTCGTGCTCTTGATTATCCAGCAGAGGAAGTACCCGGTCAGCGAACCGAAGAGGGCGCCGACGACGCCGATGGTGATCCCTTCCATCATGAAGATCTTCATGATGCTTCGCTTCTTCGCGCCGATGGATTTCAGTATGGCGATGTCCTTCTTCTTCTCCATGACGGTCATGATCAGCGAGCTGATGATGTTGAAGCTCGCCACGAGGATGATGAGGGCGAGGATGATGAACATCGCCAGCTTCTCGAGCTTCAAGGCCGAGAAGAGGTTCCGGTTCATCTCGATCCATGTCTTCGCGAAGTAGTCCCGTCCCAGCGTCTTCAGGATCGTCCACTTGAGGTCGGTCGCCCTGTACTCATCGATGAGCTTGATCTCGATGCCCGTCGCACCCACACCCATGGCCGATTCCACGTCGGAAAGCGCCATGACGACAAGGGTGTTGTCGATCTCGTACATTCCCGTCTCAAAGATGCCGCCCACGCGGCCGCGCACCGTCTCCGGCATGGAGCCCATGGGGGAGAAACCGCCGAAGGGGACCATGATGGTGAAGCTGTCGCCAATGAAGAGACCGAGGTGCTTCGCCAACTCCTTCCCCATGAGGACGCTCCCCTTTCTCTGCAGGACATCGACGGAGCCTTCCTTCACCAGCTTCGCCATGAACTTCGCGTCACCGGGGTCTATCCCCTTCACCGCGACGCCGGAGAATTGTTTCCCGTTCTGGGCCATCGCCTGAAAGGCCGTGAAAGGGAAGGCCTCCACCACTCCGTCCACCTTCTTGACCTTCGCGACAACCGTGGCGGGGTCGCGTATCTCGCCGTTGACGTCAAGGACGAGGATATGGGGGTTGATGCCGAGAATGCGCGCCCTGATCTCGTCCTGAAAACCGGTCATGACGGCGATGACCACGATTATGGCCATGACGCCGATGGCAATGCCGACGACGGATATCCACGTCGTGAAGGAGATGAACGCCTCCTTGCGCTTCGACCGCAGGTACCGCAACCCTATCGTGGTCTCGTAGTCCATGAAAGTGCTAATGTCTTACCACAAGGCGGGGGAAAAGGGAAGGACAGTGAGGACCTGTTACGGGTTGCGGGTTGCGGGTTGCGGGTTCAGGAAACGGTGTCCACCTGAAGGTCTCCTGGTGCTGCCTGCTCCGGAGCGTGCGAACTGACAGGAGGCTATGTGTTTTTCTCTCCGGGGCATTCGGGGTTGTTTTTGAAGAAATCGGCGGACCTTTCCTCGGCCTGGGTCATTGTGCGGCTGCCCTGGATGCGGGAGCTGAGCTGGTGGCCGAACTGGTAGTTACGTGCGAAGTGGTGGGTGAATTCCTTGAGCCTTCCGAGTCGGCGCTCGGGCGGGAAAAGCTCCTTTATGAGATCTGTGAACGTGCCGTAGAGCAGGGGCAAAGAGACGCGGGGCGCGGCGATGTCGCAGCCATAGACCTCCCGGGCGATGTCGGCGAAGAGCCAGGGCCTGGCCACGGCCCCGCGGCCGAGCATGAGTCCGTCTGCGCCCGACACGCTGAGGCAATCCCCGGCGTCCTCCACCGTGAATATGCCCCCGTTGGCGATGACGGGGATGCGGAGCCATTCCTTTATCCTGGCGACCCACTCCCATCGCGGCCTTCTCGCGAAGGGTTCCTTCTTCAGCCGGGCGTGGACGGAAACCATGTCGATGCCCTCGCCCTCGAGCATGGCGCAGAAGTCTTTCAGGCGTGGCTCGTCGAGCCCGACGCCGAGACGTATCTTCGCCGTGAGCGGCAGATCCGTCCTTCTTCTTGCCCCCATCACCAGACGCCGCGCACTTTCGGGATTCTCCATCAAGGCAAACCCCGCGCCCGACCTCCCCACGGACCAATCGGGACAGCCCATGTTGAGATCGATCGCGTCGGCTCCGAGATCGTGAAGCTTGTCCACGGCCGGGCCGACATCCATGTCGCCGGAAATGAGGAGTTGATAGGACAGGGGTTTCTCCCGGGCCGTCCTGACAAGGTAGGGGGATATCCCGGGATTCTCGGTGGGCAGTCTGCTGGCTAGCAGCATCTCCGTGGAGAGGAGACCGGCCCCGCCGAATCCCGAGACGATCTGCCTGAGGGCGCTGTGGGTGAGCCCTGCCATGGGGGCCTGAAGCAGGGGCGGACAGATCTCTAGGCCCCGAACGCGGATGGCGTGCGCTATTGTGCTCACAGGGAAAAGATGTCGTTGTAACTGTCCCGTTGTCTCATCACCGTCAGCTTGCCGCCCGTCTCTACGAGGACGCGGGCGGGGCGGGGAAAGGAGTTCGCGTTGGACGCGAAGAACTGGGGGCCGTAGGAGCCGGTGTCGTGGATGAGGACCACGTCACCCCTTACGGGTCTTCTCTGCAGGGAGACCTTGTACCTTGCGAGCATGTCGCCTGAGAAGCAGAGGTTGCCCGCCACGAAGGCCTCGAAGGGCTCCGGGTCCCTGCGGTCGCGGTCGTTGATGATCTCCCAGCGGTTGACCGGCATGTACACGAGGGCCTCTCCGAAGCTGGTCACGCCCATCTCGAGGCTCACGAGATTGTGCCATTTCCCGACCCTCCTCACCTGGGACACCCGCGCGAGGGTGACGGCCGAGTCTCCCACGACGCCGCGGCCCGGTTCGATGACGAGATCGGGCTCCCCCAGGTCCTTGAGGGCCCGGACGGTATCGACATCCTTCCCTCCAACGGGCACCTTGCCCCGGAGTATGGCCTCCACCATCTTCTCCTTGGGATAGGCGGTGTAGAATGTGTCGTCATTCCACCGCGAGGCATCGATCGAACCGTCGGGCCGGCGCTCGAAACCGCCCGTGCGGTTGTTCCATATGAAGACACGGCTCATGTCCCCCGTGAGCGACGCGAGGTAGCCATCCTTCACCCTCTCCGTGAACCTGTCCCACTCCTCCTTTGTCACGTAGGAGAGGGGGAAACCGCCACCGATGTTGATGATCTCGCACTTCCTGCCCGTCTGAGTAAGGAGATGCCCGAGTTCGATCATCTTGCCCAGGACTGCGAGGTACGGGGCAAGCTCCGCGATCTGGGAGCCGATATGGGTGTGAAAACCGAGGAAACGGATATGGGGATGACTGTTCAGGGTCTTAAGGAACCGGGGCATATCATCGAGGCAAGCCCCGAACTTCGTCCATCTCCCCGCGGTGAAGACGGCCTCCGCAGTAACATGGCCAAGCTCAAACCCGCTGAGGCGCACGACGACCCGCGGACTCTTTCCCATTTGTTTCGCCATCCCGGAGACGATCTGGAACTCCTCGATGCTGTCCGCCACGATGAGCATGTCCGTCTCGATGGCGCGGGCGATGAGAAAGTCCTCCTTGCAGTTGCCGTTGAGATCGAGTTTAACCGGAGGGGCCCCCGCCTCGAGGGCACACCGGGTCTCGTAGTAGGAGGCCACATCGATCCCCGCCCCCTCCTTGAGAACAACGCGGAACACCGCCGGATGCGCGCATGCCTTCGCGGCAAACCGCACCTAGCCTTTCGGATAGAGGTCCCGGAAGACCTTCCCGAAGGCCCGCACGTTCCGGGCTATGACATCGGCGGAATAGACGTGCAAAGGAAGCTTGTACCGCTCGATCCACCACGAGAGGGAACGCTCGGCGATATGGGCCTCTTTCCCCGACGGCTTCACAAACTCTCCATCCCCCGCATCACTCCCCGTCACCGGACGAGCGCTCGACGCACCCACACCCGATCCAAGAAGCGCCGCGGCCCCCACCCCGACAACCCCATACTTGATAAACCCCCGCCTATCGATATCCACAACGGCCTCCTCACGGGAACGGTTATGGAAAGCGCTAACGGCTTTCCTGTCTTTGACAGACTCATGAAGAAACCCATCTTTCCTGTCGTTTCGGCCTGATCCGGAATCCACAGATTCTTCCAACAACACATATTTCCTGGATTCCGGCCTTCGCCGGAATGACAGGGATTGAAACAATCAGGGAAAAGGCGGGTACATTGAACAACCCTTCGAACCCGCAGAAAGCCTTTTCTGCTTTTACCCGTCCGCCCGTTAGGCGCACAAGCGCCGACCCGTCCGCCCGTTCACTCCTGTTACGGTCGCAAGAGCGGAAAAAGTATCACTTCCCGTATCGACGCACTGTCCGTGAGCAGCATCGTCAGCCTGTCTATGCCGATCCCCTGGCCGGCGGTCGGGGGAAGACCGTATTCGAGGGCGGTGATATAGTCGTCATCGAGGGTCGCGCCCTCTTCCTTCTGCGCTATCTGGAACTCGAAGCGCTCGCGCTGGTCCTCCGGGTCGTTGAGCTCGTTGAAGCCGTTGGCTATCTCCATGCCCGATATGTAGAGCTCAAAGCGCTCCGTGATATCGGGGTTCTCTGCGCTGCGCTTCGCGAGGGGAGAGACCTCTATGGGGTACTGGGTTATGAAGGTGGGCTGGATGAGCTTCTTTTCGCAGAGTTCCTCGAAGATCTCGGTGATGAGCTTACCCTTCGACTCCTTCTCGGCGCCCTCTATCTCAAGCTCCTTTGCGTACGCGGCAAGGCGCGCCGGGTCGTCAAGGGCGGAGAGGTCGAAATTGCCGTACTCGGCCATGGCCTCGGCCATGGTGATCTTCCTCCAGGGCGGGGTGAAGTCTATCTGCTGCTCATTATATGTAATGGTGTAGGTTCCGAAGATCTCCTTCACCAGCGACGATACCATGTCCTCGGTGAGGGCCATGAGGTCCTCGTAAGTGGCGTAGGCCTGGTAGTATTCGAGCATGGTGAACTCCGGGTTGTGGCGCACGGAGATGCCTTCGTTGCGGAAGTTCCTGTTGATCTCGAAGACGCGCTCGAAACCTCCCACGACAAGACGCTTGAGGTAGAGTTCCGGGGCTATACGGAGGAAAAGGTCCATGCCCATGGCGTTGTGATGGGTGACGAAGGGCTTGGCCGTGGCGCCGCCGGGGATGACCTGCATCATGGGCGTTTCCACCTCGATGAAGTCGCGCTCGATGAAATACCGCCTGATATAGTCGATGATCCTTGCCCGCGTTTTGAAAACGTCCCGCACCTTTTCGTTGACGATGAGGTCGAGGTAGCGCTTGCGGTAGCGTTCCTCGACGTCCTTGAGCCCATGCCATTTCTCGGGCAGAGGGCGCAGGGACTTGGTAAGGAGCTTTACGCTGTCGGCGAGCACCGTCAGTTCCCCTGTTCTCGTCTTGAAGACCTTGCCCTCGAGGCCGATGATGTCGCAGATGTCGAACTTCTTGAATACATCGTAGCCGGGGCTTTTCAGGACATCCTTGCGGATATAGGCCTGCATCTTCCCCTTCCTGTCCTGCACATGGATGAAGGCGCTCTTGCCGAAATCGCGGAAGGCCATGATGCGTCCCGCGATTGCGACACGCTCTTCGTTCTTTTCCAGGTCTTCGGCGCTTTGCGGCCCGAACCTTTCTTCCACGTCCTTCGTCGTGGTATAGGGACCCCTGTCCTGGGGGTAGGTATCGATGCCCTGCTCCTTCAGGCTTTTTTCTTTTTCCTTGCGCACGGCATAGAGCTCATTTGTCGGTTCCATCGTATCCTCTGTCAATTGGCGATATATTTCTATACTTCCACAACGACGTCATAATCAAGTGTTTTCACGACCTTTCCGTCGCGTATGTCTCCTTCGGAACAGGCGCCGTTCACGAAGGCGACCCCGTCGATGTCGGGCGCCTGGGTGAGCATCCTGCCCACCTTCGGGCTCGCGCCGACGTCCTCCACGATGACCTTCACCGTCTTCCCCAGAAGGTCCGCGAGACGGGTGCGGGATATTTCCACCTGCGTCTCCATGAGGCGCGTGTAGCGGTCGCGCTTTACCCCTTTGCGTATCTGCCCCTTCATCCTGTACGCCGCGGTGCCTTCCTCCCTGGAGTACATGAAGGCGCCCAGCATGTCGAACTGATGGCGGCGCACGAAGGAGAGAAGGGCCTCGAACTCCTCTTCCGTCTCAGTCGGGAACCCGACGATGATGGACGTCCGGAGCACCGCCCCGGGTATGCGCTGCCTCATCATCGCGAGCGTCTCTTCGAGGTAGGCCCTGGTATGCCCCCTGCCCATGAGGGAGAGGATACGGTCCTCTGAATGCTGGATGGGGACATCGAGGTAGGGTATCACCCGCGCGTCGCTTCCCATGACGTCGATGAGCCCCTCCGTGATCCCCTTCGGATGCATGTACAGGAGCCTGAGATGCCAGTCACCCTTTTCCTTCAGGAGTGAGCGGATAAGACCGGTCAGCCCCTGTTCCCGTCCGGCGTCCTTTCCGTAGGACGTGATGTCCTGACCGATGACGTTGATCTCACGATAACCCTGGTCGAGGAGCCAGCGGAACTCCCCGATCACGTCCTTTTCGGCCCTCGACGTCAAGCCTCCGCGGATGGCCGGTATGGTGCAGTACCGGCACCGGTTGTCGCAGCCTTCCTGTATTTTGAGATACGCCGTCGGCGGCTTCGTAAGCACCTGCCGGGGAAAGGTTTCCGAAAAACCTCCTTTCCCGAGGTGCAGGCCGCTTTTGCCGATGACGCGTTCTATCTCACCATACCGTGACCTGCCCACGAAGGCATCCACCTCGGGAAGGAGCCCGGCAAGCTCTTCGCCGTAGCGCTCCACGAGACATCCCGTGACAACAACCTTCCTGCCCGGCTCCCGGGCCGCCTCGAGGATGGTCTCGATGGACTCCCGCGCGGCCTCGGCGATGAAGGCGCAGGTGTTGACGATGATCGTGTCGCCGTCATCGGAGACGGTGTGCCCCGCCGAGCAGAGTCTGCCCACCATGTATTCCGATTCGACGAGGTTCTTGGGACATCCCAGGCTTACGATCCTAAATCTCATGAACGGCACATTTCTCCCTGCATCTGTCGCTTCTTTTCCCCGTGCACCCCGCCCCGATGCCGACGCCGTGGCAAAGGAAAAAGTCGTATTTCAAGGGGTCCGATGGGCAATAGCGCTTCAAGGCCTCCGTGATCTCCCGGGCAGCCCGGTACGAAGGGGTCTTCCGCCCGGTCCAGCCGAGGCATCTTCCCACCTTGTATATGTGCGTGTCGAGGGGTATGGTAAGGTCCGCCGGATCGATGAAATCCCAGATGCCGATATCTATCTCGTCCTTTCTCACCATCCACCGGAGGAACATGCTCCAGCGCTTCTGCGCCCCCGTCGACGACGGCCTCGGAAAGAAGAAGGTGAGCCTGTCGTCACCGGCAAGGTAGGCATCACGGATGCGCCAGACGGCCCGCCGGGTGTCGCCCTCGTAAAAGGAGCGGAACATGGCGCCCAGGGACCCGTGATCGCCGACGATCCGGTGCAGCACCTCGAAAAGGTGAACAAGATCGTCCTCCTTCTGGAAGCGGTAGTACAGGCCTTTCAGTCCCTCCCACGCGCCACGCCGGACGAAGCGTTCGGGGCCCTCGTCCATCAGCGCGAAGAGCTTCTCGAGGAAGCCCATGAAGACCTCGATCCTCCCGTAGGCGAACTGCGCCGCGATGAAGCCGGCGATCTCCCTGTCGGCGTCAAGGTGCCAGCGGTGGACGAAGGAAACGGGGTCCCCGTCCATCCGCCGGATAACCGCCGGCCCTTCTCTCTTGTAGATCCTTTCGAGATCGACTATCTGGGACCACCTTCCCGCGAAGGCCCCTGCATAAGGGACCGGATTTGCGAACAATGTACACCAGGTGGGCCGATCTTTTCAAATCGTGTCCCGCCAGGGCAGCCCCGTTTTATATGGTAACCACACCCATATTTTCTAATTAATAAAACAGCAGCGCGTCCTTCCATGATCCATGGTAGATTGGTTCTTGGTTCTGCAAGACATCAATTTCATACGCAACCTGACGGGGGGTACGCTTGACCAAAAAAAATGTCCTCATTGCGGCAAAGAAGTGAAGGTCATTCCCTTCGGGAGCAGGTATATCGCTGTTTGCTGCAACCAGATCGTTTATGTCGGCCACGAAGCCCCGCGCAGTGAAGAGACCGACAACCCGCAGGAGAATGCAGACAGGGGGCAACATCAATGAGCGCCAGGTCCTCGCAGGCGCCCAACATGTGTCCAGGTGCCCCGGCACTCGAAACCCTCGCCCCATGATCCCCGGCCAAACCGGCCTCTTTTAGAATAAGAACCCGGACATCTCTTTCCCCGAAATAAAGCTCGGACCGGTTTTTTTGTGTTGACCTGCCGTTATATCCCATGATATATAGCACGTGTAATATACACACGTATATAGCGGTCGGCATCCCCAGGTGCAGATCGGGGTTCCGTCCCGGTGCTTACGGGCTGATAAAGTTAAGATCTCCGGATCATGTCAATATTCGAAGGAGGATGGAATGAAGAAGTGTTTGCTGGTTTTGTTTGTGGTCTCTCTTATTCTTCCGGTTCTGTGCAATGCCGGCAGCGTGTCGAGCAGATACGATGTCACATTCGGCGGCTTCGTGAAGTTCGACCTGGGCTTCACATCCCAGAACGGCAATGCCGATGCCAGTACGGCGGCCAGGAGCAGTACATCCAGCCGAAAGGTCCTTGCCGACGAGTATGGCAACACATTCATGAGCGGCGGCGAGACACGTTTCAACTTCCTTGTCAAGGGTCCCGACCTCTGGGGCGCGAAGACGAGCGCCTTTATCGAAGGCGATTTCCGCGGTGTGACAACGGGTAACCAGTACGGCGGCTTCAACCTGAGACACGCCTTCATGAAGCTTAAATGGCAATCCGCCGAGCTGATCGCCGGCCAGACCTGGCAGCAGTTCGGTATGCCTTACTACGGCGCGTGGATGGGCGCCGGCGACGTGACGGAATACCTCAGGGGGATCAGGCTGCCTCAGATCGCTCTCAGGTATTTCTTCACAAGGGAATTCAACGCCATGTTCGGCCTTGTCTCCGCGACGGAATGGTCGGGTGCCAACAACTACTACGCCAATGGCGTCCGCGGTTCGAATGACGGCTTCGCCAGGAGCAGCTGGCCCGGGTTCGAGGGCGAGATCGCGTACTGGACGGACCGCTGCGGCAAGATCGGCCCCAATAACCTGAAGTTCGCGTTGGGCGGGTATTACGGCAAGGACAACGGCACGAGCGCGACGTATCTCACCGCGGCCGGCAACGATTACAGGGACGACACGATCAATTCCTGGGTCGCCGCCTTCAGGTACTCAATACCCATCGTCCCCGAGAGAAAGGGCAATAAGGCGATGGCCGTCCTTCTCAACGGCAATTTCTTTATCGGCCAGAACATCGCGGGCAACAACTGGCTCGGTACGGCGGGCTTGAGCGAGGGAAGCTATCAGAGACCGACCGGCGATCTGACGGCCCCGACGTCCTTCGGTCTTTTCACACAGGCGTCCTGGTGGATCACCGACAGCCTCTCGCTCAACGGGATGTACGGCTACCTGAAGTTCAACTACAGCGGGTACGGGCGCAGCTTCAGCGCGACGGCCCGCGACAGGATCAACATGTCACAGACCTATGCGGCGAACCTCCTGTGGGATGCCAATCAGGCCATCAGGTTCGGTATCCAGTGGATCCGGAACTTCTCGGGCTATAACGGGTACGGCACCCCCGGCACCAGCGTCGGTACCGGCAATGCCGATCGCACGGGCGTTGCCGATATGTACAGGTTCGGAGCCTGGTACTTCTTCTGATCTCCCGCCGCAACCCCTTTTATAAGCACGAAAAGGGCCCTTCGAGGCCCTTTTTCTTTTGCCTGAACCCGCCCTCCCCTGGAGACGTCTGCCGGCCACGACGCAAATGGGGTCAGTGCCGGCATCTTTCCCCGGGGCCCTCCTGACGCCTTAACACCTCATTGGAATGGCGAAACCGACGTGCATCGGGCAGAAAAAGAGGGTCATTTTTCTTCTTCCGAAAGTAATATGCTCAGACATGCTACGATCACATTGACACGCACAAGGAGGAACGCATGAAAAAAGGGAGGACTGGGGTTCGCGGAGGGAACGGGCGGGGGCCCGGGCTGTTCCTGATCTCTCTGGCCATTGCGGCATCGTTCCTTGGCTTCGGCGCCGGAGCATCTCTCTCGGGGGACTCCGCGGGCCTGAGCGGGGACATCTCGAGCTACAGCGGCCAGGCCTCTGAGGCGCATTCGAGCGGCGGGTCCTATCTGCAGACATACAGGGCCAGGACCTACCACTGCGAGACGAAGAACATTCACACCGGCGTTTGCAGCTGCCCCGCCGGCTACAGCGCTCAGCTGGTAGCCCTGGCGGAAGGCCCCTCCTGTGATTACGAGCCCTGCTGGATCACCTATGGATACGTCTGCGAGTAACCGAGCGGGCTGCCGGCCTGAGTTCTGATCTCCGCTCAGGCAAGGCTTTTCGGGACCTGACCCCCTGCCGTCGTTCCGGCATGAGAGAAGGGTGTCCTTGGCGCGGATCGAACGTGGTCTGCAGAAGGAAAGACACTTTCATTGCGATGTCTCTTCCTCGGTCTTTGCCAGTGTTTTTTCGATCTCCCTGGTAAGATCGATCATCAGGGTGTGGCTTTCGGGCGTGTACCTGGTGGTTCTGATCTCGGCCATCTTCCGGAGGGCCGCTATGACCCCTTCCGTCTTGCCCGTCTGTTCCATTATCGCTTCCATCGATGAGTGCCTTTCCTCGTCGGAAGCGGCCCGCACGCAGCGCCTCGCCATGCCGCCGATTATGGCATTGGCGTTGAGGAGATAGTGCGACAGCGTGGCCATGAGCTGGCGCAGCGTCGACAGGGCGATCGTCTTTCTTTCGTTCTCGAGCTCGACGAGGCGCAGCGTCTGTTTTTCGAGCGTCACCCTCTCCGTGACGTCCCGGCAGATCCCGGCGGTCGCCGTTGCCCCGTCATAGGTGATCACCTTGACCTTGTTCTCCGAATAGAGCTTCCTGCCGTCCTTATGGAGCCTCAGGTATATATACTGGTCCGGGGCTTCCCCCGTCGACGCCCGTCTCCCCCGGATCCTGGTCAGCTGGCCCCGCGATTCGGGGGCCACAAAATCGAGATATGGCCGTCCGATGACCTCTTCCGCCGAATAGCCGTGCATCTCGCAGAACGCCCTGTTGGCGAATACCAGCCTTCCTTTCCTTGCGATGAAGTATCCGTCGTTGATCTCCTCGACGAGCATCCGGTATTTCGCCTCCGATTCCGCCAATTCCCGTGTCCTTTCCCCGACCACCCGCTCCAGGTTCCCGGCGTGCTCCCGTATCGACTGCTCGTGTTGAACCTGAAAATGGTCGCTGAATCTCCGGATGGTGTGGGAAAGGCAACAGTTCAACCTTTGAAGCGCATCGGGCAGGAGAGACGTATCGAGCTCCGTGAGGAAAATGGGCACGAGGACCGTCCTGTAGAGCTCGAAAGCCCCCTGGACCTCGGAGAGGGCGAAGCCGACATCGAGGCGCATGGCGGTGATCTTCTCGATAAACCTGTCCATCTTCGAAAAATCGTCTTCCGTGAGTGCCGCGAAGTAGGCTTCCGTTGCCTCGGATATGGTCTCCCTGACCTCTTCCACCGGGCGTCGGGAATAGCGCTCGCTCACCTCGGTCAGGATCCGCCTGACCCATTCCCCCATGATCTCATCCCGGCGCGCTTCAAGGAGGCTCTTGAGATCCATTACAGAAAAGCCTATACCGGAACCCCGCAACCGTCAAGAACATGGTGCGATCACATCGATCGAAATCGCGGCATGGAGCAACGGAACAACGGGGCTTCGCATCTTACCGACCCTCCTCAGGACTTCGGGGGCTCGGGAGGAATGACCACCGAACTTTCCTCAAGTTTCTCCGTTTCGTTCTTCTCACATTCCGGGCACTCCGGCGGCTCCTCCTCGCCGGGTATGGCCGAAAAGGTGATGCCGCACCTTCTGCATATATATGTCGCTTCAGCCATCTTAGCACCTCCTCGTGTTGTTTGCGTGCTGTACATCGATAAGCACCGGGCCAGCTGTTGTCAAGGAGACCTCGCCCTCATGCCCGGTACGGAAACAATCCGGGCGGGGAACACATTTTTCGTGAAACTTCTGGTGAAATTGTCTGTTATCGGGTTACATTGGATTAATGGCACGGTTCGAGGAATTCCGGGGAAAGGCGCTCGTCTTTCTCCTCTTTCTCCTTTTCGTCTGGTTCGTCAGTTTTTCCATCCGCATCGTCTTCTCCCCGATCCTCCCTCTCGTGGAGGACGAGTTCGGCGTGCACCACGCGAAGGCAAGCGCCATCTTCACGTTCCTTTCCGCGGGATACGGTCTTTCGGTCATCCTTTCCGGGCTGCTCTCCGGCAGGGTGGGATACAAGCGGACCATCGTCCTTTCTCTCAGCCTTCTCAGCATTCTGGCGTTTCTCATCCCCGCCGTTCACACTTTCTATCTCCTCTATTTCTTCGCCTTCTTCCTTGGCTTCGCCCACGGGATGTACATACCTTCCGCCATCCCGCTCATCACCGAGTACTACACCGAGAAGAACTGGGGCAAGGCGATCGCCATCCATGACACGGGGGCTTCTCTCGCCATCTTCGCCACACCGCTCGTCGTCCTCTTTCTCCTCCACTTTTTTCCCTGGCGGGGGATATTCGTCGTCTATGGGTGCGTCTTCGTCCTCGTCCTTAGCGTCTTTTGCCTCTCCAGCACCGAGGTCAGGATCCACGATCCCGCGCGGGCCCTGTTCAGGGAGATCATCAGGATACGCTCACTCTGGTTCATGACCTGCATCTGGGTCTTCGGGGCGGGGTCAAATCTCGGGATCTACTCGATCACTCCACTGTACCTGACTAAGGAGCTGGGGTTGACGATCGACTACGCCAACACCATCCTTGCCGTATCGCGGCTGGTGTCCATCGGCGTGGCGGTGGCGTGCGGTTTCATCGTCGACCGGTTCAGCCTCAGGAGGCTGATGTTCTTTCTCCTGGCCGTCACGTCGGTCTTCACCGTTCTTCTCGGCCTGTCACCCGTGAGGCACACGGGTGTCCTTCTCTTCTTCCAGGCCTTCTTCGTGACGGGTTTCTTCCCGGTGGGGCTTGTCGCCATCGCGAGAACGTTCTCGAGGGAGATGCGGGGCCTGGCGACGGGCATCATCCTTTCCTCCAGTTTCTTCCTGGGTGGAGGCGTCATGCCCTGGCTTCTCGGGGTTTCGGGGGACCTCTACAGCTTCAGACTGGGGATCACGGCCCTGGGCGTGCTCACCCTGCTCGCGAGCACGTTCGTGTTCCGCCTCAGGGAACTGAAATGATCAGCTCACGCGTTTTCTCCTTACCGTGACCGTTTCACCGCCCACTCCCCAGTTGTCCGTCTCCACCTCGTCGATGACAACGTAGGTCGTCTGCGGCTTCTTTCCCAGGACATCGAAGAGGAGCTGCGTCACGCCCCTGATCAGCTTCTCCTTCTGCTCGGCGGTGACCCCTTCTTTCGTTACCTTGATGTTCACGTACGGCATCGTTGCCCTCCCCTATCCATGTGACCGTCCGGCAGACGGGGCTTTAAGCCGCCCGGTCACTCGTTCAACCAAGGGTGTTTCTCTTTCGCGCCCCGCCCCGGCCTCAACGCCGCGTTCCCAACAGGTACCGCGACGAGGCCCGCGACGGCATACACCAGGAACCGCAGGCCCTGATCCCAGTCACCGGGAACGACGAGGCAGGCAATGCCGAACCCAGCCGCAAACCACACCGCCGACCATATGATATCGGAGAAGAGCCTCGTTTCCAGGGCCTTCACCCTCAGTTCCGATACCGGCCGGAAGATACGCGCCTCAAGGACATCTCTCGCCTGCCCCATGTATTCCCTCGGCACCGCTATTCTGGCAGGCGTATGTACCGCGAAAACACCGGAAACCCCGGCATCATGTGGCGCGGCCGTTGTCCCCTGCACGACGAAGGGGATCCCCGCATCGATGAGCACCGACCGGACGGCCTCGAATTCTTCCTCTCCGCCAACCTCGACAAGGAAGACGTGGCCCGCGGGGAACGACGGGTCCACATCGTGATGATCGCGAAAATAGACATCACCTTCGTCACCAACGGATGCCGGGTCCTCGACAAGCCCGACATCACAGATCCGGCACACTGTTATCCCTTCACCATATCTCGTACGACAACGCGGGCAAAGAATGACTCATCTCCTCCTGGAACGCCTTGAATGTTTGCCTCCGCCCCTCAAGCTATTCAAGCGACTCAAGCGACTCAAGCTATTTCTTCAAATACTTCATCTCCACGTTCGCCCCGATGAGGAAGGCGCTTTCGCGGCGCTCGGGCAGGCCGCTCTTCAGTTCCGCCGCGATCTTCGCAGGATCGCCGTACTTCGCCGCGAGCTCCTTTGCCATCCTGTCGAAGGCGATGATGTACTCCTTCATGGCCTGGACGTCCTTTTTGCCCGACACAGGGCCATGCCCCGGGATGATCTTCTCGACATCCATCGACGCGATCTCATCGAGCTCTTTCACCCATTCCTCGATGTTTCCCTCGGCGATGAACGGGTGGTAATCCGTAAAGAGAATGTCGCCGGCAAAGAGGACCTTTTTGTCGCGGAGGTAGACGAGGGTGTCTCCCCCGGTGTGGGAGTGGCGTGCGTGGATGAGTTCCACCCGCTCACCGCCTATATCGATGGTCATCCTCTCCGAATAGGTCACCGTGGGGTAGGCGGGCTTCGTGCCCTTCATGTCCTCCCGGGTGAGACCGTATCCTTTGATGTTCTTCAGCGTTTCGGCGGCGGACCTTTCCATCTCCCTCCTGTCGTTCTCCTCAGCGACGATCACGGCCCCGAGCTTGACGAACTCCGAATTGCCGAAGACATGGTCCAGGTGATAATGGGTATTGATGACATACCTGATGGGCTTTTTCGACACGGCCCGGATGTCCCTTATGAAGCGCTTCGCCTCTCTGGCGCTTATGAGGGTGTCCACGACGACAATGCCGTCCCTGCCTATGATGATCCCCGCGTTGGCCCCGAAGCTGTTCTTCGGCGACGCCCCCTTCGTATCCACATAGGCGTACACGTTCTCGGCGATGCGTGTTAATTTGTCGGCCGCAGATGCCTGTCCCTGGAGCAGAAACACCGCGAGAAGCGTCAATAACACTCTTGAGCAGATGGAAAAAGACCTTTGCATGCTTGTCCTCCCTGATCGTTCCGGCGCTGTCTCCCCGCGGTGCCGTGCCTTGACCGGTAAGCTTATAGTAGCATGATGCTCGCCGGATTAAAACAGAATGAGGGCCCAGGGAAGTGTTGACATTTCCCTCCATTCATGTAAATTCATTGTCATTCGCGGAGGTGCACATGCTCACAGGGAAGTACTCTCTTCTTGCTTTCTGTCTCGTCGGCCTGCTTCTCGGGGGCGGCTGTGAAACGGTTGTCCTCAGGCAGGACATCCCCGTTTCCACGAACCCCATGGGAGCGCGAATACTGGCAGACGGGAAGCCCGCGGGCCAGACACCCGGCACCGTCTCCCTTGAGAGGAACAAGGACCACATCCTGACCATCGTCAAGGAGAATTACCAGCAGGTGGATGTTGTGATCAACAGGCAGTACCAGTCGAACAAGGTGCTCATGAAGGCCGTCCAGTCAGGGGTCAACTCGGGGCTTTTCTTCAAGAACGCGGGGATGGGAATGAACAGCGGGTTCAACTCCATTTCCAACCAGGAGGCAACGGGGGAGGCCTATGTCCTCATCCCGCCTTCGGTGGCCGTGACCCTTATCCCCAAACAGGGCCAGGCGGTCCGCCCCCCTCAGGGGAGCCCGTATCCCGCCGCGCCTTCAGCCGCCCCTCCCGCACGGCCCGCGGCGAACACCGACATACCCACGAAGGACCTCGTCCAGGCCGGCGTTATCGCGGGCGCTGCTGTCGGGGCGAGCCAGGCTAAGCCCATCGAGAAGAAATGGGAGACCTCGTCGTCATCAAGGACCTACAGGGAGCCTGATGGAACGGTGGTCACGAAGAAATCCAGCACATCCGTCAGCGTCGGCGTCAACCCCGCAGGGCTCATAGGCGCCCTCGACACGCTGTTCTCGAAATAAAAGGAGATGGAACGATGAAAAAGACACGTGCTATCATGATCGCGGCGATCATGCTCCTCGCGCTTGCCGGGGCTGCAATGGCCGTAGACATAGACACCCTCGACAGGGTCAGCGTCCTCATGCCGAAATCCGAGGTCATTGCCATACTCGGTCCTCCCGACGATGTGCTTGACGTCGGCGCGGGCCTCAAGGCCGAGGTGTACAAAGTGGAGGGCATTGAGCCGATGATGGGAACAGGCTGCATCTATGACGGCGACCGTCTTGCCGGCCAGTCCTTCATGTTCGCCGGGGAGATGACCGCCGGGGCCGCCGAGAGATTGAAAAAGCACGGCTTCGCCCTCCTCGAGGAGAAGAACGCCGCCTATCGGCTTCTCGGGAACGATGACGACACGGGCAGGGTCTTCATGGTCCATGTCTTCAGCGAGATGGGAATGACGATCGTCATGACTTTCGAGAAGGAGTTCTACGACAGGCACAACAAGCAGTGACGGCCTTACCGGAAGAAAGATGCAGGCCCCAGGAGGAACGATTATGAAGAGAAGCCCGGCATTCATCATACCCTTCGCGGTGATCACCGCCATCCTTTTTCTGTTCCTCGCCGCCGACTGCCCCGCGGCGGCTCCCGAGCTCACCCCGGGGAAGATCGACGAGGTCGTCACGAAGATCATGAAGGAGAAGAACATACCGGGGCTGTCCCTTGCCATATCCACGCCCGGAAGGACGATCGAGAGAAGCTACGGCATCGCCAACATGGAATACAACATCCCCGTGGAGAAGGACACCATCTTCGAGATAGGCTCCATCACCAAGACCTTCACGGCCATAGGGATACTGATCCTCCAGCAGGAGGGAAAGCTCAGCGTCACCGACAGGATAACGAAGTACTTCCCCGAGTACCCCCAGTGGCACGACATCACCCTCAAACACCTCCTCCAGCATACCTCGGGCATACGGGAAATGACCGAGATCGAGCCCTTCAAGAGCAACCAGGCGAAGGACTGGAACCCCCGGGAGGTCATCGCCCGCATGGCTGAAGAGCCCCTCGATTTCCAGCCCGGACAGAACGCGGCTTACAGCAACATAGGGTGCATCATCCTGGGGGTGGTCATCGAGAAGGTGACGGGTGTTTCCTACAACGACTTCCTGAACGACAGGATCTTGAAGCCCCTGGGAATGGCCCGCACGATGTTCGGCAGCACGAGCGCCATCATCCCGAAACGGGCGTCGGGCTACGCCTTCGCCGGCAAGCACGTGAACGCCCCCTTTGCGAGCCTCGTCCTGCCCCATGCGAGCGGCGGCATGACCTCCACCGCCTCAGACCTCGTCAAGCTCGCAAAGGTCTTCACGGCAAAGGCCCTTCTCACCGAAAAGTCCGTGAAGGAGATGTTCGCCCCCGCCCGCCTTAACAACGGGACGGAGTTCCTGCTTCCCGGACCCGTCATCAACATGACCTTCGGCTACAGCCTTGACTCGGTGAGGGGCAAGAAGGTGATCCCCGCCAAGACAGGCGGGATATCGGGGTTCAACTCCTACTTCGCCTACTTCCCCGAATCTCAGGCCATGGTGGCCCTGACGGCAAACCTCGATAACTCGCTTGAAAGCCTTGTCATCATCACCGACGCCCTCCTCGGGCTGAAGGGCAGGTAGGGGCCGGTATACCTGCGTCTTCCGTCGTGATATATTGAAGACCTTGAGAGCGACATGGGACTTGTGCGCATACATGATGTTTCCTTGAGCTTCGGCGGGCCGCGGCTCCTCGACTGCGCCACCATTCAGATCGAATCTGGTGAAAGGATAGGTCTTCTGGGGCGCAACGGGTCGGGCAAGTCGACCTTCATGAAGCTCATCGCCGGCGAGGTCCATCCCGATTCGGGAGAGGTCGTCTACGGCGGCGATGTCCGCGTCGCGCTCCTTCCCCAGGATGTTCCCGACGACCTCCCCGGGACCGTCTATGACGTCGTCGCCTCGGGCGGGTTCGAGCACGCCCGGCTTCTCAGCAAATACCACGACCTCACGATGGGCATCGCCCGCGGTGAGGACGACGGGCTCTTAAAAACGCTCGAACAGGTGCAGCACCTCATTGAAGCATCCGGGGCCTGGCATTACCACCAGAGGATCAATGCGGTGATCGAACGGACCGCGCTCGATGAGAACGCGCCTTTCAGGACACTTTCGGCGGGCACGAAGCGGCGTGTGTTCCTGGCAAAAGCCCTCGTCGCGGACCCGGACCTTCTCCTCCTTGACGAACCGACGAACCACCTCGATGTGGCCACCATACTCTGGCTCGAGGAGTTCCTCCTGAGATATGGAAAGACCGTAATCTTCGTGACCCACGACCGGGCGTTTCTCAAGCGCCTGGCGACGAGGATAGTAGAGATCGACCGCGGACGCCTGACATCGTACACCTGCGATTACCCCGCATATCTCGAACGCAGGCAGGCCCTTCTTGAAGCCCAGGAGAAACAATGGTCCGAATTCGACAAGAAGCTGGCCCGGGAAGAGGTGTGGATCAGACAGGGCGTCAAGGCCCGCCGCACCCGTGATGAAGGCAGGGTCCGTGCGCTCATGCGGATGCGGGAGGAACGGGCGGCGCGGCAGGAGCAAACGGGCCTGTCCCGGTTCTCCATCGAGGAGGCGGAACGCAGCGGCAGGATGGTTGTGGATGCAAGGGGCGTCTTTTTTGCCTGGGAGGACAGGAAGATCATCGACGGCTTCTCCGCCACCATCATCCGGGGGGATCGGGTGGGGATCATAGGCCCCAACGGGTGCGGCAAGACAACCCTTCTCAGGATACTCCTCGGTCAGCTCGTGCCAGATGAGGGAAAGGTCAGGCTGGGGACGAACGTGGCCGTTGCGCACTTCGACCAGCTGCGCTCCCAGCTCGATGAGACGAGAACGCTGAGAGAGAACATCGGCGGCGGCAACGACATGATCATCACCGGGAGCGGCTCCCGGCACGTGGTGGGGTACCTCCAGGACTTTCTCTTTTCTCCCGAGCGGACAATGTCGCCTGTCGGCTCCCTTTCCGGCGGCGAGCGCAACCGCCTGCTTCTCGCGAAGCTCTTCATCGTCCCTTCCAATGTCCTCGTCCTCGACGAGCCTACGAACGACCTCGACACGGAAACGCTGGAGCTCCTCGAAGAAAAACTCCTCGAATACAACGGCACCATCCTGATGGTGAGCCATGACAGGGCATTCCTGAACAATGTGGTGACCTCGACGATCGTCTTCGAAGAGGATGGGGGCTTGAGGGAATATGTCGGCGGCTACGATGACTGGCTCAGGCAGGCAAACTCTGCCCTGGCGGCGGAGCGGACGGTGCCGAAGGAGCAAAAACAGAAGAAGGCGAAGGCGCCTCAGGAAAAGAAGCGGTTGTCCTTCAAAGAGGCCCGGGAGCTCGAATCCCTGCCGCCACTCATCGAGGCCCTGGAGGAGGAAAAGCGGCAATTGACGGAGACCCTCAATTCACCCGAGTTCTATGCGGGACGCGACCTCGAAAGGATAAGGACCGTCAATGACCGCTGGGGTGCCCTCGAGAAGGAACTCAATGCCGCCTATCATCGCTGGGACGAACTGGAAGAACTGAAGGCAGCCCTCGCCGGCCCATCGGAGCGATGACCGCCGTGACAGACAGCGCTGCGATATTCGTCTACATCCTCGAATGTTCCGACAAAACCCTCTATTGCGGCTGGACGAACAATCTTAGAAAACGTCTTGAAGAGCATGCCGCGGGAAAGGCGGGGGCCAAATACACGCGTGGCCGCCGGCCGGTTCGACTCGTCTACAGGGAGCCCTGCCCGACGAGATCCGATGCCCTGAAAAGGGAGAGGGAGATAAAGAGGCTCTCCCGTGCCGGGAAGCTGCTCCTCATAGAAAAAACGTCCGAAGGAAGACTTATTTGACAGGGGCCGCTCTATATCTTATAGTGTTCACCGGGCTGCGAAGCAACGATCCCTGGCCGCGTGAAGATTTTCTGTCCGAAACGTTCCCATAACAGACAATTTCATTGAGCCCGATGACTCCCCGGAACAGTCCTGGCCGGTTCGGGCTCTCCTGTCCCGTTGGCTGTCGATCTTATTTGAAAGAAGGTGCTCTTGGGTTTCAGTTCATTCAAGCTTCATCCAAAAATAGCCGCCAGTATAAAGGCGCTCGGCTATCAGGTCCCCACCCCCATTCAGGTGCAGGCGATCCCGCCGGTCCTCGCCGGCAGGGACGTCATGGGCCTTGCACAGACCGGTACGGGCAAAACGGCCGCCTTCGTGCTGCCCATACTCGAGCATCTCCTCCCCGGCCCGCGGGGAAGGGTGCGCTCGCTCATCATCGCACCCACACGGGAACTGGCGGAACAGATACACGTGTCCATCGGAGAGCTGGGGCGCAACACCCATTTGAAGAGCTGCACCGTCTACGGTGGTGTGGGCGTTAACCCGCAGGTCAGCAAGCTCCGTTCCGGCGTCGATATTGTCGTGGCCTGTCCCGGCCGCCTCCTCGATCACCTTACACAAAAGACGATCGACCTCGAGGACCTCGAGATCCTCGTCATCGATGAGGCGGACCGGATGTTCGACATGGGCTTCCTCCCCGACATCAGGCGGATCATCAGGCAGCTGCCCGTGAAACGGCAGACGCTCATGTTCTCCGCAACCATGGCCCCGAGCATCCGCAAGCTTACCGACGAGGTGCTTTCCGACCCCGTCACGGTAAAGATCGGCCATACGAATCCGGCCGACACGGTGTCCCACGCGCTCTTCCCCGTGGAGCAGCACCTGAAGACCAGGATGCTCATGGAGCTTCTCCGGCAGACCGATACGGAATCCATCCTTATCTTTACACGCACCAAGTACCGTGCAAAACGCATCGGCCAGGAATTGCAGAAGGCCGGATACAGGGCCGCCTCACTGCAGGGGAACCTTTCACAGAACAAGCGTCAGGAGGCTCTCGACGGCTTCCGTGACGGGTCCTACCAGATCCTCGTGGCGACGGATATCGCGGCGCGGGGCATCGATGTATCGAACATATCCCACGTGATCAACTACGATATGCCGGACACCACGGACGCATACACCCACCGCATCGGCCGCACCGGCCGCGCGGCTAAGACGGGGGACGCATTCACCTTCGTCTGTCAGGAAGACGAGCCCCAGGTCAGGGCCATCGAACGTGTGCTCGGTGCCAGGATCGAGCGGCGCACGGTGAAGGATTTTGACTACACGACACCCGCGCCTGAGCGCAACGTTGAATTCGCGCGGCCGCCGCGGCCGCAAAGACGCGACAGGGCGCAGGTGAAGCCGGAACGGGCGGGGACAGGAAAGGAAGACAACAAAAAACCCGGCACGGGTTCCCCCGGGTCGGCGCGCGCCGGCCTCTGTGCCTCCGGACCCAAACCGGCGGGTCCGTCGACACAGAGGCACCGCAGAAAAAGAACGGGCCCATCTTCCAAGCGTCGGGGAGGATAAGGCCTCCCTTCCCATAACGGGATGGAGTTCGTGCCTCCCGGTCCTGTCCTTCGCATGATCTCCGGCTACCGCCTTAACGCAGTGGGGGGTAAAAAGGTGATGCCCGCCAGGACGGGCGGACCATCGGGTGGGACAGGCACGACCCGCCGGCCGGCGACCACCCGGTCCGGGAAGGCCCGGACCTCATCTATCCGCGATCATTCCCAGCAGCGCCTGCGCGGCCTGTTCCGGTCCTTTGCGTTCCCAGCCGGGGATCCCCAGCCTCGTCCGCAACTGCCCCACGAATATCCCTTTTTCAAAGAAGGCCCGGAAGAACCTCCTGGCGATGTCGTCGTGAAGCGCCTTGTACTGGACCGCTCCGAAGACATTCACGAAATATGTGTGCACCAGGCCAACCGATGTGGTGGTGCCCTTGCTCATGGCGGTCCCCTCCCGGAACACGTGCAGCGCGCCTTCGGGGGTATTAAGCCTCTCGATGATCGGGTGCTCCTCGTCGGTCTCCTCGTAGTTGTTCGCATAGAGCACCATGTCAACGGAACAGCCTTCCATCACGTTCTCGTACGTGGTCACCGGCAGCACGATCCGTGAGTTAACCTGGCTGGGGTTCATGATGATCGAGCGGTCGAGCTGACCGAAGGCATAGCCCGGCTGGAGGTCATCGAGCCTGACAAAGGCCCCGACCTCCGTACCGTAGCCGATGACGCTCCCTTCCTGTCCTATGTCCAGCGACCCCATGTCATCGGCGATAATGGTCATCTCCTCGATCCTGTCTTCTCCCATGGTCCTGAACGCTTCAAGCGTCTCCGATTTCCCCGCCCCCGTGTCACCGATGATCAGCAGCGTCAAAGAACGGTCGCCTTTCGTCACGATCCTGACCATGGCACCATGATAGGGCATTCTCCCCAGTTTCATGACCTTGACGTTGTGGAGCGTCAACACCATCTTCTTGAGATATCCGAAGTACCCGAACTGGTCTTCGTTCGGACAGGCGGCTACCAGGAGGCCGTTCTGTTCATCGTCGCAGAAGACGGTCGGCATGGGCGCGAGGCCGTCGAGGGCGCCGGAAGGCACTCCGAAAAGGTAGACCGCGTCGACAGGGCGATCGAGGAACTCGTCGTCGGCCAGCTCGAACAGGTTGCACAGCGACAGGCCAAGCTCGTAGAACTTCTCGTGCACATACACGAGAACGAGGAGCGGACCGACCTTGGCAGGGTAACAGAGCCACTCGTCGGGAGCGATCTCCATCAGCTCCAGGGGGTTCTGGGGTATCCTCTCGAATTTCCCTGTCCGCTTGTTCATCGGAGGATTCAGAAGGAGCGGCGGGTACAACAGGATCTGGCGGATCATGGGAACGTCGCGCAGCTTCCGATAACTCCCGCCGGGCAATCCGGTGTCCTTTGGCAGCGCGATCACGGCCACTTCCGCTCCCGCCCGAACCTGCCGGTAGACACTGGGATGCATACCGGTAATGTTCTCCTCTATGTCCCGGTAAGCCTGTCGCACCAGATGGGTCAATGACTCGATCGTTGAAGCGAACGTGCGGTACGGACGCCTGTCCAGGCGGTCCCCGGCGGAATCACAGATGATGAAGCGCTCGAATTCCCTCCAGTAATTATACAGGCCCTCCACGAAGGTCTGCAAACGGGACCGTCTGGGGACCAGATCGTCCCACCCCTCCATCAGTCTCGCCACGGTCTCGAGCGGCATTTTGACGAGGTTCCGAAACACCTGTCCCAGTTCCAGAATATCCCTGTCCCCTATCTCGTCGATCTGTTTGCCGAAGATCTCCAGCAGGGCGGATCGTTTTCCCTTCAGGTCCTCAACAAACCGCTTCAGCACGGTGAGAAACAATTCGCTCGACATCAGCTCTTCCGGGGTTTCGCACACCCTGTCCCGGAGGGACATGATGACCTTTCTACCTACAAATTTAAATGCGACCCGATCTTCCATAGTCCTCGTTCTCCAGTTCTGTCTTTCTTCGGGTTCCCGGCACTGTGACGGGGGCACGCGCCGCGGCTATTCGGGGTACCGGGCCGTATGGGGTTTTATAGCCCGCGCGAGCCAGTCTATTGCCGCCGCCAGATGGCGCATGTTGGCGAGCCCCTCCTCGTCGGAGGAAACCTCCCCCTTGTCCCGGCCGAAGCCCATGTTCCAGTAGGTCGAGCCGGGGACTATCATCCGTGACATGAGGAACATGTGATTGATGGTATCGAAGGTGTGTATGGCTCCGCCCCTGCGCAGGGCGACCACGGCGGCCCCTATCTTCCCGGCAAAGGCGTTCCCGTTCGCGCGCGCCACGTAGCCGGAGCGTTCCACGAGCGCCTTCATGTCCGAAGAGACCCCTCCGAAGTAAACGGGTGAGCCGAGGATGATGGCGTCCGCTTTCAGCATCTTCGCGAAGACCTCATTGAAGCCGTCCTTCTTGAGGGCGCATTGCCGGTCCTTCTTGACAACGCACAGGCCGCAGGCGCTGCAGCCCCGGATGTCGGTGCCCCCGACCTCCGCAAACTCCGTTCTCCACCGGGCCTTCCTGAGCACACCCAGCACTTCCTTCAAGAGTATCTCCGTGTTGCCGCCCTTTCGGGGGCTGCCGTTCACAGCTATCGCGAACATAACTGACCTCCGGTATCGATCGGGGAGTGGGTGGGAGACCTAAAGGCGCGCCGGAGCCTCATAACCTCATCCGCAGCTTGGCCTCCCCGGGTTTCAGCGGGTCGTAGTAGACCGTGATGGGGTTTCCCACGGGATAATCCGCAAGGACCTTCTTTACCCTGTACTCCTCCTGGTATGCCCGGTCAACACCCTGGGCGCCGGTGTACCTCTGCCCCTCCACGGTATACTCGAAGAAGACCATGGGGAAGTAAAAGCTCCAATCCCCGGGGTTGGTACGGGCGGCCTCCTCCACCTTGTTCCCTATCACCCTGCCCTCTATAGGGCGCCAGCCCGCCGGAATGGCCTTCAGCCTCCGGCTCCCCGCCTGGTTCTTGCGCAAGAGCCAGACCACGGCGACCACGACAACGGCAGGCACTGCGATGAAAAGGAATCCCACCACCAAAACCCCGGCCATAAGCCCTCCTGCGAATTGGTCACCGACCGATGCCTGTGTATTGCGGGAAGATCCGGGTGACGTTTGTGATCCGTCCTCGTTCACCCCTCACGGGGACGAACCGCGGACGATCTTCGTTTCAGCTGCTTCACCAGAGAGTACGCGCCATAGCCGACTATGGCCCCTACGGTGGCCGCCACGGGGACGACAACGATGACGAGGGTGGTCACCACCCTGAACGCCCGCGCGGCGCTGACAATTTTCTTCGCCTTTCCCATCCTCGACCCCATGCGCGTTCCCGATATTCCCCCTGCCGGAACCCGTCTTTCGTGTTCTTCAACCATTTTCCTGCAATCTCCCCCGATTTGCAAGCAATATCAGGAACCGGCAGCAAGACCCGGCGATCATCACAAGGGCCTGCCCCCGTCTTCTCCCGAAAAGAGGAGCTTATGTTGTTTGACAGAGAGAAGCACGGTTTCCTCGGCAAGCCACCGGGAGTTCCTGACGGGCACCAGCAGGTGGCGTCGGAAGAACCTTGTCCAGAAAGCGCTTGCCAGCGAAGCAGTCGAAACGAGCCCAAGGGCGAGGGCGCTCAAGCTGCCAGAATTCGCCGCCCTGTCCTTCCAGAGCATCGCGAGCCCGAGCGCCAGGAACAGAGCGGCGGCGATGGCGAGGGGCGCGCCGATCTTGATTATCGCGACGATGTCCACCTTTTCGAGCCGGATCTCCTGTGCGGCCACGACCATATCGAGACGTCTCTTGCGGAAGACCTGGATCATGCCGTCCTGCCTCACAAGAACGGTGCGGTTCCTGTGCATGACCGCCTGCCAGAGGGCCAGCACGAGCCCGGCGAAGAAAACAACCCCCAGGATCTCCATCATCACGAGGTCCGGAGGCGACTTGGATTCCGCGAGAATGATGCATCCGACAAGGAGAAAGAAAGAGGCCCAGATGCCCGGCTGCCAACCGAGGCTTTCCGCCACTCGGCGGTCTTCAGGGACATAGTCGAGTGATCGCTCCGCCCCTTCCATCATTTCCTTACCAACCGTCCGCCTGTCTCCCACGCGGCTGCGACGCGCCCTCCCAGGGTGAGATAGCTCCGCTCGGGCATGGACAGGACAAGGGGATTCACCTTCTTCATGTCCGGTACCCCCTCCGTCAGGTACCGCTCGTCACTGTACACGGTCAGCACCTCGCCGATGAACAGTTCGTTCGACGGCAGGTCAACGACATTGATGAGCCGGCATTCGATGTTGTACGGGCATTCCTTTATCATGGGCGCGTCTCCTGACTCCCCGTAGAACGTCTCGAACTCCTTCGACTTGTCGTATTTCCTCCCCGACACGATGCCGCAATAATCCGTCACGACCACCATGTCGGCAGAGGGGATATTGACGCTGAAAGCCCCGCTCTCCTTGATCCCGCCATTGCTGTAATGGACCTTGTTCAACGCGATCGCGATCCAAAGCGGCTTGAAATTGACCATGCTGAACCATGCAACGGCGAGATAGTTCGGCTTCTTTTCCACCAGCGTGCCGACGATGGAACAGGGCATGGGGTAAAGGATCGTCTCGCTGTTTATCCGCACCTTATCCATCAGGTCCCTCCTCATATCTCTTTCGAACCCTACCATTCTACCCCAACCAGCCATCGGGAGACCTCAATTTTTTCGTCCACTATGAAAAGGCTTGAAGATCAGCGTCTCGCCTATTCCACGATGCACACCGCCAGCCCCGCTCCCCTGTGGAGGAGCGTCGCCGCCAGACCCCCGGCAAGAATGGGGACGGCGCCGTGTCTGCCGATCACGAGGGTGCGGTACCGACCTGTCTTCGCCTCTTCCAGGATCGCCTCCGCCACGGTGACCGTATCGCCGGCCACCACCGTCTCGACCTGCCCGGCCTCCATGCCCTTCTCCACCAGCACCCGGCGCGCCTTTTCGAAGTGGGGCTCGAGGACCATCTTCTGGTTCGCGAACCACCTGTCGATGACCACCTGCCGGTCCCGCTTCTCCTCCGGTGTCAGGATGTGGCCGTCATCCCAGAATTCCGGAGGTACGTTGGGAATCACATAAAGTAGCGTCACCCTTATATCCTTTAGCCCCGAGAACTGGTCTGCGACATAGTCTACAGCCTTGAAGGCACTTTCGGAACCGTCAAAGGCGATCAAAACATTCCTCTCATCCATGACCCCTCCTCCTGCTGCACGCTCTACTATAAAGCCTAGCACCTTATCCCGGATGCACAACACGAAAGGGATCCGCCCAACCCTGTCGCTGGCATGTGCAGTCCGCCAGCCGCGGAAGGCCGAAGGATCTGTCTCACGCCCGCTTCGCTCGAGGGCGCAGAGGTTTTGAGGAGAGCACACAGAAAAGATTCGCTTTGACCCCGGCGCCCGCCGGCATCAAAGCGTCCTTGCATCCTGCTTCGCGGGACAAAAAAAGAGGGTTTTCTTTTCAGGTGGAGATGGTGGGTGGGGCGGATAGGAGTTGTGGGGGGAGACAGTGTGGGGGGAGAGAAGGCCCCGTGATCCCGGCCGGAGCCGGGATCACGGGGCAGTCTTTTCTCTTTCTTCTCCTCTCTTCGTGACCTCTGAGCCCTCGAGCGAAGCGGGCGTGAGATAAAGTCTCTTTTCTAGGGCAGATATACGCCCGTGCCGATGAAGTAGTCTGTGCCGGGGATGGGTTCAACGTAACCCAGTTTGGCCGCCTCAGTCTTGGAGCCCGGTTTTACCCAGTAGAAATCGACGAAGCCGCCGCCTTTTTTTGCCGCTTCCAGCAATGCACGGATGACGTATTTGCCCTTCGCGTCCTTGTGATCGTACAGGTTCTTGCCCTGCAGGTCTTTCTGGATGGCATGGGCGACGTTGACGCATTTCGAATCGTAAACATAGAAGTACCCCGATTTATCCGCATAGAAGCGAACCGGGGCAATGAAGGACCGGATAAGGTCGACGCGGTCCTTTTCATTCTTCACGTTTGTCAGGGCTCCACCGAGGGCGGCGGCAAAACTGTGGGTCATGACCCTGGCCGTATCCTTGTACGGTTCGATGGGCCCGGCCTTCGGCCCTGCCTGCGGGGCCGCCTGCGCGGGGACCGTGAAACACACGAGCAACGTGAGGCCGAGAACGAGTGCCAACATTGAGAGAATGCGGGTACGTGATACGATCATAACGGTAAATCCTCCTGTCATTAAGATGGTTCCAGGGCTCAAGGGTTCGAATACCGTCTTGTTATCCTGCAGCCCTGAAACAATAGAACGGCCAATTGCCGTATCCTTCCGGTTCACGGCTAGTTGAAAACGAACCGTATATGCCTGTGTTATCGCGCCGGGCGTCTTGAAGCTTAACAGAAAGGAGAACAAGCCTCAAGGTTCAAGCATCCACATGGACATCTCTTCGTAGATGTTATGGCATTCTTTTTCCATGGTCGTCGCTCCCTTATCGATATGTGCCGGCCTCCAGCTCGCCATCAGTTCTCTCGCACACCGGTACTCCACCAGGTCCGCGACGGTGACGACGGGCATGGAGTGCCTCTCGGCAAACCTCACGATGTCCGGCAGGCGGGCCATGGTCCCGTCGGGGTTCGTAAGCTCGCAGAGCACACAGCAGGGCTTAAACCCCGCCATCCGCGCGAGGTCGACCGTCGGCGGCGAATACGCCCGTCGTTACACCCCGGGCGGCCTCTATGGACACGGTGAAGGCTGTCTGGAAACGGCTGGAGTTACGCTCGACCATCATGGGGAGGCTGAGGGAACGCACCTTCTCCGGGGTCAGGCGGCGGTCTTTCCTACTCTTGAACTTTTGAACCCTTGAACTCTTGAACCGTCTTTCACTTCGCCGGGTTCGCCATCCTCCCTATAAACAGAATCGTCCCCGTCTCGTTGTCCCGGATGAGGAACATGAAGGGGTGGTCCGCCCGGAAGACGAGCTCGCGCGGCGGGGCCGACTTTGTCACCATCTCCACGGCCGTGGCCGCTGCCGCCTCCGTTCCCTCCTCGTTGACCTCCACAAAAGCCCTGTGCTTGATCTGGCCTATCCAGAGGTCTCCCTTCCTCCACCCCGTGCCGGAGAAATCCGCCGCCGGGGAGAAGGCGTCCTTCATGCCCATCTTCTGAAAGGGCGCGACGAGATCGTACTTCGTCTCGAGCTTGAACTTCGGAAGGTAGACGGATACCTTCTGGTTCCTCTGCTTGTCAAGCCTCGCCAGCCATCCCTTGAGGTCTTCCGCGTAGAGGGCGTCCTCCAACCTGGCGAGGCCGTCGACGGTCTTCGGAAGGAGGACCACCATGGAGAGGGTTCCCCCCTTGTAGGGCAGGGACAGGACCTGGAAGTCCTTCTCCTCGAGCAGTTTGAACTCGGCCTTGCGGTGCATGAAGGACGTCTTCACATCTATTCCGCCCGGGAGCCTGAAGGGGCCGTCGAAGGTGAGCTTCTTGTCGAACTGGCTTTCCCAGACGCCCTTGAAATAGATAGCGTTGAGGATGACGCAGACGGAATTCGCCGAGAGTTGCTCGAGTATCCTGTCGATCTTCCCTTCCGTCTTCGTCTTGACCCACCCGTTTATCTCCTCGAGGCCTCCCCTGAAGATCGCGGCGTCGTAGTAGGTCGTCAGCATGTTGCGGTAGGCATCGCTCACGCTATCTCCCGTCAGGACGAGGGCGTTGGCAATGCTGAGCCTCTGACCCGAACTCCTGGCGTTCTCGTATAGGATCTTGTTGAGGCTCCTGAAGCCGGAGTTCAAACTGGCCTGCTCCAGGCGGAAATGGAGGGTGGTCTTCATCTGCGCCGCCGTCTCCCCCCGTGCCCCGGCATAGGTCATGCCCATGGCCGACGAAATGCTGTAGGGTGAGAAAAAGAGGTTGCCTTCTTGTGCCCCCAGTTCACGGTACAACTGCACCGCCAATCCGGCATTTCCATCGGAAATGGCACTGAAGGGACCCGCAGGTGATGCCGCGGCAGGGGTCATCGACAGGACGGCAAGCAAGAGGCTGCCAAGGAACGCCAATAACGACCGTTTCATTTCATTCTCCTTTCGGCTGTGGATATCATCGCGTCTTCGCTTTCTCTCCCGTTGGACACGAGGGTCTCTGAAAAAGTTCCCCCGTTCCTGCCGGTCCCTTTTTCGCCGTTGTCCGCAGAACGTTTCCCGGCTTACCGGCTTACCAGCTTCCCGACGAGCCGCCGCCGCCGGAGGATCCGCCGCCGCCGGAGAAACCCGAGCTGCTGCTCGAGAAACCGCCGCTGCGGCCGGAGCTGAAGGTGAAACCGCCGATGGAGGCGCCGCCCTTGGCTCGAAGGCTCATCACACCCTTCCTGTAAAAGTCGGAGCTCTTGAGAAGAAGCTTCGCCACGGGGAAGACGACGAGGTATCCGGCAAGGCAGATGAGCGCTCCCCTGACGCCGAGAACGACGATGGGGAACATGGCCCAGAAGGGTATCAGAAAGAAGTACAGGAACCAGCCCACTCCGGGCGTGACTATGCCGATGACGGTGAAGAGCCCGATGATACCGAAGATAAAAGCGCCGAAGAGGATGCGCTGGGCGATGGGAAGGTCGGGCTCCGTGATGCCCCCGGACCTCACGGAGGACCCGGTTCCGCCCGTTGCCGGCGGGGCCTCGCCGCCTTCGAGCACCTTGATGACCGCCGCGGCACCCTCGGTGATCCCGCCGTCATAATCCCCGTTGCGGAAGCGGGGTGTCATGACCTGCTGGATGATCCTGCCCGCCATGAGGTCCGTCAGTGTGCCTTCGAGCCCATAGCCCACCTCGATGCGCATCCGCCTGTCCTCCGGGACGACTATCATCAGGACCCCGTTGTCCTTTCCCTTTTGGCCCAGCTTCCATGATTCGAAGACCTTGACGGCGTATTCTTCGATACCTTCGCCGTCAAGGGTGGGGATGGTGAGGACGACTACCTGGTTCCCGGTGCGGTCCTCGTAGACCTTGAGCTTTTCCGTAAGCGCCTTGCGGCTCTCTGCGGAGAGGATCCCGGCGTTATCGGTCACCCGGCCCGTGAGATAGGGCACGTCGGCGGCCATGGCCGTCGAAAGAACGAGGAGGATCACCGAAAGGAAGGCCGGAAAGAATGTTCTTTTCATGCACGCCTCTCCTCGATGACCTCGTCGGGGAGTTCGTTCTCTCCCGCATCCCCGGGACCGGCCAATTCTGCCCCCCCGAGGATGTCGAGGAGCCTGCCGAGACCCTTCTCGAGGGCCTCGCCTGTCCTGCCGCGGGAGAGCGATGCCGCCATTGGCGCGACGACGGACTCGATGGCGTCCCCCGCCAGGGACCCCGCAAGGCCGCGGTCGGGAAGAAGGACCGCCTGTCCTTCGAAGAGGCTCACGAACAGGAGGATGCCCGTCCTCCCCGCGGTCGCGAAGATCTCGCGCTTGAGGAAGAGCGATTCGGCGTACTGCCGCGCCTCCGTCTCTGACCGGTACCGCGACAGAAAGAGCCGCGCGAAGCCCGGCATGAGAACGGTAAGGAGTGCGCAGAGACCTCCGAAGGCAAGCATTCCCGCAATGGCGACAAACCCCGTCGCCTGCGAGGCCCGGTAGGGCGCGAAGAACCCCAGGGCAAATATGACGAGGCACGTGATGGACGCGCCAAGGGCGAAGGCCTTCCACGGCAGCTCCACGTAGCTGTCGCTGCGCTCCACGACGGCAACCACGATCTGCGCCCCCGTCCGCCTCTCGATCTCCTTTACGCCCTCATCGACCCGGGCCCTCTCGTCATCCCTCAGGATACCCCTCATCTCACCATCACCTCACGAAACTGTTCTTTCCCGGCAATCCTCTTTGGCCCCACCAAAGGCACCACGATCTTCCCCCTAGAGGGTACACTCCACCCACCACCTGTTGCAAGCGCTAATTGACCGTAGAGAAAGCTCTCTCCTGGCAACCTGTCCAGACGCAGTTCCGTGGGGCCTATATGTCCCATAGGTCCCATTATCTCCTATAGGTCCTATCCCCTCTCCCCACCTGTCCTTCCTTTCACCCTTATCGACAGAAGCGAGAGCACCATCGCGGCGAAGCAGGCGATGAATCCGAACACATAGGCATTCCTGAAGCCCCGGAGGATGTCGGTGTCCAGGGAATAGACGGTCTCGAAGACGCATATCCCCAGGGTAAAGCTCAGGTTGACCGCGGTATTGAGGAGACCTGAAACCTCTCCCTTTGTCTCGGGCGTCGCCTTGTTCATGACCTGGTTGTTGTTGGAAGGCATGAAGAAACCTAAGGACGCGCCCATCCACACGAAGGAGATGATGACGAAGGTGTAGCCCGGTAGCGCGAGAGTAAATGCGAAGAAGAGAGCCGAGAGGGCCACGCTGAAGATGGCCGCGGCGCATATCTTCGCGGGCGTTATCCTGTCCGAGAGCTTGCCGGCGAACCCGGAGGAGACGACGGCGAAGATGCCGGTGTAGATGAGCATGAAGAGGCCGACCTTGTCCGCCGTCATGCCCTTTATTTGTTCGAGGTAAAAGGGCATGAGGATACCCGTTCCGCTCAGTATCATGAGCGCCGTCACCGTCGCGCAGAGGGTGAGCAGGAAACTGCGGTCGGAAAAGATGTCGAGGTGGACGAGGGGATCCGCGGCGCGCTTCTCCACAACGATGAAGAGAAAGGCAAAGACGGCGAACCCCAGGAAGAAAAGGACGATGGGCAGCGACAACCAGCCAAGCTCGCTGCCGAGGTTCAAGGTGAAAAGAAGGCTGAGGAGCGAGAGCATGCTGAGGACCGCCCCCGCGTAGTCGATCCTCGAGCGCCTCCGCCCGGTGACGGGGTCGTTGGGTATCGCCCTTATCACCTGCAGGATAGCAACGCAGCCGATGGGGATGTTGATGAAGAAAATCCACCGCCAGGAAAGGTGGACGGTGATGAAGCCGCCCAGCGGCGCCCCGATGGAGACCCCGACGGCGTTGACGGCCGTCAGTATGCCGAAGGCCCACCCGATGCCGCCCGGGGGAAGGAACCGCGAGACTATGGCATAGGCGGCGATATTGAGTATTGCCCCGCCGAGGGCCTGGACAACCCGCGACGCCACCAGCACCGGCAGGTTGGGGGAGAGCCCGCACATCAGCGACCCTCCCACGAATATGATATAGCCGGCCATGAAGAACCTCTTTATGTTGATGAGGTCGCATATCTTCCCGAAGAGAAGGAGCGTGCACGTCAGGATCAGGAGATAGGATATGATGATCCACGACGCCTGGCTGGTGGTGACGTGGAACTCCTGCGATATCACCGGAAGGGATATGTTGACGATGGAGCTGTCTATCTTGCTCATGAGCAGGGCGAAAGAGACGCCCACAATGAGCCCTATCTGCGCGGACCGGTCCTTTAGTGTCATGCTGGCCTCACCAACAATGGTAATCGGCCGTTCTTCCCGGAACGTTAAGGTCCTCTAGAAAAACATCCTCATGACGCCGTTTATGCTGTGGACGGTGTACCTGTTCTCTCCGACCTGTACATCGTACCCGATGTGAAAGGACGTCCCGCCGTGGGTGAACATCGATACCCCCGCGCCGGCAAGGAGAAAGTTCCTGTCCGGGGAGACCGTGTCGATGGAAAAGGGCGAGCTTCCCTGGACAAGGCGGGATGTGATGTCCCGGGAGTCCCTCATGAACTCGTGGCCCCAGGCGACGGTGATGCCCGGCATTACGACGCTCTTCGGGGTCTCCCACGTGTAGTACAGCTTACCCCCAAAGTTCCCCTGGAGAGACTGGCTCCTCTGCCTGTCCACGTTAAGATCGAGAGACCCCGCCCCTGACTCGGTGTAGCTGTCTATGCCAAGATCGATGTACTGGAGGGAGAGGTTGGGCACGATGGTCCATCTGCCCGCGGGGATCTCGTAACCCGTGCCCCCGTAGAGGGTGAACTGCGAGCCTCCCGGGCTGGAGCTCGCCGTGCGGTCGAGGCCGGGAAAGACGATGCGCCGCGTGTTCCTGTAGTCCGCCCACCCGTAGCTCGCCTGTCCGTCCACGTAGAACCTTCCCCTGTACCACGTGCCGTAGGCGCCGAAGGTGTAGCCGTCCATCGTCATCCTGCTGCCGTTGTCGTCGACCTCGGCCCGGGAGCCGGTGTATCCGAAGAGAAGACCCGCGGCAATGTTCCGGTTAAAGCGATAGTCCATGCCCACGGTGAGCCCGGCGCTCGTGAAGCTGTATCCCATCTGATCGGGGGTGTCCCTCTGGTCCCCGGAGACGGCGTTCCCCTTCGCGAAGATACCCCACTTTTCCTCCTCGCGGTCGGGGAGCATGCCCGCGAGGTCGGAACCCGTGCTGGCGATGAGGATGGGCTTCCTTCCCTCGCGGATGAAACCGCTGTTCCTGATGAAGGTGCTGCCGGGGTTCGTCCCCCACGCACCGAGCCGGATTTCGGACAACCTCTGGGCCACGTTGCCCGCCTGGAAGACCGCGGAGCTCACACCCATGGTGAAGTCTACCTGGTTCGACCTGGGGGCGATCTGCTCGTAGGCGCCCGCCACCTGACCGTACGAGGGGATGGCGTCAAGGATGCCGAGGACCCTGTCGAGATCGCCTGCTGCCGATGCGGCCAAATCGTTCAGCATGGAGCCGACGGATCTCTGGTTCGCGCTGAGGTATGTCGACAGAACCTGGTTCAGGTAGTCGCGCTCCACGACGAGGTAGACCTGGTTCGCGGTCTCGTAGTGGGGTTTGAAGACGACCGTGGGGGTGATGTTGGTGAGAAGGCTCGCAAAGCTTCCTGACACGCCGGCAGTCGCGGTAAGGAACGCCCCGAAGACGGTACCCACGGCCGGAGTGGCCCCGCCGAGCCAGGACGTCTGGAGCGTGCCGCCGAGCGACGCGCTCCCCGTTATGGCGAGGATGTCGTTGCTCACCGGGGATTCGACCTCGATGAGGAGCTTGCCCTCCCCGCTCTGGGTGTAATTACCGACGAGGTTCAGGGTACCCACGGAGTTGCCGGGGCTCACCGTCCCGCCGGTATTCTCGAGGCCCCTCGAGGCATTGATGGTGCCCGTCCCTCCCACCTTCCCCGAATAGAGGCTGAAGAGGTTGCCGTAGGAGCCGGCCTTTTCCGTGAGGTTCCCGTTGACGATGAGCGTCCCCCCGTCGACCATGACGTTCCTGCTCACCTGAAAGGTCCTGCCCGCTGGGATCGTGTACGTCGTCGCGTTGTTGAGGACGGTCAGCGACAGGGCGTTGACGTCGGCGCTCTGGGTGATGGCGCCCGGGGCGAACATGACCATATCACCCATGAGGAAGGTCACGTTGTAGCTGTTCCATGTGCCCGTGTTGCCCGCCGCGATGTCGGCCACGTTGAGGGTCCAGTCCCCCGCAGCGTTCTCGCCCCAGAAGGCGCTGGTGAGAAAGGTAAGGCTCGTGTTGGTAAGGACCGTCGTATCCTGCTGGCCGGCAGTGAGGTGCGATGTGGAATAGAGTATCTTGCTCGTCATGGTCGAAGGGGATGTCAGGGTAGCCGTCAGGTCGCCCGCTTTCTGGTGCGTCAACGTAAGTCCCACCTCGATGCCCTCCAGGGGCTGGGCCGCCTCGCCAGCGGTAACGTTGATCGTCCGGCTCACACCGGCGGGATCGTCGTCGGGAATGGCCGCGCCCACCGCCGCACTCTTCACGAGCGACGTCTGCTCCGTTACGTAGCCCACATCGAGGACCTTTTCGACGAAGGCCCCGGCGTTGATGTTGCCGAAGCCGTAGTTCGGGTTAAACCTGTTGCCCGCTGCGTTCGTACGCCAGCCGCCGAAGCTGCTGTCCGACGCGTCGGAGGCGTCGACGACGGTGCTCGTCTTCACGAGGGCGTGCTTTGCCATGCGGATGTCCATCTCCGGGTTCGCCTCTTTCCCGAGGGCCATGATGCCCGAGACAAGGGGGGCCGATGACGACGTCCCGCCGAAACCGCTGGCATAGCTCGTGTCGGGGAAGAGATCGTCCTTGTCCCCCTTGGTGTTCGTTCCGGACCAGGCATTGTAGCCAAGGTCCGCTCCGCTCACGTCCGTCGTCGTGATCCCGAATCCGGTGTAATCGCTGCGGTTCGAAGGGGCCGTTACGAAGACGCTCGCGCCGTAGCTGCTGTAGTTGGCATACGTCCCGTCACTGCCCAGGGCCGCAACGGTGAGGACGCTGGAGTTGTTATGGTTGGTATCCCCCCGGTTCGCGTCTTCCGTCTTCTCGTTCCGCGCGTTCCCGGCGGAAAAGACATGGATCACACCGTTTGCCGCCGTGCGTGTGAGGGCAAGCTGTATTGCCGCGGTCGCGCCCGAGAAGGGGTCGTCCGATCCGTAGCTGTGGTTCTTTACCCCAATCCCGGCCGTCCCCGTGATGGCACCCGTCGTCGGGTTAACACCGCTTTGCCAGTAATAGGCATCGAGATAGTTCTGTTCAGACGCCTCCGGGTCGGCGGGGGTCACACTTCCGATGTTTATCCTCAGACCCGCTATCTGGGCGTAGGGCGCGGCCCCCGTGCCGCCGATGCCGTTGCCGCCGCGGGCCGCGGCAACGCCGGCCACCGCCGTACCGTGATTGTCGCCCTGCTTCTGCGGTCCCTGCGCGGCGGCCGCAAGGTCTGCGTTGTCGGAGAAGTTCCTGCTCAGGTCGGACCGGTAGTTCGGCGCGATGTCGTAGTTTGTGCCGTCGACGCCATCGTCGACGATGCCGATGACGACGCCTGACCCCGTGTACCCCAGGTTCCACGCCTTCAAGAGCCCGGCGCTTACGCCGGAACTGACCATCCGCGTCGTGGTGCCGAATTGACGGGAGTAGAAATCGATGAACGAGGGAGCCCCGTTCACGAGGTGCCATTGGCCGGGGAAATTCGGCCTCAAGGCAGCGTTGTACGAGAAATAGGGGTCATCGGGATAAAAGGGGTCAAGGTCGTCCCTGCTCCAGGCGGCGAAGGGGAAAAGAATGACGAGGAGAATGCACAGAAGGTTCCGGTACGCGCGCAGCACAGAATAGCTCTCCTCTTTTCGGCACTGTTGAAGGAACTTGACCGGTCGTTATGTTTTGACGCCTGGAGATCTGGAATGACCGGAACAATAGTAATCAATCCGCGAGGCCAAAGTCAAGAGGAGAGCTATTCTGTCCGGTCGTTGACGTCCTGAAGGAGGGAAAGGCGTGTGTAGATGCCGCCGAGACCAATGAGATCGTCATGGGTCCCCCGCTCGGCTATCTCACCGCGGTGCATGACGAGGATCTGATCTGCGTCGCGGATGGTGCTGAGGCGATGGGCTATGACAAAACTCGTGCGGTTCTTCATGAGCCGCGAGAGGGCCTCCTGGATGAGCCTCTCCGTGACGGTGTCGACGCTCGCCGTGGCCTCGTCGAGGATGAGGATGGGCGCGTCCTTGAGAAGGGCCCGGGCTATGGATATCCTCTGCTTCTCTCCCACGCTGAGCTTCACCCCTCGCTCGCCGACACGCGAATCGTACCCCTCGGGAAGGGACGTTATGAACTCGTGGCAATTCGCCGCGCGGGAAGCGGTCAGCATCTCATCCTCGGTGGCGTCGAGTCTCCCGTAGAGTATGTTCTCCCGCACCGTGCCGTTGAAGAGGAAGGCCTCCTGGCTCACGACGCTGATCCGGGACCTGAGCGATCCCAGGGAGACCTTCGCGATGTCCTGGGAATCGATGAAGATACGCCCCGAGGCGGCCTCGTAGAATGCGGGCAACAGGTTGACAAGGGTGGATTTGCCCGAACCCGTCGGTCCCACCAGGGCGACCATCTCACCCGGGCGGGCGTGAAGGGTAATATCCTTCAAAGTCCGGCCGTTGCCGTTATAGGCGAAGCTGACCCCGTCGAAGCGCACCTCGCCCCTCACCGGGGTCTTGAGCTCGGCATCGCGCCCGTCTGTGGACTGCTCGTCGGCGGCATCGAGGATGTCGAAGACCCGATCGCTTGCGGCACGCGCCGACTGGAGCATCTGGTTGAGGCCGTCGAGGCGGCCGATGGGCTGGTAGAAAAGGGTAAGGTAGAAGATGAAGCCGACAAGCCCGCCGAGGGTCATGGTCCCTTTCACCACCATGGGGCCGCCAAACCACAGCACGAGCACCATCCCCAGGGACCCGGCGAAGGTCATCGCCGGCGAGTAGGCGGCCCACACCTTCATCACGCCGAGGGTGGTACGCCTGAGTCCCTCGGCACGTTCCCGGAAACGCTCGTCCTCGTGACCCTGCCGGCCGAATGCCTTGATCTGGCGGATCCCCTGGAGGCCCTCCATCAGGTAGGCGTTCATGGCGCCGATGGCCTCCCGCTGTTTGCGGTACCTCCGGTGGGCCGTGAGGGTATACCACAGGGTCCCCGTGGTCAGTATAGCCAGGGGAATGAGCGCGAGCATCGTCAGGGTTGCATTCTTGAGAAGGAGGATGACGAAGACCACGACGACACTGAGAAAGGTGGTCGCGATCCTTTCGACGCCGTCGATGAGGACGCGGTGCACGGAAGCGACGTCGTCTATCACCCGCGTCATCAGGTCCCCCGAGAAGCGGCGGTCGAAGAAGCTCACGGGGAGACGCTGCATCCGCGCATAGACGTCACGGCGCATGTCGTAGATGACGTTCTGTCCGAAATGGGTGTTGACGATGATCCTCAGGGCGTTCGAGAGCTCGCAGAGAAGGAAGGTCCCGAGGAGGCTCACGATGGCCGGCAGCAGAGACTCGAGTCTCCCGCACCCGATGACGTCGTCGATGATGTACTGCGTGACGTAGGGAAATACGTAGTAGAAGCCGATCGTGAGGAACGCAAGGGCCATGTTCCCCGCCGCGGCCGCCTTGTAGGGCTTGAGGTACACGACGGTCCGGCGCAGGAACTCGCCGGTGGAACGGGGCCGGGAGGAGAATTCGGAAGAGGCTTCCATGGGCCCCGCTATTGACCGTCTTCGAGGTCGACGACAGCGGAGTTCAACTCTTTGAGGCGCGCGAGCATCCCCGGGTCGAGGGTGTAGATCTGGCGGAGCAGGTCGCTCACGGGGACGTCCTCGAGCGGCCGCGAGAGGAGCCGGGCGAAGTGTTCTTCCTTTTCTCCGGGGCTTCGCGACCGGTCGCTGATGATGTCGAAGGGGTCGAGGTAATCGAGCTTCGGGATCGGTGTCACCCTGTCGTTAAGGCCGCATTCCCGGCCGATCTCTTCCAGGAATCTCCGTGACGCCTCGCGCTCCAGGTGGGCAAGAACGCACTGCTCATGCGACGGCGTGTTGAGTTCCGATGTCAGCCTGCGGTTGAGCCAGACGCATCTCTTGCAGTGCCAGGCGTCGCAGTTGCGGCAGACGGGGGCATTCTCCAGGGTGAGAAGCCGGGCGTTCCTTATCTCCACCGCATCATCGGGCCCCGCAAGGCAGTCCTCCCCGTTCTCGTAATAGAAGGCGGGGCAGAGATAGAACCTGCCGTTGGGCGCGACCGTCAGGTGGGCCGTCCCTGCGTTGCAGTTGTTCATGTTCGTGAGGAAGACCCTGTCCGAAAGGGTGCTTATCTCGAGGAAGCTGCCTTTTCGATACTCCCCGGCGAGGATGCGCCGGACATCTTCCAGTGCATCGGCATATGCGGAAAAGTCCTCTTCCGCAAATCCACCCGGTTCCTTCAGGATGACGTTGAGCCTCCTGAACCTTCCGAGAAGTCTCTCCACGGTGGAGGGGAGCGACGGCACCTCACTCTTGCCGACGCGGAGAATGACGTTGTTGAGGCCGCCCGTCTCGAGGACATGGGCATGGGCAAGATCCTCTTCGCCGTCTATGATGAAGACGGCCTCTTCCCCGGACCGGGCGCGGGCGAGAGGAACCATTCTCACGTGATCGACGCTTGCGATCAGCTCTTCATACCCGGGGGGCAGGGCCGTGTTCCCGCAGAGGAAATTGACGGGTATGGCGTTCTTTATCGCGAAAGAGACGCTCTTTTCCAGCACGTCGAGGGGTATAAGCCCGGGTCCGCCCCTTTCCTTCACATCGTAGCAGCAAAACGGGGCCGAATCATGCTCCAGGATGACGATGAGGTAATGTATCATTGCGCCTCCCTCGTGGGCCGGCGGGCGCCTTCAAGCCTGTGCCAGTAATAGTTGTTGGCCCGCACCCTTGCCTTGTGCATTCTGCACAGGTGCGTCGCCCTCTGGTAGATCGTTCCCGTTTCGGCACAGTCGTAATTGGCCCCCTGACACCAGGCACAGCCCGTCGCGACCTCGCAGTCGATACACTCGGGGCGGCTCTGGCTCACAAGGTCAAGGGCCAGAAAGGGGCGCAGCCTGTTCCTGTCGAGCCCCTCGAAGCAGTTGCCCACCGGGGGGAACTTCCTGTTCACGAGAGAGAAGGGCGTGAACCTGTGGCAGGGGTAGAAGTCTCCCCGTGGGTCGATGGCCAGCATCCTGCCGGCACCGCACCAGTTGTTGTTGTCCGTCCGCGGACGGCCTATCGTCTCGGAGAAGAAGGAGCAGGTGTGGTCCGTGAAGAACTCCCCGTCGATAATGGCATCGGCGAGACCCACGAGCTCATCCTCGAGGATGGCATCGTCGCCATCCTTCCACACGTCCTCGAAGACGACGTTGATGCTGACGTGCTTGATGCCAAGGCCATACAGATGGAGGACGCTCTCCCGGATGAAGGGGAGGTCGTCGCTCGCGACGGTGACCTTTGTGGCGGCGACGGGGAACTGCTCGAGCCAGAGGGGGATGTTCCTGGCGGTGTCGTCGTACGACCCCTTCCCCGAAGGGTAGATCCTGTGCATGTTGTGCTTGCGCGGCGTCCCGTCGATGGTCACACCGATGCTGAGGTCGGGCCTGTTCCTTCTTATGAAATCCTGGACCTTTTCGCTGCCGTAGAGTATGCCGTTCGTCGTCAGGCTGAACCGGTGGCTGTCGAGCCAGGGGTGCTTCTCACGGGAGAGTTTCTCCTTGATGTACTCGCATATCTCATCGATGAGGTCGATCTCCAGGAAGGGCTCGCCGCCGATAAAGTCCCAGACGATGGACCTTTCGGGGAAGAGGTCCGGGTTCTCCACCAGATAGTCTATCGACCGCTTTGCCGTATCGAAGCTCATACGGTTCCTGGAGTTCTTCCCGACGAGATAGCAGTAACGGCAGCGCAGTTGACAGTCCTCGGTCACCACGAAGGTCACCGTCTTTGCGATGGATTCCTGCCACACGGCGGGCGCTCTGGCGATGGTCTTTTCCATGTCGTTATCGGTCGTTGCTCCGGCTTCAGGCCCCTCTACCGGACTGAAGCCGGAATGGAATGGAGCTCTTCAGGGCTCTCGGGCCCCGGTGGCACCTACTTGCTTACCGTGATGCACTCGTCCTTGCAGCCCGACAGGCACTGGCCCCCGCAGCCGCCTTTGCAACCGTCTGCCTCGGCCGTGTATGCCCCTGAGACACCCTTTGAAGCACCTGAGCATACAAAGCCGAAAGAAGGCACCGTCCTTCTTGCCATGCTGCTCATCTGATCCTTTCTCCTGTTCGTCGAATCCATAACATACCTCCTTTTTCGTTTGTGTGCTGAGTGGATCGCAATCTTATATATCACTACGACACCGTTACGGTCGCTATTGTTCCTGCCTTTTTGTGAAAATCTGTCAATTCAGCAAAATATCCATCTAGTCAATGCTGCGCCAGCCCCTGTCCACGGAACTGTAAACGCTCCTGGCAAAAGGGGACTCGTAGACGAACACCAGCCTGTAGTCGCTCCCCGACGGGCCGAGATTCCGGTGATAATAGAACCCGCCGGACATGACGGTGTAGCGCGCAACGGGGACCTCCGGAAGGTAGGCAGGCACGAGGTCCCTCAATCCGGCCGGGTACTCGCCGGTCCTGCCCTTGTATCTTTCGCACGCCTCTATGATCACCCTCGCGTTGGCCTGGGATACGCGATAGTTGATGCCCTTCATCGCGAAGACCATCACGACCATCAAAGCGTACACACCGATCACCGCCAGCCGCACCCTGCCTTTATACCGGTCCTCTTTGCGGGTTGAGACCCATATGACGGCTATGACAAAAGAGATGAGCGCAAGGCTCAGGGAGTCCATGAAGAGGGCGGCGAGGAGGAACAGGATGAATGCCGTCGCCGCATGGGCCGGGATACTCACGGGCTTTGCCCCGGAAGGGCTGACGGCCTCTCCCTTTTTCCCTTTGATCACCATGAAGGCAAAGCCGACGAGGGGGACAAGGAGAGGGAAGACGATCCCCATGATGACCCAGGAGACAACGCGGCGGCCCACGCTTCGGGCACGCAGTCCCAGACCCGTCGCGGCGAGGGCCATGCCGAGGGCAAGAAGCCACGGCATTGCCTCTTCGAATCGCAGGGAAAGTATGACCGAAGCCTGACCCGCCACGACGAGGACGGCGGGGAGGTATTTCAGAATGCCTGTGGTCTTGAGGGAATTATGATCTGCCATGGGTACACCCGGGTTTCCTTGAAGACCTTGTCTCGCGACGGATGGTGCTCAACCCGTCCTTCCGACCCTTTGCTTCCTGCCGATGGCGACGTAAAGCGCCACCCCCAGAGTATATAACAAGACAACAACAAGAAGCCATATCATCTTATTGTTGTCCGCGAGATCCTTCCTCGCGATGTCGATAATGCATATAGATCCAGAAGGGGATGGTAACGGGAGAGCGAATCGTTCCGTCTGTGGCGTGAAGGTCCGTCAGACCCGGCTATGACGGCACGCGGGGGTCAGCTGCTTCCGTCCCGGGTCCCTGTCTCTTTGAGTCTCTTCAGGGCACATTTTTCGCACCTGAAAGAACTATCCTCCGTCCTCGGGCCCGTCTCGCAACACCTTTCCCCCGGCATCCGGTAGCATTTACCCACGTGTCCACAGTCCACGCAGACGCCCCGCGGCTTTATCTCCCAGGGGACCGGTACGGCGCCCGATGTGAAGATGAGCCTGTCCACGAAGTAGACCATCGCCCCCATCAGGGCCTGGCTGATTATCATCGCGAGATAAACGTTTTCGATGCCCAGGAATTCCCTGACCTTGTTGAAAAAAAGAGCGCCCGGGATGGCAAGAACGGTCCATCGCAGGACGTAGAGGATATACTTGATCATACTGCCTCCCCGCCGCAAGCGACTATGTCATCATTATTATGAGACAGGCAGGGCCGATATGCAACAGGAAGAGGTGGCCGGCGGCAACGACCGTTTCGGGTCCTGCGCCCGGGATGCCGGGGGAGGAAGGCGCTTTCCCTGTCCTGGCCCGGAAGATGGACCCCCGGAGGCAGCGATCTTTCTCCGCCGATGTGGAAAATAGGGACGGAAGGTGGTAAATTATAAGAAATTACGGGCAATTGGGAAGACCGACCAATGGATCTCGAAGGAAAGCACATATTTCTCCACATCTGCTGCGCGCCCTGCAGCATATACACCCTCAAGGAACTGCGCACTGAAGGGGCCAGGGTCTCGGGGTATTTTTACAACCCCAACATCCATCCTTATACGGAGTTCTCGAAGCGCCTTTCCACACTGAAGGAGTACGCAAAGATAGCGCTCTTACCCCTTATCGTGGACGGCTCGTACGAGTTGGAGGGTTTTCTTGCGGGAGCCCTCGCCCTTGGCAAGGACCGCTGCCTCTCCTGCTACCGCATGCGTCTCGAGAGGGCCTTCCAGAAAGCCGCGGGCGGCGGTTTCGACGCGCTCACCACCACCCTTCTTTACAGCAGGTACCAGCGGCACGACGACATAAAGAGGATAGGCGAAGAACTCTGCGCGGCCTATGGCGTCCCCTTCCTCTACCGCGATTTCCGCACCGGCTGGCGGGAAGGTATCGAGGAATCGAAGAAGCTCGGCATGTACCGCCAGCAATACTGCGGATGCATATTCAGCGAAAAGGAGCGCTACGGGGGAAAATGATGCCATCCATGGGAAAAACGCTCATTATCCTTGGGGTCATTCTCATCGTCATCGGCCTCGCCTTCACGTACGGGCCGAAAATACCCTGGCTCGGAAAGCTTCCCGGCGACATCTCCATTAAGAAGGACAATTTCAGCTTTTACTTTCCCATCACGACGAGCATAATAATCAGCATCATCCTGACGATACTCTTTACCATATTCCGAAAGTAGGGACCTGACATGAAGGAGACGACGACAAGAAAAGCGGTGGTTCTCTTAAGCGGCGGCGTGGACTCGACGACAACGCTCGCCATCGCCAGGAACGAGGGGTTCGAGGCTTACGCCCTCACCTTCCGTTACGGCCAGCGGCACACCTGCGAGATCGATGCCGCGAGGGAAACGGCGCGGTACATCGGCGTCGCCCGGCACGTCATCCTCGACATCGACCTCAGGAGCTTCGGCGGTTCGGCACTGACGGACGACATCGAGGTCCCCAAGGGGAGGGGCCTCACGGACATCGCCGCTGATATCCCCGTCACCTACGTTCCCGCGCGGAACACGATCTTCCTGTCCTTCGCGCTCGCCTTCGCTGAAACGCTCGGGGCCCAGGACATCTACATCGGCGTCAACGCCCTCGATTACAGCGGTTATCCCGACTGCAGGCCCGAATACATCGCGGCCTTCGAGCGCATGGCGAACCTCGCCACGAAGGCCGGGGTGGAGGGGAGGTCCTTCCGGATCCACGCGCCCCTTATCGCCATGACAAAGGCTGAGATCATCCGCACGGGGGTGCGCCTCGGCGTTGACTACTCCCTGACGACCACCTGCTACGACCCGACGGACGACGGAAAGGCCTGCGGGCGCTGCGACGCCTGCCTGCTCAGGCTCGAGGGGTTCAGGCAGGCCGGCATCGAGGACCCTGTCCCCTATGCATGTGAAGGTTAAGATCCCATGGCATACCTCATCAAAGAGATCTTCCGTTCCCTTCAGGGTGAGGGCATCAACGCGGGCCGCCCGGCGGTGTTCCTGAGGTTCTCGGGCTGCAACCTCTGGTCCGGCCGCGCCGAGGATCGCCCCAACATACCCTGCCCCTTCTGCGACACAGATTTCGTCGGCACCGACGGACCCGGCGGCGGCGCATACGGGACGGCGTCAGAGGTCGTCTCGGCCATGGCGGCGCTCCTGCCCTCCCCGACCCCGCAAGGTGACCGCCCCCTCGCGGTCATAACGGGAGGCGAGCCCGCCCTCCAACTCGATATCCGCCTCCTCGACGAACTGCACCGCGGCGGCTGGGAAGTAGCCGTCGAGACGAACGGGACCCTCCCCCTGCCGGAGGGCATCGACTGGATAACGGTGAGCCCCAAGGCCGGCACCCGCCTTGTCGTCACGGCGGGCGATGAACTGAAGCTCCTCTATCCCCAACCCGGCCTCGACCCGGCCTCCCTCGAGGACCTCGCCTTCCGCCACTTCATCCTCCAACCCATAGACAACTCCCATCTGGCGGATAACATCCGCCTCGCCATAGACTACTGCCTCACCCGCCCCCGCTGGCGCCTGGGTATCCAGATGCACAAGACCCTCAACATAAAGTAAAAGGCGGCTTTTCTGTTGACAATACAGGCCTTTATGGCTTATATGAAAAGGCGAGGCGGTGTAGCTCAGGTGGTCAGAGCATGCGGCTCATATCCGCAGTGTCCGGGGTTCAAATCCCTGCACCGCCATTTTTCATATATCCGAAGGGGGCGCGGTCGCCATGAGATATGAAGCTTCACGCTTGATGTGTTCCGGCAGAAAGGCTGCGCTCTTTGCGGCTGTCTTCCTGCTCGTCACCGCCGTGTTCTTTGCCTGCGGCACCTTCCATCCCGCCGGAGCGGCGCCGGAGAAGAAAGCCAAGCCTGCCGCCGAGAAGGACACCGGCGCCGTGAACGACGCCAACCTCCAGGCCAGCCTGAAACGGGTGGACGAACTCCTCAAGAAGAACGAATACGTTGCCTCCCTGAGAACGAGCCTGAAGATAAACGAGTACACGAGAGAAGTCCTCGCGACGGCCAAGGTCATCAAGGGCCACTACGAAAAGGCCGTTAACGATCCCGCGGTTCCGACAAAGGACAAGGAGCAACTCTATCTCAAGCTCAAGGGGCTCAACCAGTTGATCCCCCGCTACACGACAGCGTACGAGAACTCCCTGTACAACCTCGGCTACATCTACGCGAAACGCAATGAATCGGAACGGGCACGGAAATACCTCACCGAATACCTGCAGACAACACCTTTCTCGACAAGCCGCGACTCGAAATGGATGAAAGCGAAAACCCTCCTTCTTGAGCTTTACAGCCTTGAAGGCGAATTCTAAGTGCAAGAGAAACGGTCCCTCGTCCGATCTGTCATCGAACAACTCGGCATCTCCCGGCACATCAACAACGTCGTAATAGAAGGAACTGATTCGCCCTGGCTGGAAAAGGCCCTCATCAAGAGAAAGAAGGGCACCCTCGACGTCAAGACGTTCATCTGGATGGATGAGGCCTTCGTGTACGGCCGTATCTACAGGCTTTTCCTCTACGTGGCCGACGTCCTCGACGGTGCCTTCCTCTACGATCCCCGCATCACGCCCGACGAAGAGAAGGAACCCTTCATCCGGGACCGCTACAACCAGATATGGAGCCTTTACGTGGACAGCAGGATGGAGCGTCTCGGTATCGAGAGCTTTTTCGACAGGAGTCTGAGAAGGAACCTCTTCATCGACCTTGAAAGCCGTCTCGGATGGGCCGAGGCGGGTAGGATATTCGACTCCCTCTGGTCGAGGGAGGTATTCACCTATCCCGAGATCGTCGACCTCAGCTATCACCTGGAGGAGAGGTTCCCGGGCGAACCCCTATCTCCAGGCAACTCCTGCATCGAGAGGGACATCGCCGACTGCCTGCACGACCCTTCCGTCGCCGGACACCTCGAACGTCTCGATTCACCCGGAGCGGCAACGGTGCTCAACGACCTCCTCAGTTTCACGGCCTATTCATGCAGGGACGGGCTCATCGCCCCATGCCACTATGGGATCGTCTTCCTCTTTCAGAACAAGGTCCTCCTCGAGTTCATCCCCTCGGGAGGCGGCGCCTTCGTTCTCTCCATCCTCGATCCCCCGTCGGGGATGTATGATACACGGGAGATCGGGGAAGACGCGGACGTGGAGGAGATCCAGAAGACCATCAAGGACCGGTACGCGATGCTGGCCGTTTCCGCCAAGGGTCAATTCGGCTGACTAGACGTTACGACAGGGTCACTTCGTGTCCCTGCGAAGGCGCTGGAGGGCAAAGCCGAAGGTGTACTCGTAAAGATGGAGCCCCTTGCTGACGGCCGTTATGGTGCCGTCCTCTATCCCTATCTCCTGGCACATGTATTCCTTCAAGAGCTGAATGGCCGCGAGGTTCGAGGGGAAACCGGCCCAGAGGTCCCAGCTGCGGAAGTAGAGGACGAAGTGGAGCTTGCCGTCGGTCACCCGGGTATCGATGAGCCTCAGGCAGGGGGGGTCTTCGAGGGTGATGTCGGAAGGCATGCCGATCTCCATGATCGCCTGGTTTGTACCGTAGTTACCCTTTTTATAGATGTCTATGACCTCCTGGACGGGATTCACCCCGCAGGCGCATTCCCGCCCGTCAACGAACACCTTGGGGTTCGTGAGCCTCTCGCCGTAGGTGTAGAGCTCGTTGGGCGCCTTCTTGTCCGTCATGAGATACTGGAGGTACTCCTCGACGTAATCCATGGAGGTCGGTGCGGGAACGCCGAGCTCGGCCGGGATGTCCGGTATGAGCGGCGCCGTCCCGGGATACCTGACATGGACCATGACGAGGTCGAACTCCCGGCGTTTGTTCCCCTCGAAGGAACCGCGGTCGATGACGTACTCATGCACCCCGTCATCCTCGAATATCCGGTATATGCACTGGAACCAGGCGTCCGGCAGGTCCCGCGCCTCGATGAACACTGGCCTCATTGTCCCTCCCTCTCTGATTGTCTCGGATGCTGCGTAGAATGTTACCAAAAAAATTGAAAAAGGGCACCAAAAAGTATTAGATTTAACTGCATGACAAGGAGGTTTCAATGTTCGTAAAGCAGATGGAAGTGGGCAGTTTCGCGATATTCGCGTACATCGTGGCCTGCAAGGAGACCAATCAGGCCCTCGTCATAGACCCCGCCGCGGAATGCGACCGCATATACAAGGAGGCTGAGGCGAGGGGATATACCATTAAATATATAATCAACACGCACTGTCACGTGGACCATATAATGGGCAACAAGCGCATGAAGGAGCTCACGGGGGCCGAGATCGTCATCCATCAGATCGAGGCGCCCGCGCTTGTCCACCAGTCCCCGCACTCCTTCCAGATGTTCGGCGGCGAGCCCTCGCCTCCCGCCGACAGGACCGTCCGCGACGGCGACACGATAACCGTAGGGGACACATCCCTTTCCGTCATACACACACCGGGCCACTCGCCGGGGAGCATCTCCCTGTATCACCCCGGGATGGTCTTCACCGGGGACACCCTCTTCGTGGGCAGTGTGGGCAGAACGGACCTCGACGGCGGATCGTGGGAAACGCTTCTGGCGTCGGTCAAGAACAAGCTTTTCGCCCTTCCGGACGACACCGTCGTGGCTCCGGGACACAATTACGGCGATGCGACGCGCAGCACCATAGGGCGCGAAAAGGTCTATAATCCTTTTGTCGGGTTGAGAGGTGGTTATTAAGCGGTCCTTCTTCCTCTTCGTCGGCGTCCTCGTTCTCCTCGCTTCCTGCACGACGGTCCCCTTCGGGTCCTCGAAACGGGCGGAGCCGAAGGTGGCCCTCGTTCTCGGCGGCGGATCGGCCAAGGGCTTCGCTCACGTGGGTGTGCTCCGCGTCCTTGAAAAGGAGAAGATCCCCATCCACATGATCGTGGGCACGAGCGTCGGCAGCCTCATCGGCGGCATCTACGCGTCGAACCCTGACAGCTTCCAGCTTGAATGGGCGGCCTTCAAGATCGCGAGGGGCGATATCCTCGATTATTCCATAACCTCGTCGAAGATGGGCCCCGTCCAGGGGGCACGGCTCGAGGCCTTCGTGGAGCAGAACGCGAAGGTCAGGCTCGTGGAGGCTACGAAGATACCCTTCTATCCCGTCGCCACCGATCTCAACACGGGCGAGACGGTGACCCTCGAAAAAGGGTCGCTGGCAAAGGCCGTCCACGCCTCTTCGGCCATCCCGGGTATCTTCGTCCCCGTCACCTTCGGGAACAGGACCCTGGTGGACGGCGGCGTCACGAGCAACATCGCCTGTGACGTGGCCCGCGCGAAAGGCGCCAACGTCATCATCGCCGTCAATCTCCAGAAGGACGTTCGCGACACGGACATAACATCCGTCATCGACGTCATCGCCCAGTCCATATCCATCATGATGCACGTCAATACCAGGTCGAAGCTGGCCCAGGCGGATGTGATCATCGAACCCGACACGAAAGGCATCTCGATGTTCGATTTCTCCCAGAAAAAGACCTTGATGGAAGAAGGCATGAAAGCGGCGCAAACAGCCATGCCCCGCATCAAGGCGCTGACCGGGAAATAAGGACGGTTCAAGGGTTCAAGGGTTCAAGGGTTCAAGGGTTCAAGGGTTCAAGGGTTCAAGGGTTCAAGGGAAAGACCGCGAAGGCAGGTCGGCTGTCAACACAATCTGCACTAGTCAATAGTTGCGTTG
>DBQU01000110.1 GCA_002305765.1 Deltaproteobacteria bacterium UBA1386
ATTATGAGGCAACTGGGCCCGCCGCGCGTCGCGCCCTCACGCGATAGATGAGCTTCTCTGTCTCGACGGCAAAGAAGACGATCGATGAGATCCCCACGCAGGCTGCCAGCTCCCCGAGGGTCAAGGGCTGGGTCCTGAAGACCGCGTTGAGGGGACCCACGTAGATGACGGCGAGCTGCATCAGTATGGACAGGACGATCGCGCCGAGAAGGGCCTTATTGGACATGAGGCCTTGCTTGAAGAGGGACTTCCTGTCAGAGCGTATCGCCAGAACGTGTGCAACCTGGGTGAAACAGAGTACCGTGAAGACCATTGTCTGCCATTCCCCATTAAAGGATGCCATGGAGAAGTATTGCACGGAGAGGACGAGAAAGGCCATGAGGGCCCCGACCCAAATCGTGTGGATGCCGAGCCCGCCTGAGAAGATACTTTCGCGGGGGTCTCTCGGCGGGCGCTGCATGACGTCGTCCTCCGCCGGTTCCACCGAAAGGGCAAGAGCGGGGAGACTGTCCGTGACTAGGTTGATCCAGAGGATGTGTATCGGCAAGAGGGGAATGGGGAAACCGAGGATCTGGGCGAAGAATATCGTCATGATCTCCCCGGTGTTCGTTGTGAGGAGGTATCGTATGAACTTGCGGATATTGTCGTATATCTTCCTTCCTTCCCGCACCGCCTGCACGATGGTCGAGAAGTTGTCGTCCAGGAGGATCATGTGGGCGGCTTCCTTCGAGACGTCCGTGCCGGTGACGCCCATCGCCACGCCGATATCGGCCCGCTTGAGGGCGGGCGCGTCGTTGACGCCGTCGCCGGTCATCGCCACGAACTGGTGCCTTTCCTGCAGGGCCTTGACGATCTTCAGCTTCTGCTCGGGGGCGACCCGGGCGTAGGCCTGAATATGTTCCACCTTTGACGCGAAGACATCGTCGCCGAGCGCGGCAAGTTCCTTTCCGGTCATGACGCCGTCGCTCGTCTCGTCGAGGATGCCGATGCGCTTCGCGATGGCGGCGGCCGTGACGGGATGGTCGCCGGTTATCATGACGGGCCTGATGCCCGCGGTCCTGCAAAGGTCGACGGCCTGCCTTGCTTCATCGCGGGGCGGGTCCATCATTCCCACAAGGCCGAGTATGGTGAGGTCGCTCTCTATCATGTCGATGGAGCATTCGCCAGGGAGGCTTTCCCAGGTCCGCATGGCGACGCACAGGACCCGAAGCCCCCTCTTTGCCATGTCTTCGTTCGCGGCCAGAATACCTTCTTTGTTCAGAGGCTCCTGTGCTCCGTCGGCCCACATCGTCCGGGCCCGTTCGATGAGGACATCGGGGGCACCCTTGGTGTAGGACACGAAACCGCCGCCCGGCACGCTGTGGATGGTGGTCATGCACTTGCGATCGGAATCAAAGGGGATCTCGCCCACGCGGGGGAAGTCCGTCTCGATCCTTTCCCTCTCGTACCCGTTGTCGCGGGCCGCGGTGTAGAGGGCGACCTCCGTGGGATCGCCAATGAAGGCTCCGTCGGTGCCTTCCCTGGAGTCGTTGTTCAGGGCGATGCCCCGCATGAGATCCGCAAGTCCGCGGGCCCTGTCCTCCCTGCTCCCGACGACCTCTCCCCGGGCGTAGAGCTCTTCGACGGTCATGCGGTTGTACGTGAGCGTCCCCGTCTTGTCGGAGCAGATGTACGTGACGGACCCGAGCGTTTCCACCGCGGGGAGCTTCCTGATAAGGGCGTTCTTTTTCACCATCTTCTTCGCGCCCAGCGCGAGGGAGATGGTGATGACCGCCGGCAGGGCCTCTGGTATGGCCGCGACGGCGAGAGAAATGGCCGTCAGGAGCATGAGCAGCGGCCGCTCTCCCCGCATGAGGCCGATAACGAAGACGACGGCGCATATGATGAGGATGGCTATGGCAAGGTTCTTTCCGAAGACCGTCAGCCGTTTCTGAAGGGGGGTTCTGACCTCGTCCTCATCCTGGAGCATGGAAGCTATCCTTCCCAGTTCCGTCTCCATGCCGGTGCCGACAACGAGACCCATGCCTCTGCCGTAGGTGACGATAGTTCCCTTGTAGACCATGTTCACCCTGTCGCCGATGGAGACATCCGCGTCACAAAGCTCTCCGACGGATTTCTCCACGGGAACGGATTCCCCCGTGAGGGCGGCCTCGTCGACGCGCATCTGGGCGCTTTCGATGAGGCGCATGTCCGCCGGAACGATGACGCCCGCTTCGAGAAGAACGACGTCGCCCGGAACGATGTCCCGCGAGGCTATCGACCGGACGTTGCTGTCTCTCAGGACGGCCGCCATGGGAGCGGCCATCTGTTTCAAGGCCTCGATGGCCTTTTCCGCCCTGAATTCCTGGACGAAACCGATGACGGCGTTGGCGATGACGATGGCTATGATGATGAGCGTGTCCGTCAGTTCCCCGATGACGCCCGCGACGACGGCGGCACCGAGGAGGATGAGGATCATAAAGTCCTTGAACTGGTCGAGGAACATCATCACCGGCGTTTTCTTCTTCTTTGCCTTCAGCTCGTTGGGGCCATATTCATCGAGCCTTCTCGCGGCCTCGTCGCTCCCGAGGCCCGTGCTCCGGCTCTTCAAGCTTTCGCAAAGGGATTCCACCGTTTCCCTGTGGTAACAAACACGCTCCATCATTCTCTCCTCTCCTGTGATACGATCGGCCCTGGTGCGGGTCGGTCGTTCTGGCAAAGGTCTCGCTTGTTAGAATCTCTAACCGGCATACCGGTCGGTTTTAAGGCCGACGTATTGACGATGGTGCCGATGAAGCTACTCCCCTTTGATGGCAATCCCTGTCAACCCATGGAGTATTGTATACCTCACTTCCTCACGAGCTGCAAAGTCGGGCATGTACCGCCCTCCAGATGTCTTTCGCGCCCGAAGTGGACACAAAAAAAGAGACGCTTTAACATGAACATAACCTTCATGCCAAAGGTCTCGCTCGATCGGTCCCTTGCGGTGTGACCGAAGACAGGGCCAGGATTCTCACTCCGGATTGTTGACCCCGTCTCTTATAGCTACTCCCCTTCAGGGCTGGGGTATTATACTGCAGTCTGCGCAGGAATTCAACGGTCCTGTCACTTTCCGTTGAACACGCTTTCAATGACCCTTCTGAATTGCTCTATGGAGTAAGGTTTTGCCACGACCCCGGAAAAGCCGTATTTCTTGTAGTCGCGTACGACGGCGTCATTCACGTATCCGCTGGACACGACGGCCTTCACCATGGGGTTGATGGCGAGGATGTTCTCCATCGCCTCGCGGCCCCCCATGCCCCCGGGCACGGTAAGGTCGAGCACCACAAGGTCGTAGGGGGCACCCGAGGCAACCCCGTTTCTGAAGAGTTCTATCGCCTCGGCCCCGTCCCGGGCAAACTCGACGTTATATCCCAGGTGTTCCAGTATCTGTCCCGCCAGGTCCCGGACCTGTTCCTCGTCATCCATGTAGAGGACCTTCTTTCCTTTTCCCTGGCGCATGACACCGGGGGCCGGCCATGATTCCGCGTCCCCTTCATAGGCCTCGACATAGACGGACACCGTTGTTCCGGCTCCTGGTTCGGAAGAGATGGATATATAGCCGTTATGGCTCCTGACTATGGAATAGCAGATCGCCAGACCTAATCCCATTCCCTTCTCGCTGCCCATTTCCTTGGTCGTGAAGTAAGGGTCGAAGACACGTTCAAGATCCTCGGGGGAGATGCCGCATCCCTTGTCCTGAAAGGTCAGACGGATATATCTGCCGGGAGTCAGGGTCCCTTCGGGATGAACGAGGTCCACGTTCTCGGCGGCTATCGTGATCGTGCCCCCGTCGGGCATGGATTCCCGGGCGTTCATGACCAGATTGTGGACGACCTGCCTGATCTGTCCTTCGTCGATCTGTGCCCTGTACAGATCTTCGGGAAAGTTGTAGACGCATCTTGAAGTGGAGCCGCTCACGGTAAGTTCGGCGGCATCGCGTATAACGTCGTCGAGAACGGTGAGCTTCTTCACCGGTGCGCCGCCCCGGGCGAAGGTGAGGAGCCGGTAGGAAAGGTCCTTACCCCGGATCGTTGCTTTTTCCGCCTCATCCAGCCTCTTCACTGCCTTCTGATCGTCGTCGAGGAGCATCCGCGCGAAGGATATGTTTCCCAGGATGACTGCGAGGAGGTTGTTGAAATCGTGGGCGATGCCCCCTGCCAGGGTGCCGATGGACTCAAGCTTTCGCGCCTTGAGGAGTTCGGCTTCCATCCTGTGCTGCTCGGTAACATCGCGGAAAACTATCACGGCGCCGATGACCGTGGCATCTTCGCTGCGGATGAGCGAGGCCGTTGTGGCCACGAGCCGTTCCGTCCCATCCCGTCCGACAAGAACGGCGGGTGTCGAGAGAGAGGCTGGCTCGGTGCCCTTGAGGAGGGCTCTGACTGGGTCCTCGTCTGCCCCGTCGATGCCATTGTCCCTCAGGGGGAAGATCTCCGTGAAGGACCTGCCGTCGGCTTCCTGCTGCGAGTAGCCGGTGAGCGTTTCAGCGGCCTTGTTGATGAGTATGACCTTGCCTTCGGTATCGACGGTTATGACGCCGTCCCCGATGGACCTGAGCGTGACGGCAAGGCGCTCCTTCTCCGCGGCCAGGGCCTTTTCCGCCAGGGAGCGGACGGCAATCTCCCGCCTGAGGTCGATGTTTGCCTCAAGGAGTCTTTTTTCGCTCTCTTCGAGGAGCCCCTTGGAGACCGTCGTTTCGTCGAGACGAGCCACCATGCGGTTGAAATCCTCCATCAGCGTCTTGATCTCTCCCGAGAAAACGGGCTCGACGGACACCTTGAAGTCACCTTCATTGACCCTCCTGGTCGCTTCGCTCAGGCGCGAGATGCCACGCGAGAAATACATCCCGATGGCGAGGGCGACGAAAGAGACAAGGAGGATCCCTATTCCCATGAATAGGAGTCCGTTGTCACGAAAAGACCCGAGGAGATACGATGTGGTGCTGATAAGGTTTCTCGCCGTCTTTTGCTGTATCGCCTGGGCTTCCCTCAAGGGTTTCGTGAACTCGTCCAGATAGGTGGTCACGAACACGCTGAGACGTTTGCCGTCAGCGGTGCGCTGGGACAGGGGCACGACATACATGTATTTCTGGGTGGTGGAACCGTCAGGTTCTGTCCAGTTGAAATACCCGCCCGACGGTTTGCCGCCGCGCCCCGCCTCTATGATCCGCCAGTATGCGGGAAGCGTTTTCTCAAAGGCCCGTGTGCCGGTGTTTTCGACTTCGTGATCACGGTGAAAGCGGATGATGCCGGTATCCGTTTCGTGAAGACCCGTGTAACCACGGTCCCCAATGCCCTGGACGGCCACGCTGCGGAACTTGGCGTCGCGTCTGAGATCGCCGAGTGTCATATAGGGATGGGACTGGAGGGTGAGGTTGAGCTGGGCCGCTATGTCGTAAGCCTTCTGACGTATCGATGCCTCACCGATCTTTGTGAGGAGGGTGGAACTCTGGGCCCACTCCTCTCTGTACCCGTCCTCCACGGCGCGCTGGACGCTCGATTCGAACCGTCCTGAGAAGGTGTGGATGAGGATGCTGAAGATCGCGATAGGGATGAACCCTGCTATGATCGTCATTATGAAAAGACGGGAACCGAAACGTTTCGGAAAGAACCCGGACAGCTTCATCGACTAGCAGTCTCCCTCTGCATTAAGAGTAACATAAATGGTATCCTCAATAAAGTCGATGATAATTGTCACATGGGCGCCAGGGCGGTAACCTGTGTTCAGGCGATGATTTCCTTATCTTCGGGGGAGTCGATGACGAACCGTATGATGAGGCCTTTCCCGCCGACAGCGTCATAGGCGAGGTTGCTCTCGGAGTATATGCCGTCGAAGACGTGGGTGTCATAGAAATCGTCGTAGAAATGAGCCGCGTAGACCCTCCCCGGGACATCCGACCCTCCGATTAGGGGGCAGGTCTTCACCTCACACTGAAACCGGGTGTTTCGGTACATGTCATCGCTGAACGACTGCGCCTTTTCGATGCTGGAAAAGACGGCGAATACGCCGCGGCCCAATATCGATCTGTCCATTACCACGAATAATTCCATGTATCCCATCTTCCTTTCCGGATAGATCCGTACTATAGGAGATAAAGGAACTCGGCGAAGAAATCAAGTCTTTTGACATTTTGTTGTAACCCGTTCCCGCGTTGCGGTAGAATAACGACGTTCCAGCGGAACACTTCTGAACCATCACGAGGAGCCGTCATGAGCCTGAAAGACAGAACTGCATTGATCACAGGGGCCGGACAGGGTATCGGCAAGGCCTGTGCCGAGGTTTTTGGGGAGCGGGGGGCACGTCTCATTCTCCTCGACAAGAACAGGAAGACGCTTCCTCACGTCGCGCGGGACCTGGCGGCGAAAGGCGTCGACGTTGTCTTCCGGATCATCGACCTCACCCGCACACAGCCTCTCGTGAAGACGGTCGAGGAGCTTCTGGCAGACCGGAGGATAGACATTCTGGTCAACAATGCCGGTTTTGACAGGCCGGGCATCACGGCGAAGATCGACAAGACCGACTACAATGCCGTTCTGTCGATCCATCTCGGTGTTCCCTTTCTCCTCTCCAAGCTGCTCCTTCCGCAGATGCGCGCCAACAAGTGGGGGCGCATCGTCAACGTGAGCTCCATATACGGGCTCATGGGGGCCAAGGGCGAAGTGGCCTACGCGGCAGCCAAGGCCGGGGTCCTGGGCCTGACCAAGACCCTGGCGCGGGAAGGGGGAAGAGACGGTGTGACCATAAATGCCGTCGTCCCGGGCATGATACGGACCCCGCCCATCATGCGGATGCCCGACAAGTACAGAGACCCCATCATAGTGGAGAGCATGCTCGGCAGGATAGGTGAACCGGAAGAAGTGGCCCGCGTGGTCGCCTTTCTTGCCTCCAACGACGCATCATACATAACCGGCACGGAAATAAAGGTGTCGGGAGGGTGGGGAGTCTAGAACCGGCTTGAATAGCTTAAGGGGCTTGAATCGCTTGAGAGTTTGAGAAACATTCAAGAAACCTGTGCGGTTCGGGTCTTTGGTTTCTAACCCTCAACAGCCTGTT
>DBQU01000040.1 GCA_002305765.1 Deltaproteobacteria bacterium UBA1386
ATTATGAGGCAACTGGGCCCGCCGGCGCGGAGCTTTCCTTTTTTACCCCTGCCGTGATATGCTTCTTTCCACAACCATCCATGAGACCCAAGAGAAAGCATATCACCTACCTCATCGGCATCGGCATAACCATTCTTTTCGTCGTCCTCGCCGTCGTGCGGTTCGTACCCTTCGAGCGCCTTGAAATGCTCCTGTACGACCTTCGGTACCAGTTGAGGGGAAAAGCGAGCGCACCGGCGCAGATCGTCATCGTCGGCATAGATGACAGGAGCATCAACGCCATCGGAAGGTGGCCCTGGACCAGGGACAGGATGGCGGAGCTCGTCGATGGCTTGAACGCCATGGGCGCGCGGGTCATCATGCTCGACTTCATCCTGAGTGAGGCGTCACCGCGGGATGACAGGCTGGCGGCGTCGATGAAACGCTGGAAGAACGTGGTCCTGCCCTTCGTCTTCGATTTCGAGGGACATTCGCCCCGTGAGATCGACGACGCCTTCCTGGACAACGCCTTCATGGTCGTCAGGAAGGAGAACCTCTACAGGATCCACAGGCCTATAACGGCAAAAGGTGTCCTTTTGCCCGTGACCCGGTTCTCCGAGAACTCGGCCGCGATGGGACATATCAACATGTTCCCCGACCAGGATGGAAAGCTCCGCTGGGATGTGCTCGTCGTCTCTTTCATGAATCAGCTCTATCCCTCCATCGACCTCCAGGTGGCGCGCCTCTACAAGGGGCTTTCCCCGGCGGAGGTGAGCGTGGAGGCGACCGATTCCGTCACGCTGGGCGAAACGGTCATCTCCACCGACCCCTTCGGGAGGATGCTCATCCCCTACTATGGCCCCCATAACACCTTTCCCGTCATACCGGCCCTCGACGTGTTTGAAGGGAAGTCGGATCCCTCATCGGTCCGGGACAGGATCGTCCTCGTTGGCCCCACCGCCGTCGGCATCCACGACAAGATCGTGACCCCCGCGTCGGCCATCATGTTCGGGGTGGAAAAGCACGCCAACATGATCGGGGCGATCCTGGAGAACCAGAATATCCGCTTCACAGGACGTGTCATCAATATCTTCATCATCGTCCTCATGGGGATGATCTTTACCTTCCTCATCGTCCGGATGCGGGCGGTGGCCGGTGCCGCTCTTGCCGCGCTGTGCATCGCCGTCCTCTTCGCCGCCGGCTATGTCCTCTTCTTCCGGTGGGGGCTCTGGATCGATATCAGCTATGCCGGCAACGCGGTGATCGTCATCTACTTTGTAGCCACCGCTTACCGCTACGCGACGGAAGAACGGTACGCGCGGCAGATACGGAGCATGTTCTCCAGCTACGTCACGGAAAAGATCGTCAACGAGCTGATCAGGAACCCGGAGCTCGCCCGCCTTGGCGGGGAACGCCGCGAGGTCACCGTTCTTTTCTCGGATGTGAAAGGCTTTACCACCTTTTCCGAACACCACTCGCCGGAGCAGGTCGTGGCCATCCTCAATGAGTATCTGACGGAAATGACCGACATCATAATCCGCTGGGACGGCACCCTGGACAAGTTCGTGGGCGACATGATCGTCGCTTTCTGGGGAGCTCCCCTTCGCCAACCCAACCACGCGGAACTGGCCATCAAGTGCACCCTTCACATGAAGCAGCGCCTGAGCGAACTGAAGGAGCACTGGCTGAAACAGGGACGCGTACCCCTCGAGGCCGGTTTCGGCCTCAACACGGGCGAGGTTCTCGTGGGGAACATCGGCGCCGAAGGAAAGAAGATGGACTATACCGTCATAGGCGACAATGTGAACCTCGGCTCCCGGGTCGAGGGGCTGACGCGCAAGTACGGAGCGGAGATCATCATCACCGAGGCAACGCTCGACAGGATACGGGATCTCGTCGCCGCCGGCAAGTTCGGCCACCTTCTCGTACGCGGTCTCGACATCGTCGCGGTGAAGGGCAAGGCCGAACCGGTCCGTATCTACGAGGTGGCCTCCCTGGACGAGGGCTCCATATGCCGCATCGTTGAATGTGAAGAGAAGGAAGCCACGGTGCTCAGGGAAAAGTAGGAACCCATGAAAACCGTCAGGGAACCGCGGCTGCGGCCGTTCCCGAGGCAGTACCGGAGATAACGCCGCCGTTGCCAGTGTTGTATTTTCCCGATGCTGTTCCGCTGAAAACGAAGGGCGCCGTGCATGTACCGATGCCGTGGGGCGCGTCGCCCGAAATGGATCCGCTCCAGTTCCCGCCGGACAGGGTATGGGTCATCGTCAGCGACGTGGCGTTCGAGCCCGTCAGGGTGTTGGTCCCTCCAGCGTACGCGGTGTCGAATATTCCCGTTACATTGCCCCCCACCGACCACGTCTGTGGTACACCTGTCGCGCTTGGCCCGAAGAACTTCACGTTCTGCATCTTGAAGCCCGTCGTCAGGCCGTTGCCCACGCCCCCGAGATATGTAAAATCGGTGCTCCCCACGAAGACGGGCGTGGTACTGACCGCAGGCACATCGATTCTCTGCTGAGTGAAGACATAGACGGATGCCGAGGCTGCGGAGGTCGTGTTCACCACGCCGGCAAGGGAGCCCGTGCCAGTTCTTTGCCCGGCACCCGGCGCACCGCCCGTCCCTCCCACGTAGCGCACGCTGCCCGGGACCGGAATTGAGGGTCCGCCAGTTCCGACGATGAAGGAAACATAGCCGGCAGTCACATTGACAATCCTTCCCGGATTGCCCGGGTTGTAAAAGTAACCCCTGCCGGTGGAAAAGAAGAGGCCGGTCACCATCTGGGCAAATCCCACGGTCATCCCGGAGCCGCGTATGCCGGCCACGGCGTTGGGGGTGTGGACCTCGAACTTGTTCCCTTCCGCGAACGAAGAAACCTTCTTCAGAAATTCCTCGCCCGATACTGCCTCCACCCTGCCGCGCTCCAGTTTCATTATCTGACTGCTGCGGTTGCCCTCGCTGGAATACTGGCTGATCTGCACCCGCGTACCCGCTGCTATCCTGAGGATGTTCTTGTTGAAGAAGGTGATCTCGGCGCCACTTTTCGTCTTCGCGCGGTAGATGTCACCGACATCGACGCCGTCCCCCGGGGACACGCTCTTTACGACCCGCTGACCCGGCTTGAGGACATCCACCCTGCCCTCTATCCGGGTCACCGTACCGATGGGGGCCGCATTCACAACAAAAGGCAGGGCAAGAAAAAAAACCAGCACTACCGAACAATATCCCAAAACCGATCTCTTCATCATAATGTCGTCTCCCTTTGGTCAAAAGCTGCTCGGAGAGGAATCGTGACTCCGGATCATGAACAATCGGTGCTTCTTTCGGGGACCCGACAACGACACCTCCAGCATCCCGCGTATCCCGATCCCCCGGCAGGCACTTCGGCCTACTGCACCTTCCCTGAGGCACCACCGCTCAAGCTGGTGCTCGTGTTGGTCCCATAGGCACTCCCCGTGAATGCCAGGGGGCTCGCGTAACTTCCCACTCCGCCCGGCGCGCTGCCGTTGGTGACGGATGCACGCCAGTTTGAACCGTCCGCGCTGTAAACGGAAAAAACGGCGGAGTTGGACCCGTTGGTAACAGTGACCGGCTGGTTGACGAACGCCGCCAGATTACCCCCGGTAAAGTTGCCCGACACCGACGTGGCCTGCCATATCTGGGGTTTTACGGCCGCGCTGCTGCCATAGAATTTCACATCGGAGAGCGTGACGTCCAGTGCCCCCGCCCCGTAGCTGCCGGAAAGCGACGGTATGGACCCCACGACTGTGTTCGGGGCCGCAACCGGTTCCTGGGTGAGCACGCTGGGAACTTCACCTTTGGCGGAGCCGCCTATCGTCCCCTGGTGGGTGTTCCCCACGAGTGCCCCACTCCATGTCCCTGACGCCGTCCCGCTGAAGGTGAATGTGCCGGTATACCCTCCGACGCCGTCGGGCGCGCTGCCGCTTGCGATATTCGCCGTCCAGACTCCCGAGTCACTCCCGGTATCCACTTCACTGGTAAGGATGAGATTGGCTGTCATCCCACCCCCGGACAGGGCCGTTCCCTTGAAGCTCGAACCTTCTCCCACCGACGAATAAGTACCCGTAACGGAATCGGCCTTCCAGGACTGCGGCATCCCCGTCGCGGTGGGACCATAGAACTTCACGTTGTTGAGCGATATGTTGACGGTTTCCAGGGGGTCGCTGTATGTCCCGCTCAAGCACTCCACACTTCCCACAAAAACGTTGGGGATGACGGGGGGTGGTGTGAATGTGTAACCCGTGTTGACCACCGACGTCAGGCTGGCCACCTCCGTATTGAGGGCGCTTCCCGACGAGCCGTTCGAGGTGCCCGTTCCGCCCGGACCTGACGTGCCCGGCGCCGTGCCCGTTCCGCCGACATAGGAAACATTGCCCCGTACGGGCTGAGAGGGAGCGCCTCCCACCCCCACAACAAAGGAGACAAACCCAGCGGAAACATTGACGACCCTTGCCGGAGCACTCGGGTTATAGAAGTAGCCTTTCCCGGTGGAAAAGAAGAGACCCGTTATCATCTGGGCAAATCCCACGGTCATTCCGGAACCGCGGATGCCGGCGACAGCATTGGGGGTGTGAACCTCGAAAGTGTTGCCCTCGGCGAATGATGAGACCTTCTTGGCGAACTCCTCGCTCGATACCGCCTGGACCTTACCCCGCTCGAGCTTCATTACCTGGTTGCTCCTCATGCCATCGTCGGAATACTTGCTGATCTGCACACGGGTCGCGGGAGCTATCCTGAGGATGTTCCTGTTGAAGAAGGTGATCTCGGCCCTTGAATTCGTCTTCGCCCGGTATATGTCGCCAACGTCCACGGCATCCCCGAGGGACACGCTCTTCACAACCCTCTGACCTGTCTTGAGGACGTCGACCCTGCCCTCCATCCGGGTGATCTTGCCGACCGGCGCCGCATCGACCGCGACGGCGGCAAGCAACACGACGAAGACCGCGAAAAGAAAACCTGCCGGAGATGTTTTCTTCATGACATCGCCCCGTTCTTCCCGGGACCGCGGATAACTCTGTTAGGAGCCGTGCTCAACGGATACCTAGAACCTGTATTCCACTCCCAGGCCATACACCTCCCTTGTGTAGTCGTAAAGAGCAATATTGGACTGGTTCCTGTAATAGTTGTACTGGACGATGATGTCAGCGTTCCTGACGATGCCGTAGAGCAGCGCGCAGGACACGGCATAGATATCATCCCTCCTCTTCCGCTCGAAATAAGTATTGTCGTAAGAGTATTTCACGTAAGTCGCATCAAACGAAACCTGACCTCTTAAGGGACCGAGGATGGGGTAAAAGAGATCCGCGCCGAAACGGTTCTCGTCGTTGACCCAGTTGCGCCCTATCGTGTTGTCCCGGGCATAGGCGTACCGCAGCGTGAGAAATGCCTTGTTCTCCTTGAAGGTGTACGTCCATCCCAGACCGCCCGTCATCCTTTCGCCGCTGCGCTCCTCCTCGGGAGGGGGCTCGGGATGAAGCTCCGTATCGAAATATTTCTTGCGCATGTAGCTGAAGAAGACCTCGCCGAAACTGCTCGCCGTGGTCAGGAAGCGAAGGGTCGGCGTCACCGCCTTCGTCTCGAGATAGCGGGTCTGGTTCCACCAGTTGAGCTCGTTGAAGAAGCTGTTCCCCTTCACACCCTGGAGGCTGACGTAGGAATAGGTGAGCGGCAGGCTGACGGCAAAACGACCAAAGGCATAACCGGGGACGGCACTCACCGTGTTCGTCATGTTGTTGTATTCCGTCAGGTTGCCCCGGCTCCCGTCGGAGCGCGTGTAGGTCTTCCCGAAATACCTGTCCGAGTACACGGAGTAGTACGCGGAGAAGCTGAAGGGTGTTCTGAAGGAGAAAGGGGCGGTGTAGCCGATGCGGGCGCCGAAATTGAAGGCGCTGTCCTCCTGCCCGGATATGGACTCCACCATAGGACCGTCACCCTTGGTGACGACGTTGGTGTCGTACTTGTACCCCATCCCGACGCTGAACCGCCAGGGCCTCTCCCGTTCGGCCTTGTCGGCGACGATCTTCTCGTAGTCCCTGGCATAGAGGGCCAGGTCGCTCGCAGGATCGAGGGTGATGGTCGCCCTTAAGCGCTCCTGGGCGTCCTTGTATCTTCCCTGTTGCGTGTAGATGCCGGCTATCTGGAGCTCGGCCTGCTGCGTCAGTCCGGGGTCGAGTTTCTTTGCCGTTTCGAAGGCAAGAACGGCTTCATCGAGCCTCCCCCTCTTGGCCAGCACCATGCCCTTGAGAAAATGCAGACGGGGCGTACTGATCCCTTCCCTGTCCGCGAAGGCGATCCACTTCTCCGCTTCGACGATATTGTTGGTGTGGTAGAGCACATCGACAAGCTCGACAACCCCTTCGTCAACACGGGGGGTCAGTGAGACAGCCTCCCTGAAGTAGGGCAGGGCCTCCGGGTACTTCTCCATGGTCTTGTACGTGAGGCCGATGTAATATGCCGTCCGGGCCGACCCCTTGTCGGCCGACCACGCCTCGAGAAGAAGGGGCAAAGCCTCTTCGTAGTTCTCCTGATCGAACTCCTTCACGCCTTGATCGAACAACGCCTGTCCGTGGACAAGGCAGACCGTCGAGATCAAGAAAAACATGGCCAACAGGGACGACGTGCGTGCTCGTTCCATTAACAAACCCCCGATTCACCACAGATAATGATGCGTATGTAAAGAATTATTAACCTATACAAACCATCTTTACAAGAGAAAGTTGGGTATAAAACAGGTCAATGGGGGGCTCACACGGTCAATATTTCCGACTGCCTCAGAAAACGGATGTTCTTCCTGCCCGAACGTTCGAACTCGGCGATGATCTCACGGGCAAAGACCGGCTTCATATGGGAGACGTAGAAGAGCCTGTCGCCCAGTTCGTGGGCATCGATGCTTTCCATGAGCATCGAGGGTGTCATGTGGCCCGAAAGGGTCGCAAGGTCTGCAAGGCGGTTCGGGAAAGACACATCGGCGATGATGAAACCGATGTCCTTCTCCCCTCCTGCGACCTCCCAGAACCTTTTCGTCGGCCCGGTGTCCGCGGTGAACATAAAACCCCGCCCGTCGTCCTGCCTGACCACGAAACCCACCGTGTAGACCGTATGGGTCACGAGCACGGGCGTGACGCTGATCCTGTCGAGGACGGATGGCCTCTCAAGGGGGATCTCCTTGAGCCGGATGACCGCCTTCGAGACCGAGGGGATGACGGTAAAGTCGGGCCAGATCAGGTTGTTGAGAAGATTATTGGCGATGATGTCGAGGACGGGGGCAACACTGACCAGTTCCACGCTGTAGTCGCCCATCACGACGAGTTCGTCCACCAGGGGGAAAAGACCCTTGACGTGATCCATGTGCGTGTGGGAGACAAGGACATGCCTGATCTTCCTCAGGTCCCTGCGGCGTATCGCCTCCGTGACTGTCCCTGCGTCGATAAGAAAAGAATCGTCAAGCAGAAAAGATGTGGTCCTGTGCCTGCCGACGAGGTTGCCTGAGCAACCGAGGATCTTGACCCGCATCTTCTGATTGTATGTGACGGTTCTCCGGCATGTCAAGAAGTCTTGCCAAACGAGGGCGGAACCACCCCGTTTCACAGCGACGGCGGGCACATCGTTCACAATTATGACTTGACGCGACACGCCTAAAGCATTATATTACTGAGACTTAGACACTTTTTTTGCGTTGGAGGAACACCATGCCTATCTATGAATACCAGTGTACGGGATGCGGGAAGACATTCGAGATATTCCAGAAAATAAGCGATGAGCCGCTCACTGAGTGCAAGGTATGCAAGGGAAAACTTACGAAGCTCATTTCGAACTGCGCATTCCACCTCAAAGGCACCGGGTGGTATGTCACGGACTATAAGAAACCGGTCGACACCGTCGGCGGCGGGAAGAACGGCAGCAAGCACGTCGAGAAAACGGAAACCACCCCTGAGACGGCAACCGCGACGGAGACAAAAACGGAGACGAAATCGGAGACCACAAGCACAACATCGACAGGAGGAGCCGCATGACGAAAGGCGACAGGGTATCGTTCACATTCGCGAAGAAGACCATGGAAGGGACCGTGGAGCAGGTCTTCCCGAAAACCGTCTACATAAAGGCCGATTTCCCGAAAGACAAGGGAAAGATCATAAAGAGAAAGATAACGGACCTGAAATAGGCGGCTTGAACGGCTTGAGCCGCTTGAACGGCTTGAGCGATAAGACAAAAACAAACCCCGGGCCAAACCCGGGGTTCTTGTTATCTCTGGTGAGAATCAGTAGTAATCCTGCAAGGCTCTTACTTTCAGAGTCCCTCTTTGCATCACTTCTATGGCGTTGACGACGGCCTGGGCGCCCGATAGCGTTGTCGTGTAGGGGATCTTGTACTGGACGGCCCCGGAGCGGATGGCCACCTCGTCCATCTTGGGGTTCCTTCCGCTGGGCGTGTTGATTATGAATTGAATGCCCCCGTTCTTTATCATGTCGACGACGTGAGGCCTGCCCTCGGAGACCTTGTTGATGAAGGTGACGTCGATGCCGTTGTTGGCAAGGACCTTCCCCGTCCCTTTCGTGGCGTATATCGTGAAACCAAGGTCGGAAAGCTTCTTGGCGATGAAGACCACGTTCCGTTTGTCCCTGTTCTTGACACTCAGGAAGACATTCCCCCGGGAAGGGAGGTCCTGACCGGCAGCCAGCTGGGACTTCCAGAAGGCCGACCCGAAGGTGGAATCGATGCCCATGACCTCTCCCGTGGATTTCATCTCCGGCCCCAGGATGGTGTCGACACCGGCGAACTTGTTGAAGGGAAAGACGGACTCCTTCACCGCCATGTGCCGCGGGACCAGCTCTTTCTCGATCCCGAGTTCCTTCAATGTCTTGCCTGCCATGAGCTTCGCCGCCACCTTGGCCCATTGGACACCCGTCGCCTTGCTCACGAAGGGCACGGTCCGGCTTGCCCGGGGATTCACCTCGAGGACGTAGATCACGTCATCCTTGACGGCGTATTGAATGTTCATGAGGCCGACGACGTTGAGGGCGCCGGCCAGTTTGTACGTGCAGATCCGTATCCTCTCTATGACATCGTCGTTGAGCGAGTATGGAGGCAGGGCCGACGCGCTGTCCCCGGAATGGATGCCCGCCTCCTCGATGTGCTCCATGATCCCGGCCACCACACAGCGGGTCCCGTCGGCCACGGCATCGACATCGATCTCGATGGCGTCCTCGAGGAACTTGTCTATGAGGATGGGCTTCTCGGGAGAGGCCTCGACGGCCTTGACCATGTATGACGCCAGGTCCTCGTCGTTGTAAACGATCTCCATGGCCCTTCCCCCGAGCACGTAAGACGGCCTCACCACCACGGGAAACCCGATCGACGCCGCTATGTTCCTCGCCTCTTCGAAGGAGGTCGCGATGCCGTTGTCGGGCTGGGTGAGCCCGAGGTCCTTAAGAAGCTCTTTGAACTTGTCCCTGTCCTCGGCGATATCGATGCTCTCGGGCGTTGTCCCGATGATGGGAACACCCGCGTTCTTGAGGGCCGTCGCCAGGTTGAGAGGCGTCTGGCCGCCAAACTGCACGATGACCCCGTCGGGACGCTCGCTCAGCGCTATGTCGAGGACGTTCTCGAAGGTGAGGGGTTCGAAGTAGAGCTTGTCCGAGGTATCGTAATCGGTGCTCACCGTCTCGGGGTTCGAGTTGACCATGATCGTCTCGTAACCCAGCTCCTCAAGGGCGAAGGCCGCGTGGACGCAGCAGTAGTCAAACTCTATCCCCTGCCCTATCCTGTTGGGACCGCCGCCCAGGATCATGATCTTCTTCCTGTCGGAGACACGTGATTCGTCCTCTTCCTCGTAGGTGGAATAGAAATAGGGGGTATATGCCTCGAATTCGGCGGCACAGGTATCGACAAGTTTGAAGACGCTCTTCAGTCCCATCTTCTCCCTGAGCGACCGTATCCCGTCCTCCCCGGCACCCGTGATCTCCCCGATCTGCCTGTCGGAGAAACCCAGTCTCTTTGCCCGTCTGAGAAGCTCCGCCGGCATGTCCGCCGGGCTTTTGCCCTTCAGAGCCTCCAGTTCCTTTTCGAAAAGGACGATCTCCTCGATGTTCTTGAGGAACCAGGGGTCGATGTGCGAGATGGCGTAGATCTCCTCGATGTCCATGCCGAGACGCAGGGCATGCCTCACGTAGAAGACCCTCTCCGCGTTTGGCGTGATGAGCTTCTGTCTCACGAGATCGAGGTCGTCCTTGCCGGGCAGCCGGTCGTGGACGAGACCCGACCTGCCGACCTCCAGGGACCTCAGGCCTTTCTGAAAGGCCTCCTTGAAGGTCCTTCCTATGGACATGGCCTCGCCCACGGACTTCATCGATACCGTGAGGGTCTCGTCGGCACCCCTGAACTTCTCGAAGGTGAACCGCGGTATCTTCACGACACAATAGTCTATCGTGGGCTCGAAGGAGGCCGGGGTCTGCTTCGTGATGTCATTGGGGATCTCGTCGAGGGTATAGCCGACGGCGAGCTTCGCCGCGATCTTGGCGATGGGGAAACCCGTGGCCTTCGAGGCGAGCGCCGAGCTCCTCGACACCCTGGGATTCATCTCGATGACGACCATCCTTCCGTCGGCAGGGTTCACGGCGAACTGGATGTTGGAGCCGCCCGTTTCGACGCCGATCTCGCGGATGATCGCGATCGACGCGTCACGCATTACCTGGTATTCCTTGTCGGTGAGCGTCTGGGCGGGAGCGACGGTGATGGAGTCCCCCGTGTGGATACCCATGGCGTCGAGGTTCTCGATGGAGCAGATGATGACGACGTTGTCGTTCCGGTCGCGCATGACCTCGAGCTCGAACTCCTTCCAGCCGATGACGGATTCCTCGATGAGTATCTCCGTGATCAGCGAGCTTTCAAGGCCCCTCATGGCGAGGGTCTCGAACTCCTCCACGTTGTAGGCCACGGACGCGCCCGTGCCGCCCAGAGTGTAACTCGGACGGATAATGAGGGGAAAGCCTATCTCGCGCGCGACGGCCCGCGCCTCTTCCATCGTGTAGGCGAGACCGCTCCTCGGGACCTCGAGGCCTATCTTCTCGATGGCCGCCTTGAACTCCTCCCTGCCCTCGGCCTTCTTTATGGCACGGTAGTCGGCCCCGATGAGCTCGACGCCGTACTTCTCGAGTATGCCCCGCTCGGCGAGGATCGTCGCGAGGTTGAGACCCGTCTGCCCGCCCAGGGTGGGAAGAATGACGTCGGGCCTTTCCGTCTTTATGATCTCTTCCATGACCTCCGGTATCAGGGGCTCCACGTAGACCCTGTCCGCCATGTCGGGGTCCGTCATGATCGTCGCCGGGTTGGAGTTGACGAGGATGACCCTGTAGCCCTCCTCCCGGATGGCCTTGCAGGCCTGGCTCCCCGAATAGTCGAACTCGCAGGCCTGGCCTATGACGATGGGCCCTGACCCGATGATGAGAACGCTCTTGATGTCCGTTCTTTTAGGCATTGCCTTCCTTCCTGGTACTCTCCATCATGTTGCGGAACTTTTCAAAAAGACCGTAGGAATCATGAGGACCCGGCGACGCCTCGGGATGGTACTGGACGGAGAAAGCGGGGTATGTCTCATGTTCGATGCCCTCGGCGGTGCCGTCATTGAGGTTGACATGGGTCACCCGGACGGCCTGTCCCTTGATGGAATCGACGTCAACGGCGAACCCGTGGTTCTCCGAGGTTATGTACACCTTGCCCGTCGCCGTCTCCCTGATGGGCTGGTTGGCTCCGCGGTGGCCGAACTTGAGCTTGTACGTCCTGCCGCCAAGGGCCAGTCCCAGGAGCTGCTGACCCAGGCAGATGCCGAATATGGGGACCCGGCCGATAAGTTTCTCTATCTCCCTGATGGCATAGGGAACCGCCTCGGGGTCTCCCGGTCCGTTGGAGAGAAGGACCCCGTCGGGCCTCATGGCGACGATATCCTCCGCCTTCGTGGCCGCCGGCACGACGGTGACGCGACAACCCTTCTGACGCAATATCCTCAGAATGTTCCTCTTCACGCCGAAATCCATGACAACGCAGTGGAGCGCGTCGACGGCCGGGTCGCCCCCGGGTCCGCCTTCAAACTCATAGGGCGCCTGACAGGTCACGCCGCTCACGAGGTCGACGCCCACTATCCCCCGGGAACCCTGCGCCTTTCTCACGAGACTGTCGCGGTCGTGGTCCGTGGTGGATATGATGCCCCTCATGACGCCGCGCACCCTGAGGTGGCGGGTAAGCGCCCTCGTATCTATCTCATCGACAGCAATGATATTGTGCTTGCGGAAATAGTCGCCGAGGTCACCCGTCGCTCTCCAGTTGCTCGTTATCCGGGAGAACTCCCGCGCGATGAAGCCTTCCACCTTGGGCCCGCCGGATTCGACATCCTCATCGTTGACGCCGTAGTTGCCGATCAGCGGATAGGTCATCGTGACGATCTGTCCCTTGTAGGAGGGATCGGTCATGATCTCCTGGTATCCGGTCATGCTCGTATTGAAGACGATCTCTCCCTCTTTCTCTCCCTCAAGGCCGAAACCCCTTCCTTCGAAGACCGTCCCATCCTCGAGTGCCACGAAGGCCTTCATCGTTTCCCTCCGCAAATCTTCACGCAGACACCGCATATGTGATGGCCGATGTTGCGCTCCTTTCTGAACCTGCTCAGCATCTCATAGCACCCGTGGTGGTCGAATTCCGACCTCTCCGTCCTGATGGCCCCCGCGGGACATGCCGCGACGCAGGCCGTGCAGCTTCCACAATCCCGGCCCAGTTCGCGGCCCGCCTCGAGGGGCATGTCCGTGAGGACCGTGTTGTACCTGACCTGCGACCCAAACAGGGGGTGAACGAGCAGGTTATTGCGTCCGATCCATCCGAGACCTGCCATGACCCCAACCTTCTTGTGGTTGATGTGGCCCCGCTGGCGCTGCCAGTCCACCACCTGGGACGCGGCGAAGGGGATCGCCCTGAACCCTTCCCTTTCTATCGATCTGCCGAGAAAATATCCGATCATGTCTAGCCTGTAGTTGAGCTGGCGATAGTGGTGGAGGTACAACTGGGTCGGACCGTCCTTAAGGGTGCTGAGCACCCCTACCGAGAGTACAATGCCAAAAGAGACGGCAAATGGTAACTCATTTGTCGCGACGTCGCCGATACCCGTTATCTCCTCGCCATAGCAGGACATATCGGCGATCCCGAAGGTATCGACATCGAGGCCCCGGAGCCATCCTTCGATCTTCTCGTTATGCCCTGCCCTTCCCTCTTCTCCTGTCATAGCATTCCCTTCTTCTTGAAATGGACAAGCAGCGCCGTGATGGAAGCGGGGGTGACCCCCGGGATCCGCGACGCCTGGCCGAGCGTCGACGGCCTGACCTTCACGAAACGTTCGACCACCTCCCGTGAAAGCCCCGATACCCCGGCATAATCCAGTTCCCTCGGTATCCGCCTGTCATCGAGCTTGCTTGTCCTGGCGACGAGTTCGAGCTGGCGGTCGGTGTAGCCGCGGTATTTCACCTCAACCTCCACCTGGTAGGCGATGTCGCCGTCGATGCCCCGCAATCCCTCGTGAATGCCCCTGAGGTCATCAAAGGAGACATCCGGCCTCTTGAGAAGCTCCTCGAGCGTCAGCGGGTTCGTGATGGCCTCGATCCCCTTCTCCCGGAGCATCTCCTGCGTCTTACTCGTGGGCCTCAGCCTCACTCCCCTGAGGAGCGAGAAGGCCTCTCCGACCTTCCTCTTCTTCTCCAGCACCCGCGCGCAGCGCCCGTCGCCCACCACACCGATGCCGTGCCCCTTCTCCGTCAGCCTCAGGTCCGCGTTGTCTTCCCTCAGCAGGAGCCGGTGCTCCGCCCGGGACGTGAACATCCGGTAGGGCTCGTCGACGCCTTTCGTTACGAGGTCATCTATGAGGACACCGATGTACGCCTCGTGTCGGCCAAGCACGAAATCCCCCTCTCCCCGGAGCCTGAGCGCGGCATTGATGCCCGCCATGAGTCCCTGCGCGGCCGCCTCTTCGTAGCCCGTGGTCCCGTTTATCTGGCCCGCGAAGTAGAGGTTGGGCACAAGCTTCGTCTCCAGTGTCGGGTAAAGCTGTGTGGGGTAGGCAAAATCGTACTCTATCCCGTAGCCTGGCCGGGTTATCCGCACCTCTTCGAGGCCTTCGACGGTCCTGAGCATCGCCACCTGGATATCGAGGGGGAGGCTCGTCGACAGACCGTTGGGATAGTACTCGACCGTGTCGAGCCCCTCCGGCTCGATGAAGACACGGTGCCTCGACCTGTCGCTGAACCTCACTATCTTGTCCTCTATGGATGGACAGTACCTGACCCCCGTTCCCTTGATGACGCCCGTGAAAAGGGGGGAACGGTCGAAACCCGTCCGGATGACGTCGTGCGTCCTCTCGTTCGTGTACGCGAGGTAGCAGGGAACGAGCCTGTTCTTCACCTCCCCGGTCATGAAAGACAGGGGGACGGGCGGGTCGTCGCTCGGCTGCGGGACCATCTTTGAGAAATCGATCGTCCTGCCGTCGAGTCTCGGACAGGTGCCGGTCTTCAGCCGACCAAGCTGGAAACCGAGCTCCCGCAGGTTGTCCGACAGGCCCACAGAGGGCATGTCGCCCAGCCTTCCCCCGTCGAAATGCTCGAGGCCGACATGGATGAGCCCCTTGAGAAAGGTCCCCGTCGTCACGATGACCGCCGGCGCCGCGAGGCGTTCCCCGAGCATCGTCTCCACTCCGGCGGCGGCGCCTTTTTCGATGAGCACATTCCGGGCCACTCCCTGGCGTATCGAAAGACCCTCGGTCTCCTCAAGCCTTCTCTTCATTCTCCGGGCATAGAGGGCCATGTCCGTCTGTATCCTCGTCGCCCGGACGGCGGGGCCCTTCTTCATGTTGAGGACCTTGAACTGGATGCCCGCCTCATCGGTATTGACACCCATTTCCCCGTCCAGGGCATCGATCTCCCTGACGAGATGGCCCTTACCGAGACCGCCGACGGCAGGGTTGCAGGACATGTAGGCGATATGGTCGAGGTTGATGGTAAGAAGAAGGGTCCGCGCGCCCATCCGAGCTGCGGCAAGCGCCGCCTCGCATCCGGCATGTCCGGCCCCCACTACGATGATATCATACGAATCCATATGCAACGTCCTTAAAAGCCGTATATTGTAGCAGGAATCGAGCCTCTTTTCCACCCGCTTCAGGAATAAGGTAATGTATCATTCTTTGTGTC
>DBQU01000048.1 GCA_002305765.1 Deltaproteobacteria bacterium UBA1386
ACAGGCTGTCAAGCGATTCAAGCCTTCAAACCGTCTTTACCGGTTCTGCAGTATTTCCTCCAGCATTTTCCCCAGTTTTGTTTCTTCCGTTTCGTCGGCATACTTGGGGGGCTCTATGTCGGGAAAAAGGCTGTAGACGGCCTTGGTGATGACCTCCGCGTGGGGAGGGCAGCCGGGCATGTGGGTGCCGAGACCGGCGTGGTGCTGCTGGCAGATACCCATGAAGATGTTCGTCTCGTCGGGGTTGACGGGAACGGTTGTCGATGGGCCCAGGAAGATGTTGGCCTTCTTTTCGAGGGGCCTGTCGATGAGAGACCGGGTGGGGTCAGCGGGATCGGGCCTGCGCAGCTTGGAAAGGACGAAGTGCAGATAACCCTTGCATCCCGGGCACGCCTCGTCGGCAAGGATCTTGAGCGAGGCGCCGCCGCTGACATCGATGGCGGGCTGCACGAATTTCTTCGCCACCTCTTCAATGGGGGTGCCGACGACGTTGATCTTGTTCTTCTCGAGCGGTCCCAGGCCCTGCATCCAGGCGAGGAATACCGGGGGAGATGTCCTCGGGTCGATACCCATGATCTCCATGGCTACGGCATCGACGGCCACGGCGTTCGTTCCGCCTATCAGGACATCCATCTTTATCGGGGTGCCCGAGACGGGCCCGAAGTCCTCGAGGCCTGTGAGGCCGTCGATGATGGTCAGTTTCGGCTTGACGAGGTGGTGGATGTTCACGAGGCTCTGCCAGAGACCGAAAAAGTGGGACATGTATTTCTCTATGGGCGGTACGGCACCCTGAAGACTCTTGATGGCCAGCGAGGAAATGGCGGCGAAATGGATCTTCAGCACCGGCACATTGATGATGACGTCGACCATTTCAAGGGTAGCGGGGATCTTTCGGGATGACATGCGTTTGCAGCCCGGAACCGGCTTATCGATGAGCCTGTCCGTGTTGAGGTCGACGAGACTGATCTTCGCGGGGTCGAGGGCGACGATCTCGTCATATCCATAATGGCTGAACATCTTCGACGTCGCGCTGCGGTTGATCGAAGCGCCTTCGGTGATGTACACGTGGGATGCGAGACCGAGGAGCATTTCCGTCAGGGCTTTGACGACACGGATGTCGGTGACGATGCCGCCCACGACCTTTCCGTCCTTAAGGCCATGGTCGCTCACGACGTTGGGCTTGATCGCGACGGTCTGCCCGGGTTTGACGAACCGCCTGAGCCCGCCGAGCCTGTCGATGAGACCGGCAAGTCCTTTCTTGATCTCTTCGTATGTCTGGGTGGGTGGTATCTTCTCCACGGCGACGCGTTCCCTCTTTCGATAACCGCGGAATGGTTTGCCCGCGGCCGTCTTCTTCAGCAGCACCGACGTGCTCAGTTCCATCCTGACCAGGTCGAAACCGTTGCGGTGGAAGAAAAGCGTGGGCCTGAAACCATACCCGATAAGAAGCTCGTACTTCTCCTGGTCCGCCGTGAGAAGAGATGCCGCTACGAGGCTTTCGCGGGCGATGAGCGTGTCGAGCATCTCCGGGCGGGGGTCCTTGCCTTTCCACGTTCCCTCCACGAGCATCTCCTCGATGGTGCTCGTCTTTCTGTCGTAGAAGATCCATCCCACGACCCTGTTGTTCTTCACGGCGCGGAAGACCGTGATGGAAGGGTTCTTTCCCCACTCTTCCCATTTGAAGGCGATATAACCGTCGTCGATGCCGTCCTTCAGATAACGGTCTCTGAGGAGCCTGAAAAGGGTGGGGGTTCGCCTTCCCGTTTTGAAAGATATTACTCTTGCCATGCTGTTGACCTCCTCCTCCGTGCGAGTGTGGATCCTACCCCGCCCCCGTCACACGTGCCAAGATTATATCAGTTTCCGGGCTAGCGGGAAAGAGGTTAGGCGTTCCGCGCTCTAAACGTAGACATCGATCTTTGATCCGAGAAAAGGCGAGGCGGAGGACGAGGACACCTCGGTCATGCGCTGGATGTTCTTTGCGGCCTCCAGTATGACCTGCGCAACCGCCGCCTCCGCCTCCAACCGGCTCTTCGCCAGAGACATGGTGGCCTCGTTGCGGCTCATGGCGTAGCTCATGATGGAAGAAACAGGGTCGATCATACCATCCTCTGGAGACTTTATCGGGGGATAGGGAGCAAACTTAAGGGGATAATAAAAGAAGGTTCAAGGGTTCAAGAGTAAAAGAAAAAAGCACCGGATACCTTCGGCCGGTGGGCGAATTGCGTTGACAGCCGATCCCCCTTCGCGGTCTTTCCCTTGAACCCTTGTTGACCTTGACATCTGCCCGAAGCCATAGTATACATTCAAACAGTTCATATCTAAACTATAAGGAGGTTCCTTCATGGGGCTTGCGGAGGAGTTGGGACTCGAACGGCCCATAGAGACCGTTGAACATGAGAGTCTGCTGAATATCATCTATACCGGGACCATGATCGCCAGGGCCGCCTTCAGGTATTTCCAGGGACACAGGCTCACCGACGCCCAGTTCAATGTGCTTGTCCAGCTCAAGTACAGCGATGGGAAGGCCCTCTCTCAGGCGGAGCTTGGAAGGCGCCTTGTGGTCAACAAGGCGGATATGACGGGGATCGTCGACAGGTTGGAAAGAACGGGTCTCGTGGAGCGCTCGGCCCACCCCAATGACCGCCGCGTGAACCTCGTGAGAATGACGGCGGAAGGCGAGAAGGCCGTCAATGTCCTGGAGCCGGGCTACCTCAAGGGGGTCGGGCTCCTGATGTCGGGGATATCCCGGTCGGATCTGATGCGCCTCAACAGGACCCTGGAGAAGGTCCGGAGCAACGCGAAAGGCAAACTGGTACCGAACGGGGGCCGGGAGGGACGATGAGGAATCAACGTAGTCTTTTCAGAGCGCTCTTTGAAGAAGGAGCGCGGGCCATATTCAAGACATATCTGAAGGTGTTTCACAGGATCAAGGTAGGGGGGATTGACAGGCTTCCCCGCACTTTCGACAAGCTCATGGTCATATCGAACCACGCAAGCCTCCTCGACGGCATCATCCTGTGGACCTACATCGACGTGGACCTCAGGATCCTTGTCAATCGGGGCAGGGCCCGGGAGCTGCTGCTCCGGCCCTTTATGCAGAACCGGTACACCGTGCAGATCGATACCATGAACCCCTATTCCCTGAAAGGCGTCATCGAAAAAGTGAACCGGGGCACAGCGCTTCTTGTTTTCCCCGAGGGACGCATCACGAGGACAGGCAACCTTATGAAGATCTACGAAGGCGCCGGCTTTGTCGCGTACAAGACGGGCGCGAAGATCCTGCCCGTGCATCTCGGCGGCACCTACGATACCATCTTCGCGAAAAAGCACCCGGGAAGGAAGATGTTCGCCCCGATAACTCTGACCATAGGAGAGATCCGTCCTCCCATCGAACTCGAACACTTCCAGCCCCACGACAGGAAACGGGAGGCTGCACGGGCCATTTACGGGATGCTCTGCGAGATGTTCTACGAGGCGCGCTACAGGCCTTCGACGCTTGGCCGCGAGTTCATCCATATATGCAGGAAGAGAGGCCCGAATACGCTCTTCAAGGATGCGACGGGGGTCGAGGTCAGCTGCCGCAAGGCCCTTGTCGGGGGGCTCCTTCTGGGGGAGAAGCTCTCCCGCCACGAAGGTGCCAACATTGGAGTGCTCCTGCCGAACCTCGTCGCCACAGCGCTTGTCATCTACGGGGTTCTGATGTTCCGGAAGGTTCCCGTCCTCCTCAACTATTCCGGCGGACCCCGGGCCCTGCGGCACTCCATGGAACTCGCAGGCCTCAAGGTCATCGTCACGTCCCGGGTGTTCCTCGAGCGCGTGAAGATCGATCCCGGCGTGTTCGAGGACGCCCGCGTCATCTATCTTGAGGACCTGAAGGCCTCCATCGGGGCAGGCGACAAGCTGAGAGCGATCTTAAGGTCCGTCTTCCCCGGAGGGCTTGCCCGCGTATCTGACGGGGACCACAAGGGCCCTGCCGCCATTCTTTTCACCTCGGGTTCGGAAGGCCTGCCCAAGGGAGTGCTTCTGTCCCATGAGAACATCATAGCCAACATATGGCAGGCCCTATCCCGCATCGACGTGGGGACCGGGGACTACTTCCTCAATGCCCTACCCATATTCCACAGTTTTGGCCTGACCATCGGGGTTTTCCTGCCCCTGTTTGCCGGCGCCCGTTCCTTCCTGTATGTGAGTCCGCTGCACTACAGGGTGGTGCCCGAGATCGCATACGAGGAAGGCTGCACTGTCCTCATGGGTACGAACGTCTTCCTGAACGGCTACGCCCGAAGGGCGCACCCCTACGATTTCCACACCATGCGCTACGTGTTCTGTGGGGCGGAAGCGCTGAGCGAAGCCGTCTTCGAGCACTACGCTAAGGTCTTCGGTATACGGGTGATGTCCGGGTATGGCGCCACGGAATGCGCACCCATCGTGTGCATGAACAGTGCCCTCGAGAACAGGCACGGCAGTGTCGGCAGGGTGCTTCCCGGCATTGAATACAAGGTGATGCCCGTTAGGGGCATTGACTCGAAGGAGGGGCACCTGGGCCGCCTCTTCGTGAAGGGCCGGAACGTCATGATGGGATATCTGGACAATGAGGCCGCGAACCATAAATATCTCGTGGAGGATGGCGGCTGGTACGATACGGGCGACATAGTGGAGATCGACGACAGCGGTTTCGTGACCATCGTGGGGCGATTGAAACGCTTCTCCAAGATCAGCGGCGAGATGATATCCCTCACTGCCATCGAAGAGGCCCTTGCGGGGATATTCGGCGAGCGAAGGGAACTCGCCGTCATGGCCGTAACCGACGAGCGCAAGGGAGAGAAGCTTGTCCTCGTAACGAATGCCAGGGACGCCGACCTGAAGAGGGTGCGCGATGTCCTGCGCGAAAAAGGCCATTCCGACCTGACCTTTCCCCGTGAGATCATTTACATGAAGGAACTGCCGAAACTGGGCACGGGCAAGCCGGATTATGTGAAGCTCAAGGAGATGCTGGGAAGCAAGTGAGGCTGGGGCCTCCCGTCGCAGGTCGCACGTCGCAGATCACAGGGTCTAAAGGCAAAAAAGGCCGAAAAAACTCGCTGCTCCCTGACCCCTGCGACGCTTCTAGCCTGAGACCTGAGACTTGGGACGTGCGACGGTTTTCTTCCCCATGCACACGAAGAACACCTCGGAGCTTACGGTTCGTGAGGCTGCGGGTTTATACTGGGAGACCTTGCGGAAGCGCATCTGGAGCTCGGCCGTGATACGTTTCTGAATGCCCGTTGAAAAGGACTTTATTACGAAGTGGCCGCCGGGTTTGAGGACCTCTTCGATGACCTTGAGGACACAGGTGAAGAGGTCTTCGATGTGCGCGTCGTCCACCTCGCGTATCCCCGAGAGGTTGGGTGCGATGTCGCAGGTAACGGTGTCGACGGCGGTCATAGAGAAGCTGGAAAGAAGCCCGGGGACGTCGGTTTCCCGTATGTCCGCCTCTATGGTGGTTATGTTCTTCGGGGGGAGAGGCGGAGTGGGCAGGATGTCGATGCCGATGACCGTCCCCTTTTCGCCGACCATCCCGGAAAGCACCTGGAGAAAGCTTCCCGGTGAACAGCCGAGGTCCAGGACGGCATCCCCTTTGTGCACGAGATGGAACCTGTCCTCGATCTCCTTGAGCTTGTAGGCGCTTCTCGCCCGGAACCCTTCCTGCTTCGCCTTCTTGTAGAATGGGTCTTTGAGGATGAACCTAGCCATAGGGGTTGATTATGAGATCGCTTTCGGAAGGGCCTTCCTGCCCGGTCTCCAGGCTCTTCCTCAAAAAGAAGGAGAGGGCATGGTCGAAGGCTGTTTTGTCCCGAAGGATCGAGAGCGTGCCCTTGTATCGCGCCCCATCGCCCATGCAGTGAAAGAGATAGGCATAGTCCTCGAGGAGGCGTCTGAAAAGAGGAGCCAGCGACGCGATATCCTGGCGTCCCACGAGGTCCCTGAGGTAGGAATCCTTCTTTTCTTCCATCATGTGCCGGGGCAGGACGATCGTGGACCCTCCAGTCGAGAGGTAGGACGCGCGGTCCCCTTCAATGCCTTCCCAGGAGAGGGAAAAAGGCGTGAAGATCTCGTGCCTGAGAACTTCGTGGAGCGGCTGGGGAGCGACGTCGTCGGCCACGGGGAGGGAGTGGATGTCATCCGGCTTGTGGACGGTGTCTTTCAGCTGGGCGACAAAGGACGCGAGGGACTGTATGGCATCGGTGAAACGGCCGGAGAGTCTCGCCCCTTCCTCGACGATGAATGCCGCGTAGGAGGGGGATATCTCAACCAGGAAAGCGGGCTCTTTCGTGCCGCTCCTGTAGGCGGCAACGATCTCGTTGAGCGACCTTCTGTCCACCGGCGAACTCATGAGTTCGCGCAGGCCCTCGCGGAAATGCAGATCGCCGTTGAGGAAGACGAAGGTATTCTTCCTGACCTCGTACGCGGCCATGACCATTCGGGAGCCGGCATGGTCAAAGTTCGTCAGGAAGCCCATGTTGGTCCGCGACTCTTCCGCCTTCCTGAGGACGGGCTCGCCTTCCGGGCGGAGATCTTCCACCTTTACGCCCACGGACCTCAGGCGGAATATGGTCTTTCTGATGAGCTTGCGGATCTCCTTATCCGTCTCCTGGAGATAGATGGCATTAAGAAGAACGCCGGTCTCCTCGTTCCTTTCCTTTCCCAGGCCCTCGAGCACCGAAACCCTTTCGTCGCCCGTGAGGGTGAAGTAGTACTCCACTTTTTTTTCGAGATCCTGGGCGCTGTCGATCGCCCTGACCAATTCATCCATGATCCGCCGTGTCCTTTTCTCTCGATCTCAATGCTTGACGGAGAACCCCGCCTTCTCGACGGCCGCTTCGAGGTCCTTCTGGCTCGCCTTGCCCTCGTCATACCTGACCACGGCGCTTCCGATGTCCACATCACTCGAGTCGACCCCGGCGACAGCGCCGAGGGCCTTTTTGACCGCCATAACACAATGCTGGCAGCTCATGCCGTCTATTTTAAGTTTCGCCTCAGCCATCGTGTCCTCCTTTTTGCATCCATTATAACACAAAAGACGGCTTGAATCGCTTGAGCGGCTTGAATCGCTTGAGGGCTAAAAGAAAGAACCTTACAGTTTTGTCGCTCTCAGCTATTCAAGCGATTCGAGCCGCTCAAACTGTCTCTTCCTCTTCCAACTCGTTCGTGAGCTGGGCGATCACCAGGCAGTGGTTCGATATGTGCTCCAGGTTGACAAGGACATCCACATATATGGGTCCGGCCTCGGCGAGACAGAGCTTTTTGTAGAACCTCTCCAGGTGCTTGCCCGTGGCGTTCCTGATCTTTACGTCTATCCTGTGTTCCCGTTCGACGATGAGGCGTACCAACGCGATATCCTTCTTCTCGATGAGCCGGCCGGCGTCCGCCAGGTTGTCGAGCACCAGGGTGCCTATGTCCCGAAGCTCCTCGTTGGCGGCCGGTGTGAAATGGGCTTTGCGCCTGAACTTCTGTTCCGCCAGTTCACCGAGGTTCATGGAGCGGTCTCCCATGCGTTCGATGTCATAGGCAAATGAGGAAAAGGCGAAGAGCTTCTTCGTGAGGGGCTGTGAAAGGGCGCCGCAGGAGATGCCCCAGAGGTATGTCGTGATCTCGGTCTGGAGGTTGTCCATGACGAGTTCCATGTACATGACGTTCTGTCGCTTGTTCCTCCTGTATGCGACGAAAAGTTCGAGGGATTCCAGGAGCATACGCTGTGCCAGCGCGATCTGCCGTTTCAGCTCGTTCCTGACGCAGACAAGGGCCATGTCGGGGTTGCCCAGGTGTTTCGTGTTCAGGTATTCCGGCCACATGGCAATGACGGCGTGCTCCCCGGGGATGATCCTGCGGATCGCGTTCGAAAAAGGGGTGAGGAGAAACATGAAGATGAAGACGATGACGATATTGAAAAGAAAATGGCAGAGGGCCACCTGCTGGGCAATGCTCGACGACATCGCCTTTAACACAGTGACGAAGGGCGACAGGAAAAGCATGCACACCAGGGCGCCGGAACACTTGAAGATGAGGTGAGCCAGCGCTGTCCGTCTGCCGTTGACATCGCTCGCGAGGCTGCCTATGAGGGCCGTCACCGTGGTGCCGACGTTCGCTCCGATGACTATGGGGACCGCGTTGTCTATTGACATGAGCCCCTGCATACCGAGCATGACGAGCATGCTGATTGGGATGGCCGACGCCTGTACGATCCCCGTGAAGACGAGACCCAGGAGGAGAGCCAGCAGGGGGTTCTGCGCGGAAAGGAAATAGCGGCCGAAGACGGGACTGTCCTTGAGCGGGGCCGCTGCGTCCCCAATGAGGCTCAGGCCATAGAATATGGTGCCGAAATAGAGAAGCGCCTCACCGACGGTCCTCACGCGGTCCCTGCCGAGAAAGTACAGCACGATCCCGCTGAAGAGGAAGAGGGGGGATATGTCCGTCACCTTCCACACGACGAGCTGTACGGTGAGCGTTGTCCCGATGTCGGCGCCGAGGATGATCCCCAGTGAGTGATAGAAGCTGACGAGCCCGGCGCTGACGAGCCCCATGGTGAGCAGCGTCGTCGCCGAGCTGCTCTGAAAGAAGATCGTGGTCACGAACCCCGTGATCAGCCCGTAGAACGGCTTCCGGACGGAAAAACGGATATACTCCCGTATCCGGGAGCTGAATACCCGCTGCATCTGCTCGCTAAGCTTGAGCATGCCCAGGAGGAAAAGGGCCAGACCTGCCAGAAAAAGAAAAACGTAATGGATCATCCCATGTCAGGATATCTTGCTGCCGTTAGGTATGGCCTTGTCGGGCGTGAGGAGCACGACGGAGGACTTATCTTCGCTGGAGGCGGCAAGGAGCATACCGTGGGACATGATGCCCCGAAGCTTGCGGGGCTCCAGATTGGCCACAACGGCGATCTTCTTCCCCACGAGCTCTTCCTTCGTGTAGTACTGCTTGATACCGGCGACGATCAGACGTTCTTCGCCCATGTCGATGGTCAGCTTGTAGAGCTTGTCCGCCCCCTCGATATCTTCGCAGGCCCGTATCTCGGCCACCCTCAGGTCGATCTTGATGAAATCGTCAAACGTGATATTCTCCATAGCTGCTCCTTGGGTTCAATGACGCCGGTCTCAGTCCCGGCGGTCAGGGTAGTCACGGCACGGCGGCCGTGACCGTGTTCGTAAGGGTCCCTATGCCCTCGATCTCGACCTCGACGGTGTCGCCGGGGAGAAGAGAGCCCACCCCGGGAGGCGTTCCGGTAATGATGACGTCGCCGGGTAAAAGGGTCATTATCCCCGAGATGAAGGACACAAGGTCATAGACGTCGAAGACCATGTTGGCTGTTGTCGACCGCTGCTTCACCCCACCGTTGACGCGCGTCACGATCTCGAGGGAGGTCGGGTCTATGTCCCTGACGATCCGCGGTCCCAGGGGACAGAATGTGTCGAAGGACTTGGCCCGTGTCCATTGTCCGTCCATCCGCTGCAGGTCCCTTGCGGTCACGTCGTTGGCGCAGGTGTACCCGGCAATGAAATCGCGGGCTTCACCGACGGGAACATTTCGCGCGCGTTTGCCGATGACGATTCCGAGTTCTCCTTCGTAATGGAGCTCCTGCGTCTGCGCGGGGAAAACGATGGGGTCTCCGTCACCGACGACGGACGTGGACGGTTTCATGAAGATGAGCGGATAGTCGGGAAGGTCCATCTTCAGTTCCCTGGCATGGTCCCTGTAATTGAGCCCCACGGCGACGACCTTTGAAGGGTTGAAGCTTATGCCCATGATGCCTCCCGGATCGTGTCCATGCTGTTCTATTTTACGCTTTCCCCATGTTCGGCTGTCAAGCTATTTCCTTTCTTGACAAAGGTCCGCGGGGAACATAAGAATGTAGGGTAGACTACGGAGAAAGGGGCGGAAATGTCAATCACATCGTTTCGTACGTTATTCTATCATGTCCTTCTGCTGGCGGTCGTTGCGCTCGCCGCCGCCGGCTGTGCCATCAATCCCGTGACGGGCGAGCAGGAATTGATGCTTGTCTCCGAGAGACAGGAGATACAGCTCGGCAACGAGCTCTACCCCAACGCCCTGTGGAGCGGAGAAGGCGGCGGTGGCGAATTCAGGGACCCGGCGTTGAAATCCTACCTGTCGAGCCTTGTCGTGAACATTCACCGCGTGTCGCACAGGCCCAACCTCCCCGTCGATTTTGCCGTTCAGAACACCTCCGTGCCCAATGCCTGGGCGATACCGGGTCATGTCGTGATGACCCGGGGCCTTCTCGCGGCGCTCGACAATGAGGCGGAGTTTGTTTACGTCATGGGCCACGAGATGGGGCATGTTTCAGCGCGCCATTCGGCGAGGCAGATGACGTACGGCATGCTCGGCCAGTTCCTTCTCGCCGGTGCGGCGGTTGCCATGGCCGGCTCCGAGTACTCCGACGCGGCGCTGACCCTGGGGTCCGCGGGTGCCGGGCTCATTCTTCTCAAGTTCAGCAGGAACGACGAGCTCGAGGCGGACAGGCTTGGCGTAGAGTACATGACGAGGCTCGGCTACGACCCGCGGGCGGCCTTGAGCGCCCACAGGAACCTTGAGAAGGTCTCCGACCAGTACGCGCGGTCCATCGGGCAGAGCAGGCAGGAAAGCAGCTTTTTCAGCGAACTCCTGTCTTCTCATCCCAGGACCTCCATCCGTGTCGAGGAGATACAGAACATCATCAACCAGACGCCCCGGGCGGCAATAGCCGGCGACGGCACGGCACGGCAGCGCTTCCAGGGGGCCGTGGCCAACATCCGTCGCGTTAACGCGGTCTACGTGAACTACTACGACAAGGCCGTCCGCTCCCTTGAGAAGAACAATACCGGTGAGGCCCTGTCCTTCGTCAGGCAGGCCATAGCCCAGGACCCCGGGCAGGCGCCCTTCTACGCGCTCTATGGCAGCATCCTGGTGAAGCAGAACAACCTTCCCGAGGCGGAGCGCTACTTTTCAAAGGCGCTCAGCATCGACGGCAACTATCAACCTGCCCTGAGGGGAATGGGTGCCATCAGGTATGCCGGTAACAGGTATTCGGAGAGCGTGCAGTACCTCCAGAGGAGCCTGAAGCTTTTTCCCCAGGACCCGGCATCGAATTATTTCATGGGAATGAACTACTACAGGACGCGTTCCTACAGGTACGCCATAGGCTACCTGAAGCCCTTCTCGGAGGCCGCTCCCAGGCATCCCAGGATCCACGCCATCCTGGGACAGTGCTACGAGGCAGTGGGCGACTACCAGTCGGCATACGGCCAGTACACCATGCAGCTCAAGGTCGCCCCGAACAACGACGCGGGCGGTGTCGCGCGCTCACGCTCCCGGGCCATTGAGATGCAGTTCGCACCCAAAAAATAAAGACGGCTTGAATGGCTTGAATCGCTTGAATCGCTTGAGAGTCAAAAGAAGAAAGCCATAGCCCGCTGTTGCTCCGGCGGCCGGCTAAATCCGGGCATTGCTTCTATAACCCTCAAGCCACTCAAGCGATTCAAGCCATTCAAGCCGTCTTTCAGGTTTTCAGTTTCTTCCCCACCTTGGCTTCGACGGAGGCTATCTTGCCTTCGAGCCTGCCTGAGGCGCCCTTGCGGATATCGAACTTGACGGTGGAATAGACGCGGCCGCAGTCGGGTTCCAACTGCTCGTAGCACTTTTTTATGATGGACAGTGCCTGGTCCATGGTGTCTGTCTCCACCACGGTGCCCATTGGAGTGAGGCGGTAGGCGGCCGTACCCTCGTCGATGACCCTGAGGAGCCTCGACACGAAGGCGCTGACGCTCTCGCCCTTGTCTGTGGGAAACATTGCGAATTCAAATAGAACGGACATGAAGGTCCTCCTTTCCCGGTTACGGGAAGCCGCGGCGGTTCTCCTGTCTTTCCTTCCGGGTTCCCGTTCTGTATACTAGTATAAAACATTTCGAAAAGGATGGGAAAATGGCTGCCAGGCGGAATGGGTTCAGGATATTCGTTGTCTCTGCCATCGTGGCTCTCTGCCTTGCCCTGATCGCGGCCGTCTTTCTCGTGAAGTACGCCAACATGATCGCCAGGGCCGGTATCGAGAAGGCCATGGGGAAGGACTTCTCTATAGGGAGCATCGAACTGAAATGGGGAAGCGTCCGTGTCCATGGTGTTGCGATGAAAGACAGGGCCGGCAAAGAAGTGATACGGGTCGGGAATCTTGTGGTCAAGGCCAGCTTCATGAGCCTTCTCAGGCAGAAGTACGTTATTTCCAGCGTCCTCATGGAAAAACCTTACATATACGTCGAGATCGACAGAAAAGGCGATCTCGTAAGTCCTGTCTTCCCGGCCGGTGACGAAATAGCAAGGAAAGCCGGGAGAAAGGCCGGGGATAGCCGCCGGCCCGAAGGGAAACAGCGTCCTGTGATACTCAAGAAGATCGTCATAGTAAACGGGTCCGTGGACTATCTCGACCGCAAGTCTCCGAAGGTTCCCGTCTTGACAAGGGTGCGAAGCATAAACGCGGAGGTGCGAAACCTGACGGTGCCTTTCACGGACGATCTCACTCATTACGTCCTCAGGGCCGCCATCCCTGAGGGCAGGAGCACGGCGAGCGTGAAGAGCGAAGGCGGGATCAGGTTCCAGAGCAAGGACATGGAGTGCACGGCGGCGGTAAGGGAGCTTGACATCACGCATTTCAAGCCCTACTACCATGGAAGTCAGAGCATAAACATGACCAGGGGTCTTCTTGATCTGGACGTGCGGGCGAAGATCGTTTCCCGCAGGATCCACGCGCCGGGAAAGGCGGTGCTCAAGGGTCTGGAATTCGGAAGCGGCCACGGTCTGGGTGACAGGTTCATGGGTGTGCCCGTCACGCTTGTCGTGGCCTTCCTGAAGAAGAGCGGGGATCAGATCCCCGTTGATTTCGTCATTTCAGGCGATCTCGACAATCCGAAGTTCAACATCGCGGAGAACTTCGCTAGCAGACTCTCCTTCAGCATCGCCGAAAAACTGGGTTTTTCCGTAAAGGACATCGGGGAGTCGGTCTTCGGCCTCGGCACCGAAGGCACGAAAAAGATAGGTGAAAGTATTGAGGGTATCGGCGAGGGGATAAAGAAGATATTCAAACGATAAAGACGGCTTGAATGGCTTGAGTCGCTTGAACAGCTTGAAAGTCACAGGAACAACCTTTTCTGGCCATCATTCCCGCGCACCGGGGAATCCAGAGGTTGTTTCCTCAACCTTCGAACGATTCAAGCGACTCAAGCCATTCAAGCCGTCTTTTCAGTCCCTCTTGTACTTCTCGTTCAGCGCCCTTTTGAAGCGGGGGGCGTAGATGATGTCGAAGGTTTCGTCTTTTCCGGGGAAGAGCTTGAGCGCCTGCTTGCGCACCCCCTCGACGATGTGCATGGCGTGGTCGTGGGGGATGTCCTGGGTGCGGATGAACTCGAGCGCGAAGTCGACCACGAAACGAAGCCGCCTGAGCTTTCTCTCTTCTTCCAGGATATCGTCCATGACGTTCCCTCTTTATGGCTTCCGGCACCGCCTGCGATGTGCCTTCAGCCGGAGGGTTGCCTGCCCTTTGCCTCGGTCAGTTCGAGGAGGATGAGGAGCCCGATGCCGATGGAAAGGGCTATATCAGCCACGTTGAAGGCGGGCCAGTGGTATTTCCCGTAGTGGAAGTCGAGAAAGTCGACGACGCTTCCATAGAATATGCGGTCGTATATGTTGCCCAGGGCGCCGGCAAGAATGAGGCACAGCGCGAAGGTCTTCGCCTTTCCCATCGTGTACCGGATAAGGATGTATACCAAGGCGGCGGCGACGAGGACGGGTACCACGGTGAAGATGTATTTGGCGTACCCGCTCTCGTTGAGGATACCGAAGACACCTCCCAGGTTCCTCACATGGACGATGGAGAGGAAGGACGTCACCTTTATCTCGCTCATCACGGGGAGATCCCTCATGATGAGCGCCTTCGTGAGTCTGTCCAGGGCGAAGATGACCGGTATCAGAGCAAAGAAAGGGTATCGGCGCATCGCTTGCACACGTTCGGGAATTTCCCGTCCCTGAGAATGTTCGTATCATACTGCCAGCACCGCTCGCACTTGTCTCCTTCGGCCCTGACGACGGTCACATCGAGCGCGGCGGCCTTGCGCACCTCGATCTGGGAGACGATGAAGACATCCTTGAGTTCGTCGCCCAGTTCCATGAGGGCCGCGTGGTCCTCATCGGGGGCGTCTATGATGACCTTTGTGTCGAGAGAGTGGCCGATCTCCTTGGCGGTGCGCTTCTCCTCGATCTTCTTGTTGGCGAGTTCCCTGATCCTCCATATCCGTTCCCACTTCTCCTCGATGACCCCGTTGATGAGGTTCCTGTCCGCGGCGGGGAACTGGGCCAGGAAAACGCTCTCCTCCGCGACATAGCCCTTGAGATATGACCACATCTCGTCAGCCGTTGATGAAAGGACGGGCGCTATGAGCTTGACGAGAGTGGTGAGCGTCTCATACATGACGGTCTGGGATGCCCTTCGTTTCCTGGCGTCCGCGTGCTCCACGTAGATCCTGTCCTTGACGATGTCCAGATAGAGGGCGCTGAGGTCGACGGTGCAGAAATTGTGGACCGCGTGGTAGATGGAATGCAGGGTATAGTTGTCGTAGGATTCCCTGACACGGTCGATGAGCCTCGCAAGCCGCGACAGGAGCCACCTGTCGAGGAGGGAGAGCCCTTCGTAGGGAACGGTGTCGCGGCCAGGCTCGAAGTCCTCGTTGATGTTCGCGTGGAGGAAACGCAGGGTGTTGCGGATCCGGCGGTATGTCTCCACGAGGCGGTTGATGATGTCCTTCGATATCTTGATGTCGTCGCGGTAGTCCTCGTAGGTCACCCACAGGCGCAATATCTCGGCGCCGAACTTCTCGATGACCTCATTGGGGGCGATGACGTTCCCCAGGGACTTGGACATCTTCCTGCCCGAGCCGTCAACGACGAAACCGTGGGTCAACACCGCCTTGTAGGGGGCGTGGCCTTCATTGCCCACGGAGGTGAGCAAAGAGCTGTGGAACCATCCCCGGTGCTGGTCGCTCCCCTCGAGATAGAGGTCGGCAGGGTATTCCAACTCCCGCCTCTTCTTGCAGACGGCGGCCCAACTCACACCCGAATCGAACCATACGTCGAGGATGTCCTGTTCCTTGGAAAAGGCCGTGTTGCCGCAATGGCCGCACTTCGTGCCGTCGGGCAGAAAGTGGGCGGCGTCCTTTTCGAACCAGACGTCCGCGCCCGATTGCCGCACGGCCTCGACGACACGCGCGAAGGACGCTTCGCTCCAGAAGGGTTCGCGACATTTTTCGCAGTAGAAGATGGTGATGGGGATGCCCCAGGTGCGCTGCCGGGAGATGCACCAGTCGGGGCGGACGGAAAGCATGTTGTAGATCCTGTCGCGGCCCCAGGAGGGGATCCACCGCGTCCTGTCGACCTCGGCCAGGGCCTTCTGTCTCAGTCCGTGGCTGTCCATGGAGACGAACCACTGCTCTGTCGCCCGGAATATGACGGGCTTCTTGCAGCGCCAGCAATGGGGGTAGGAGTGCTCGATTTCTTCGGTGTGGAGGAGGAGCCCCAGTTCTTTGAGCTTCTCGATGACCTTCGGATTGGCCTCCCAGACGTTCATCCCCTTGAAGAATTCCACCTCGTCTATGAAGACGCCCTTTTCATTGACGGGGGAATAGATGTCGAGGCCATACTTGAGTCCCGTCTCGTAGTCCTCTTCGCCGTGGCCCGGTGCCGTGTGGACAGCGCCCGTTCCCGTATCGGCGGCTACGTAGTCCGCGAAGATGATGACGGACTGCCGGTCGATGAAGGGATGCCTGAAGGCGAGCCCCCGAAGCGTCTCAGGGTCTATCTCCCCGATAACGCGGTATCCCGTTATCCCCGCGCGCCGCATGACGTCCTCGAGGAGGTCTTTGAGGACGATGTAGACCTCTTTGTCGGTCTCAACGGTGACGTAGGTGAAATCTGGATGGACGGCGATGGCAAGGTTCGCGGGAAGCGTCCAGGGTGTGGTCGTCCAGATCAGCATGTGGACCGGTTTGTCGGGATAGCCCGCGAAGACCGGTTCTCTCTCGCCCGTGTAGGGGAACTTGACATATATGGAACTGGACCTCTTGGTGTCGTATTCGATCTCCGCTTCGGCGAGGGCCGTCTCGCAGCTGAGGCACCAGTAGACGGGCTTCTTCTTCCGGTAGACCTCGCCGCGGATGAAGAATTTCGCCGCCTCTTCGATGATCGTCGCCTGGTAGTCGAAATCCATGGTGATATAGGGATGGTCCCAGTCGCCGATGCCGCCGAGGCGCTTGAACTCCTCGCGCTGGATGTCTATGAACTGCCGCGCATAGGCCCGGCATTCCTTCCGGGTTTCCAGCTTGGAGAGCTCGAGCTTCTTCTGCTTGACGTTCTTCTCCACCTGGTGTTCTATGGGCAGGCCGTGGCAGTCCCATCCGGGGATATAGTCCGCCCTGTGGCCCGTCATGAACTTTGCCTTGATGATGATGTCCTTGAGGATCTTGTTGAGGGCGGTCCCAAGGTGGATGTTGCCGTTGGCGTAAGGGGGGCCGTCATGGAGTATGAAAGCGGGGCTGTCTTTTCGCGCCTCCGTCATTTTCCGGTAGAGGTCTATCTCTTGCCAGCGGGCAAGCATGTCCTTTTCCTTGACGGGCAGGTTGCCTCTCATGGGAAAGGGCGTCTTCGGGAGGTTCAATGTGTCTTTGTAATCCATGGCGGAACAATCCTTGCTGAGATAGAAAGTAACCCGGCCGGGTCGGTTACCTTAGGACGTTTTCTTGTGATCGGGAAATGTTCTACGTTTCAGGTTGCCGTAAACCCGCTGGATTCTAACAATCAAATTAGCATAGAGTGGGGTATCTATTCAAGAAGAATGAAGAAAACCACAGCCCCTGAAACCCAAACAAAGAGATTACGACCAGCTTGCGTCGTCCCAGGGGTCCTACGCGTCCTATACGTCCCATAGGTCCTGGAGTCCTGCAGGTCCTATTCTACCGCTTCGGAATGGTTTCTTTTATAAAATCGATCAGTTCCGTTTCTTTTCCGGCATAGAAATGGGTCGTATTGATGACCTTGAGATGCTTGTCCAGGGTGGTGAGGCTCTTGTAGAGCTCATAGAGATCGTCCATGGGGGCTATGTCATCATACGTGCCGCCGACGATGAGGATCTCCTTGCTGAAAGTCTTCAGATGGTCGTACTTGTATATAAGACACGGAAATGAAACGAGAAAAAGACTGTCGAAGTTGTCTATCCCGAGTGCCGACCTGCTGATGACCCAGGCACCGAAGGAGTAGCCCGCAAGCGTGATATGCGCATCGTCGTCAAGCTGTTCTTTCAGGACCCGGTATGCCGCGGTGGCGTCACGAACCTCTCCGTCACCCTCGTCGTATTCGCCTTTGCTGTCTCCCACGCCCCGAAAGTTGAAGATGAGGGTCGTGAAGCCCTGCGCGGCGTACCCGTCCTCAATGGCGCTGACAACGTTATTGTACATGTTCCCGCCGTAGAGGGGGTGGGGATGGCATATGACGACGCCCGCTTTCCTGCTCTGCCGGCGGAGCAATCCCTCGATACTCTGGTCCGATTCTATGGTGACCCTTTCTATTGACATGACCATACTTATTTTGGTAGTTTTTCAACAAAAATTCAACAGGAAAAGTAATGGGGTTATTCAAAAAAAAGGATAAAGAGAAGAAACCTTACCGTGAAATAAATATCCAGAAAGAGATCTCCAGGGCGGAAAAGGAAGAGTCGCTCTGGAGGAAATGCAATTCCTGCCAGGAACTCCTTTACAGGAAAGAGGTCGAGCGCAACCGTCATGTCTGTCCCAAGTGTTTCTATCATTTCCCCATCTCCGTGGAGAACAGGATAGCGCTGACCTTCGACAGGGGCAGTTTCACCGAGTTCCATGAAAAGGTCGAGCCCGTGGACTTTCTGAAGTTCAAAGACACGAAACCATACAAGACGAGACTTGTCGAGACACAGGAAACGGCCAGGCGGCCCGACGCTCTCATGTGCGGCAGCGCGAAGATAGGGGGCATTCCCGTTCTCACCGCCATTTTCGACTTCAATTTCATGGGAGGGAGCCTCGGGAGCGTTGTGGGCGAGAAGATCACCAGGACCCTCGAGGAGGGAGCGCGGCAGAAGACCCCTGTCATCCTCTTTTGCTCGTCCGGCGGCGCAAGGATGCAGGAAGGCATCATGTCGCTCATGCAGATGTCGAAGGTCTCAGGAGCCATCTATCACCTGAAGAGCAACGGTGTTCCCTACATAACGGTGCTCACCGATCCCACCCTCGGCGGTGTCTCTGCTAGCATGGGCATGCTCGGCGACGTCATCATCGCCGAACCGAAGGCGATGATCGGTTTCGCCGGGGAGAGGGTGATCAAGGAAACGATCAAGGCCAAGCTGCCTCCGGGGTTTCAGCGGGCGGAATATCTTCTGGAGCATGGCATGATCGACATGATCTCTTCCCGTAAAGAGCTGAAACAGACGCTTCACACGCTGCTGTCCCTGATCGCATGAATGATGCCCGCTATGAAAGCTCGCTGGAGTACCTTTCAGGCCTCGAGAGATTCGGCTCCGTTTTTGGACTGGAGAACATCAGCAGGCTTCTCGGCGCGATAGGCGACCCTCACAGGTCCTTGAGGACGGTCCACGTCGCTGGGACCAACGGCAAGGGGTCGGTCGCCACGATGATCTCCTGCATATTGAAGGCGGCGGGATACCGGGTGGGAAAGTACACGTCGCCCCACCTGGTCTCCTTTACAGAGCGCATCACCGTCAACGAGGAAGAGATAGGGGAGGATGAGGTCGCCTCTCTCACGGAGCACATCCGTGAAAGGGCCCATGGGACCGGACCGGACCCATTTTATACCTACTTCGATTTCACGACGGCGCTGGCCTTCGAGCATTTCCGGAGGGAAAAGATCGACATCGCGGTCGTGGAGACGGGCCTCGGCGGGCGACTGGATTCGACGAATGTCATAGAACCGCTGACAACGGTCGTCACGAACGTTGCTTTTGACCACATGAAGGAACTGGGAGGGACCATCGGCAAGATCGCCGGGGAAAAGGCGGGGATCATAAAGAAAGGCGTTCCCCTGATAACGGGTGCCCGGGGCAGGGCCCTCGAGGTGCTCGAGGCTAGGGCCCGGGAGCTTGCCAGTCCGATTCACGTGCTGGGAAGGGATTTCCTTGGCAGGAAGAAGGGCGAGAGGCGTTTCTCCTACCGCGGTATCGGGTGGGATTGTGACAATATCGCCCTCAACCTCGAGGGGGACCATCAGCTTTTCAATGCCGCCCTTGCTTTGTGTGCCGTCGAGTCCCTTTCCCGGGGCGGGTTTCGCGTCGGAGAGGACCATGTGAGAGACGCTCTGGCCTCAGTGAGATGGCAGGGGCGACTGGAGACGGTGCGCGAGCGGCCGCTCGTCATTCTCGACGGTGCACACAACCTTTCCGGGGTGCGCGCTCTGACAAGATTCCTTCGCTCCCGCTACCGGGACCGCAGGAAGGTCCTGGTCTTCGGCGTCATGCGGGACAAGCAATATGGGAGGATGCTCGAGGTCATGAACGGCTGCGTCGATCTTGCCATACTCACGCAGCCGAACACGGAGCGTGCCCTGGAGGCCGAGAGCATGAGGGGTCTCGCCCGCAATCCCATCGTCACGAAAGACACGAAAAGCGCCCTCAGGAAGGCGCGGCAGCTCGCCGGGGACAGGGACCTCATCCTTGTCACGGGCTCACTTTATACGATCGGAGAGGCCAAACGGGTCGTCAATGAGATATTCTAGGATCCTTGTGATGGTGATGATGTTCGCCTTTCTCCTGCCCCTCGTATCCCGGGGACAGCAGATCGGTGTCCGCGGCGGGGACGTGAAGGGTCCCGTGCAGATCATTGCCGACCAGGTGGAGCATGACCGCGCGGCCAACACGTACACCGCCCGCGGGAACGTCGAGGTCAGGGAGGCGACGCGCACCCTTTTCGCGGATTACATCTTCCTCGATGACAACACACGTGACGTTACCGCTGAAGGCAACGTCATATATGAAGACCTGGGAGACCGGATCGAGGCCGAGCGGATGCAGCTCAATCTCGAGACCAAGAAGGGGACCCTGGAGAAGGCGCGGGTCTACATAAAGACGGGCAACGTCTATGTCAACGGCGCCGAGATCGAAAAGACCGGGGAGTCCCAGTACAAGATCAAGAAAGGGAAATTCACCACCTGCGGCTGGGACAAGCCGGAATGGACGTTCACCTCCGACGAGGTGGACATCACCGTCGAAGGGTACGCGAAGACGAAGTCCACGACGTTCCACATCCTCGGCGTCCCCGTCTTCTATATCCCCTGGGGGATCTTTCCCGTCAAGGCGCAGAGACAGTCGGGATTTCTCATACCGGAGATGGCGCTCTCTTCGGCGGATGGGGCCAAGTTCAAACTGTCCTACTTCTGGGCCATAGCAAAGGACAAGGACGCCACGATGTCCGCCGAATACATCGAAAAGAGGGGCGTCAACCTGGGCACCCAGTTCCGCTATGCCCTGAGGGAAGACCTTAAGGGAGAGCTGGAAGGCAACATCATCAATGACAGGGATTACGGGAACACGCGATATCAGGTGAAGGCGAAGCACCAGCAGGTCTTCTTCAATGACCTTCAGTTCAAGGCCAACGTATGGCATGTCTTCGACAACGACTATCTCAAGGATTTCGGGCAGTCCATACAGGAACGGAGCGAGAGTCAGCTCAAGTCGACGATCTTCGTGGAGAAGCCCCTGCCCCGGTCCCTCCTTACCGGCGGGGTCACACACTTCAGGAACCTTCTCGTGAAGGACAACGACACGTTGTTCCAATATTATCCCGAGGTGACGTACTTCACCGAATACATACCTGTGTTCGGTGGAAAGATGTACCTCGACCTCAACAGCTCTCTGACCAATTTCTATCGCGACTCGGGAGGGACCTATACGCGCCTTGCCGTCGACCCGTCATTGAGACTGCCATACTCCTTCAAGGGTCTGAACACGCTTCTCAGCGGTACCCTCTACGAGACCGGCTACGCCGTCAACCGCAGCGAGGACACGGGAGGCAACAGCAACTACCGCCAGACCTTTCGCCTCGACGCTGACGCCAACATGCAGTTCATGCGGGGCTACAATACCGGCTGGTCCTGGCTGGAATCCATGCAGAGCGTGGTAAGACCGAATGTCCGGTACACATACATCCCCGGCACGGGCTACAAGGACGCACCCAAGATAGATGCCTACGACAGGATAAACCAGACGAACGCGATAACCTATTCGATCAACCATTATCTTTATGACACTTCTGGGGAGACCGGTTTCAGACGCGAGATGTCCTTTTTCGAGGTGTCCCAGACCTATGGCATCTCGGGCCATCTCGAGGAGTCCGAGCTCTACAAAGGTTCGGGTTCGCGCTTTTCCGACATCGACCTGAAATTCACCCTGTCGCCGCTGGACCATCTCAGCTTCGCGCACGAGAGTGTTTTCAGCGTCCACGGCGAAGGCGCGAAGACGTTGAGGAACACCATATCGTACCTTGTCCCCGGGGTGTACAGCGCCATTGTGGCGCACAACTACAATTCGGGGCTCAACAACGATATCTTCGTGGAGATGTTCGCCTCGTACTGGGTCTTTGAAGGAGGATACAACATACGGTACACGTTTATGGACAAGGACTGGATCGACACGGAGTATCGCCTGAAATACAAACCGGGCTGCTGGTCCGTGGTGTTGTCACTGTCGCAGTCCAAGAGGCCGAGGGACACGAGCTTCAAGCTCTCCTTCGATCTCACCGGCATCACATCGCGGTAGAAGGAGGAGGGTTCACATGAAGGGTATCATACTGGCAGGCGGTCTGGGGTCGCGTCTCGCGCCCCTCACCCGGATAACGAACAAGCATCTTCTGCCCGTGTACGACAGGCCCATGATCTACTATCCCATAGAGACCCTCATCAACGCGGGCATAACGGACATCATGATCGTGACGGGCGGCAATCACGCCGGTGATTTCCTGCGCCTCATGGGCAACGGAAAGGACTTCGGGCTCAAGCATCTCAACTACACGTACCAGGAAGGGGAGGGCGGCATCGCCGACGCCCTGTCACTGGCGGAATATTTCGCGGACGGAGAACCGGTCTGCGTCGTCCTCGGGGACAACATAATCGAAAGGAACATCATCAAGGCCGTCCAGGACTTCGAGAAACAGGGGGCAGGGGCCAAGATCATGCTCAAGGAGGTCCCCGATCCGGAAAGATTCGGCGTCGCCGAGATTACGGACGGCAGGCTTGTCAACATCGTGGAGAAGCCGAAGAGTCCCCGGAGCAACCTTGCCGTCATCGGCATCTACCTCTACGACGCGACCGTTTTTGATATCGTAAAGACCCTTAAGCCGTCCGAGCGGGGCGAGCTTGAGATCACCGATGTGAACAACGCCTACGTAAGGAACGGCACGATGACCTGGGAGATGCTCGATGGCTGGTGGACGGACGCGGGCACCTTTGAATCCCTGCTCCGTGCCAGCGTGCTCGTTTCACAGACGGGGGCCAACAACGTGGCCCCGGGAGAGAAACTATGATAGACGGCGTGGCCATCAAGATGCTGAAGGTGATCCCCGACGAGAGGGGCAGGCTGATGGAGATCCTCCGCAGCGACGATGAGATCTTCACGCAGTTCGGCCAGGTCTACATGACGACCACATACCCCGGGGTGGTGAAGGCGTGGCATTACCACAGGAAGCAGGACGACCTCATCGCCTGCGTGAGGGGCATGATAAAGCTCGTCCTCTACGACGACCGCGAGGGATCGCCCACCCGGGGAGAGGTCAACGAGCTCTTTGTCGGCGACCATGACCCCCGGCTCGTCAGGGTGCCGCGCATGGTCTATCACGGGTGGAAGTGCGTCAGCCTCGAGGAGGCCATCATCATAAACGCCCCCACCATGGTCTACGATTACGTCGGGCCCGACGAGTTCAGGATAGACCCCCACGAGAACGACATACCCTACACCTGGGAGAGAAAAGATGGCTGAAACGATCCTCGTCACCGGCGGCTGCGGCTTCATCGGGACCAACTTCGTCCGCCACATGCTGGAAAGATACGATTACACCATCGTCAATCTCGACAAGCTGACGTACGCGGGCAACCTTGAGAACCTCGAGGACGTCGCCGGGGACGGGAGGTACACCTTCGTGCGGGGGGATATCGCGTCCATGGCCGACGTCGAGGGCGTCTTCGAAAGGCCCATCGACATCGTCGTCAACTTCGCGGCGGAGTCCCACGTCGACAGGAGCATCATGGACCCCGACGCCTTCATCAGGACGAACATAAACGGCACCTTCAACCTCCTGGAGCTGGCGCGGAAGAAGGGCGTCGGTCGCTTCGTCCAGGTATCGACGGACGAGGTCTACGGATCCCTCGGTGAATCGGGGGCGTTCCGCGAGGACACCCCTCTGTCCCCGAACAGCCCCTATTCGGCCTCCAAGACGGCGGCGGACATACTCGCCATGGCCTATTTCAAGACCTACGGGATGCCCGTCGTCATCACGAGGTGCTCCAACAACTACGGGCCCTACCAGTTCCCGGAGAAGCTCATCCCCCTCATGATAACCAACGCCCTCGCGGACAAAGAGCTGCCCGTCTACGGCGACGGCCTCAACGTCCGCGACTGGATCCATGTCAAGGACCACTGCGCGGCCATCGACCTCGTCGTCCACAAGGGCGAGGAGGGGAACGTGTACAACATCGGCGCTTCGAACGAGCGGACGAACATCGATATCGTCGAGCTCGTCCTCGACATACTGGGCAAGCCCCGGTCGCTCATCCGGTACGTGACGGACAGGCCGGGGCACGACCGCCGCTATGCCATCGACTCGGGAAAGATCACGGAGCGGCTGGGCTACAGGCCCTCGGTGGCTTTCTCCGAGGGCATGCGCGGCACCGTCGACTGGTACGTGAGGAACAGGGGATGGTGGGAGAGGATCAAGACCGGGGCATACCTGGACTATTACGAAAAGATGTACGGGAAGCGATGAAGCTCCTCATATCGGGCGGCAAGGGATTACTGGCAGGCAGCATCCTTCCATATCTCGGCGGGCGTTTCGACCTCGCCGTCTATGACATCGATGAATGGGACATAACCAGCGCCTCGAAAGGCAGGGAGCTGATGGAGCTCCACCGTCCCGACGTGGTTCTCAACCTTGCCGCCATGACGGACGTGGACGGGTGCGAGGACGGGGAGGATATGGCCCGGCGGGTGAACGCGGAAGGGGCCGGGACCGTGGCGGGACTCTGTGCCGCTGCCGGGGCGCGGCTCGTTCACATGAGCACCGACTATGTCTTTGACGGCACCAAGGGGTCTCCGTACAGGGAGGACGACGAAACCGGGCCGGCCTCGGCGTACGGGCGCACGAAGCTCGCCGGGGAGAGAATGGTCCTCGAAAGGCTTCCCGGGGCTGCCGTTGTGAGGACCCAATGGCTCTACGGGAAGGGCGGAAGGAACTTTGTCGACACGATAACGGATCTGGCGCGACGGCACGGCAAAGTGCGTGTCGTGAACGACCAGAGGGGGTCCCCGACGTGGGCCCGGGACCTCGCCGCTCCGATCAGCTCCATTGTGGAGAAGGGATTGAGCGGGATCTATCACGTCTCGAACACCGGTTCCTGCACCTGGTTCGAATTCGCAAAGGCGATCTTCTCCATCCTGAACATGAACGTCGAGACAAGCCCCATAACATCGGGCGAACTGGGGAGGAAGGCCGCGCGGCCCGCCAACTCCGTTTTCGACCTGACGAAGCTCGAAGGTTCGACAGGCATCAGGATGCGCGGCTGGATGGACGCCCTCAGGGAATACCTGGCGACCGGAGGTTAGAGGCCTGCCATGAAGATCGTCTTCTTTTCCGATGTTCACATTACCCGCACGAGCGTTGACAAAGCCGCCCTCACGCTGCGGTTCATCTCCGATTACTGCGAAGAGGCCGACATGGTCGTGGTCCTCGGCGACCTTTTCGACTTCTATCATGGTTACGACGGGTACGTATATCCCTGGTACCGGACAATAGTTGATTGTCTCAAGGGTCTTGTCGAGCGAGGCAAGAGCGTGGTGTTCCTGGAAGGGAACCATGAATTCGCCATGGGCAGGTATTTCGAGGAATACACGGGAGTCACCTGCGCTGTGGAGATGAGCCTCGACGTAGACGGAAAGAAGGTCTTTCTCGCGCACGGCGACGGCTTTGCCAATCTTTCCCTCGCCCGGCTCCTCAAGCAACCCTTCTTCTACCGGATCATGGACCTTCTCGGCCCGGGGTTGACCTGGCGCGTCGTATCCCTCGTGCGTCCCTTTCTCTCCCGCAGGAGCAAGAAGTACAGTGAGGTCGTACGGGATATCTTCAGATCTCGCGCGAGACGGAAGCTTGCGGAAGGGTACGATGTCGTGATCCTCGGCCATTCCCATATACCCGATATCCTCGAGGTCGGCGCCGGTCCCGCGGAAAAGAGATACCTCAACACGGGCGACCTCGCAACGTACGCGAGCTTTGTCACCTACGAAACCTCCACAGGATTCTCTTTGAGGACCATCGGCCCCGGCGAAAGCAAAAAAAGCGGTCCCCGTTAATCAGGGGGTTGCCAACGGGCCTCGCGGACACTATATAATAATATCTTCAGTTCCGACTTTCACGGTTCCCTTCCGTGACAGGAGGATGCACGTGAGACACCACCGAAAAAGGAGGGTAACATGAATATTTTCAGCACAGGCGACATCCTTCAGTTTGCTGTCCGGATCGAGGAAGACGGCGAGATGTTTTACCACAAGGCGGCGCTGAACGCCACGGACAAGGAAGTGAGGGATCTCTTCAACCATCTTGCCGATGAAGAGATCCGGCACAAGAGGATCTTTCAGGATATGCTCTCGGGTATCGAAACAAATCCCCCCGCCGAAAGCTTCAGCGGCGAGTATGCGGCCTATCTGCGGGACTACGTGGACGGCAAGGCGATATTCACGAAGGAGGCCCGCACCGAGGCTATGTCGGATGACCTGGATGCCCCCTCGGCGCTCCACTTCGCCATGGGACGCGAGGCCGATTCGATCCTCTACTACCATGAGGCAAAACAGTTCGTCGACGAAAAGCACTACGCGGCGATCGACAGGATCATAGAAGAAGAACGCAAACACTTCCACAAACTGGCTCAGATGAAGAAGAAATACACGTAGACGTGTTGGGGAGCGGCGGGAAAACTCAAAGGCGTTATCTCTCGCCCGCTTCGCTCGAGTTCGCAGAGGTCGCAGAGAGAGACGGAAAAGAGAGAAAAGACTGCCGCCGGATTTCGGAGCCTGCCAAAATCCGGCGGCCTTCTCGTCCCGCCGTCCCGGCGGGAGAGAAAGAAATAGTGTTTTTTATCCTGAAGGAGTGATCCCCCCTCATCCCCACCTGTAGTCATAGGTGCTGTAAGTCCTATATGTCCCATAGGTCCTATGCTTCATCCTCCAGTCCTGTACTTTCTCCTCCAGCCCCCATACTACCTCACCCCCCAGACTCCCATCCCCTCCCCACCACTTCCACCTGCACCCAGAGCTCTTCTTTGCCTCCCGCTTTAGCGGGATGCAAATCCGGCCGGATTTTGGAAGGCTTCGAAATCCGGCCGAATCTTTTCTCTGCGTCCTCTGCGGACTTGATCCCGTCGAAGACGGGAGGGCGAGAGAAGAAGTCTTTCGCCCTTCCTTCATTTGAGAAGCATATCGTACCCCAGCTTCGCTATCAGGCACACGACGACGGCGAGGAAGAAGATCCGCACGAAGCGGTTGCCCTTGAGGATGGCCAGGCGCGAGCCTATGACGGCTCCGAGGACGTTCGCGAGGCCCATGAGGATGGCGGTGGTGTAGATTATGTTCCCGGTGGCGGCGAAGTAGAGGACGGCGGAGATGTTCGTGGCAAAGTTGACGACCTTGGAGGATGCCGAGGCGGCGAGAAAACTGAAGCCGAAGATGCCGATGAAGACGAAGATGAGAAAACTTCCCGTGCCCGGGCCGAAGAACCCGTCATAGAAGCCTATCAGGGAGCCGGTCGCGATGCTGATGGCTACCTGTTTGACCCGGTCGAGGCGGGGCGCGTGCACGGAGCCGAAGTCTTTTCGGAGAAAGGTATGGAGGGCGATGGCGACGAGCATAAAGAGGATGAGGGGGCGCATGGTCCCGGGATTCAGCAGTGTCACCGTTCTGGCCCCGAGGAAGGAGGCAATGAGAGCGGCCGCGGTTGCCGGCAGGGTCGCCTTCCAGTCTATCCTGATATGACGGGCGTACTGAATGGTTGCGACGGATGTTCCGGATATCGAGGCAAGCTTGTTCGTGCCGAGGAGTGTGGCGACGGGCAGGTGCGGCAGGACGATGAAGAGGGCCGGCAGCTGGATGAGCCCTCCGCCTCCGGCTATGGAATCAATGAAACCCGCCAAAGCCGCAAAAAAACATAGTGTGACCGTTTCCAGCAATCACCCTCGCCGAAGTGAGACAAAAACACCCTCTGACCTCCGATGTCAATAGTAGAC
>DBQU01000005.1:0-9057 GCA_002305765.1 Deltaproteobacteria bacterium UBA1386
AGTATGTCCATGCCCAACTACTCTGTTTATGGCTGTCTCCTTTACTTCAGAAATGAAGTATGCTATACAACAATAACATACCCGCCGCGCCTCTTCCCCCGCATCTTTGGTTCTTCACCTTGTCCGGGGAAAGCGAAATCCGGTGGGTCTTTTATTATGGTTCCCTACATGCCCACCGCACGAGTACCGGATCCCATGCAGTATACTTCCATGAAGAGCTCCGGTGCATGTTCCCGGAAGAGATCGAGGATCTGCTCCCTCGTCTTCTGGTTACCGCCATGTCTTGTGTCCAGTCTCTCAATAGCCGTGAGGCCTCGGTTGTCGCGTGCCGTTAGATCAACCCCCCGGTCGATGAGAAAACGCACTGTGGCGACATGGTGCAGTTCACAGGCTTTGTGGATAGAATAATATCGCTCGGATTCCCATGCCACCGGGTTCTCCTGACCATATTGGAAAAGAAAGTCCGCTATTCCGCCATCGTCTCCGTCCTTCTCATGTTGATTGATGCACGACACGTCAAAGGCGGTGAGATCGCCGTGATCCCTGTTACTGGGATCCGCACCCGCTTCGAGGAGCAATAGCTTGACCATTTTGAGATTGCGCGACCATGCTGCAGCATGCAAAGGTGTTTCATCACATGCATTCCTCGCGTTCACATCGGCGCCGTGGTCGAGGAGAAGGCGGACAAGGTCGATATTGCCGCATTTGACCGCCTCATGGATCGGCGTCTCCTCTGAAAACTCTTCGCCGTTGGCATCCGCGCCGTGCTCCAGGAGGAGCCGGACGGTCTCAATATCATTATTTCTTGCGGCAGAGAGCAATGTCTGTTTTCGCGGATTTCGTTTCATCACATTGGCCCTCCTATTCCTATTCGCCCTGGATTCCCTCATGGCTGTGGTCTCCGGCACCACACCTCCATCACCTGCTCCGGGGCGTACTGGCGGAAGAGATCGAGGATCTTCTCCCTGGCAGGGTGGGAATCAGGAAGAGCGATCACTTGATCAAGCGGGGTTATGCCACCTCCGTCCGGGGCATTCGGGTCAGCTCCGGCGTCGAGGAGAATCTTGCATGTCAAAGGCAGATAATTCCCCATGGCCCAATGTAGCGGGAACCGCCCGGTATTATCCTTCGCGTTCACATCCGCCCCGGTCTCCAACAACAGACGGACGAGGTCACCTGCGTCTGTTGCCGTAAAGTTGCTGCTTGCAAGATGGAGAGGCGTCACACTATTTCTGTCCCGGGCGTTCACATCGGCGCCTTTCCCGATCAAAAGCGTGGCGAGCCCCCTTCTGTCTTCCTTCACCTGTTCCTGTACGCCGGTGTTTGTACAGAGGTAGTGCAGGGGAGTCGACGCCTGCTGGTTTCGCGCCTCCACGTCCGCGCCGTGGTCGAGTAGGATGTGGGCGACCGGGAGATTCCCGGTATGACAGACCCAATGAAGCGCGGTGGTGCCTTCAAGTGAGGTCGAGTTCACGTCCGCGCCGAGCTCCAGTAGCAGGCGGACGATGGCGGGGCGGTTATGGGCACAGGCCGCGCGCAATGGGAACCTTGAACGCTCCCCCAGGTTCACATCCGCTCCCGCCGCCACCAGCGACCTGATACTTGCTTCATCCCCATCCTTCACGGCATACATGAAGGCCGGGAAAAGATGCACCGCCATCCTCTCCTGGTATTCAGTTCCCTTCTTCTTCATTATGCTCCCGGGCCCGGTGAGCAGTACGCCTCCATCACCACCTCCGGGGCGTACTGTCGGAAGAGATCGAGGATCTCTTCACGCATGGGGTTAGTTGCCAGCGTAAATTTTCTCACGTAATCCAATGCGGTCCACTCTCCCTCGTTTCGCGCACACGGATCCGCCCCGGCATCGAGGAGGAGGCGGACTATCTGCGCGTTCTGGAAGAGACAAGCCAGGTGGAGGGGAGTCTGATATCCCGTTCTGTCAGTGTTCTTCACATTCACGTCCGCCCCGGCTTTCAGCAAGAGCCGGACAACTTCCACAAAACGAAACTGGCATGCCCAATGGAGGGGGGTGTAACCGCCTGTGTCACGGTCGTTGACGTCCAAACCAGCTTCTATGAGCCTTTGAACGATCTCCGGGTTACCCTCTTTGGAGGCTGTAATGATGTCTATATTGAGGATGCTGTCTTCTGTCATACCCTAGCCTACCCTCAATTCCGGCGAGCAGTACGCCTCCATCACGGCCTCCGGAGCGTACTGGCGGAAGAGATCGAGGATCTCTTCCCGGGAGTGTTGGTCTATCGGCCACCGCAATATCTTGTCAAGAGCTGTCTCCTCAAGTGCATCCCTGATATTCACGTCCGCCCCGCGGTCGAGGAGGAGGCGGACGATGGCCGTATACCCCCGGGTACACGCCACATGGAGGGGAGTTTCTTCATCTTCATTTAGCCCGTTAATGTCTGCCCCGGCATCGAGCAACAAACCGACAGCCTCAGGTTTTCTCAAACGAGAGGCACAATGGAGAGGCGTTTCCCCTTGGATCTCATCCCACTGGTTCACGTCTTCGCCCTGTTCTATAAGTGCACGGAGGTACGCGGTCGATGCAACTGAACATGCAGTAAAGATGGTCATATTGAAGAAATAGCATCTGGCAGGTGTGTTCAACCATTCTTGCCTATCTCTAGGCTGCTACTGTACAATAGTAACCACAAGACAGGTAACCAGGAAAGATGCCATGCGCGATCCGTCATATTTGACAGATTCATTGTCCACGATACCACCGGCATCAATGCCGGCACAGATACAAACCCTCACGGGGATCCTTAAGACGGACCTGGACAAGGTCTTCCTGGTGGGAGGGTGCGTCAGGGATATCCTCTCCGGGAGAGACCCGGAGGACATCGACCTGCTCGCGGTCCTGCCGCCGAAGAGGCTCCTCGACCTCGGGTTCACCTACGTGGACCCGAAAACGACGATACCTGTGTTCACGATGCACCGCGGGGACCTCGGGAAGATAGAGATCGCTTTGCCAAGGGGGAAGGAATCCGGGCCCGGCGCCATGTCCGATGTCCGGGAAGACCTCCGCAGGAGGGACTTCACCATCAACGCAATGGCGTGCAGGCTCTCCACCGGGGAGCTCATCGATCCGTTCAACGGCCGCCGGGATCTGAAAGACAGGGTCATCCGGCACGTGTCGGAAGCCTTCGCGGAGGATCCCCTGCGGGTGTTCCGCGCGTTCAGATTCGCCTGCAAGGGATTCACGATCGCCCCGGAGACCATGGACCTCATCCGTACCATGGACCCGGAGCTGCAGCACATCCCTCCCGAGCGCATCTACAACGAGATGATGAAGGCGATGGCCGAGGAACGTCCGGAGAGGTTCTTCATATACCTGGTGAAGAGCGGGGTGAGCAGGGACGTGTTCCGCGAGATCCACCGGATGCTCGACGTCGTGGCGGGCCCTCCCGAGTACCATCCGGAAGGCTCGACGTTCAACCACGCCGTCAACGTCCTCAAGTTCGTGGCTGGCAGGACCCGCTGCAGGTACACGCGCCTCGCCGCCTTTCTGCACGACATCGGAAAGGTCGAGACGCCGGAGAACGAGCTCCCGAGGCACATCGGCCACGAGAAGCGCGGGATAGAAGTGGTGCAGAGGTTCCTCAACAGGCTGAAGGGGGACAACAGGTGCAGGAAGGTCTGCACGGAGATAGCCAGGCACCACATGAAGGCGGAACGGTTCCGGCACATGAGACGGGGGAAGCAGATGCGCTTCGTCAACACGCTTCACAAGATGGACCTCATTGATCCCCTCCTCCATGTCGTGGAGGCGGATTACGGCAAGGACATCTCCCCCGCGGTGGCCCCGTTCAGGGAGGTTGCCGGATACAATACAGCCGAGCTGGGGCTCAGCCCGGAGGATTTCGAGGGCAAGTCAGGCGAGCAGATCCAGGACTTGATACTTCAGAGGCAGCTGGAGAGGCTGGGAATTTGACTGCATGAGCATGGTACGGAGGTTGATGGCTTGTTGACAACTACGAATATGAGCAACGATATGTAGTTGTCAACTGGGCTGGGTGTGGAAGTTTGCGGGCTCGAAGATTGCGGGACCTGGCGTAAGCGACAAGTTCGGGGCTGAGACACTCGTCGATAAAGAATGTATTCCTCAAAGCGGGCGACCCGCTCTGTCCCATTCAATAACCGCCTCCACACTGCCAACGGGGAGCGTCGGATAACCGAGAAAGATCTCATATTTATCGCTCCCGGCCCGGATCTCGGCGAGGATGTTTCCTGCTGGAACACGAGTCCCCTCGATTACGGGCAGTCCCCCGAGGATTTCCGGGTCGGATACTATGCGCGGCCTTGTTTCGGCAAGGGTCATTGGAACACCTCCCATCTGTCTATAATGTATCACACGCTGATATATGGCAATGTTTTCAAAATTCCTACGACGGCGAAACAACAGGTAACTTTTGCGTGCGGAGATTAATTGCCATATTCACCGCATATTTTGCGGATGACGTTGCTTTTGCGGAGAATATCGATTATAATATCCGCATGAGGTGCGGAGAATGACAACCTATGTTTATGATCTGCCGGATTGGCCGAACTTCCGTTGGGACCCGACCGTCTTAGCGTCCAAGCTGGCCAAGGTTCGATATAAGCAAGGTGAGCTTACCGGAAGGATGAAATGCCTTGGCTTTGGCCTGCGCGATGAAGCTGTTCTTCAAACGCTCACCCTGGACGTGGCTAAATCGAGCGAGATCGAGGGCGTAAACCTGGACGTGGAACAGGTCCGGTCCTCTGTCGCACGGCATCTTGGGATGGATAGGGGAGGTTTGCCGCGCCCCTCGCGAGCTGTCGAGGGCGTCGTTTCGATGGCACTTGACGCCACTCAGAACTATGCTCAGCCTCTAACCAAGGAAAGGCTTTTTGCCTGGCATGCTTCTCTTTTCCCGACCGGGGAAAGCGACATGCATACGATCAGGACAGGCGCGTGGCGTGACGACAGGTCCGGACCAATGCAAGTTGTTTCCGGACGGATCGGCCGGGAACGGGTTCATTTTCAGGCGCCGGCAGCGGCACGCATAGAACCCGAAATGAAAGCATTCTTAGAGTGGTTCAACCATGACGACGGAAATGACCTCGTTCTGCGCTCGTGCGTCGCACACCTATGGTTTGTGACCATCCATCCTTTCGAAGACGGCAATGGGCGGATCGCCAGGGCCCTTATGGATATGTTTTTGGCACGATCTGAGAAAAGCACCCGGCGGTTCTACAGCATGTCTGCCCAGATAAGAGACGAGCGTCCTGAATACTATGCGGGCATCGAAGCTGCACAAAAAGGGACCCTGGATATTACAGCCCGATTGGACTGGTTTTTAGACACTCTCAATGCCGCTCTCGACAATGCCGGCAACACCCTCTCCCGCGTTCTCAGAAAGGCCGGTTTTTGGGAAAGATACGCCCAGGAACAGTTTAACCCCCGTCAGCAGATGGTTCTCAACAGGCTGTTGGATCATTTTGAGGGAAAGCTTACTGCCACGAAATGGGCAAGACTAACAAAACGGTCTCCGGATACGGCGTTACGCGATATCACCGATCTGGTAGAGCGCGGCATTCTGGTCAAAGAACCTGGCGGTGGGAGAAGCACCAGTTATTCATTGAATTTTCAGGATCAATCGGAGAGCCAGGGAGAAGACCGGGGCCTGGGAGCCGGCGAGGACGCCGATGGGAATTTCTTCGGGTCGCCGGGACATTAGTCCCCGACTGCAGGCGATCCTGGCAGGGGTGGAGTATGTCTGAGAGACGGAGGAAAGGGGTCGGGATGCTCGATATGGCCGGTAAAACGAGAATATCAAGGGACGCATACCGGGAGCTCGACAAGGGCAGAGAGGATCTCCTTGACAGGCAGCGCACCGGGCTCCGTGAGCAACTGGACCGTTTCAGACGGGACAAGGACAAGCCGGAGGGTGATTCCCACCTGGTGGCCGTGGCGGAGACGATCCGCCGCATCTACGACGGCATGGAGGGTATCCTCAGGGACCTGGATGAGGCCTTCGGTCAGCAGCGCATTTTGGGGAAAACGTCCGCGATATACATGGATGCGCTCAGGGATTATTGCCTCACACCGGCACGCGTGTGGGAGATAGAGCGTGACAGGATTATAGGGTTTGCCTCGCTTGCCCTGATGCTGCCCGACCGGCTCCGGAGGGATGTGGACCGTTTTCTGGAAAGGGCAGGCATGAGGGCCCCGGAGCTCCGCGCGGCCGCTAATGAGCAGATGCATGACAGAATCGTCCCCATCAAAGCCGTGCTTGAGAGGTTACGGACAGAGAACAGGATCCTCGTCGCCGTTCTCTATGGTCCATACTCGGAGGGAGTGCCGCGTGGCCGGCCCAGTATCGATATCGGCATCTGCCTGCGGACGGACGATGAGGCGGAGCGGATGCGCATTGTCGGCAGCATACGTGCGGCCGTGCAGGATGACACGCATGTTTCGATCCTCCATCTCAACGACAGGGACGAGTCGCCCTTTGTGGTCCAGGAGGCCCTTGCGGGAATTCATCTGGTGGAGCCAGATGTAGATGCGCTCGATGATGCTTACGATTGGGCGTTAGACGAGGCGGAGTCGATGCGGTTTGAAAAGGAGGGGGACGAGAGGATGGAAGAGAAGCAGGCCATGATGAACCTTATGCGGCGGAAATTGTGGTCATATCGTATCAACTACGCAGCCAGCAATTACGCAGAGTGTGTGTCCTTACTCTTTTTTGTTTTGGAGGCCCTCTGTCGTTACGTCCTTGCCGGCAAAGGCTATCGCGCGTACTCGCACCGCGAGGTCCGCGAACTGATGGCCAGGCATTTCATCACCACCGGCGAGGTGGACAGGATCGTATACGACCATCTCTTCGAGCTCTATCATCGGCGGCGGGACGCGGATTTCAGTGCGGCGACCTTCGGCAAGAACGAGGTGGATCAGTACGGGCAGAGAGTGCGCGAGAGTCTCGAGCTCCTGAAGGGCCATGTTGACGATGAAGACAGGGAGGATCTGCTGTCGTTGCTGGCTGTCTCTGACGGTCCCGGATTACTGAAAAATAGGTGAAGCGTCAACTGAAGCGACTACTGAAGTGCGTTTTCAGATAAAGTAATAATATTAGTTATGTCCAAGACAATCTGTACGCGAGAAAATTCCCGTTTTGAGAGTTAGTATGGAGTTATAACAGCTTCAGCCTATATCCCGGGATCTCAATCATTACTGCCTGGAGAATCGCTTCCGTTTGTCCGGGATTGACACAGACCGTGTCTCCGATCCTGTCCATGACTTTCCCGGACACTTTCGGTGACTCATGGATGTGTCCGCTGAGAACCGCGGGAGGCTGGTGTTGTTCGATGAATCTCCGTACGGCCGCGGATCCAATGTGCTGTCCGTTGAAGAGGAGATCTAGGTTGGTGTCGTAGGGCGGGTCGTGCAGGACATAGACGGTTCTTTTCGGGTCTGACATCTGAGCAAGCTGTTCGAGATCCTCCTCCATCGTGGGATGAGAGGCATACCACTCTTGCTCATTGATATCGATGAGTCCGTTTGCCGTGCTGATGACTGGTTTGTAAGGACCGGGCTGGAGAATTCTCTGCTCGTCATCGTATCTTTCCCAGTCTTTGCACGAAAACGGGGTGGGACGCACGCAGGAATAGCCGGCGATGAAGAGGCCTTCCGTGAGGTGATGCACTCTCATATGCAGGAGTTTCAGGAGGCCTTCTTCCTCCATGTCCTCAAGGAGGTGCAGGTTCACCTGGAAATCGTCGTTACCCATCATGAGGAGGACGTCTGTTCGAGGGTTTTTCCTCCGGAATGAAACCAGCGACGGGCGGAGCTCATTGAGAATGAACTGTCGCTGTTCGCTGATCAGGTTCTTGTACTCGCCGGTTTTAGGGAGGAGGTCGCCTCCCACGATGACGGCACCTGCTTTCTTCCGGGTGGCGAGCGCGATAAGTTTTCGGTAGAAAGCGGGGTTACCATGGAGGTCGGCACTGTAAAGGATTCTCATATCAGCCATTCGTCCCGCACCTCGTAATAGTCGCCGTCGCTGTCCACGATCACCATCGGGGAATAGTCCGTTATCAGGATTCGTACGCACATGTCCGCCCCTAGCCCGATCCGGCCGCGGGCAAAGAAGGGCTCCACGAGGTGAAAATGGCCGAATACGAGCGTTTTGCCGTACGTATACTTCTGTTTGAGAAAGAATCCGTCCGTTCCCCACACGAAGTCCGTGCCACGCTGCTCATGGAGGGGTGTGCACGGCTCAGCACCTGCGTGGCTAAAGAAGAAACGGTCAGTCTCGAAGCTGTACCGGGTCGCCGCGATGAATGCCAGGTGCTCAGGGGGAATGACGCTTTGCAGGAAGGCAGTGAGCTCCCGGTTGTCCAGAAGGACGTGTTTGCCGTCACGCTCGATGTAATGCCGCCCGCCCGTAGAATAGGACAATGTCCGGGGATCCACACCGTATGATTTCAGCGTCGAAATAAACCCGTTGTCCATCAAGACGCCGTATGCGCTTGTGTCTCCGTCCAGCGCCTTGATGAGCAACTCCTCGTGGTTGCCTCTCAGATAAACGTTCGCCGGGTTCTTCAGCGATGTGAGGAATTCCATTACCTCGCGGCTCTGGGGACCACGATCGATATAGTCACCCAGGAATATAAGTCGATCCCCCTCCTGATAGTCCGCGTTGTGCAGGGCATCGTTCAGCTCCCTATAGCATCCATGGATGTCGCCTATGACGAGATTCTTCATCCGATCTCCGCGTCAAGGAGCGCGTCGCCCTCTTCCTTCGTGTTGAAATACACCTTCCGTCCGTTGGGGAAGAGGTAGCACCACTTGTAACCTTCCTTTTCGGATCTTTGCCGGCGCACCCCGGCGAAGAAGGCCTTCTCCGGCATGACCCAGCTGTCTTTGTCATGACGGGCGAAGAGGGGTTCTAAATGCTCGCGCATTTTCTCGACGAGGAGGATCTTCTCCTCGAAAGGAAGGTTCCGCAGGCGTTCTCTCTCCGCCTTCTTCGCGGCGAGGATGTCCTCGAGGGACGGGGGCGGAACAGGAGGTGGGGA
>DBQU01000005.1:9076-11889 GCA_002305765.1 Deltaproteobacteria bacterium UBA1386
GGCCTCCAGAACCTCGATACCGTAGCTTGCCACCGGCAGATGGGGCAGGTCATGGCCGGCAGTATCATCGTAACGCATTTCCGAGAGGTGAAGACTGACGATGCCAGAGTGGTAAGCGTGGATGATCTCGAAGATCCGGGGAACGAAGAGATGTGACGTGTCCAGGACCATGGGGAGCTTGATCTCGATGGTCTCTTCTGGCGTGAGAACCCTCTTCGCGTTTCCGAAGGTTTCAATCGCTACGACAATATCTGTTTCCCTCTTCAGTCTTCTTAGGTTTCCCAAAGCCATGGTTTGCGCAGAAGGTTTCGAGAGCTTCGGAACGGACTCAGGGTGAAACACGGCGACACTGGCCCCGACCTTCTGGGCAAATTGCACGGTGGGAAGTGCCCAGGACATGAAAGCCTCATCGGAGAGGCGCCCCTGGGGAGCGTGGACGGAATTGACGATGATGTTGTGGAAGAGGACGAAGGCTGTCAGGTCATCCAGACGGTCCATCGTGGCGAGGAAGTCCTCGAGCTTGTAGGGGAGGGCAAGCTCGATAGGGATTCCCTCGAGGCCGGAGAGGTTCTGCTGAATGTTAGAGAGACCGACATCTCTGCGGATGGAGAATTTCATGGTGGACAATTATACCAGCTTTTTTGTTGACTGTCCTGTCCGTGTAGTGAGTATGTATTCATAAACTGATACATGCTCACTACAGCGCTTGAAATAATCTGAAAAGCCGCACATCCATTTCTATATCGCTCCAAGAAAACGGGTCCTCAAGTAAAATAAAAGTCAAATAAACGTCAAATAAACATTCGCTACTCCATGAAGTGATGGTTTCCCCGTATTCGGGTTTTGAGTCACCCGGCTGTATCATACTGATATTATTGGCCATGTGCTGGATGGTCCCGGTAATGAGGGGTATGGATCACTTGGATTTCGAAGGGTGTTTCTGACGTAACTAGCCGATATTAAGATGGATACGAGTTGTTACGCATTCGGGTTTTGAGTCACCTGCGGAGACACTCTCTAATGGAATTATTCCGAGGGAGAGTATGCAGGCAATTGTAAAATGTTGAAACAGGAGAGCGCATACAATCGGAGAGGCAGGTGCGGGGACGATCTGGTCAAATTGGACAAATCATCCGTGCATTTTCACCGCATGATTTGTCCAATTTGGTCACATCCTTTGTATGGTGCTGCAATACGTGCTTCCCGGAACGCCGGCGGCCTCGATATCCGCCAGGTCAGGGTGTTTTTCTACATCATGCCACTCTCGCTTTTACGCACGGTTCAACCTTTGGCCAGGTTGTGCGGCGGGCCATCCTGATTTCATGATCTGCCTGGAGACTCAGCCATATTTCGGGAGAGACATTAAAATACTTGCCAAGCCGCAATGCCGTATCTGCCGAGATAGCACGTTTTCCGCGAATGATTTCACTGATGCGTCCGGGTGGAACACTTATATCCCGCGCAAGCGTGTTTATGTTTATCCCAAGAGGTTTCATGAATTCTTCGTATAGTATTTCCCCCGGGGGAATCAGGTCGAGTAGTTTATCCTTGCTCATTCTTCTCTCCTCCTAATGATAATCAACGATCTCAACATTCCATGCATTTCCATCTTCCCATCTGAAGCAGATACGCCATTGATCGCTTATCCGGATGCTCTGTTGCCCATCTCTCTTTCCCTTTAAGGCCTCAAGACGGTTTCCTGGCGGTTGCGACAGGTCCTGTAGTGTCCGGGCGCTGTGGAGATAGAGTAGCTTACGTCTCGCCTGACGTTCGATAGACGAAAACCGCGCAACAAAGTGATCATTGAAAAGAGCCTCGGTATCCTTGCAATGGAATGTTTTGATCACAGTATTATTATATAACGTATTACGTAATGCGTAAAGAGGAAAACGAGACTACCGCAGAATGAGCGTTTCAGGCAAAAAAAATACCCGCACCCACCGGGGTACGGGGCCGATGCGGCTCGTGACCGCAAAGGGATGATGTCAATATTCTACAGACTTCAACATCAATGTCAAAGGGTACACCCGGACGGGACAGTGGGCTAGGGGCAGGATCGGTGTGCCACACGGGTCAGGTGTTGGTATTATGGGACAGGTGTCAGGCAGGGTCCAATATCCCAGAGCGACAGAATCGGATCAGAAACCGAGTTCGCTGTGTGAGCCGAGGCGCACGAGATCCAGATGCTCATCGTCGGGCTTTCGATAGATCAGAATGAGATTAGGCCTGATGTGACAGTCACGGTGATCGGCCCATTCACCAACAAGCGGATGATCGACACTCTGAATGGACAGGGGTGTGTCTGATGCGAGGAGATCGACGACGTGCATAAGGTCGGCATCAAGGGTCTTGCCGTGCCGCCCTGCTTTCTCACGTTTGTAATCGCGCTTGAAGCGGGATGTGTATCTAATCTCCCGCATTGAGCTTTTCAAGGAGGCTGTCAGGACGGCCGGCGGTCACAAGCTCACCACGCCGGGTGGCTTTCATTGCCTCAATGGTTGTCTCGTTAGGCACGAGAGGCTCGAAGGGCAGAGCCCTTTCCCTCACGATACGGACGATCATCATCCGGAAAGCGTCCGAAACGGTAAGACCGATTGAAGCAAGCACTGTCTCGGCTTCGGTCTTCAGATGCTCATCAATTCTTGCGCGGACAACTGCATTGGCAGCCATGTTGGTGTTACCTCCTGTTGAGCTACATTGTAGCTCAGAGAAGAGGCAAAGTCAAGCAGCAAGCAGCCGGGCGGGGATTAAAGTGTCAATAAAGCTTCCGAAGCACTATTTCCTAACATTCGTTCGGGTTTTGAAGGGCGTTT
>DBQU01000036.1 GCA_002305765.1 Deltaproteobacteria bacterium UBA1386
GTCAGTTTTAGGTTATCACAACCAACAGTGGAACTGGCACGGACCTGGTTGTGCCTTTTGTCTGGAAATTATGGAAATTTTGGAGTATGTTAGGTGTAAACGCCTTACGCAAGATCGTCTATCAGCAGGTGAAACTCGCTATATGAAATTACGATACAGGCATATTGTACTTGCCGATATTCTATTGACATTCATCTCTGTCGTTTTTGCCGCCATGCTCCGTTTCGGAACGCTGTATCCCGATATGTCACACCTATCGCGGGTTCTCCCGTTCATGGCGGCGGCCATGGGTGTGAGGCCGCTCATCTTTGGACTTGCCGGGATTTACAAGCGATTGTGGCGATATGCGACGATCCGTGATTTCGGTGTGTTAGCGGGCACCGTTTTTGCGGGGTCCTTGACCCTTTTCGCGTTGACCATGTTTGTGCTGGTGCCCCTGTGGGGCGATTCTTTTCCCCGCTCGGCGATACTTTTGGAAGGAATCATCAGTCTGGTCTTGCTGGTTTCATTCCGTTTTGTGCTGAAGGAAACGGAGCGATACGAGGAGGATCTCGACTGGCAAAAGACCGGTGCCCTTCCTCACCGCAAGGTTCTCATTGTCGGCGCCGGTGATAGCGGCATCAACACCTTCATACAGATACGGCAAAACCCCCATCTCGGCCTCCGCGTTGTAGCCTTTCTTGACGATGATCCCAGGAAGATCGGACGGAGAACCCATAACCTGCCCGTTTTCGGTCCCCTGATACGGATCGCGGAAGTCGTGAAAAAAATGGATATTGATGAGGTTCTCCTGGCCATACCACAGGCTCCACAGCAGACCGTAACGAATATCCAGGCCCTGTGCCGGGAAATACCCGTAGCCTTCAGGACGATACCGTATTTCGGCCAGTTCCTGGATGGCGGTTCGGAGGCAATGGATGTTCCTGTTTCCACGCTGAAGGTTCCCATGTCCATGCCTGACATCACCTCGCAGGAGATAGAGGCCGTGGTGCGCGTCATGCAGTCGAGAAATCTCAGTATCGGCGCACAAACTCTTCAGTTTGAGAGATTCATTGCCGAGGTGGCCCAGGCAGAGCATGCCGTGGCAGTCTCCAACGGGACCAGCGCGCTCCATCTGTGCATGGTGGCCTCTAACATCGGGCCGGGTGACGAGGTCATCACATCGCCGTTCAGTTTTATAGCCTCAGCCAATTGTATCCTTTTTGAGAAAGCAACCCCCGTTTTTGTCGATATCGATCCCGTGACGCTCAATATGGACCCGGGCAAGGTCGAGGCGGCGATAACCAAACGGACAAAGGCCATTATTGCAGTTCACATCTTCGGCCAGCCGGCGGACCTGGATCCCATCATGGCCATTGCGGAAAAGCACAACCTCATCGTCATTGAGGATGCTTGCGAGGCCATTGGCGCCGAGTACAAGGGCCGCCGTGTGGGTGCGATCGGCCGGGCGGGCACCTTTGCCTTTTACCCCAACAAGCAGATGACAACGGGGGAGGGGGCAGCCCTCGTTACGAACGATGGAGAATGGGCCAATCTCTTCCGGAGCCTGCGGAACCAGGGGAGAGACAAATTTGACGGCTGGCTCAACCATTCCAGGCTCGGGTACAACTACCGCATGTCTGAACTCAATGCCGCTGTCGGTGTCGTGCAGCTGAAGAGACTTGACAAAATCCTGGAAAAGCGCAGCAATGTTGCCGATGCTTATGCAGAGGTTCTTTCATCCATTGAGGAAGTGAAACCTCTCGAGATAGCGCCTTTCACTACCCGCATGAGCTGGTTTGTCTATGTCGTGAGGCTGAAAGAGGGTATCGCCCGGGATGAAGTCATCACGTTGATGGAAAAGCTGGGGATTCCGGCACGTCCCTACTTTGCTCCAATCCATCTGCAGCCCTTTTACCGCAGGATGTTCGGGTTTGAGCCAGGAGCGTTTCCGGTGTCGGAGAGGGCGGGAGAATCCATCGTAGCCTTGCCTTTTCACACGAACATGAAGGTGGAGGAGATCAATGTCGTTTGTCGGGCGCTGAAGGACGTGATATCTGAGATCAGGAGGGAGACTGACCGGTGATGATCGTGATTAACGCTCCATACCGTATGGTGCGGGACAATATCAGGCGGATAAAGGGACTCGATGTGGGCGTGGAGGTGTACTTCAATAACGACTCCATCGGCGATGTGGACGAAGCGCATGTCGTCGAGACGGGGAAGATGCTTAAGGGCGAGGGGATACGGTGTACCGTGCATGCGCCCTTCATGGACCTGAGCCCCGGCGCCGTCGACCGGGACGTGAGGAACATTACGAAGGAGAAACTGAAGAAAACGGTCACAATGGCCAATCGTCTCGGCGCTCTGGGTGTTGTCTGCCACCCGGGCTACGACAAGTGGCGTTTTGGAGACTATCTTGACATCTGGCTTGAAGGGAGCGCCGATACATGGAACGAGGTCCTGGCGGCGGCGGGCGACAATCTCCCTGTCATGCTGGAGAACGTTTTCGAAGAGGAACCGCTGAGCTTCATCGAGCTTTTCAAGTACATGAAGCCAAAAAATATGTATTTCTGCTTTGATTCAGGTCATTTCAATCTATTTACTACAGTATCACTTGAAGTGTGGCTTGCAAAACTTGGGAATTATGTAAGAGAAATGCATTTGCACGACAATCATGGTACGAGAGACGACCATCTTCCCATCGGGCAGGGCATCTTTCCCTTTCGGGAATTGAAAGGTTTTCTCAAGGCCCGGGGCGATGAGATCATATTGACCGCAGAGGTACACGAAGAGTCTCTCGCGGCTGAGGGAATAAAAAATCTAAAGGAGTACGTGGCGTAGCATGGCTCACAGGATCGAGATATCATGCAGGGAAGGACTTCGGGACGTTCCGGGGGAGAAGCTGAAGCGAAGGATCAAACACGATCTCGGGATGGAGGTCGAGGATGCGCGGGTCGTTGACGTCTATACCGTCGATGCCGTGGTGGAGGACCATATCCTGTCCATACTCAGGGACGATGCCTTTGTGGACCCAATCGTTCACAGGGGGCTCCTCGACGAGGCGACGCCCACCGATGCCGACTGGATTGTGGAGGTCGGATACAAACCGGGCGTCACGGACAACGTGGGCAGGACGGCCAAGGAGGTCGTGGAGGCAATGGCCGGCAGGCCCTTCGGGAACGGCGAGGCCGTCTACAACTCGAAGATGTACTTCCTCAAAGGTGCCCTCTCCGAGGACCACGTGCACAGGATCGCGGTGGACATACTCGCCAACGTTCTCATCAATCGGTACAGCCTGAAGGACAGGGCCCGGTATAACAGGGAGGGCGGAATGGGGGTCTTTGTCCCACGGGTGACCATTGCCACCGAACCCGTCGTGGAGCACATAGACGTTGTCTCGCTCTCCATCGATGAACTGATGCGCATCAACAGGGAGCGGACCTGGGCCCTTTCCCGGGATGAGCTCCTCGCCGTGAAGGCCTATTTCGCCGACCCGGCCGTCGTGTCCGCGCGGCAGGCGGCGGGGCTCGACGGGCGGCCCACGGACGTGGAGATAGAGGCCATCGCCCAGACCTGGTCCGAACACTGCAAGCACAAGATATTCAATGCCCGCATCGAATATGAGGAGGACGGCAGGGTAGAGACCATAGACAGTATCTTCAAGACCTATGTCGTGGGATCCACGGAAGAGATCCGGAGGAAGAAGGGCAGGAACGATTTCTGCCTCTCCGTCTTCAAGGACAACGCCGGCGTCATCAAATTCAACCGCAGACATAACCTCGCCTTCAAGGTGGAGACGCACAACACGCCGTCGGCCCTCGACCCTTATGGCGGCGCCCTGACGGGGATCGTCGGTGTCAATCGAGACCCCTTCGGTACGGGCAAGGGTGCGCGGCTTGTGTTCAATACCGATGTCTTCTGCTTCGCGGGTCCCGATCACAAGGGCGAGATACCTCCCCGGCTCCTTCATCCCAAGAGGGTCCTGGAAGGGGTCCGTGAGGGCGTCGAGCACGGCGGCAACAAGAGCGGTATCCCGACGGTCAACGGCTCCCTCGTCTTCGACGAGAACTATCTCGGCAAGCCCCTCGTCTTCTGCGGCACCTGCGGGATCATGCCCGTCACCATACGGGGCGAGGCATCGTATCTCAAGCGGGCGAACGTCGGGGACCACATCGTCATGGTGGGCGGCAGGATTGGCAAGGACGGCATCCACGGTGCCACCTTCTCGTCGGAGGAACTCTCCGAGGTGTCTCCCACGAGCGCCGTGCAGATAGGCGACCCCATCACCCAGAAGCGTATGACCGATTTCCTCCTCATCGCCAGGGACAGGGGGCTTTACAGCTCCATCACCGACAACGGGGCCGGCGGCCTCTCATCGTCGGTGGGCGAGATGGCCACCGACACAAACGGGTGCGTCATGCACCTCGAGCGGGCGCCCCTTAAGTATCACGGCCTTTCCCCCTGGGAGATACTGCTGTCCGAGGCACAGGAGCGCATGACAGTGGCCGTGCCGCCGGAGAAGCTCTCGGAGTTCCTCGAGCTTTCCCGCAAGATGAGCGTCCTCTCGACAGTGCTCGGCGAATTCACCGACAGCGGGCGTTTCCACGTCCTGTACGATGGCAGGACGGTGGGTTACCTCGACATGGAATTCCTCCATGAGGGTCTGCCGAAGATGGACCTCAAGGCGAAGTGGGAACGCAGGATGGTCGACGAGGAGCCCCTCGCCGAACCCGGAGACTACGTGGAGGCGCTCGCGTCCGCCCTTAGCCGCTGGAACGTCTGCAGCAAGGAGTACGTGGTCCGCCAGTACGACCATGAAGTGCAGGGCTCGAGCGTCACAAAGCCCCTCACGGGCAGGTATAACGACGGTCCCGCGGATGCCGGGGTGGTGCGCCCGGACCTTTCGAGCGTGAACGGCGTCGTCATCAGCCACGGGATATGCCCGAAGTACAGCCGCTTCGACACGTACAACATGGTGGCCTGCGCCATAGACGAGGCCATCAGGAACAATGTGGCCGCCGGCGGTTCCCTGAAGAGGATGGCCCTTCTCGACAATTTCTGCTGGTCCGACCCGGTACTGTCGGAGAAGAATCCCGAGGGGCCCTATAAGCTGGCCCAGCTCGTTCGCGCCAACAGGGCGCTCTACGACTACACGACCCTCTTCGGCACTCCCTGCATCTCGGGAAAGGACAGCATGAAGAACGACTACATGCACAACGAGATAAAGATATCGGTGCCCCAGACCGTCCTCGTTTCCTGCATATCCGTCATCGATGACGTGGAGAAGGTCGTTACCATGGACATGAAGGATCCCGGCGACCTCATCATCGTCGTTGGCACGACCTATGGCGAGATGGGGGGAAGCGAGTATTTCGCCCGGTTCGGGCGGGTAGGGAACATTGCTCCCCGTGTGCGCGGAAAAGAGGCGAAAAAGACCTTCCAGGCCATGGAGAAGGCCATCAGGGGGGGCCTCATCCGCTCCTGCCACGACATCTCCGACGGCGGCCTCGCCTGCTGCCTCGCCGAAAGCGCCTTCGCCGGCGACAGGGGCATTGAGGTCGATCTCGCGGCCGCTCCCACCTCGGGCGTCCACCGCGACGACATCCTCCTCTTCTCCGAATCGGCAAGCAGGTTCGTGGTGACCGTCAGGGAAAGCGACCTTGACGCCTTCACGAAGGCATTCAAAGGCGTTTCTTTCGGGGTGATAGGAAAGGTACAGGCAGGAGACAGGTTCCAGGTGAAAGGACTCGGTGGAAACATGATCATCGACACCAACATCGGTTCATTGAAGGAAGCCTGGCAGGCACCCTTTAAGGAAATGTTCGAATAGTCAGGGTATACCGGACGGATTGGCCGGTATCTTCTTGAAATCTATGATGTTATAGAGAAATGGAATCGGCCGGTTCCCATGCCGGGAATCCGGCCGTTGTTTTCTTGTCTTTTCACGCTCAAGCGGTTCAAACGCTCAAGCGGTTCAAGCCGTCTCTAGTTAACTGCCTGCAGCAACTGCGTCTTTATCTTGTTCGCGCCATCGACGTACACCTTCTTCGGTTTGAAGGTCTCCAGCTCGTGTTCCTCGAAGCTGGCATAGGTGGCGATTATGATGATGTCACCTTTTTTGGCCTTGTGGGCCGCGGCGCCGTTGATGCAGATGACGCCCGAATCCTTGTCGCCCCGTATGGCGTATGTGGTGAAGCGCTCGCCTGATGTTACATTGTAAATGTCGACCTGCTCGTAGGGGATGATGTTCGCCTTATCCATGAGCTGGGAGTCGATCGTGATGCTTCCCTCATAATCGAGGTTGCTGTCCGTGACGGTCGCCCGATGGATCTTTGATTTCATCATGGTACGTCTCATTAGATCATGCCTCCGTTAATATCGTGTTATCGATCAGCCTCGTCTTGCCTATACGGCATGCCACTGCGAGGACAGCTCTTCCCGCGATGACGGGGACATCATCCAGCGTCCCGGTATCGCAGATATTGATGTACTCTATATCAATGCCGTCTTCCTGGTGGAGCACATCGTCGACGGCCTTTCTTATTGTATTCGTATTGCGTTCTCCCGATCTGACCATCTCATCCGCCTTTCGCAACGAGGCGCTGATGAGTCGGGCCTTCTTCCGTTCAATATCGCTGAGATAGGAGTTCCGTGAACTCATGGCGAGTCCGTCGGGCTCGCGGACGGTGGGATAGGGGACTATCTCCACATCCATATTGAGGTCCCTCACCATTCTTTCGATTACCATCAGCTGCTGATAGTCCTTCTGCCCGAAGACGGCGTAGTGGGGTTTCACTATGTTGAAAAGCTTTGCCACGACGGTGGCAACCCCGGTGAAGTGTCCCGCCCGCGTCTTCCCGCAGAGATGGTCCTCGAGCTTTCTGACCTCGACATACGTGGTGAAGCCTTCCTTGTACATCTCACCGTCGTCGGGGTAGAAGATGATGTCCGTCCGTTCCTTTTCCAAAAGGGCCGCGTCGCGGTCGAAATCGCGGGGGTACCGTGCCAGGTCTTCCTTGGGACCGAACTGGATGGGGTTGACGAAAATGCTCACGACGACCATGTCGGCGAGTTCCCGCGCCTTTCTGACCAACGCCAGGTGGCCCTCGTGCAGGTAGCCCATGGTGGGCACGAAGGCGATCCGTCTGTCCTTTCTGAGTTCGTCGGATGTGGCCTGCATTTCGGAGACGGTTCGGATCGTTCTCATGCTAGTGGAATGATTGGCTGTCGTCGGGAAAGGTCCCGGATGTGACCTCGTCAATGTACTCCTTGACGGCCTTGTCTATGTCCTCTGTCAGGTTACGGTACTGTTTCACGAACTTGGGCCGGAAATCCCCGAGAAGTCCCAGCAGGTCGTGGATGACCAGCACCTGTCCGTCGCAATCGGGTCCGGCGCCGATGCCTATCGTTGGGATCGAGAGCATTTCCGTGATCTCTTTCGCGAGCTGTCTCGGAACGCACTCGAGAACGACCATGAACGCGCCGGCCGCTTCGACGGCCTTCGCGTCCTCGATGAGCCTTTCCACGTCTTTGCCCTTGCCCTGCACCTTGTATCCGCCCATACGATGGATGGACTGGGGGGTGAGGCCAATGTGCGCGCAAACAGGCACGTCCATGTCGACGATGGCCTTTATGGTGTCCTTCATCGTGACGCCGCCTTCGAGCTTGACCGCCTCCGCGCCGCTTTCCTTGAACATCCTGCCGGCGTTGCGCTTCGCCTGCTCGATGCTTTCCTGGTAGGACATGAAGGGCATGTCGATTATGAGAAGGGCCCTCTTGAGGCCCCGCGCAACCGCCCGGGTGTGATGGATCATTTCATCGATGGTAACGGGAATGGTGTTGGGATAGCCCAGAACGACGGGGCCCAGGGAGTCGCCGACGAGAATCGTATCGATGCCGGCATTGTCGAGGATGCGGGCCGTGGGATGGTCGTAGGCGGTGAGCATTGTGATCCTGCGTCCACCTTTCATGCCTTTTAGCGCCGGTACGGTTACTTTGTCCATCATGGTACCTATCAAACAAAAAAACCTTCTGAACTCGTATCAGAAGGTTACCGTAACTACGCGCCTTCCGTCTCGGTCCAGATCAGGATCCAAGCGGCATCCGGGTAATATCAAACACCCAAACCCGGAAAATGTCAACACTTATTTCCGCTTTCCGCCGGGCGGGCAGGCGGTGCTACCGCGCCCCGGGTCTCTCAAGCTCCTTTGTTCTTGTATTCATCATACCTTAGCATGGTGATGAATGCCTCTTCGTCGTCCAGAAATTCGTCGTAGCTAAGTTCCTTGACGACCTGGCTGCTTCCGCAATTGGGGCAGAACAATTCAGGCACTTCGCCGTCAAGGAAAGAGTATCCGCAGAGTTTGCAGGTGTATTCGTCGGGTATTCTCACTGTTCCTCCTATGAAACTGACACTTCAAATATATACCTACGGGTGGAATTGTCAATGACAATCGTGTACCCCGCTCAAAAGAATTCATTCAGGATCATCTTGAAGTTCTTTTCGATCCTGTCCCG
>DBQU01000097.1 GCA_002305765.1 Deltaproteobacteria bacterium UBA1386
AAACGCTTTTAGTGACACGTGCACTTAACCGGAAGCCCATGGCTCTTCAACTACTGAGCCTTAAGTTGTAAACGCTTTTAGTGACACGTGCAGGAGGTGTACCTGCGTTGTCCTTGAACCAGTCGAAGATCTTGATTTTCTTATCTCTATCGATCGTGATGACTTTGTTGATGATGTCTTTTTCTCGCGTGATTCTATTTAAAACAACATCGAACCACTCTACTTGTTCATTTGCCTTCAGGTCTCCCGGTAGGATAATAATGAGCCCCGGATGGATCTCCTCTTGAGCATAAAGATCGAGAAAGTCCTTCCCATTGCAAGTGACGAACGCGTAATCGTTCCGTATTATATAAGGCATTAAATCCCGATCTTCTTTGCCGGCGAGTTTCCTGTACAGAACGTGAGTCGCTTGAAAGTGGTATACGCCCTCAGCGTACGCCGCTATGTCCGGGCTCAAACATTCGTCGACGAGAAATGTGATTTTCAAAGAGGCCGGCCCGCTTTGTCCCATTCGACGGCAACTTCGATGCCATCGAGAGGCAGCGAGGGGTAATGCCGGAAGATCTCAAATCTGCTCGTCCCGGCTTTCACCTCAGCAAGTATATGCCCGGCGGGAACACGGGTCCCTTCAAACACTGGAGTCCCCCCGAGAATCCTCGGGTTGCATACGATCTTTGCCTTTTTTCCGGTAGCCATGACACACCTCCGTAACGATTGGCTGTTTCCTAATATATCACATCACGATATATTAGTCAAACACGATTTTTTCATCAGGGGCAGGGCGAGCCCGATCGGCACGCCATTGACATACTTTCACGGTTGCCATGAACGCCAGAAGCTGTTTCGCTCCTTAGGCTCCTCTATCTCCACGATCCGCAGTATGTTCCCGCCCCGCTGGATGAAGATCCTCCTGGCCTGGCCTCGGCTCTCAGCCTCGATGTCGACACTTGCCGTCTCGCCGGTCGGTTTTTTCCAGGTGATGCGGAAGGGTCTCACACTCATACCCCCTGTCATGTGTTCAATCGCCCATTGTGAGATCTGGGCCGTTCCACGCAGCCGGCTCCATCAGTAGGGATCTTGCCAGGCGATGGTCATCTCCGATTCGTTTGATCTCCTCCGGAGGAATTCCCGCTTCCCGGGCATATTGGGACCACCGGGCAACGGCATCGTCAACCTGCTCGATTATCTCCTCCGCTCTTCCTATGCTGAACCTGTTCGCAACTGCCAGCAGGTCGCTGCGGGAGATGTCGGAGAACTTCCCGTTGATGGCCATGAGATGCTGGTAGGTCCATTCTCCCTTGGGATTGTACGCATGTGTGACGTCATACGCCGGCGCGAGCTTCCATTTCCCTCCCTGCCGGAGGATAAAAGAGAAGTTCTTCGTATGGTCATCACAGTTCGCCGCCATCACGTTGAACACCATCCGCCTGAAGGCCTCTTCCATGGCGGAGGTACCCAACTGTAGCCGTTCAATGGCTGCAAAGAACTGACCGTAGTCGTGGGTGCTCTTCTGCTTGTAATCCAGGTGCATCATGGCGCACAGCGTCTGCATGTGGTGCTTGGTGTTCCCCTCGCGGTCGAAACGGCGCGTCATGAAGTGAGCGCGGCCGTTCTCTTCCATCAGCCTGCATTCAGACATGGATATCCCCGCCTTGCGCGCCATGAGATAGTATGCGTACTCGATGCGGCCATAGTTCCGGGATCCTCCAAGCTCGAAATCGGCTCCCATCCCGTCGAACTTGAGTATCCAGTGCTCGAAGCCGGGTTCGACATCGAATTGTCCCGACCTGATCTCTTCGGTCTCCGGGTTCCAGGCGATGGCTGCCTTGGCCCTTGCCCCACCGGCGGACGTTCCCACCTGGATGATCTGGTTGAGTGCCGCTTTTGCCAGGTGGTCAGTGGAAAGATCTCCCCTTACGGCACTACGCGCTGCCTCGACAAGGCGTGAGAGGTGGATGGCGCTGGACCTGATACCGGTCGAAATGGCGGGACGGAATTCCAGTGCCCCGACACCTCTTTTTCCCATGTAGGCGAGCCTGTCGAGGGGCGTGATGTCAGCCTTCCGGATACCTTCTCTTGCCATCCACGCATCGATGAGAGAATTACCGAAATCGTCAGGGAGGGCATCCGCGATCATCCCGGGAAGCCGTTTGAATGATGCCTCCGGCAGATCGGAAAAGAGAAAAGGAGAAGAGGCACGGGACAGGGGCATGGTCAGGGGAGCGAGCTCCATGCCGGACCTCATGAAGGCGGAGTCATATTCGAAGGCGTAGTAACCAAGCCTCGGTTCGGGCGCCAGAGCGCCGACAAGCTTTCCCCAAATGCGAACCTCTATGGCCTTTACCGGCTTATACATGGGCTCATACCTCTTTTTTTCTTCGAGAAGCGCGCTGTCTTGGAGCCTTCTTCCTGGACTTCAGTATCTGCATCGGGCTGATCGAGATCTCCGGCTGCAGGGCGTTGAGCCATTCAACCCGGTCCAACACCTTGAGGACGCTGATGAAGGATTTGAGGGTCGATCCCTTCCCTGCCTCGATATTCTTGATGACGTTCAAGGCCACCCCGGCTTGTTCAGCGACATCCCGCTGGTCCATGTTTTTAAGAAGTCTCAGGCGCTTGACCTGCTCTCCAATTATCTGTTCCCACTCCTCGGTTGTACGAAATGTATCCATAATAGCCCCTTATTGGGATGTAATCATAGATAAGTATACATTATATCCTTTTTAAAGTCTACTATTGTTATGATTGTCAACTGGGCTGCCGCGTCATGTGTCCAAGGGTGTTGATTCTGTGGACAGATTATGTTGATGTGTCCACGGCATGGACATAGAACGGGAAGACTCAAGACTATGTTTCTCAGGAGCCTCTTTTAGGGCCACTATGTATCGCAAGTATATATTATGGCCCTCAGAAAGTCCATTACTGTTTTTTTTCTTATCTGGTTGCAGGGCAGCTGATGACTTGTTGACAACTATGAATATGAGCAACGGTATGCAGTTGTCAACCAAGGTGGGGGAACGGGAGGCACGCAGCCTCCCGTCGTTCATCTGGAGCTAAGGCGCACCTTAGCATGTTATTGACCAGCCGTTGTGCCTCTACTTTGCCGGGCATTTGCCTGCGCAGAAATTGTATGTAGAGTCTCCTCGTTTAACACAGTAGGATGCCTCGACAGGGTCAGGACTTTTGTTGCAATCTGCCCGGTACTTCTTCCTGGCTTCATCGCACTTTGCCAGGCAGGATACTCTCGCGGGGGAGTCCTGGTTCTGCTTGGCCACGTAGGGCGCATTTGGCTTGTTCGTCTGCTGTGGCTTGGCCGGTTTGTACGCAGGCGGTGTGGCCGGCGAGGACTGTTGCGGGTACCCCGGTCTCGGGGGATAGGGATTGACGGCTGGCTTCACCGGGTTCTTCTTCTGGGCATCAATGGCGTCAGGAACCTTTAGCTTACCTGAATCCAGTGGACTCTTCTTGTTTGGCTGCGTGGTGAAATCGGGTCCGGCCGTCTGTGCCATCACAGGAGCCGCCGATGCAATTACCATGATCGCCAGCAACAGGAGTGCTCCCACAGTCAACAGTACCTTTTTCATCTCTTTCTCCTTTTTCAAGTGGATTTGGACATCGATATTCAAATAGCGTTGTCGTTGCCCGTTTTCAAGATTATTCGGAGGAACCTCTTCGTTTTTTCTCTCCAGGTATCAAGGCCGTGAAGGAACACGGCTCGCGAATTCTGTACCATCGAATTCCTCGCCCAGGATTTTCCCAAGCGTCTCCAGCACCTCCCGGGTAAACATGTCCCGGTCGCCCGCGAGCAATCTCGTGATCTCTCTTTCTGACACTCCCATGCGCCGTGCCAGCTCCGCTCTGTCAATGCCGAGATCTCTCATGGTGGCAGTAACGTGTTCTGTAATATCGAGGATTACCTCTTCCATCCGGAACTCCGGGTCGTCCTTGAAAAGGTCAAGTTTTGCTTTGAACCAATCCTGGCTGTTTATGGCTGTGGCACGTGGTATGGACATACTTA
>DBQU01000116.1 GCA_002305765.1 Deltaproteobacteria bacterium UBA1386
TCCATTATTGACATCAGGGGTCACGTGTTCGGGTGTTTCTGGAACGCTCAAGCGGCTCGAGTTGTTCAAGCGGGTCACTTGACGGGGATGATGGAGTTCCATATGGGAGGGAGGTAACCGCTTTCTTCCCACATGTGGCCTGCCTCCTCGATGGAGATGCCCTGTGGTTCGCAATGCCCGTCGTCCTGCTCCTTCGGTTTCAGCATGCGGCAGCCGTAAGGCCTTTCGGAAAAGGGCAGTTCGCATCCGTCCTCGCGGAGGAAGACGCAGCCGGTCCTCGCCTCGGGGTCCTTGTAATGAGGCCGGACAACGCGCGCCATTATGTGCTGGTCGAAGAGAAGCACAATGGTGTACTTGCCGCTGACCACCGCGGCCCTGACCGCCTCCGCCGATTCGAACTCCGACGGCAGGCAGTGACCGGGCTGCAGCCGACAGCAGCTCCCCGCGCACCGCACGCACATCTCGGTCTCGCGGTACCCTTCCTCGCCCATTTCTTCACGCATCGATTCACCCTGGGTTCAAGAGTTCAAACAGAAAAGACAGTTTCAGGTCCCAAGTTTCAGGTCTCAAGTTAAAGGACAGGTGCATTGGTACCCCGATTACCGATGCTCTTGTCGGTTCGAGCGCTCAAGCGGTTCAAGCGGTCTTTTTCACTCCTTCGTCTCCTGCGCGGTATCCGGGCCCAGCGTCAGAGCATCAGCTTTCGCCACCCAGCCGCCGCCCATCGCCTTATACAGGTTGACGATGGATATGAAGGCCGAGGCATTCGTCTGCACAGCGCTCAGTTCGGCAGGGAAGAGCTGCTGCTGAGCGTTGAGCACGGTGAGGTAGGGGGTGTAGCCGCCGTTGTACTGGAGGCTTGCCAGCCTTGCGTATTCCTTGTAGGCGGTAACCTTTCTCTGCTCCGCCGCGAGCTGTTCCTGCACCTTTCTGCGGCTGATGAGGGCGTTCTCCGTGTCGGCGAAGGCGTTCTGTATCGCCTGCTGGTAGGCATAGAGGGCGGCCTTCTGCTGCGCTTCGGCCTGTCTGAACTGTCCCAGTATTCCGCCTCCCGTGAATATGGGACCCGTGACGGTACCGACGTAATTCCAGGCGGCGCTGGGACCGATGAACAGGCTCGAAAGGTCTTCGCTCGTCCAGCCGGCGTTGCCAGTGAGGGATATCCTGGGGAAGAACTGTGCCTTCGCGGCCCCGATCTGCGCGTTGGCCGCTATGAGGTTCTGTTCCGCCTGCAGGATATCGGGACGCCGTTCGAGAAGGTCTGAGGGCAGTCCCGCGGGGACGGGCGGCATTGTGAGCTCGGCCAGCTTCAGGCCCCGCTCGAGGGGCCCCGGGTTGCGGCCGAGGAGTATGCACAGCGCGTTCTCCGTCTGGGCGATCTGGACCTCGATCTGTGGTATCTGGGATGCCGCGGTCTCGTATTGCGAGCGTGCCTGCTCGACGGTCATGCCCGATACCTGGCCGTATTTGTTCTGCAGCTCAAAGATCCTCACCGACTCCTTGTACGTGGTTAAAGTATTGCGGGCGATGACAAGCTGCTCGTCGAGGGCACGCAGTTGGATGTACGTGGATGCCACCTCGGCGGTGAGCGACAGCACGACGCCCCGCCGCGCCTCCATGGTCGCGTACAGGCTTGCCCGGGCCGATTCCGTGAGGCGCCTCAAGCGTCCCCAGAGGTCGATCTCCCAGCTCGCCCCCCCGAGGGCCTGGTAGTTGTTGTACGGGTTCTGAGTGGGCACGGTTATGTTGTTCTTCGAGACCTGCGTCCGTTCCGCCGACCCATTGTACGATATCTGGGGGAAAAGGGCGGAGCGCGTTGTCATCAGGGTGCCCCCGGCCCGTTCGACGTTGGCGGCCGCGATCTTTACATTCTTGTTGTTTATGAGGGCCTCGGCAATGTATTTGTCGAGAACGGGGTCATTGAACTGTTTCCACCATTCGCTGTCGGCAGCCTCGGTCTTTCCGTCGCCATCCCCATACCGATAGGCCTGGGGGACATCGACCTCGGGACGCCGATAGTCGGGGCCGATGGCACATCCCGCCGCGAGAAGGGCAACAAGCATAAGGAGGATTGCTGTTCTCATCATCAGTTCCCCTCCTTTTCCGGTGTCGCGCCATCGGGCGGTTTTGCTTCCCCGGGTGAGTCCTTTGCAGGTCCGGGCTCCTTCTTTGCCGATTTTTCAGCCCACCTGTCAAAGATGTAGAAGAACAGGGGGACGTAGAGCATTGCCAGCGTTGTCTCGCCTATCATACCGCCTATGATGCCCGTGCCGATGGAGTGACGGGCATTGGCACCGGCGCCGGTGGCGATGGCTAGCGGCAGGACGCCGAAGATAAAGGCCAGCGAGGTCATGATGATGGGCCGCAGGCGCTGCTCGCCCGCCTGGATGGTGGCGTCCATGATGGAGAGGCCCTGCTTGCGGAGGTCCGCGGCGAAGGCGACGCGAAGGACCGCGTTCTTTGCTCCCAGACCGATGAGGACGAGAAGGCCTATCTGGAAGTAGACGTCATTCTCGAGACCGCGCATCCAGTTGAAGAAGAGGGCGCCGAGAATGCCGAAGGGCACCGCCGTCATGACGGATCCCGGCATGACCCAGGATTCGAACTGGGCCGCGAGGATGAGAAAGACTATGATGAGGCCGAATATGAAGGCCGATGACGAAGTCCCTCCCGACTGCTTCTCCTGGTAGGCAAGGCCGGACCACGCGAATCCGTAGCCCTGCGGCAGGACCTCGGCCGCTACCTCCTCCATCGCCTTGATGGCCTCTCCGGAAGAACGGCCGGGCGAGGCGCTGCCTGTGATCTGGGCAGCGGGAAATCCGTTAAAGCGGCTCATCAGGTCGGGTCCCGTCACGTACTTGGTCGTCACCATCGCGGAGAGCGGCACCATCTCGTCGGTGTTCGATCTCGTGTAGAGTTTGGTGATGTCCTCGGGGCCTCTCCTGTACGGCGCGTCGGACTGGAGCGTGACGTTCCAGACGCGGCTGTACTGGTTGAACTGGCTCACCACAATGGAGCCGAACTGCGCCTGCAGGGCGCTGTACACGTCGGACACGGGGACGTCGAGGAGCATGGCCTTGGAACGGTCGACATCGGCCCTGAGCTGTTGCGACGTGGCCCTGAAGGTGGAATTAAGGCTAGCCAGTTCGGGACGCTGGCGGGCTTTTTCGATGAACTGCCGGGCAAGCTCGTTGAGGCGTGCCGGGTCTCCGGACCCCTTGTCCTGGATCCAGAACTCGAAACCACCTGTGGTACCGATACCCGGGATCGCAGGGGGCGCGATGGGGATGAATATGCCTTCGTTGATGTTGCCCGCCTCCGCGTACACGGCGCCGGCCACCGCCTTGGCGTTCTCCTTCTTGGCGCGGCTCATCGACGAATAACGGTCTTTGAAGTCCTTGAGGGTGACGAAGAACGTGGACGCGTTCGGTTTGTACTGGCTGTCAAGGAGGCTGTAACCGTTGACGACGGTCCTGTCGGCAACCGCGGCCTGTCTGGCGAATATCTTGTCTATCTGGTCCGCCGTCTGGGAGGTGCGCTTCAGGCTCGCCGCATCGGGCATGATGAGTGCAGCCATGAGGTAGCCCTGGTCCTCGTTGGGCACGAAGCTCGTCGGGATCGAGTGAAAGAGGTACAACAGGAAGCCGACGAGAACGGCGAGGATCCCGAAGGCGACGGTCATCCGCTTGATCATCATCACGACGGCCTCGCCGAAACCCACGGTGAATCGGTCGAAACCGTGGTTGAACCAATCGAAGAAACGGTTGAAGTACTTGAATATGCCCTTTTGCGACGGTGCCGAGTGTTTGAGGAGAAGGGCGCACATGGCCGGTGTCAGGGTGAGGGCGATGAACCCGGAGAGTGCCACGGATATGACGATGGTGATGGCGAACTGCTTGTAGAGCTGTCCCGTCGTGCCCGGCAGGAACGCGGCGGGGATGAAGACGGATGCCATGACGAGGACGACGGCGATGAGCGACGTGCCGATCTCCTCCATGGCCTTTATCGTCGCGTCCTTGGGCGGCATATGCTTCTTGACCATGTTTCGTTCCACGTTCTCCACGACGACGATGGCGTCGTCGACGACCATGCCGATGGCGAGGACGACCCCGAAGAGCGTGAGCATGTTGATGGAGAACCCGAGGGCGAGCATGCCGCAGAAGGTGCCTATCAGCGAAACAAAGATGGCCACGGTGCAGATGATGGTGGACCGGAAGCTCTGCAGGAAGAGATAGACGATGAGGACGACGAGCAGGATCGCCTCGAAAAGAGTGTGGACGACCTCCTCTATGGAGATGCGCACGAAGTCGGTGGTGTCCAGGGAGATCTTGTACTCGATGCCGTCGGGCATGGATTTTTTCAATTCCTCCATGGTCTTCCGCACGGCCGCCGAGACGTCGAGCCCGTTGACGCCGGGCTGCTGGTAGACGGCGATGGGAGTGGCGGAGAACCCGTTCACCTTGTTGTCGTCGATGTACTGTTTCCGTCCGATCTCCGCGCGTGCGACGTCCCCGACCTTGACGATGGCGCTGCCGTCCCGGCTTGTCTTCAGGATTATGTCTTCATACTGCCTGGGGTTCGTGAAGGGCGACTGGGTCACGACGGGCAGGGTCAACTGGACCTTGTCGTCGCTTGGCTGCTGGCCCACCTGCCCGGCACCCCAGAGCGCGTTCTGCTTCGCGATGGCGTTCTGGATGTCACTGGTGGTGACCCCCAGGGAGGCCATCCTGTCGGGGTTCATCCAGATGCGCATGGCCTGATCGGGCACGCCGAAGATCTGCGCCTCGCCCGCGCCCTCCACCCTCTTGATCGCGTCCAGGACATAGACGTTAGCGTAGTTGGTGACGTAATCAGGCGTGTAGCGCCCGTCCTTGTTGAAGACGGAGAGTATCATCAGTATGTTGGACGCCTTCTTCTGCACCGAGACGCCGTACTGGGTGACCGCCGAGGGCAGTTGGGGCGTGGCGAGGTTGACGCGGTTCTGGACCTGAACCTGCGCTATATCGGGGTCCGTGTTGAGGGTGAAGTACACGGTGAGGTTCATCTGGCCCGTGTTGGAGCATGTCGACGTCATGTAGAGCATGTTGTCGACGCCGTTGATCTGGGCTTCGATGGGTGCGGCCACGGAATCGCTGACGGTCTTGGAATCGGCCCCGGGATAGGTGGTCGTGACCTGGACCTGCACCGGTGTGATCTCGGGGTACATGGACACGGGGAGGGCTTTTATCGCGATGAGACCGGCGATGACCAGGATGGTGGCCACAACGGTTGCGAAGATGGGCCGTTCGATGAAGAACCTGGAGAACATGCCCTACCTCCCCTGTTTCGCGCTCCCGGCCCCGCCAGGTTGAGCCGGCTTCACCGGGGGTGCCGGTGCGGCGGGCTTGGCGGCTGCGGGAGGCACGGCGGGAGCTGCAGCCGGCTTTGAAGGCGCGGCCGCCGGCTGCGCCGGTGCCTGGCCGGGCTCGACCTTGACGGCCGGAGTGCCGGCCTTTGGTTCCGGTGCCGCGGCGGGCTTGATCTTCACAGACTCACCCTGACGGACGGAAAGGACGCCGTCGACGACGACCTGATCGCCTCCGTGTAGCCCGGCATCGACGAACACGTCATCGCCGTACCAGTCTCCCACGGTGACGGGCCTGAATTCGGCTTTCCCTTCCTTGCCTACCACCCACACGAAATGGCCCTTCGCCCCCTGCTGTACGGCCCGCTGCGGCACGAGGATGGCATTGCGGCGGACGGCGCCCTTCATGCGGGCCCGCACGTACTGGTTGGGACGGAGGGTCTGTTTGGCGTTCTTGAAGCTGGAACGGATGAGAAAGGTCCCCGTCTTCGCGTTGAAGGACGGGGCGGCAAAGGTGATACGGCCCGTTTCGGAAAAGACGGAGCCGTCCACGAGGACTATCTCGACGTCGTAATTGTCATCCTTCGGGGGAATGATCTGTCCGCTCGCCACCCGGTCGGCGAAGCGCTTCATGTCATTCTCTGAAATGCTGAAGTTCACCCACATGGGTGAGAGGACCGATACGGTCGTGAGCTGGCTGTTCATCTGGCTCACGTAGGCCCCGTCCTGGATCATGGCCGCCGCCGTTATGCCCGTCACGGGGGCCGTTATCGTGCAGTAGGAGAGGTTCAGCTGTTCCATTTCGAGCTGCGCCTTTGCCTGCTCCACGGCGGCCGAGGTGGATTCGAAGGTGCCTTTGGCATCGTCGAGGTCCTTTTGCGACAGGGCGTTCTGCTCAGCCAGAGGCTTGACGCGGTCGAGGTTCATACGGGCGACCTCCAGCGAGGCCTTCTGCCTGGCGAGCGCCGCCGCCGCCGCGTTGACCTGTGTCTGAAACGGCTTCTTGTCCATCACGAAAAGAACGGTGCCCTTCTTCACGATCGAGCCTTCCGTGTACATCCTCTTCTCCAGGAAGCCGTTCACCCTGGCGCGGATCTCGACCTCATGAGAGCTTTGCGTCTGCGCCACGAACTCAAAGGTGACGGGCGTGTCGGCCGGTGCGACCTTCACTACGGTGACCTCCGGCTGCCGGTCCTGGGGTTTCTGCTTTTTCGAGCAGCCCCCGGCCAAAGTCAGGAAGAGAAGGGCCACGGCCAGGAGGCACATCGCCCGGAACGTCCGGGTTGAACGGCAAAGCGTGATGGATCCTGTGGACATCATGAGAACACCCCGTTTTTCATGGATCGGTACATGGCCGATGTTTGTTGACGGCGATGGAACCGAAACGTTCATCGAGACCTTTGCATCAGTCCTTGAGCTTAAGCCAGGCACGATCTCACCATCTTCCGATATATCGCCTGTTCGTCGAATCTGTTAAGGCCTGCCACCAGACATAAGTGACTTGCCGATCGCTGCTGATAAATTTGAGTATAACTTTTAGTATTTCATGAAGGCAAGAGCCTTTTTAGAAGCGGCTTGAATGGCTTGAGTCGCTTGAATCGCTTGAGTGGTTAAACAGACTGTTTTGTCGTCATAACAGAGAAGGCCGATATCGAGAGACCTTTCTAACCGACAGCCTTCCTGAATAGGCAAAGCAGTGCTCTGTCAATGGAGCCTTTTAGAAGCGGCTTGAATCGCTTGAATAGCTTGAAGGTTAAAAACCGAAGATAAAGAGACAGACACGGCCAGGCCTAGGAAGCCTTCCGGATCTGGCCGTACTCTTTCGTCTCTCACTCTCAAGCGATTCAAGCAATTTGAACGGGTTCCTAGGGTGAGCCTGTCAGGACGAAGGCTGCCCAGAAGAAGGGGTGGGGCTTTTGCTTCATGAGGGTGAGCTTTGCCTGGCTGAGCGCTTCTGACGGGGTCTTCCCCTCGGAAAGGAGGGCGTAGAAGGCGGTCATCAGGTCCACCGTTTCTTTTGAGGGAACACTCCAGAGACTCATGACGAGGGTCTTTGCCCCGGAAAGGATGAAGGCCCTTTTCAACCCGAAGACGCCTTCGCCGCTCTGGATGTCGCCGACGCCTGTCTGGCAGGCGGACAGGACGACGAGGTCGGTGCCCCCGAGGTTGAGCCCGAGGACCTTCTCGGCCGTGACCATGCCCTCGTCCTTTCCCTCCTTGAGAGACGCGTTGGCCCCGGCAAGGACTATACCCGAGCGCAGCATCGGGTTCTCTATGGTAATTGGAGTGTCCTGCAGCGGGTCGCCCGTCAACGGGAGCTCTGCCGCCTTCTCGGACTGCTTTGTCTCCTCTTCGGCGAGGAAGTACCCGTGCGTGGCCAGGTGAAGGACCTTTGGGGAGGACACGCGGAACAGGACAAGCTCCAGCGCCCTCTTGTCCTGTTCGTTGAACACCTTCTGCCCGAACCTGTCATGCAGGATCTTTTCAATGGTGTCGGCCTCTTCCCTGGTGTCGGGAAGACGGTCGAAACGCATGCCTGCCGCGTCCCTCGAGACATGGCCTTTCGTGCCCGCCGACCTGAGACCGGCCGATGACCGCGCCTTCTCGACCTCCTTCTGTCCCAGATCGTAGTCGGGGTCTGCTATTATGAGCGATTCACCGCCTGCAAGCTTTGCCTTCGCGAATTTGAGCATGTCTCTGCCCGCTCCAACGTAACTGACCAGGAAATCTTCGATGAGATAGGTGCCTGCCGGCTCCACAAGGGCCTCAAAGGGGATGAGGTTGAGATTGCCGTCGGGACTAACGAGAAGGCGCTTTCTCCCTTTCAGGGAAGGTTCGACGGGCTTGACGAGAATGTCATAGAGGACCGATGCCTCGGCTTTAAGCTTCTTTTCGCTCGGCAGCACGCCTTCCCTTCCGGCACGTGCCATCTCCCCGAGGTACGCGTTTATGTGCCTGTCCACGTTTTCGCTCGCCCCCGTGTCGATGAGCTGTACCTCCACGGTCTCCCCCGGGGTGAGGAGGAAGAGCAGGTAATGGGGTTCCGTCCATGTTCTCTTCCTGAAATCGAAGAGGGTGATCCTTGCGTAGTCGAGATAGGCAGAGTCCCGGGAAAGGGCTGATGAAAGGGTCCCGACATCCGCCGTCTGCGCCTTCTTTTGCAGCATGAACTCCCTGCTCGCGGCCATGAGCTCAGGTTCGACAGATTCCTTCTTTTTCACCAGCTCGGACATCTTCCTCGCGTAATCCCCGGGCGCCGTCTTTCCCGTCCCGGCAAGCTGGAGCCTTGCGATATCCCGCTTCAGCGCCGTCAGTTCCTTGAACGTCTCCCGCACCTTGGGATCGTCGGACGCGCCCAGGGCGTCGAGGTAACGCCCCTGGGCCTCTATGACGGAGCCCTTCCACCTAAGCCAGGCATTGAAGGCATCGACTACGGTTGCGGCGCTGCTGCGGGGAAAACTCAAGGTGTGGCTCACGTATCCATGGATCGTCATCTCCTGGGTTTTCATATAGGAGAGTTTTTGCTTTTCCGTGAGAAGTGTGAAGACGGATTCCCGGAGCGAATCCTGTATGCCAAGGGAGCTGGTGAAACAGGAATGGGCCTGCTGATGTCCGCCCGTCGTCCCGTAGTAGAAGGCAAGATTGTTGAGCGATGCGCTGACGGCAGGATGGTTGTCCCCGAAGCTCTTCCGGAATATCGCGAGGGAGCGCTTGTACAGGGATTCCACATCGGCATTCCGGCCGGTGCGTCGATAGATCATGGCGAGGTTGTTGAGGGCGAAGGCGACGGTGGGATGGTCCGGGCCAAGCCCCTTCTCACATATCGCGAGGGAGCGTTGGATAAGTGGTTCCGCCTCGGCGTAACGGCCGCTCGTGCGGTAGATCTTTGCTATCAGGGTGAGGGAGAAGGCGATCGCCTCGGGAGGAAGGTCCTGGTCCTTGTCCCAGCCGTTAAGCGCATCCTCTAACAGGGACTCCGCCTCGGCCTCACGGCCAACGTGGTGGTAGACATCGGCGAGAAGCACCTGGTTGAAGGCAATGGCCCCGGGGCGCTGCATCTGTGTCCTTTGGCGGATGTCGAGAGCGCGCTTGAGGAGGGGCTCTGCCTCGGCGTATCGCCCGGTGCTGGTGTAGACGATGGCGAGGAGCATGAGGTTCTGGGCGACGGCCGGCCGGTCCGGGCCGCGGGGGGCCCTTTCCTGTATGCTGAGAGCGCGCTTGAGGAGCGGCTCCGCGTCCGTGAAAAGCCCTGCCATCCGGTAGAGGTTGCCGAGGCCCATCAGCGCCACGGCGGTGGCGGGATGGTCCGGGCCGTGCGTCGACTCCCTGATGGAAACAAGCCTCGCCGCGAGAGGGATAGCCTCCCGGACCCTGCCATCCTTTTTGAGATCGTCTATCTGCCTCGCGAGCACAGCGACATCGTCGTCCGACCGGCAGACGGAGGCCGCGGAGAGGAACACTGCCGTTATAAGAATGATGGCCAGGAGAGGGGTGATAAAGCAACGGAGGGCTCGCACGGGTCTGATCTCCATCATCTCGGATAGAAAGGGCCAGTTTCTGGGGCTCGCGTCGATTCTAGCATCTCCTCCCCTCCTTTTCAAGCCGCATGGGGCAGCGAAACGAACAAATTGTTAACAACTCCCCCACGATGGGATACAATAAGGTTATCGACAAGAGTGACAATGGGACGGAGCGTTCCGGTCCGAGAGCCTTCATCGCGTGGAGGATCGCCGGTCCCTTTGCATCGTCGACACCTGATCGAAGTGCGGTCGAAAGGAACACAATAAGATCGAAAAGGGGGAGCTTCATGAGGAAGGGTATTCTGGCGGCAACAACTCTGGCAATTTTCCTTGTCTTCAGCTTCGGCGCTGCATGGTCCCAGACGAGCGGTGAGGCGGGCAGGGATACTTTCAGGCTGACCCATATCGAGTCCTTCGAGCCCTTTGCCGTTGTCGAGAACGGCACGTCCAAGGGGTTGACCGTGGACATCCTTACGGAGGCGCTGGCGAGGGTCGGGTTCAAGGTCGTCTTCGCGGCGCAGCCCCAGGAGAAAGAGCAGGAAATGGTGCTGAAGGGGGAGGCGGACGGCCTCTCCTTCTTCGCGATCAACGCCGAACGAAAGAAGAGTTTTGACTTCAGCGATCCCTATCTCATGACGGGAGGGGCCCTTTTCGTGAAGTCGCCCGCTCCGCCCTGCAATTCTCTCAAGGGACTCGATGGCAGGACCGTGGCAACCCCGCTGAAGGGCCCTCTGGCGGGCTACATCAAGAAGAATTTCCCCGAGGTGAGGGTGTTCACCGATGTCAAGGACTATAAGTCGACCCTTCAGGCGGTCCTCGATCGAAAGGCGGACGCCGCCGCCCTCAATACACAGGTCGGCGCTGTCCTTGCGAGAGGCTCCTTTCCTGGCAAATTCTCATTGCCGGAAAAAGGTTTTCTCGAGATCCCCATCGGCGTCGCCGTCGCGAAGGGTAAGAACGGCGATTTCCTGGCAAGGTTCAATAAAGGACTCGAGGCCATAATGGCCGACGGGACATACGACAGGATCATAGCGAAATGGGGAGTGCCGGCGACGACGAAACCCCCGAAGGAATAGCTTGAATGCTTGAATAGCTTGAGTCGCTTGAGGGTTATAACAAAAAGAACCCGGGGAAGTGAGAAAGGGAAGGGCTTATGGAAAGGGTGCGGTTGAGGATAAATGGGGTTTGGAGGCAGTTCGTCGTCGAGCCCGATCGAGTGCTTCTGGATATACTGAGGGAAGACCTGAGGCTCACGGGGGCGAAGCAGTCCTGTGACCGCAAGGGACAGTGCGGTGCCTGCACGGTCATTGTGAACGGGAAGGCGGTCCCGTCATGCCTCACGAAGGCGGTCAACCTCGACGGCGCGGAGGTAATGACTGTGGAGGGTCTCGGCACCCCCGAGAATCCGCACCTCATCCAGGAGGCCTATGTCCTTTCGGGGGCGATACAGTGCGGTTTCTGCACGCCCGGTATGATCATGGCGACGAAGGCCCTGCTGGACAGGAATCCCGACCCCGGGGATGAAGAGATAAAGAAGGCCCTTCAGCGCAATCTCTGCCGCTGCACGGGGTACGTGAAGATCATCGAGGCCGTCAAACTCGCCGGCAGGTTCATCCGGGGCGAGACGACGCCCGACGCGATGAGGCCCGATCCGAGGGGCCCCATGATCGGAGTCTCCCACCCCCGTCCTTCCGCCATGCCAAAGGCCTGCGGGCTCGCGGAGTTCTCGGCGGACATCAAGGTGGAGAATGCCCTCGAACTGGCGGTGGCGAGGAGCACACAGCGCCATGCCAGGATCCTGTCGGTGGACACCTCGGAGGCCGCGAAGATGCCGGGAGTGGCAGGGGTCATGACCGCCGCGGACATCAAGGGGACGAACAGGATCAAGATCACCTCCGCCGACCAGCCCATCCTGGCGGAAGACAAGGTCTACTGCCTGGGAGACGCCATAGCGGTCGTGGCGGCACGAACGAAGAAGGAGGCGCTCGACGCCGCGGCGGCCGTGAGGGTCGAGTATGATCCCCTGCCCGTTGTCACGTCACCGGTGGAGGCGATGAAAGAGGATGCCGTCAGGGTCCACGCCGAATCGCCGAACCTTTGCTTCACACAGCCCCAGATAAAGGGTGATGCCGAAAAGGCGCTTCGCGAGGCCGCCGCCCTGGTGGAGGCGGATTTCTCGACACAGATCAATCATCAGGCCCCCCTCGAGCCCGAGGCGACGGTGGCCTACATGGAAGGCGATGGCGATGATGCCCAGCTCGTGGTCATAGGGAGGAGCATCAACATCCACCTCCACATGGCGGACCTGCAGGAGAGCCTCGGGTACGAGAACGTGCGCTACGAGGAGGCCTTCTCGGGGGGCAATTTCGGGCAGAAGATCGCGATGACCTCGGAGGCCATCTCGGGCGCCGCCGCCCTGCGTTTCCGCCGCCCCGTGCGCTACATCCCCAGCCTCGCGGAATCGATGCTCATGAGCAGCAAGCGCCATGCCTTCGCGATGAAGGTGAGGCTCGGCTGCGGGAAGGATGGGAAGCTGACGGCCTTCACGATCGATCTCACCGTGGACAACGGGGCGTACCAGATAATCGGCATTTCCGTCGTGAAACGTGCGCTGTGGATGCTCTCGGGCTCGTACAGCATCCCCAACGTCAACGCCATGGCGCGTCTTGTCTATACCAACAATCCCGCGGGCGGGGCAGCGCGTGGAGCCGGGCCTCCCCAGGTCACCTTCGCCCTCGAGTCCGCCATGGACATGCTCGCCGCGAAGATGGGCATGGATGCCCTCGAGTTCCGGCGGATCAATTCCCTTCTGCCCGGGCAAAGCTGCTCCACGGGAATGGTGTACGACGAGTGGCCCTTTCCGGAGCTCTGTGACGCCATCAGGCCGGCCTACGAGAGGGCGAAGAGGGAAGCGGCCTCCCTGAGGCCGGGTCCCGTAAGGCGCGGGGTGGGCATAGCCAGCCACGCCTTCGGCATCGGGACCCCCGCGGACATAGCAAGGGTGGTGGTGGAGCTCGACCCCGATGATGGCCTCACGGTCTTCGCGGCCGTCGCGGACCCGGGAGAAGGCAACGATTCCATGCTCACCCAGATAGCCTCGCACCTCACGGGCATACCCATGGACAGGATCCGCCTCGTCACCCGCGACACCGACAGGACCACGGGGATGGGCCCCGCGGCGGCGAGCAGGATGACCTACATGGCCGGCGGCTCGCTGGTGCTGGCCATCGAGCAGCTGAAGAAGGCCATGGAGGAGGCAGGCGTCGATACCTATGAAGGCATGAAGAAGGCGGGCAAGCCGACCCACTACCTGGGTTCCAAGATGGCTGCCGGCAAGGACGCCAACATGGACCCCGAAACGGGCCAGGGGCTGTCTTTCGAATCCCGTGTCCACGCCATCCAGATGGCCGAGGTGGAGGTCGACACCGATACGGGCGAGGTCCGCGTTCTCAGGATGACCACCGCCGTCGACCCCGGCACTGTCATCAATCCCCAGAACCTCGAGGGCCAGCTCCACGGGGGGATGGACCAGGGTGTCGGCTTTGCCCTGAGGGAGCAGTACATCCATGGCGAGACGAAGGACTGGTTCACCTTCAAGTTCCCCACGATGAAGACGGCCTTCGACATGGACGTGATAATCAGGGAGACCCCTCGGGCGAAGGGCCCCCTGGGGGCGGTGGGGATCGGCGAAATGACCATGGTGTGCACGGCCCCCGCCGTCATCAACGCCATCTGCGACGCCTGTGGTGTGAGGATCTACGACCTGCCGGCGACACCGGAAAAAATAAGGACGGCGTTGGACGAAAAGACGGCTTGAATCGCTTGAGTGGCTTGAATCGCTTGAGGGTGGAGACAAAGACAACAGAGTGCTCCGAGCGGGTGGAGCCGTTGGAGCGTTCTTCGTTGCCGTCATTCCGGCGAAGGCCGGTGTCTTCACTCGCGGAAGCGACATCCAGGAGAGGCGTTGGGGTAGAAAAGGCGCTGGATCCCTGATCGAGTCAACGAGGACGGTATATGGGCGAAAACCCCGGCTGGATGACGATCTCCCTTATGGTTTACGAGATTCTGAAAGTGAGCATGCCTTGATGGATGGTTTGTCTGAACCTGAAGAAAGAACATGGGATCTTCAACAGAGGGTGAGGGTCATTGCGGGAAAGGAGGTCGTTTTCGATGATGAGGGCTTTCTGTGGCGGCCGGAGGATTGGACGGAGGAGGTGGGACGTATGCTCGCATCGGAAACAGGCATGGAAGGGCTCGATGACGACCAGTGGAGGGTCATCCGTTTCCTGCGGGAGTATTATGCCTATCATGGCAGGGCGCCGATGAACCGCGACCTCAAGGCGGGTCTCGGGATGAGTCTCATGGACCTCGAGGCGCTTTTCCCCGGCGGTATCCGCAAGGGAGCGCGGCGGATCGCCGGGTTGCCGAACCCGAGGTCATGCACGTGAACGATATGCCCGCAGGACCGGTCTATCTCGACAATGCCGCCACAACATTTCCCAAGCCCGTCTCGGTCCTCGAGAAGGCGATGGAGACCTATCGTCGGATCGGTGTCTCCCCGGGCCGGGGAGGCTACGACCTTGCCGCTGAGGCCGAGGAGTTCGTCAGGGAAACGCGGCGCAAGGCCGCCCGCTTCTTCGGCTCTTCCGCTCCCGACCGGGTCATCTTCACGGGTAACGCAACGGACGCGCTGAACATAGCCATTCAGGGCATGCTTCACCCCGGTGACCATGTCGTGTCCACGAGGCTCGAGCACAACTCCGTCCTTCGGCCCCTTTACCACCTGCGTCAGAAGAGGATCATCGAATACGATCTTGTCCCCTTCGATGGAAAAGGCTTTGTCGATCCCGCGGACATCATAGCGGCCATCCGGCCCGACACGAAGCTCGTTGTCGTGACCCACGCGTCCAACGTTCTGGGCACCGTCCAGCCGATCCGGGAAATAGGGCGGCGTTGCGCCGAGCACGGTGTGCCGCTCCTCGTCGATGCCGCCCAGAGCGCCGGCGCGGTTCCCATCGATGTGGACGGGTGGCAGGTCGCGGCCCTTGCCTTCACGGGACACAAGTCCATGCTGGCTCCGACGGGGATCGGCGGCATTGTCCTCGCCGGGCAGACGGAGGACATAGAACCTTCCCGCTTTGGCGGGACGGGGATCGATTCGGCGAGCCCCGTCCACACCCGCGACTTTCCCTACCGCCTGGAGGCGGGCACCCTCAACCTGCTCGGCATCATCGGCCTTTCCGGGAGCCTTGATTATCTTGGGGAGGCGGGTATCGAGGCGGTGCACGCCCGGGAGATGGAACTCGTCACGAAACTCCGCGACGGGTTGTCTCTGATCACGGGAATAGACCTTTATTGCGCCGAAGACCTTTCCGACCACGTCGCGTTGCTGACGGCAAACGTCCGGGGCATGGACCCGCACGATGTGGGGGCCATCCTGGACGCTGACTTCAACATCGCGGTCAGAACGGGAGTTCATTGTGCCCCTCTCGTTCATGAGAGTCTGGACACGTCTCCGGGCGGCAGTGTGCGTTTCAGTGTCGGGCCTTTCAATACCGGCAGCGACATAGACCTGACGCTCGAGGCCATGAAGGAGATCGCGAGGCACGGTGGAAAGGGTTGATGTGCCGCCGACGGTTGATCAGCCGGCGCCGCGGTTGCCGGATCTGTTGCGGAGATAATGGGGAAGGGCCGCGAACGTGAATATGCCCGCCGACAGGAGGATCGGGAAGAAGCAGCACGCGTAGATCCTGCCAAGAGGGATCCTCTCCGCAAGAAAGCCGATAAGAAGGACACCGACTCCCGCTCCAAGATCGTAAGAAACGAGATACGTGGAATTTGCCGCGCCCCTTTCATCGACGTCCGCGAGATCGTTGACCGCTGCCTGGCACGTCGGCATCAGTATCCCGAAACCGAAGCCGCTCACCATGCCGGCGCCCAGGAACTGGAGCGGGGTTGCAGCCAGGCCGAGCCACGGCAGCCCGGCCGCGGTCAATGTGAGGCCGGCAACGACGAGATGATGAAAATACCCCCTGTCGAAGAGTCTGCCAAGGAAGAGCCTGGAAAAGAAGATGGACGCGGAGAAGCACAGGAAAAAGGCGGTGACGTTCCTGAAACCCCTCTGTCCGGCGTAGATCCCGACGAAGACAATTATTGCCCCGTAAGCGATCATGATGAAGAACATGGTCAGGGAAAGGGGAAGGGCCTTCCTGTGGAATAGGTTCCGTATGGAGAATCTCGTTCTGGTGATCGCCCTGGGGGGCGTCCGCGCGAACAGGGCGATGATGACGGCCAGGAGGGAGACGGCCAGAAGTGAAAGGAACATGGCATTTGGGCCATAGCCACTGAGCACCTCGTTGCCGAACATAGGGCCGATGGTCATGCCCACGGGAATGCACAGGGCAAAGATGCCTATGCCTTCACCGAGACGTACTGGAGGCACGATATCGGCGACGACGGTGGCGTTCGCAGAGGAACAGGTCCCCCATATGGCGCCGTGGACAAGACGGAGAATGAGCATGGCCGCAACCCCCGTCACCAATGGATAGAAGCCGTACGCGGCCGTCGAAACGATGAGGGAGATGATGAGGACACGGAACCGGGGATGGTTGTCGAGAATGAATCCCGCAAGGGGGCGGGCAATGATGGCGGTGATGGAAAAGGCGGCCATTATCATCCCGATGTTCCCCTGGCCCATCTTCAGGTGTTTCATCAGGTAGATGGGCAGAGTGGGCATGAGCGCGTAGAACGCCCACGCCAGGAGCAATGTCGCCGATATCACGGCCGTGAACTGTTTCGACCAGAGTCTGTTCTGCAACGGGTATCCTTTAGTGAGCTGCTGGAGGGATGAGCCTTCCTTGCGCTTTCAGTGATGCAGGAACCTATCACAAAACTTCCGGGAATACAAAAAAAGAATGAAACAGGTCATGGGTGATGGGTGAGAGGTGATGGGAAAGAGATCGGGGTGCTGATGATGAGGGCCCGGTCCCGTTCCGGAGGGGCAGGAAGGGGGCCGGGCTTCAATCAGGGGGTCTAGATGGTGAAGCGCCACTTGCAGAACATGTCCGCGGGGTGTGGGTCGGGGGGAGCGAAGAGACACTCTGTCCTTATCGCGGGATCGATCTCCTTCGCGAAGGCCTCGAAGAGCCTGCGGTGCATGTCTTTGCATTTGAATTCCCCGAGGCCGTGTTTCAGGCGGGCCTCCTGGGCGCTGCAGTGGGGGACGCTGATCGTAACGGCGCCGTCTTCCGGGGATATATCGTATCCCACGAGCGCTGCCATGGGGAAAAAGGCGATAGCGCGGGCGAAACCGGCGAGCCCCTTCTCCTTTATGTCAAAACGTTTCACTATTTCCCGGGAGGCGAGGCGCGCTGCGTCCTCCCACACCTTTTCGACGACGCTTTCGGCGGAAGACTGGCCGAACGCGTCGGACACGTGAAGGAACCAGAACCCGTCGATCACCTTGTAGTGCCACAGTACAAGTTCGAGAAGGGCGTTCTTTTGCTCCTGATCCATGAGATCGAGACTGGGAATGGCCATAACGCCTCCTTTATTTCGCGTATTGTTCCCGAAGGACCTTCTTCTGTATCTTGCCGACTGGGTCCTTGGGAAGGGCGTCGACGAAATCCACGGTCTTCGGCAGTTTGTAGCGGGCCAGGTGCTTCGCGCAGAATTCGATGAGCTCCTTTTCTGTTACATGGGTGTCCTTCGCGAGGACGACGACGGCCTTGACCTGCTCGCCCCAGCGTTCGTCGGGTATCCCGATGGCCGCGCACTCGTGCACCGCGGGATGGAGATGGAGAGCGTCCTCGATCTCGTGGGGGGAGATGTTCTCGCCGCCGCTGATGATGAGGTCCTTCTTGCGGTCTATGACATATATGTATCCGTCTTCGTCGAACATGCCCATGTCGCCCGTATGGAGCCAGCCGCCCCTTAAGGTCTCCTCAGTTTCCTCGGGCCTTTTCCAGTAGCCCTTCATCACGTTGGGACCGCGGGCGATGATCTCACCCACCTCGCCGGGTTTCACGTCGTTGTCGTCCTTGTCGACGATCCTCACGTGGCAGCTGAAGAGTTCCTTGCCCACCGAGCCGAGGCGCTTTAAGCCCTCGTCCTCCAGGGAATAATCCTCCTTGGGGAGGTAGGCGACAAGGGGAGATGCCTCGGTGAGGCCGTACACCACGAATATGATGTCGGGTCCGAGCACCTCCACTGCCCGCTTGAGGATGGGTACGGGGGTTGTTTGTCCGCCGACGGAATAGCTCTTCAGTGTGCCGAGCGTGTAGCCGCCTTCCTTGTAGGCGTCGAGAATGTCGACGAGGCCCGTGTAGACGAGGGTGATGTTGGTGATCTTCTCCTTTTCCACGAGCTTCCAGAATTCATGACCGTTGAAATTGGTCACCATCACGTTCGTTCCGCCCACGTAGAAGTGGCACAGCACCATCGATGCCTCCATGGTGTGATAGCACGGTTGGACGTGAAGGCTCACATCGGATGGCCCGAGCTTGTAGGCGATGGTGTGGTTCACCACGGCCGACAGGAAGTTCTCGTGGCTGAGCATGACGCCCTTGGGCCCGCCCGTGGTGCCGCTCGTATAGAAGATGGCGAAAAGATCGTCGGGTTTGACGCTGCCCGCCGGTTCCGCGGGCGAGCCCGACCGTATCATCTCCTCGTAGGGTGCTCCGATGTCAACGATGTGGGGAACGGTGATCTCGTTTCTGATGGCTTCGACCTGGTCCTTGAAGGTGTCGCCCACGAAGAGGATGCCTATCTCCGCATCGTTGAGGACGAACTTCAATTCCGAGGGGACGAGCCGGAAGTTGACGGGGACCCAGACCATGCCCGTCTTCGCCGCGGCGAAGCATATCTCGAACATCTCGACGTTGTTGCGGCTGAGCACGGCGACCTTGTCGCCCGCGGCAAGCCCCAGTTTTATGAGTGAATCTGCGAGGCAGTTCACCCGTCTGTTGAATTCCCGGTACGTGAGCCTGTTTTCTTCGGAGACCAGAGCCGTCTTGTCGGGATACCGGCGCGCGCATTGAGTGGGTAGATCGCCTATAAGCATGAGTTGATTACCTCCCGTGAAATTTGCTGTGTCTTACATGCCCAGATAACATCTCTTTACTTCCTCGTTCTCCAAAAGATCCTTTGCTTCTCCCTGCAGCACGATCCTGCCCGTCTCTAGCACGTAGGCGCGGTCCGATATGTGAAGGGCGGCGTTCACATTCTGTTCGACGAGGAGGATGGAGATGCCCCGGCTGCGAAGCTCTCCGATGGTGCTCAGTATGGCCTCCACGACGAGCGGAGCCAGCCCCAGGGAAGGTTCGTCGAGCAGCAGGAGCTTCGGCTGGGACATGAGCCCCCTGCCAATGGCAAGCATCTGCTGCTCTCCGCCGCTCATCGTTCCCGCCTTCTGGGCGAGGCGTTCCTTGAGCTTTGGGAAGAGGCCGAAGACGGATTCGAGAAGGTCGTCGAGGCGCTCTTTCTTTGCGGGGTTGACGTAGGCACCGAGGAAAAGGTTCTGTTTGACCGTAAGGGAGCCGAAGATCTGGCGTCCCTCGGGGACATGGCTGAGCCCCATCCTCACGAGCTGGTTGGGCTTGCGTCCGGTCACGTCCCGCCCGTCGAAGGTGAACGCGCCCGCCGTGGGTGGTATCACGCCGGACAGGACCTTGAGAAGGGTCGATTTCCCAGCCCCGTTGGCCCCCACGAGACAGACGATCTCACCCTTCTTCACCTCCAGGTCTATTGCCTTGAGGACCTGTATACGGGCATATCCGGCTGATAGTCTCTCGGCCTTGAGGATCATTGCGTCACCCCGCACTCTTTGCTCTGCGCGCCCAGATACGCCTCAATGACGTCGGGGTTAGCACAGATGGCCGAGGGCGGCCCTTCCGCCAGTTTCCTTCCGAAATCGAGGACGATGATGTCGTCGGCGATATTCATGACCAGTTTCATGTTGTGTTCTACTATGAGGATGGTGATACCCTGTTGCTTGATGGTCATGAGGAGCCGCGTGAACTCCTCCACCTCGGCGTCGTTGAGCCCCGACGCGGGCTCATCGAGAAGGAGCATCCTGGGGCCAGTCATCAGCGCCCGGGCAAGTTCCAGGAGACGCTGGCTGCCGAAGGACAACTCCCCGGGGAGCGCGTGGGCCTCTTTTTCGATGCCGACGAGTTTCAGGAGGTCCATGGCCTTAGCTGTGGCCTCCCTTTCCTGCCTTTTTATCCTTCCTCTCAGGAAGACCGTCTCGAGGAGCGTCGGCCTCAAGTGCATGTGGGCCCCCAGAAGGACGTTGTCGAGAACGGTGGCGTTGTTGATCGTGAAGAGCCGGATGAGTTGGAACGTGCGGGACATCCCCAGCGAAGCGATCTGGTCGGTCCTTAACCCGACGACATCACGGCCTTCAAAAAGGACGGAGCCCTTTGTCGGGGGGTTGAGCCCGCTGACGGCATTGAGGAGGGTTGTCTTGCCGGCTCCGTTGGGGCCGATGAGCGCCTTGATGTCGCCCGATCTGACGCTGAAGCTCACGTCGTCGAGGGCCCTGACCCCGTCGAAGGTCTTGGTCACGCCGCTGATAGTCAGTATGTGTCCGTTCTTTTCCATCATTTGCCCATCCGTGGAACGATCTTGTTCCTGAGGGCCGTGAATATTCCAAAGAGGCCCCTGGGGAAGAACACGAGCACCACGATAAGGATGATCCCGTTGATGAGGAGCTCGTAATCCTGGAATTGATAGGTGATCTCGGGCAGCAGCTTGAGGAAGAGGGCCCCCAGGGCGGGGCCGAATATCGTCCCGATGCCTCCGAGAAAGAGCATGACAAGGAGATTTATCGAGGTCAGTATGCCGAAGTCGTCGGGGGCGATGAAGCCCATGTAGTGGGCGAAGAGGGACCCGGCTATCGATGCGTAGACGGCGGCGAGCATGTAGGCGCGGGTCTTGTACTTCGCGCAGTCCACACCGAAGGAGCGCGCGGCCTGCTCATCGGAATGGATGGCGATGAGCGCCCGCCCGAAGGGGGACCGGACCACGGCGATGCTGCTCGCGATGACGAGGACCACGACGGTCCAGACAAAGTAGTAATAATGAAGATGGTTGAGGAGCGAGAAGCCGAAGATGGTGAAGGGAGGTATGTCGCGAAGGCCCGACGCGCCACCCGTCAACCCTTCAAAACCGATGATGAGGGTGACCACGATCTCGTTGAAGGCAAGGGTGGCCATCGCGAGATAGTATTCCTTCAGTGCGAGCACCGGGCGGCCCGTGAGGAACGCGAGCGTCGCGCTGAAGACGACGCCGACGCCCATCGCGGCCGCGGGCGAGAAACCGTATTTCGCGGTAAGGATCCCCGAGGTGTAGGCGCCCACGGCGAAGAAGGCCGCGTGGCCCACCGATATCTGCCCCGTGTAGCCCATGAGCAGGTCCAGGCCGACGGCGAGGATGATATAGATCCCCGCGAAGATGAGGAGTCCGCTCCTGTAAGGCGACGGTTTTCCAATGACGGGATAGACGGCTATCGCAGCCAGCAGTATCAGCCACCAGTAACGTTTCAACGCGTTCATCATACCTTCCTAGGACCTGCTGAAGAGGCCGTTGGGTCTGAACACCAGCACCGCCATGAGCAGGGCGAAGACGATGGTGTCGGAGAACTTTGACGATATGAGGCCTATCGTGTATGACTCCACAAGGCCGAGGAGCAATCCCGCTATGACGGACCCGACGATGCTCCCGAGGCCCCCTATGGACATGGCAATGAAGCCCTTGACCATGGGCATGATCCCGCTGGTGTACTGGGTGAACAGCATGGGGGCTACGGCCATTCCCGCCAGGGCGCCGATGCCGGAACCCCAGGCCCAGGCGACGAGGGTGGTCTTCTGGGTGTTGATTCCCATGAGGCTCGCGCCGTAGGGGTTCTCCGCGCAGGCGCGCATTGCTATGCCCGCGGGGGTCTTCTCGAAGAAGAACCATATGAGAAAAAGAACGACCGTCGTTATTCCGACGATCCAGAGTATCTGCAGCTGCAGGGCGGCGCCGAGTACCTGGATGGGTTCTCCCCGGGAAAAAGGGGGGAGGACATGTGATTCCCTCCCCCATATGAGCAGCGCGAGACCCCTCAGCGCAAGGGAGATGGCAATGGTCATGACGATGAGCGCGCCGACCGAGGTGTTCTTCATCGGCCGGATCAGGACCTGCTGGATGAGTGCTCCCAGGGCCATTGCTATGATGATCGAGAGGAAGAAGGCGAGAGGGACCGGGACCCCCTTCGAAACGAGGGTGGTCATGGTAAGCGCCCCGAAGACGAAGAACTCTCCCTGCGCGAAGCAGATGAGCTGGGACACCTTGTAGACGATGACCAGGCTCACCGCGATCAGCGCGTAGACACTGCCCACGGTTATACCGCTGAAGAGGAACTGGACGAGGTGGGATATGTCGCTCACGTGGTTCTCCTTACCGGTCCCTGCCGGTTTCCTCTTTCATTTACTTAGGCACTTCCCATTTCCCGGCCTTGACGGTAAGAAGGATCATGTCGTCCGGCCTGGTGCCGTGATGGTCTTTGGGGGTAAAGGTGTAGATGCCCTGCATCCCGACAAAGCCCTTGATGTTTTCGATGGCGTCGCGAAGCTTGACGGGATCGGTAGTACCGGAGGTGCGCAGCCCCTCGGCGATGAGGTCGATGGCGTCGGCCAGTTCGGCGGAGAAGTAGTTTGCCGGTTCCTTATACTTCGCGATATGTTTCTTGTTGAACTCAACGATGACCTTTTTGGTGGGGTCGCTATCGGGCAGCGCCTCGGGCTTCATGACCTTTCCCGACGGAACGAGCATCTGTGTGCGCACGTTGGAGACGAGCTTCAGGAACCCCGGGTTCGCGTTTCCATGAGAGACGAGGAGGGGGACCTTGAAGCTGAGCTGGTCCATGTTCCTGCCTATGAGGGCCGCCGGTTCGCCGGTGACGAAGGCGAATATGGCCTGCGGGTTCATGTTGCGTATCTTTGCCAGCTGCGCGGTTACATCGGCGGCCTTTACGTCGAACTTCTCCTCACCCACGATGGTGACCCCATACTCGGCCGCGTATTTCCGGGCGGCTGTTCCACCGATCTCGCCGAGAGGACCTATGGGCATGAGCAGCGCCAGCTTCTTGATGCCTTTCTTCTGGAACACCTTGTAGGCCGTGATGACGGCGAAGTCGGTCTTGTGGGATGTGTTGAAGAGATAGGGATCCTTGCTCGTGTCCACGGCGTAGCCGGAGTTGATAATGGTAGGTATCTTGTACCTGTTCGCCATGGATGCCACGGCGCCTGAGAGCGGAACGGAGGCCGTCCCCGCCATGGCTACCACCTGGTCCTTGGATATGAGCCTCTGGGCCACTTTCGATGCCTGCTCGGGAGAGGAATTATCGTCATAGGATATGAGGACCAGCTGCTGGCCGTTCACCCCGCCTGCCTGGTTGATCATCTCGACCTTGAGCTCCGCGGCTTTCTTCTTGTATTCCCCGAGCCAGGACAGGTATCCCGTCAGGGAAAAGATTCCGCCGATCTTGATGGGTTCTTTCGACCATGCGGGACCGGCAGCGACCAGGGCAACAAAGACCATGAGAACAAAAACGGAAAAAACGAATCTTTTCATTCCGTACCCCCTTGAAGTGTTGGTTTACGAAATGACAAATTGCAAGTCGGGTGCCAGCACTGAAAACCTCGTTATTTCGGTCTCATAGGGATTTGGAGATGTCCCGCAAACGCGCGGACCCCTGGGGACATGTCATTTTTGACATGGCAATCCAGGGGACAGGGTCCGTTTCGCTCAATGATCTTGGGCTTGTGAGGACGTGTCAGGAATGACTGTCAGGTTTGAACTGTCTGAGACGTCTTGCCAGAGTGGAGAGGCTGATCCCGAGCTTATGGGCCGCCTCTTCGTTGGACTTTGACTGATCGAGGGCCGTCCTGATGAGCTTGATCTCAAATTCCCTCACCGACTCGTCAAGGGGCCTCAATTCCCGCATTTCAGCAAGGTCGCCGCGCTCCGGGGCGCTGAACCTTTTCGGAAGGTGCTCGACCGTCACAAGATCTTCGTTGGCGAGCACGACGAGCTGCTCCACGAGGTTGGCGAGCTCGCGGACGTTGCCGGGCCACCTGTAAGCGATCAACCGTTCGACGACCTCCTGGGTCAGTTTCACCTTCAGGTTGTATCTGCTGTTGAACTCGTTGAGATAGTGTTTGATCAGGAAGGGTATCTCTTCCCGCCGCTCTCTGAGGGCCGGTATGTGGAAGGGAACGACGTTGAGCCGGTAATAGAGATCTTCCCTGAAGTTGCCGGTCTTCACCATCTTTTCCACGTCCCTGTTCGTAGCCGCTATTATCCTCGCGTCCACCTTCTTGGGTTTTGTGCCTCCCACGCGTGCCACTTCCTGGTCCTGGATGACGGAAAGGAGCTTCACCTGCAGGCGCAGGGGAAGGTCTCCGATCTCGTCGAGGAAGATCGTACCTTTATCGGCTATCTCGAAGTATCCCGCTTTCCCCTCTCTCCTGGCACCCGTGAAAGCGCCGGCTTCGTGGCCGAAGAGCTCCGACTCCAGGAGATCGGGGGGTATGGCGCCGCAGTTGATCTTCACGAAGGTGCCCGTTTCCATCCGGGGAGAGGCCTCATGGATGAGGCGTGCGACGAGGTCTTTGCCCACGCCCGACTCACCGAGGATCAGCACCGTCGTGTCGATCCGGGCTATCCGGTAGGCGGTCTCGATAACCTGCTTCATCCGTTCGCTGTGGGCCACGAAGGCCGAAGGGGCCTTCTGCATTCGTCTCGCCTCGTGGAGCTCAAGGAGGTATTTCGACACGAGTTTCTGCGACTGCTTGTATTTTTCCTTGAGGTGGTTCAGCTCGGTGATGTCCCGCAGGTTGCAGTACACCTTGGAGATCCTGCCGTGCTTGTCGAAGACGGGTATGCCCGTGGAGAGCACCTGTCTCCCGGCGATGGTATTGATGAGCACCGTCTGGGCTTTGCCCGTCTCCAGGACTTTGAGCGTTGCCCCGGTGTCCGAGATGCCTTCCCTGACGAGCTCTTCGATCTTGCGGCCGATGATGTCGGCGTTCTTGATGCCCATGACCCTCTCGAATGCCGGATTGAGGAGGAGGAGCCGGCTCTCGCCGTCGGCGATGGCCATGGCGTCGTAGGAGTTCTCGATCATCGCGAGGAGGTCGTTGTTGCGTTCCTCGAGCTCGCGGATCTTCTGTTCAAGCTTGTCGGTCTTTTTCATCTTTTCCGCAGCCCCGGTGTCGGCGGCAGGACCCGTGGCGCCGCCGCGTTTTTGGATTGCAAATTTCGTACCCAGGATCTTCTTCGTCATCGCACTCCACACCCCGGCTTGCCGCGGGTATCCTGCTGATCTCTCGATGGATGACGCCCGGCATCATTCCCGTACGCTGAGATTCTACCATTGAGAGAAGAAAAATCAACACCCTCCTCGCGATCGCAAGGCCTGGCAGAGACCGGGAGCCCCTATTTACATTGCAGTTGGCGGGGGTGTAATATGGAAGGAATGACAGTTTCCGTGCCGCGAAGGATGTCGACACTCGTTCTTGGGGCAGTCACCTTTTGCCTGGTGACCCTGCTGCTCACCGGATGCGCGGGGATTCCTGACGGGGTCGAGGCCGTAAAGGGGTTCGACGTGAACAGGTACCTGGGGACCTGGTACGAGATAGCGAGACTCGACCATCCTTTCGAACGGGGCCTTTCGAAGGTCCGGGCGGAATATACCCTGAGGGAAGACGGCGGTGTCAACGTTATCAACATGGGGTTCGATCGGCGGAAGAAGGAGTGGAAGACGGCTACGGGGAAGGCGTATTTTGTGGAGGGTCCCAACGTGGGCAGGCTGAAGGTGTCTTTTTTCGGCCCCTTTTACGGTGGATATAACATCCTTGAGCTGGACAGCAACTATTCCCATGCGCTGGTATGCGGGCCCAGCAGGAAATACTTGTGGATACTCGCGCGGAAGCCGGAGATGGAGGAGAATGCAAAGGCCGTGCTCGTGGAAAAGGCCAGAAGCCTGGGTTTTGACACGAGCGAGCTTATCTTCGTGGAGCATTAGAACAGGTCGGCAGTCAAAGGATGGGTACATGGACGTAAAAACAGTAACCCGTGTTTATTTTTCTCCCACGGGCACGACGAGAAGGATCGCCGAGAGCGTAGCGGCGGGGATCGCGGGTGACGGAGAAGCTGTTTTCGACTGCACGAAGAGATCATGGCGCGGGCAAGTCCCGGGAACCTTTCGCGATGACGTCGTGATACTCGCCGCGCCCGTCTATTACGGGAGGCTCCCCGAGCCGGCGGTGGATTGCTTCACCAGGTTGACCGCCGACAAGACCCCCGCGGTCCTCGTGGCCGTTTACGGCAACAGGGCCTATGACGATGCCCTGATCGAACTGTTCGATATCGCCGTGGCACGGGGGTTCGTTCCCATAGCCGCGGGTGCCTTCATCGGGGAACACTCGTACTCGACCGAAGCTCTCCCCATGGCGCCCGGACGGCCTGACGCGGAAGACCTGACGGCCGCCCGGGAGTTTGGCACGGCAGTCATGAAGAAACTGACGGCCATCAGGTCCCTGGAAGCGGTGAATCCTGTCCGGGTTCCGTGCGACAGGCCGTACATCGAACCGGAAGGCCTGCATCGATTGAGACGTATGCGGCAGAGTTCCTCTGTCACACCCGAAACGGATGCGTCGCTCTGCACCAGATGCAACAAGTGTATCGAAGCCTGCCCGCAGGACGCCATCGACCGCGTCGACGTGACGAGAACGGACAAAGAGGAATGCATACTGTGCTGTGCCTGCGTGAAGGTATGTCCCGTCGGCGCGCGGCGCTTCACGGAGCCCGCGTTCTTCCCTCTCCTGAAAAAAATACAGGAACTGTGCCGGGAAAGAAAAGAACCGGAATGTTATCTCTGAACTCGAAACCCGCAACCCGGAACACGCAACCGTCTTTTCCTTCCGCATCCTTTCCGCAGTCTTAAGTTTGATTACCGATATGACGACAACGTTTAAAGACCATGAGTGGAGGCGCTCATCGTCGAGAAGTTGCAATCGACTCGACACAGCAAAGGGGAGGAGCAATGGGATTGCAGAACATCAGGATAGGAAAACGGCTGGCAGGCGGCTACACCATATTCATCATCATCATCGTCATCCTGTGCGTGATCAGTTACATGAACATGCGAGACACGGATGCCAGGGCCAATGAGATCACCAACGTGAACTTCCAGAAGGCCATGATGGCCAACGCCATTCTGACGAACCTTCAGTTCATCAACAAGGAGACGGGCAAGGCCGTATACACGAAGGATAAATCCCCGTTAAAGACGATCGGGGAAAAGCGCAAGCTTTACATAGCGGCACTGGAGAAGCTCGAAAAACTGGAAACGGACGCGAAGGGCAAGGCTATCCTCAACAAGTTCAAAACCACGGTGAAAGAAGCGAGAGAGAGCAACATAAAGCTCGCGGGCGAGATAGAGGCGGGCAATTTCGCCGAAGCGGCAGCGCTCTACAGCGCCAGTGTCGATCCCGCGGTGTCAAGATTCATAGAGATCCTCACGGAACTCATCGATCACCAGGATAAGGGTGTCCAGGCGAAGTACAGGGAGATCATAGACAGCAACAACAGGGTCAAGATCCTGCTGGCGACCTTCGGCATTATCTCCATCGTAGTCTGCGTTCTCATCAGTGTCCTGATCACCCGGAGCATTACCGCGCCGATCCAGAAGAATATCTCGGTGGCGCAGACCCTTGCGGACGGCAACCTCGCCGTCGATGTGGAAACTGACAGGAAGGACGAGCTCGGGGACGAGATGCGGGCATTCAGGGTGATGGTCGACAAATGGAAGGCGCTGATCGCCGAGGTCAAGTCGTCCGCGACCAGCGTGGCCTCCGCGAGCCACCAGTTGAGCGTGAACGCCGAAGAGCTTGCGAAGGGCGGAACAACGCAGGTGGAAAGGACCATCCAGGTATCCACCGCCTCGGAGGAGATGTCCCAGGCCTCTCTCGATATCGCAAGAAACGCCAACAACATATCGGAATCGGCGAAGGACATGGTGGGCACCGCCGAGAACGGCAACAACATCGTAAACAGGTCGGTGGACGAGGTGAAGGAGATCTCGAAGACGGTCCACAAGGCCTCGGAGTTGGTGAAGGATCTGGGCAACCAATCAGAGAAGATCGGGGAGATCGTGAACGTGATCAACGAGATAGCCGATCAGACGAACCTCCTTGCCCTCAACGCGGCCATCGAGGCTGCCAGGGCCGGAGAGGCGGGCAGAGGCTTTGCCGTCGTGGCCGATGAGGTCAAGAAGCTCGCCGAAAGGACCAGCAAATCGACCCAGGAGATAGGCAGCATGATCGGTTCCATCAAGACGGGCGTGGACCGGGCCGTAAAGTCGATGGATGAAGCGTCCGAGAGCGTGCAGACAGGCGTGGATCTTTCCGGAGAGGCAGGAGCAGCGCTGGTGGAGATCGTGAACAGCGCCTCCAACCTCCAGTCCCTGGTGCAGCAGATTGCCGCGGCGATAGAGGAGATGAATAGCACCACCGATGAGATCGCGAAGGACATCGAGCAGGTGGCGTCCGTCACCAGGGAATCGTCGAACTCCGCCGAACAGGTGACGCAGGCGGCCCTCGAACTGAGCACCCTTTCGGTGAGCCTGGAGAAGGCGGTGCAGGAGTTCAAGATATAGAGATTGGCTTGAACCGCTTGAATGGTTTGAACCGCTTCAATGTTAGAGGCGAAAGACGGGAAAATGGCCTGAATCGTTAGAAGACCGTTGGAACTGTTGAGAAAAGAGGTGGTATGGAGATAGTTGTTCATTTCAAGGCGGGAGAGACGGTTGTCAGGGAAGGGGAGCGCGGAAAGGGCTTCTACGTGCTCCAGGAGGGTGCGCTGGCGGTACTGAAGGATGGAGTGGAAGTCGCGAAGATCACGGAGCCGGGTGTGATATTCGGCGAGATGAGCGATGTGCTGGACGAGCCCAGGACATGCACGGTCGTGGCCAGGGCGAACAGCTACGTGCTCCACATACCCAAGAACATAGATGAGATCGTGGACGCCTACCCGTCGATCGCGAAGAAGCTGATCATCACCCTGGCGAGACGCCTCAAGGACACGACGAAGAACCTTCTCGTGTTCGCAGCGGATGAAACGGTGTTTGCGGCGAAGAAAGAGGGACAGAAACGGTTCCAGGTTCCAGCAACTGTGTT
>DBQU01000076.1 GCA_002305765.1 Deltaproteobacteria bacterium UBA1386
GGGGTTTATCAACAGGCTGTTGAGTAGCTTGAATCGCTCAGAAAACTGACCGTGATGATCAACAATTTCATGAAGTATCTAAATACAACCAAGTACCAGGGGGTAAAGTACAAAGCATAAAAGACGGCTTGAGAAGAAAACCGCTTGAATAGTTTGAGGGGCTTGAAAGTTAAAGACAAAGCCATCTTTCAAGGATGTTTCTTGAAAACCCTCAAGCTATTCAAGCTACTCAAACTATTCAAGCCGTCTTTTTAGCTTCAAGCCGTCTTTATGAGCGCTCTGCAGTAGTCGCGGAAGTTGTTCACTGCTATGAAGAATTCCCGCATCATTATGACCCAGTAGTACTGGCCTTTCGGGGTGAGGGTGAGGGTGGGGCCGGTTTTGATGAGGGCGCCTGTGAGGCGGAAGAAGGTTATTTCGGGGAGAAGGTAGCGATAGGCGTTGACGCCGTGCTTCCTGGTGAGTTCGTCGAGGTCGAGGGTGATGCCGAAGAGCTTCATGAGGAAATCGTAGAGCAGGCGCTCTCTCGTGCCGCAGTCCTTTCGGGCGGCGACGGGGAACTCCCCGCGTTCGAGGCGGTCGACGTACTCGGGGATGTCGAAGGTGTTCGAGTAGACGCTGCCGCCCAGGTACCCGATGGAGCCGCTCCCGAGGCCGGCATACTCATCGTAATTGACGACGTACTCGTCGATCATCACGTCACCCCGGGAAAAGCACCAGGCCGTGCTGGGACGGTAGTCGTCGTGGAGCATTTCCGTGATCTTCCTGTAGAGGTCCTGGCCGCGATCGTAGTCGACGCGGCCGAGCTTCCTGCCCATGAGCTTCTCCGTTGAGGTCGAAACCATGAGGGGATAGAACGTCACCTGGTCCACCGCGATGTCCATGAGAACGTCGAGATCGTGCTCCAGCATCTCCATGGTCTGGGTGGGGAAGTTGAAGATCATGTCCACATTGAGGGTGTCGAAGCGACCCATCGTTTCCTTGAGCCTTTGAGTGATCTCTTCCCCGCTGCCGTACTTGTGATAGCGCTCAACGGCCTTCAGGAGACCATCATCGAAGGTCTGGACACCGACGGAAAGGCGGTTGACGCCAACATCCTTGAGCTGGGCCAGGTTCGGCTCGGTGAGGTGGTTGGGGTTCGTCTCGACGGAAACCTCGCGAATGCGGAACATGCTTCTCGCCAGGGCCAGGGTCTCCGACAGTTCGTCGATGAGGACCGTCGGGGTGCCGCCTCCGACATAGACTGCGTTGAAATCGTACCCAAGGTCGCGATACATCCCGATCTCTTTACGCAGCGCCTTGAAATAGGCCCGCGCGATGTCCTCCCTGAAGACGACGCGGTTGAAGGAACAGTAAGGGCAGAGCTCCTCGCAGAAAGGCACGTGAAGATACAGGAGCCTCGGGATGGCATTGGAGGGCCGCGGGACCTCGTAAGATTCGCCCGGCGTGAAGCGCAGATAGTCCGCGTTCTTTTTCCGGGCAACGTTGCATATGAGCTTTTCGATCAGCATGGCCAAAGCATCTTAAGTCCCTAAGTTTAAAGGTGGCCACGCCGAAAAATCAAGCACATATTCCGGGCTTCCTGAAATAACTTGACATGCCCGGGAAAGGTCGTTAAAACATGACATATTTTATGAAGAGAATGTTTCTGTTTACAGTCTTCGCCCTCTTGCTTTCCGGCACCATTCTGGGCTGCTCTCTGGACGCCCTTGTCTCTCCGGATTACGGCAACAAGGAATACCCCACGACGGAACTTCCCGACCTGACGAAGAAGCCGAAGCAACAGGAGGCGGCCGTCGAGCCGAATCGGCGCGTCACCGCCCCCGACGAAGAAGCAAAGCTGGGGCCTACGCCAAGATCGGCGGCACAGACCGTTCGAGACGAAACGATCGATGGCCGGGGGACTTCCGTCGGCACCGGCGCGAACGCTTCGCAGCTCAAGGTCAGAACGGGCTCGCGTACGGCCTTCACGGGTACCGTCACCGCCGTCGATTATGTCGGGAAGACCATATCCGTGAAGAGCGCGGGCAAGAACCTGACATTCGACCTTGCGAATCCCGTCGTGCGGGGCTACAAGCACACGGGAGAGATACAGATCGGGGACGTTATCACCGTGGGATATATAAAGAATGGCATCGGCATCGTCAAGGGAGAGAACTTCCACCAGGACCTTGCCGACCAGACCGCCCCCGACGAGCTGGCCTCATCCCGGAAGGGTAAACGATCCAACAAGACGGCGGCGAAAAAATCTTCCAACAGCCACGCCGCTCCCGTTCGCGTCAAGTACAAGGTGAACACGCTTTCCTTCAACGACGTGGACAACAACAAGGACGGCAAGATCTCCCCTGTTGAACTGGGCAGCGTCCTGCCTTCCCTCACCATGCAGGATTTCAAGAAATACGACCGCAACAGTGATGGCGACCTGAGCGCATCGGAATACAGGGATGTCAGGAAGAGATAACGGCGGCTTGAATAGCTTGAGTCGCTTGAATCGCTTGAGGGTTAAAGGCCCGGGATAGAGCGATCCTGTAAGGCTTCGGGATCTGACCGCGCTCTATGGTCTCTCACTTTCAAGCAATTCAAGCGACTCAAGCTATTCAAGCCGCCTCTGTATGGTTCAGACTTGTGTTTTGAAGTGTTTTTTGAAGGTTTTTTCCAGGGTTTGTCTCACGTCCTCGCGGAAGCCTTCGTAGTTCTTCAAGAATTTCTTCCCTTCAGGGGTTATGTTGGAGCCGCCGCCGGAGACACCCCCCACCTTCCTTTCGAGGAGCGCGAAACCCAGCCTCGCCTCTATCGCCTGAAGCATCAGCCATGCCTTGCGGTAGGACATGTTCAGGTCCATGGCCGCCTTGTGGAGGGATCCCGTCTCCTCGATCCGCTTGAGCACCTGGTAGGGGCCCTCGCCGAAGGCCTTCCCGTTGTTATCTATCCATACCTTGTAACCCACTTTCATATAAATGCCCCCTTGCTCGCGTAACAAGGCAATTATAGATAACACCTGTAATCCTGTCAAGTTACAAAATCACCTCCGCCATATCCCTGCATTTAGCCCCAGTGTTCACAATAGACAACAGCGGCTCTTGTATTAACTCTCCTTTGATTTTCAAGACATGGAACAAAACAAACACAGGATGGACAGAATATCGAACTGCTGTGAAAATTTGGTCTTGACTTGTCTTTATATCCGGTGATATATAACGTGCGTTATATTCAAACAGATATAAGGAGGTCCGTCCACATGGTTTCTATCCCCCGATCCATTCTCTTTCCGGTTATCATCACGGCACTGGCCATGGTATTCACTCCCCCCGTGGGAGCCCAAGATCAAAAAGTCAGGGACGATGCATTCACGCTCGGAGAGATCGAGGTGAAGGACCGGTCCGAGGTCAGCAAGAATGTCACGGTCGAGAAGATCTATGAGGAGGATATGCGCGACTTCAACAAGAACAACGTCGCGCAGGCCGTCAACCTTCTCCCCGGCGTCACCTTGACGAAGAACAGCCGAAACGAACAGATGGTGTACGTCCGCGGATTCGACATGAGGCGCGTCCCGATCTACCTCGACGGCATCCCCATCTACGTCCCCTATGACGGATATCCCGACCTCGGGCGCTTCCTGACGTACGACATGTCCCAGATCACCGTCTCGAAGGGGTTCACGTCCGTGCTTTACGGCCCGAACACCGAAGGAGGGGCGATCAACATGATATCAAGAAGGCCGCAGAAGACCTTCGAAGGGAACATAAGCACCGGGTACGCCACGGGAGATACTTTCACGAGCTATATCAATCTCGGGACAAACCAGAAGAAATGGTATTTCCAGGGCGGAGGATCTTATGTGAGCAGCGATTACATGAGGATGTCCGACAATTTCAGGGAAACACCGACAGAAAACGGAGGGCACCGCGAGAACTCCTACTACAGGGACAGGAAATACAACCTGAAGTTCGGGTTCACGCCCTTCGAGGGACATGAATATGCCTTGAGCTACATAAACCAGCATGGCGTGAAAGGCAATCCTCCGTACGCGGGCGTCGACCCGTCCGTTACGGTCCGGTACTGGCAGTGGCCTTACTGGGACAAGGAAAGTGTCTACTTCACGTCAAAGACTCCTATCGGGCAGAGTTCCTATTTCAAGATCAGGCTCTATTACGATCAGTACCAGAATTCCCTTTACAGTTACGACGATGACAGCTATTCGACAATGAAGAAGAAATACGCCTGGATGAGCGATTTCAGCGACAACACCGGCGGTGGCTCCATCGAGGTCGGGACGACCCTCATCCCCAGGAACAACATAAAGGCCGCCTTCCACTACAAAGAGGACAAACACAAGGAGCACAACCAGCCGAACCCCTACCAGCATTTCAAGGATGAGATATGGTCCGCCGGGCTCGAGGACACGCTTCAGATCACCGACAGGCTCTACACCATCTTCGGCGCCAGCTATGACAACATAAGAACGATCGAAGCCGAAGATTACAATTCCACAACGAAGACATTTTCCAATTTCGCGAGGGACAGCCAGTCCTCCTTCAACCCGCAGATAGGGTTTTTCTATGACCTCACGAAGACGGCCAGGATACACGCGACCGTGGCGAAAAAGACCAGGCTTCCAACGATGAAGGACAAATACTCCTACAAACAGGGAACGGCCCTGCCCAACCCGAACCTGAGACCCGAGAAATCGATCAACTACGAACTGGGATATCAGGACACGTTCTTCAAGAAAATCGGCCTGAAGACCGCCGTCTTCTATTCCGACATAACGGACATGGTAATGCAGGTGAAGGTTCCCGATCCATCCAAGGCCGGGTCCACGTTGAACCAGAACCAGAATATAGGCGATGTGAGGCGATACGGCGCCGAACTCGATGTTTCCGGCACCATCATCACGAACCTGGATGGCGGTTTCAACTACACCTATATCTGGTCCGACAACAGGACGGACTCGACGCGGATAACCGACATCCCGAAGCACAAACTCGCCGCGTACGCGAAGTACATGCCTCTGACGAGCGTTTCGCTTATCGCGGACGTGGAATACAACTCCCAGCGATACAGTTCCTCCGACGGCGTCCAGGTCGCGAGGGCTTTCGCAGTCGCCAACTTCAAGGCTGCCTGGGAGTTCCTGAAAGGCCTGAAGATCGAAGGCGGCGTATCGAACATATTCGACAGGGATTACGCCCTTTCCGAGGGTTATCCCGAAGCAGGTAGAAGCTTCTATAGCAATCTGGTGTACAGGTTCTAAAGGGGAATAATGGTCATCAAGAACAGAACCGATCTTCTCGAAAGACTCCATGGAGACACCCTGGGCGCGTCACCATCGAGAGGATCGTCGTCGGTGCACATTTCACCGGCGTCAATCTGTCAAATGGCTGCGGCGGGATCTCATATACCCCTGTGGCCGACCTCATCCTCAGGAACTGTCAGGAGGTGTGGCGCCGGGCATGAAGACTAACCTTCTCCACAACATGCGACGGGAGTTCCTGGTGTCTCTGATCCTGCATCTGTGCTTCTTCGGTGCCGTGGCAGTTTTCGGCCATAACCTGGGCAGATCCAGGGAGGCGGTCCTCGTCTACCTCACCGACGAACTCCCCGGGGGAGGCTCGGGCGGCCCATCGGGGCCGGCCACGCTTTCGCAGGATGGTGGAAGACCGAAAGCGCCGCCCGTCCGTCGCGAGCCTCGAGGGAAACAGGCGGCGCGATCGTTATCGACAACGAAGTCTCCCGTAAAGGACCTCGAAAAGAAACCACAGACGAGAGACGAGGAGGTCCCTGGCCGTCCGGAGACAGCCGCAGACCTGGCCGGCATATCCAGCGGCCAGTCGTGGCAGGCTGGTGGAGGTGAAGGCGGGTCTGGAACCGGCGGGGGGGACGGTTTCGGGCCCGGCGCCGGAGGGGGTGTGGGAAGCGGCTACGGCCGGGGTGTGGGAAGCGGCAGGGGACCGGCAAACGCCAGGCTGCAGTATTTAAAGGAGCATTTCGCGTACATCCGCGATCTCATCATGAAACATCTTGCGTATCCCCAGATGGCACGAAAGATGGGCTGGAAGGGAAAGGTCATCGTCGCCTTCGTCATCAGGGAGAACGGAACCGTCGAAAATTCCCGCGTCGTCCGAAGCTCCGGGTACGATGTCCTCGACCACAACACACTGAAGACCATCAGGGAGGCTCAGCCTTTTCCCAGGCCGCCCGTAAAGGCAGAACTTGTGATACCCATCGTCTACAAACTCGAATAGGAGGAGGAATGAACACAAACCATCTCGACCTGCAGGAATGCCTCAAAAAGGCCTCGCTCTTCCACGGCGATCTCTGCGCGGGGATCACGCTGGGTACCCGAATGTCCATACTGGGGCTCAAGGCCATCGGCATCGACGACCCCATGGGAAAGGACCGAAAGAACCTCATCGTCTTCGTCGAGACTGACCGTTGCGCGACCGACGCGATCCTGGCCGTGACGGGATGCCATCCCGGAAAGAGGACGATGAAGATACTGGACTACGGCAAGATGGCCGCGACCTTTGTTAACCTCGCGACGGGAAAAGCCGTTCGCGTCGTAGCGAAGGACAAGACGATGGACCCGAACAAGGAATACGACCGGGAGACGATCGAAGCGGAACCCCACACGGAGAAATACGCCATGATGCCCGCCGAGGACCTCTTCGAACTTGAGGAGGTCGACGTGGACCTGTGGCCCGAGGATATGCCCGGCAAGCCCCTCAGGATAGTCGTGTGTTCCTCCTGCGGGGAGAGGATCATGGACATGCGGGATGTACGCGACAACGGCAGGATCCTCTGCAAGCCCTGCGCGGAAGGCAAAACCTACTGGCGGAAGAAGACGTGAAGACAGGATAGTCCGATGAGAGATACGGCAATTGACTGGAATGATGTCTGGAAGAAGGAGAGCGCGAAAAGTTCCGTGAAAAAACGGGATGTCACCTTCTGGAACGAGAAGGCCCGCAACTTCTCCAAGAAGCCCTGGGAATCGAACTACTCCGAGGATTTCCTCAAGATAATGGAACCCAGGCGCTGTTGGACCGTGCTGGACATGGCCTGCGGGACAGGCGCGCTGACCATCCCCCTGGCACGGTACGTCAGGAGGATAACCGCCGTCGACTTCTCACCCCGGATGCTCGAAGTCCTCGAGGAGCAATGCCGGGTGGAGGGCATCGAGAACGTCAGGACCATCAACGCAAGCTGGGAGGACGACTGGAGCTCCCGGGGCATCGATGAACACGACGTGGTGATCGCGTCGCGCTGTCTCGTCGTCGACGACCTCCGGAAAGCCGTCATGAAATTGAACGGTGCGGCCCGGGAACGCGTCTACATTTCCACCATTGTCGGGGACGGGCCTCATGACCGGATGATCTATGAGGCTGTCGGGAGGCGACTCACTCCCGGGCCGGACTATATATACACCTACAACCTCCTCCATCAGCTCGGTATCTATGCCAACCTGTTCATCATCAAGGACATCCGGACCGAATCCTTCCGTGACAACGATGAGGCCCTTGCGTACTACGAGCATTTCCTCGGGAAATTGACGAAAGGCGAAAAGGAGGACCTCAGGAAGTATCTGCAGAGACACCTCGTACCGAAGAACGGGAGGTGGGTCCTCGATTACAGGAGGACAACGCGATGGGCGGTGATGTGGTGGGACAAGGAATGAAAGAGATGAGCGAGGCCTTCCTGCCATGAGAACGGGATTCGTCATCACCGGACTCGCCTGTGCCCTCGTTGTTGCCGTGCTTGTCTCGCTGGTGCTCGGCAAGTACCCGGTGGGTATCGATGATGTCTGCGGGTTCTTCCTTTGGAAGGCGTTCAATGCCAGTGTGAACCTATCCATCGACAGGCAGCTGCTGGAGAACATCCTCCTCAATATCCGCCTGCCCCGCATCATGGCGGCGCTCTTCGTGGGAGCATCGCTGTCCATATCGGGGGCCGCCTTCCAAGCGATGTTCATCAACCCTCTTGTCTCACCGGGCATCCTGGGCGTGCTCGCGGGAGCGTCCTTCGGCGCTGCCGTCGGGATGGTGCTCTCGAAGAGCTGGTTCTTCGTGCAGGCAAGCTGTTTTCTCTTCGGTTTTCTGGCCGTAGCGGCGGCGGTCGGCGTTGCCCGCCTTTACAAGGGCAACTCGATCATCCTCCTGATCCTCGGCGGGGTAATAAGCGGTGCGCTTTTTACTTCCCTTTTGTCCATCGTGAAGTACCTCGCCGACCCTTACAACCAGCTTCCCGCGATAGTCTACTGGCTAATGGGCGGCCTCACCCTTGTTGACGCGGGCGTCATCAGGAACACGGCCATCCCCGTCGTTGCCGGTGTCGGTCTCGTCATCTCGCTTTCGGGGTACCTCAACGTCCTCTCCATGGGTGACGAGGAGGCGCGGTCCATGGGCGTTCCCGTCGAACGGATCCGGATCATTCTCATTGTCATTGCCACGATGCTGAGCGCCATCACCGTCGTGCTTGCCGGGATGGTCGGCTGGGTCGGGCTCATCATACCCCACATCTCGAGGATGATCGTAGGACCGGACAACCGCGTGCTCATCCCGGTGAGCGCCCTCGTCGGGGCGCTTTACCTCGTTGCCGTTGATGACGTTTCGCGCCTTCTCTTCACAACGGAGATACCCCTGGGGATCATCACCTCCCTCGTCGGCATACCTTTCTTCGCCGTGGTCCTCAAGAGGGCCGGAAAGGGGTGGAGTTGATGGCTCTCATGGAGGTCAGGCGCGTCACCTTCGCGTACAAGGACAAACCGGTCCTGAAGGACGTCAGCGTGGAGATCTGCGAGGGAGAGGTGGTCACTCTCCTCGGTCCCAACGGGAGCGGGAAAAGCACCCTCCTCAAGACGATCATCGGCCTCATCAGGCCGGGTCAGGGTACCGTCCGCCTCGCGGGACGGGACATCTCGTCCATTCCGCAGAAGGAATTGGCCAGGCAGATAGCCTACGTCCCCCAGTTCCACAGGAGCGCCTTTCCCTACAGGGTCTTCGATGTGATCCTCATGGGCCGCATGCCCCACAAGACGTTCTTCTTCCGGTACTCCCAGGAAGACATCGACATCGCGCGGACCGTTATGGATAGACTCTCCATCGCGCATCTCGCCGGGCGTCCCTACACGGAGATAAGCGGGGGCGAGAGACAGCTCACCCTCATTGCCCGGGCCCTGGCGCAGGGCGCCCGCGTCTTTGTCATGGACGAGCCCGCGAGCGGCCTCGACTACGGCAATCAGCTCAAATTGCTCGAACACATCACGGACCTGTCCGGGGAGGGATACACCTTCATAAAGTCGACCCACTCACCGGAGCACGCCCTCTGGATAGCACACCGCGCCGTTATGATCCGGAAGGGGGCGATCATCGCCGACGGGTGCTGCGACGATGTTGTGAACAGCGAAACCCTGCTGCAGCTTTATAACACCAGGGTCAAGGTGGTCAGATTGAACGGATCGCTGCGCGTCTGTGTGCCCGAGATGCTGAAGGACAACGGCGCCGAGGAGGGAACAGGGCGCCAGCCCATGTTCGTTCGTTCGGGAACTTCGCGGAGGTGAGGCAATGATCAGTTACGAGCAGGCGCTGGAAACGGTGTTGGAGAACGTGCACGTCCTCAGGCCGGAAAGACGGTCCATCCTAAAAGGCACCGGCCGCGCGTGCGCACCGCCCAATTTCCTTCTCGGGGCCGCGTGCGTGCTTATTGTCGCCGCGCTGACGGTCCTCGCGCCGGTAGGCGGCCTGCAGGCGAGAGAGCTTACCGACATATTCGGCAGGAGGATCGCCGTTCCTGACCGCATACGGCACGCCTGGGCCACATCGCCGCCGGCCACGTACATGCTCTACGCCATGGACCCCGGCGTCCTCGCCGGCCTGAACACGCCGGTCAGAGAATGGGAAAGGAACTACTTTCGCAGGGACATACAGCAATTGCCCGTCCTCGGCGGATGGTACGGGCAGGGCAATGTGCCCAACATCGAGATGGTCCTGAAGGTGAATCCCGAGATCATCATCGCGACGAGCCTCAACTCCTCCATGGAAGAAAGGAAGAGCCGGACGTTACGGGACGTGCCAATACCGGTGGTGGGCGTGAAAATGGAGAGGCTCTCCGATTATCCCGACGCCTTCACGTTCCTTGGTGAGGCCCTCGGCCGCCGGGAGCGCGGGAAAAAGCTGAGCGACTACGCCCGGAAGACGATCGGGAAGATGTCTGCGATCGTTGAGGCCGTACCGCCGCGGCAGAGGGTATCGGTCTATTATGCTGAAGCGGAGGACGGGCTCAGCACCGAATGCCACGGGTCCATGCACGCGGAGCTCATAGCACTGGCGGGGGGGCGCAACGTTCACCGCTGCCCGGCGAAGGACGTTTACGGCATGGAGAAGGTTTCCATGGAACAGGTGCTCCTCTACGACCCGGAGGTCATCCTGGTCTTCGAGCCTCTTTTTTTCAAGGGCATTTTCTCCGACCCCAGGTGGCGGCAGATAAGGGCCGTGAAGGAGCGAAAGGTCTATCTCATACCGAGACAACCCTTCAACTGGTTCGACCGCCCTCCGTCCTTCATGCGCCTGCTCGGTCTCACGTGGCTGACGAACCTTCTTCATCCCGACCTGTATCCCGTGGACATCGTGAAGGAAACGCAGGCCTTTTTCCGTCTCTTTCTCGGCATTGACCTGACCGGCAGAGAGGCCATGGAGATAATACACCCTCGGGGAGACGTCTCAGGGCACGGGACAGGGATCACCGGTCACAGACCGCACAGGACACGCTAGATAAGACCTGTCAATGTGAACTCTCAAAAAAAGCTTGACAGCGTTATTACCATATGTATATAACACTATATGATGATTGAAAGGGAAAATTCTGATGGACGCGACCCGGCGAGACAACAGGTGAACACGGGTACACCGGATAATATTACGAGAACCGACCTTCAAAGGAGGTTGATCTCTTTATAACGCTACTCCTCTCATAATCCTTTCTATTGGGGATGTGGTCGTCGCGTGCATGTGGCCGGACGGCCATATCTCTTTTCAGGCACTCTCTTCGTTCACCGACCGGTGGACGTGTCATCGGTCTGTCAACAGCCGGGTTCACCGGGGTGGCCGCAGCACCCGCGCATCGTGACGATCTTCTTCGTGTTGTTGCGCAGGAGAAGCCACACCTTTCGCCACAGGGGCATATCGGCCTTGAGGTTCGTCAGGAAGGCCCTCGCGCTCGGCCTTGCATGGTCGTGGTCGTGATCCTTCACGGCCTAAGTTTTGTCACCGATGAGCGGCAGGACCCTGTCGATGTGGAAGTAGACTACGAATCTCTTTTCGTCCTTCTGCTCGTCCGGAATCCTATACGTCTTGCGCCACCGGAACTGCTCGATCTTCGCGGGATCCGACTCTTCACGGATCTTCGTGAGATAGAGACGCTTCCCCACGAAGGCGTTCTCCTTCGCCTCCGCTAAGATGTAGGCGGCATGGGGGTTCGACTGGAGGTTGGCGTGTGTCAGCCGGTCCGTCATTATCCACACCGCCGTTTCCTCGTCGACGAAATGGGGCCGGGAATAGACCGCCGCGTCAACGATGCCCTTCGCGTCCGCCGTGGCGAGAACGCCCCTTCCCAAAGTGTTCTCAAAATACTCGCTGAGCTTCATGGACCCTCCTCTCTTTCTGTGCTGTATGTTTTCCCATTATAGCAAAGAACCGCTCCTTTGTTATAAAATAACAGAAGGAGCAGATGAACGTGTTACCGCAGAGGGTCGAATATATCAGGGAGGGGCGGCCGGGCCGGGGGCCCGTGGCGTACTGGATGAGCCGCGACCAACGCAGCGCCGACAACTGGGCGCTCCTCTTCGCGCAGGAGACGGCTATTGCGCACACCCTTCCCCTTGTCGTCGTATTCTGTCTTTCCGATTCCTTTCCCGGCGCGACCCTGAGGCAATACGGCTTCATGCTCCGCGGCCTGGAGAAGGTCTCCCGCTCCCTCGGGGCGCTTTCCATCCCCTTCTTTCTCCTTCCCGGAGAGCCGGCAGACACCCTGCCTGCATTTATCAAAGGCCATGATATCTCATTCCTCGTTGCGGACTTCGATCCTCATCGCGTGAAGCGGCAATGGAAGGAGGCGGTCATCCGCAGGACGAAGGTCCCCGTGTACGAGGTCGACGCCCACAATATCGTTCCCTGCCGCGCGGCCTCCGACAAGCGCGAGTATGGCGCCCACACCATAAGGAGAAAGATACGGCGGCTCCTGCCAGTCTTTCTGGACGATATGCCCGTCCTTCAAAGGCACCCCTGGACCTCAGAACTCAAGGGCGACGGCGTTGATGCGAAGACGCTGCTCGATACCCTACGGACCGACCGCTCCGTGGAAGAGGTCGATTGGCTCACACCGGGGGAGGACGAGGCACACATCGTGCTGCGGTCATTCACCGAGGAGAAACTCGACCGATACGAGACGGACAGGAACGATCCTGTCAAAGACTGTCAGTCGAACCTCTCGCCCTACCTTCATTTCGGACAGATATCGGCCCAGCGGGTGGCGCTCGAGGTCAGGGACTGCCCTGCCCCCATCGGGGCGAAGGACGCGTTTCTCGAGGAACACATCGTCCGCAGGGAGCTTGCAGACAACTACTGCCTCCATACCCCCAACTATGACCGCTTCGAGGCCTTTCCTGAATGGGCGAAGAAGACCCTCAACGACCACAGGCCCGACAGGCGTCCCTACCTCTATTCCCTGCGGGAACTTGAGAACGCTGAGACCCATGACGAACTCTGGAACGCGGCGCAGACACAGATGGCAAAGACGGGAAAGATGCACGGCTACCTGAGGATGTACTGGGCGAAGAAGATACTGGAATGGACGGCCTCCCCTGAAGAGGCGATATCGGCTGCTGTCTGTCTCAACGATCGGTATGAACTTGACGGCCGCGACCCGAACGGGTATACGGGCATCGCCTGGAGCATCGGCGGGGTGCACGACAGGCCCTGGGGCGAACGGAATGTCTTTGGAAAAATCCGCTACATGAGTTATAATGGGTGCGCGTCGAAATTCAGCGTGAAACGCTACATAGAGGCGGTCAGGTCCGGCACCCGGGGTTAAAAGAGGAGGGAGCAGGATATGGCAGGAAAGATACCCATACCGAGCACCACACGGAAAGGCGCCGCGGATGTGGCAAGGCGTCTCAAAACCTTCGACAGGAAGGAGTCCTTCGCGGTCCTGGCAACGGATGATCGGGGGAAACCCTACACGTCCCTCATTTCCTTTGCCCTGACGCCCGACCTGCGGCAGATCATATTCGCGACGCCGAAGGGCACCCGGAAGTTCAGGAACCTCACGGGCACGAAAGACGTGGCACTCTTGATCGACAACCGCTCCGATCAGAAGAAAGGCTTCGTCCAGACGCAGGCCATCACGGTCATCGGCACGGCAAGGCCTGTCCGCCGTGGCAGGGCATGGCTGGAATACGCGGGGATCTTCCTGAAAAAGCATCCTGAACTGGAGGAGTTTCTCAACGCCTCGACGACGGCGCTCGTCGTTGTCGACGTGACGAGCTGCGTCCACGTGGGTCACTTTCAGACCGTCACCGTGGCAGACTGGGCGAACAAGGAGAGTTAACGGATCATGTGGAACTGGAAACCATTCTTTGACGACGAAAGCATCAGCGCTTTTTGCGACCTGGACCAGATCGTCGACACCGAAGCCGACGACGACGGCCTGTACGCGTCGCCGGACTGCTACCGTCCCCTGCCCCTTCGCTTCGGCGTGTTCCTGTCCATCGTCCTCAAGAAGAAGGACGACATGGCGCGCTATCTCGAGGAGCGAAAGGCCCGTTCCCTGCCCCTAAAAGGGTACAAGTCATACCGCTATTCCCTCTGCCTCGCGGAAATAGACGCCCGCACCATGCGCTGCCGCGTCCTGCCCGCGGGTGATTACGATTCGAAGGACCGCGAGCTCGGCGACAGCTGCATCGTCACCGACATCACCCCGCCCATCCTCCCCGGCATAACCGACGAATGGAAACCCATACGCTCAAAACGCTCCCATCCCATGGTCCGCGCCCTGGCGAAGATGTTCTTCCCGAAAGAATAGAGACCATCTCACGCCCGCTTCGCTCGAGGGCGCAGAGCTCATGAAGAGAGCACGCAGAGAGAAGACTCGGCCAGATCCCGGCGCCCGCCTGGATCTGGCCGTCTTTGCATCCCGCCTGCGACGGGAGGCAAAAGAAGAGTTTTCTTTTCAGGTGGGGCTGATGGGGGGAGGAGAGGAGTTGTGGGGTGAGGTAGTATGGGGGTTGGAGTATGGGGTACAGGACCTATAAGACATATGACTACAGGGGGGATGGGGGGAGAATAGTCTCTTCAGAATAAGGATATTCTTCTCTCTCCCGCCGGGACGGCGGGACGAGAAGGCCGCCGGATTTTGGGAGGCTCCGAGATCCGGCGGCAGTCTTTTCTCTCTTTTCCGTCTCTCTTTGCGTCCTCTGCGGTCTTGAGAGAGGAGCGAACGCGACGAACGGGCGAGAGATAATGTCCTTGTTTTCAAATTGACATCATTCCTTCCGTCGGGTTATATAGTGGGCATGATCGAACGGTATACGCGGGAACGGATGGCTCGGGTCTGGACGGATGAGAACAAGTACCGGAAGTGGCTCGACATAGAGGTCCTCATCTGCGAGGCGTATACGAAGCTCGGCCTCATCCCTGAAGAAGACATGAAGAACATCAGGGAGAAGGCGAACTTCGAAGTCGCCAGGGTGCTCGAGATCGAAGAGCGGACGCGCCACGATGTGGTGGCCTTCATCGAGAACGTCGCTGAGTACGTCGGACCCTCCTCCAAGTATATCCACATGGGCGTCACCTCGTCGGACATACTGGACACGTCCTTCTCCTGCCTTCTCAACGAAGCGGCGGACATCCTCATCGAGGACGTCGTCGCGCTCATGGAGGTCCTCAAGGAGAAGGCCTACGCCTGCAAGGACATGCCCGCCATCGGCAGGACCCATGGCATCCACGCCGAGCCGGTCACTTTCGGCCTCAAGATAACCCATTTCTACGACGAGATGAAACGGAACCTTGAAAGGATGACGGCCGCGAAGGAACGTATCCGCCATGGAAAGATATCGGGCGCCGTCGGCACCTACGCGCACGTCCCGCCCTCCGTCGAGGAATACGTCTGCGAGAAGCTGGGTCTCAAGGTGTGCCCCATATCATCGCAGATCATCCCCCGCGACTACTACGCGGAGTTCTTCACTGCCATAGCGCTCACGGGGTCCACCATTGAACGGATGTCCATGGAGGTCCGCAACCTTCAGCGGACCGAGGTGGGCGAAGCGGAGGAGTTCTTCCGCAAGGGGCAGACGGGATCTTCGGCAATGCCCCACAAGAGGAACCCCATCGCATCGGAGAACCTCTGCGGCATGGCGCGGCTTCTGCATGGCTTTGCCGTGACGGCGATGGAGAATATCCCCCTGTGGCACGAGAGGGACATCAGTCACTCGTCGGCGGAGCGCGTCATGGCCCCCGACGCCACCATCGCCCTCGACTACATGCTCGAAAGGGTGAAGAACGTCTTCAAGAACCTCCTCGTCTACCCCGAGAAGATGCAAAAGAACCTCGACATCACCCGCGGCCTCTATCATTCGGAGGCGATACTCATCGCCCTTATCAGGAAGGGCCTCACGCGACAGGAAGCCTACAAGGTCACCCAGGGCGTGGCCATGCGCTGCTACGAGGGCGGCCTCGATTTCGTCACGGAATTGAAAAAGGACGCTGAACTGGCAAAACACCTCTCAGCGAAAGAGATCGAAGAGACCTGCACCAACAACCACTACTTCCGCCACATCGAAACCATTTTCAAGAGAGTGTACGAGTAAAAGACGGCTTGAGTCGCTTGAATGGCTTGAGTCGTTTGAGAGTCAAAGGCAGGAACGTCAGAATCTGTCTTGCGCCTGGGGCCTGAACACCGTTAGATTCCGGCCATCGCCGGAACGACGGAAAGCGGGGCCTCAGATCGCAATCGCCCTGAGGTTATCACCGCAAAGCACTACAAGAATTCGAGCTTCTAACCCTCAAGCCATTCAAGCGACTCAAGCCATTCAAGCCAGGCCGCCTGTTCAGCAGGCGGCCTTTACGTATCGTATGTGCAGGTCGTAGAGGATGCCGTCGATGAGGCGCTCTTCGTCGGGGTTCAGGTTGCCCTTCGTTTTTTCTTTCAGGATCTCTATGATCGTGATCGTCTGTTTTGCCAGGGGAAGGTTCGTGTTCTTGTCGTTGCTGATCGGGTCCGGCAGCTCTCCGAGACAGACCATTGCCGATGTGGAGAGCGACAGCAGGAACGTGGAAAAGTTCAGTTCGGGAAAAAGATGCTCCTCCGCAGCCTCGCAGGTACCGACCTCGTCCTGGACCTTTTTCTTGATATCATCCAATTCCACCATTTAAGCCCCCTATAGGAGAATATCGAGCTTCACCGGTGCGAAGAAGAGACTGTCGTCCCTTTTCACCTGGTAGAGGATATAGTTCCTCTTGAGCCCCTCTATCATGAACGTGTCGAAATCCTTTCGGTTCTTTACCGGGTTGTTGTTGATCTTGACGATGACATCGCCCTTTCGCAGTCCCGACCTCATTGCGATGCTTCCGGGAAAAACCTTCACCACCACCGCACCGTCCTTGTCGCGGAGACGGTATTTCAGTTTGGGATACCCCGATATGTCGGAGACTCTCATACCGCAAAGGACCGCGTCGACAGGTTGCGGCGCGTATTCCTCCACGTCGGCCGTGTCGATGTTGACGGTGTATTTCCTGCCACCGCGGGTGAGCCGGACCTGGAAGCTGTCCCGCGATTTCACGGAACGGATGGCGACCTGGATCTTCAGGGATTCCCGGATCACCCTCTTGTTGATCTCCGTGATCCTGTCTCCCACCATGAACCCGTATTTCGCGGCGGGGCTCCCCGGTATGACGCGCTCGACGAGAAGGTAGTTCTTCTTGTCCTCTTTCTGTCTTCCGATGAAAAGGCCGAGAATGGGCCGGGTCAGCTTGCTTTCCGTGAATTCCGAAAGGATGGTCATCACGTCGTCCATGGGGATGGCGAACCCTATCCCCTTGCCCTCGCCGTAGATCGCCGTGACGATGCCGATGGGGGCGCCGTCAACGCCAAGAAGAGCGCCCCCGCTGTTCCCGGGATTGATCGCAGCATCCGTCTGGATGAGATTGGCGTAGACCTTGTTGTCTATCCGCAGGTTGCGGCCGAGAGCACTCACGACCCCCAGGGAAACGGAACTGGAAAGGCCGTAGGGGTTTCCGATGACTATCGCCCTCTCGCCGACGCGGACCCTCCTGTCCCTGATCGTGAGATGGGGGAAATCCGCCTTATCGGACACGATCTTCAGAAGGGCGATATCGTATTCCGGATCGCTCCCGAGCACGTAGGCCTCGTATTCCTTGCCGTTCATGAACTTGACCCTGATGTTTATCGCGCGGGCTATGAGATGCTCGTTGGTAACGACAATGCCCTTGGGATCGAGGACCACGCCGGAGCCGATGTTCTCCACGAGCTCTTCCACTTCGTCCTCACCGGAAAAATACTTTCTGAAGATGGATGGCGATGACTTCTTCTCTTCCGGCTCGGTCTTGAGGAGTTCCTCGGTCTTGATATTGACGATCGCCTTGCTCGCCATTTCAACAACGTCGGCCACCCTGTCGTCCTGCTGGGCCTGGGACTGTCTCTGACCGAAGGCGCCCCCGGGGCCAAGAAGACAGAAGGCAATGAGACCGAGGAGCGGCAGCAGCCAGCGCGGCCCGCTCGCTCTACCCTTCTTCCCGGACGATGGTCTTGCAGGTTTTGTCATCATAGATGGTACCCGGCAGCCTGAAGGAGTCCGTCGCAAAAGAGGCGTCTCTCTCAGGAGCGACCCTCCGCGGACCTGCGGCGTTTCTTAATGAGCTTTTTTACCGAATCGAGGATGATGTGGGCGATCTCGTCCTTGCTGAGTCGCGGCACCTGCTTGGTAGCCCCGGAATGGTCGATGATCGTCACCTCATTCTCTTCGGAACCGAACCCGATCCCCTGCTGGGCGACATTGTTGGCGACGATGAGATCGAGGTCCTTCCTCCTGAGCTTGTCGATGGCGTGTTCGATAATATTCTCCGTCTCCGCGGCGAAACCCACGACTATCCTGTCCCCTTTCACCTTGCACACCTCGGCTATGATATCGGGGTTCTTCTCGAGCTCGATCATCATGAGGCTCGTGTCGCCTTTCTTCTTGATCTTCTGGCAATTCTCGTTCCTGCACCTGAAGTCCGCGACGGCGGCGGCCTTGATGACGACCGTGCAGTCCCTGTGGCGCTCCATGACGGCATCCCTCATCTCGCAAGCCGTCACGACGCGCTCCACCGTGATGTCCGCGCGGGGCACCGGGATGGATGTCTCACCGGTGACGAGGACCACTTCGGCCCCGCGCCTGCGGGCCATCTTCGCGATGGCGTAGCCCATCTTTCCCGACGACCTGTTGGTGATGCACCGCACGGGATCGATGTACTCCGTCGTCGGTCCCGCCGTCACCAGGATCCGTTCGGATCGCAGGTCCTTCTCGGTGAAGATATCCTCTATCCTTTCAACGATCTCCTCTACCGCCGGAAGCCGTCCCTTGCCTTCGGTCCCGCAGGCAAGGTCACCGCTCGCCGGTTCCATGAGCTCGTACCCGGCCTCCTTCAACCTCACGAGGTTCGCCTGGACCATCTTGCTCGACCACATCTTGGTGTTCATGGAAGGCACGAAGAAAACGGGCACCGTCGTCGCCATGACCATGGTGGTGAGAAAATCGTCCGCTATCCCGTTGGCTATCTTCCCTATGATATTCGCCGTTGCGGGAGCTATCACAAGAAGGTCGGCTATGTCGGACAGGGCGATATGCCCTATCTTGGAGCCCCGGAAGAGCTCGAACATCTCGTGAATGACGGGATTCCCCGACAAGGTCTGAAAGGTCAGCGGCGTCACGAACTGCATGGCGTTCTTTGTCATGACAACGTGGACATTGGCGCCGCGCCTCGTGAGGAGCCTGATGAGTTCGGCCGTCTTGTATGCCGCGATGCCGCCGGTTATCCCGACGATGATCTCCTTGTTCCGTAACATGCTGAATTGCGTATCCATGGCCTTAAATGTTGAGTCCGAGTCTCCGTATGAATCTCGTGAAGAGATTCGCCTTGGGCACATAAACGGGGGAAACGATGTTAACCTTGCCGATCACCTGCCCGTTCAGTTTGACCACCAGCTCGCCAAGCCTCTGCCCTTCCTTTATCTCTCCTTTTATCCGCTCGGGCAGGAGGACCTCCCGCATGATGGCACCCTTTTTATCGACTTCCATCGGGTAAAGGAAACTCTTCTCCGTCACTCCTTTCATTTTTCTGTATTTACCGTCGACGAGAAAGATATCCTGATCGATCACTTCCCCTTTTTTCACAACGTTCATCATTTTATACTGGGAAAAGGCCTTTTGCAACTTTTCCATGGTGAGACTGTCCCGCACCTTCCCCGTGGGACTTCCCATGACGACCGCGATGAACCTTATGTCTCCCCGTTTGGCGGTGGCCACGATGTTGAAGCCCGTCTGGGAGTAATACCCGGTCTTGAGACCGTCCGTGCCGGCAAACTTGCCGAGGAGCTTGTTGGTGTTTGTCAGGACGAACGTGCCGTTCCTGAACGTATCCCTCTGTATGGACGTCCACTCAAGGACCCTGGGGTTTTTCAGGAGCTCACGGGCCAGAACCGCGAGGTCGCTGCACGAGGTCGTGTCCTCTTTCTCCCCCTTTGCCGGGGGCAGGCCGTGAACCGTGTGGAACTCGGTGTCAGCGAGCCCGAGCGCCTTCGCCTGCGCGTTCATGAGGTTCACCATCTCGTCCTTGCTGCCGGCAACATACTCGCTGATGGCGTAGGCAGCGTCGTTGCCGGAGGCGACCATCATCGCCTTCATGAGCTCCTCCAGGGTGAAGACCTCGCCCTCCTTGAGATAGACCTGGCTGCCCCCGATCTTCGACGCCTCTTTCGATATGGTTACCTTGTCCGTCAGCTTGATCCCCCCGGTCGCAAGCCTTCCCAGGACGACGTAGGTCACCATGAGCTTCGTTATGCTCGCGGGGGCCCGCTTTTCGTTGATGTTACTCCCGTCTATCATCTTGCCGCCCTGGGCCTCGACTACGATAAAGGACTTGCAGGGGGGTTCGGCCTCCCTGCTCTGCCGGGCGGGCGCTTTCTTGACTGATGCGTTTCTGGCCTCGGCCTGCGCCGTATAACCGACGAGGCACAACGATAGGGCGATAAACAGTACGAACAGTTTTTTCATGTCCTCCAAATTCCTTGCCTTACTTGCTCAATTTGTCCATAAACATTTTTATGAGGTCTATGGGCAACGGAAAGACTATGGTCGAGTTCTTCTCCGTCGATATCTCTATCAATGTCTGCAGGTACCTCAACTGCAAGGCCATCGGGTTTTGGGAGAGGATCTCCGATGCCTCGGAAAGCTTTGTGGCCGCCTGAAACTCACCTTCGGCGCTGATAACCTTCGCCCTTCTCTCCCTTTCCGCCTCCGCCTGGCGCGCAATGGCCCGCTGCATTTCCTGAGGCAGATCTACATTCTTCACCTCGACGTTGGAGACTTTTATGCCCCAGGGTTCCGTATGGGTATCGAGAATATCCTGAAGCCTGTCGTTCAATTGCTCCCTGTGTGAAAGCAGGTCGTCGAGTTCGGCCTGACCGAGAACGCTTCTCAGGGTGGTCTGGGAAAGCTGGCTCGTCGCGTAGAGGTAGTTCTCCACGTCGATGATGGCCTTCAGGGGATCGACGACACGGAAGTAGACGACGGCGTTTACCTTGATGGAAACGTTGTCGCGGGTTATGACATCCTGCGGAGGTACGTCAAGCACAACGGTCCGCAGGCTCACTTTGACCATGCGGTCAATGATGGGGATCAGGATAATGAGGCCCGGTCCCTTCGGCATACCGAGCACTCTGCCGAGCCTGAAGATCACGCCCCTTTCATACTCGTTGAGTATCTTTATCGCACTGAAAAGAAAGAAGACAACGATAACGACGATAAACAGGATCGGAATGGAAAACATACTCTTACCCTCCTTTTTTCCTTACCTTGATGACAAGCCCTTCCATTGCGGTGACCACGATCTCCTCGCCTTCACCGATCGCCTCGTCACTGTGGGCATTCCAGAGTTCGCCATGAACCATGACCTTCCCCCTGCCGCCGGCGGCAATCTTCGTCCTGGCCGTCCCCATCTCCCCGAGAAGCCCCTCGGAGCCGGTCTTGACCCTGGACAACTGCGCCTTTACGGCAAAGGAGAGTATACCGAAAACGAATATGGCCGATATGATGGCGACAATGAGGATGGTCGTGAAAGATATGGCAAGCGGGCTGCCCGGAAGATCGACGAGCATGACCGACCCGATGACGACGGACACGATGCCCGCGATGCCCAAAAGTCCGTGGCTGACTATCTTGACCTCCAGGATAAAGAATACGATACCCAGGAGGATCAATGCAAGTCCGGCAAAACTGATCGGTATCGCCTGAAAGGCATAGAGCGCCAGAATGAGAGAAATACCACCGATAACGCCGGGGAAGATCGTACCCGGGCTGTAGAACTCGAAAAGGATGCCGTAGATCCCGATCATCATGAGTATGTACGCAACGTTCGGATCGCTCACGTAGGCTAGGAACCGGAACTTGAAGGGCATCGCGATCTCTATCTTCTTCGCGCCCTTCGTGTGCAGCACGACCTTTCCTTTCTCGGTCTCCACGGTCCTTCCGTCTATCTGCGCCAGGAGGTCGTCCGTGGAATCGGCCACGACATCAATGACCTTCCCTGCGAGGGCCTCCTTCGCGGTCACCGAGATGCTTTCCGTGACCGCCTTTGCCGCAAAATCGACACTCCTTCCGCGCTTCGCGGCAATGCTCTTCGAATACGCCTCCGCGTCGCTGACCACCTTCTTCATCATCACTTCGTCGGCCTTTTCCTTGCCGATGGTGACAGGATGAGCGGCGCCCGCGTTGGTCCCGGGGGCCATCGCCGCCACGTGGGAGGCCAGAAGGATGATGGCGCCCGCCGAGGCCGCCCTCGCCCCCGATGGGGCGACATAGACGATGACGGGAACCGGCGCGTCCATGATCTCCTTCACGATGTCCCGCATGGACGAATCCAATCCCCCCGGCGTATCGAGGAGGACCACAAGGGCCTCGGCATCCGCCTTGCCGGCCTTCTCAATACATTCCCCCAGGAAGCCCGCCACGGCCGGATTGATGGCGCCCTGTATGCGGACCGTGTACACATCTTTTGCGTGGGAGAATGGTGCGAAAAGAACGACTGCGCCGATAAGCGCAATAATGAAGCACAGTCTCTTCATCGCTTTTCAAAGATCTCCTTGAGTCGCCTTTCGACGGGAGCGGGCACGAAACTGGAGACGGAGCCATGGAATGCGGCGACTTCCTTGATCGTTCTCGAACTGATGAAGAAATAATCCTTGCTGGTCATCATGAAGAGGGTATCCATCCCGGGATTGAGGGTCCTGTTGATGGAGGCCATCTGAAACTCGTACTCAAAGTCACTCATGGCGCGCAGGCCCCTGATGACGAAACGGGCATTCACCTTTTTCACGTAGTCGATGAGCAGACCGTCGAAACTATCGATAATGACATTGTTGTTCCCGTTTATGGACTGCTGGATGAGGTCCTTCCGCTCTTCAAATGTAAAGAGCCCCTGCTTTTCGATATTGTAGGCGATGGCGATTATGACCTTGTCGAAAAGTTCAAGCCCCCTCGCGAGGATGTCGAGATGGCCGAAGGTCACGGGGTCGAATGAACCGGGATACACTGCGAGCGTCTCTTTCATGGTTTCTCCTTAAGCACCGGGATTTAGTGGGTCCCTGAACAGCGAGATCATCGTGTCGCCGTATTTCCTCGTCCTTGCGCCTTTGAGCCCCTCGAAGAGGGACAGACAGTCGCTTTCGCGCCTTGAGTACTCGGCTATGGTGATTGTATCGGAATTCCGGAGTGGATGTTCATCAAGAAGTGTCATTGTGCGCGTCACATATCCCATTTCGTAAGGAGGGTCCATGAAGATCACATCGTACATGCACTTCCTGCCATAAAGCAGAGGGACTGCATATCTTACATCCATATGTAACACTTGGCAATACTTATTTAATCCCGTCCTGGCGAGGTTCTTCCCGATAAGGTCCGTCACCCTCCTGTTCGCCTCGACGAGTGTCGCCGATGCCGCACCCCGGCTCAGTGCCTCTATGGAGAAGGAGCCGGAGCCGGCGAAAAGATCGAGGACGGACATGCCCTCCACGTCGCCGATCATGTTGAAAAGGGCCTCTCTCACCTTGGAGGACGTATACCGCGCCACATCCCCTGGCAGGACACCGATCGACATCCCCTTGAGCCTTCCTCCCGTTATGCGCAGCGTTGCCATGGGTCCTACCCGAAGAGCGACCTGGTCACGCCCGCTATTCTGTCCATGCCTTTTATCTCCTGGGCGGCGAGGTACAGGAGGGTCAGGGTCTTGCCCCTGTACGTCTCTCTCAGCTCTTCGATATAGTGTTCCTGCATGGTCTTGCGGAGGCGGTGGAACTCGCAGTCGGCCTCCCGCACCACGTTGTTGATGACGATATTCTCAACGGTGAGACGGTTCTCCTCGAGCTCGCCGATGACCCGGTTCGTCATCTTCACGCCCAGGGCCTCGGGGATGGTGACGATGAGGTACTTCACGCATGAACCGTCCCTGATGAACTCCACGATGCGCTCTGAAAGGGCCTCCCAGCCCGCAATTATCTGGAGGAGCGTCTTCTTCGATTCCTTGAGCCGTATCGTGTCCTTCACCTTCTCGATGTATCCGTACATGTTCATGTAGAACTTCGTCGCCGCCTCCATGTGCGACAGGAAGAGCTGGGGCAGCCTGAGGAGCCTCAGGGTATGCCCCGCGGGGGCCGTGTCCCACACGACCACGTCGTAGCTGCCGCCTTCCACGAGCTCCATGATGAAATTGAGCATGTATTCCTCTTCTATCCCCGGGGCGGTTCCTATGTACTCGACGAAATCGTAATCGACGCTGGCAAAGGAAGAGACGACCTCGTAGATCTCCGGTCCAAAACGCTCTTTCCAGCGCGCCAGGACGATATCGGAGGAGACCTCCAGACCGTAGAGTTCGAGAGCATCATCTATCCGGGTCTCCCGGTCACCGATCTCTTTCTCGAAGATATCCGAAAGGGAGGGGGCCGGATCGCTCGTGATGATAAGGACCTTTCGCCCCTCCTCGGCCATCTTCAGAGCGATCGCCGACGCGCACGTCGTCTTGCCCACGCCACCCTTGCCGCCGACCATGATGAGCTTGACCCCGGATCCATCGATGCCTGCAAGTCCCATAGACGAACATCATACCATCTTTGACGCGGGAAAGACAGGGAAGACGGACAGGAAACAGGTTTTACGTTTTAGGTTTTACGTTTTAGGTTTTAGGCAAAAACGTCATAATTTCTTTCACTTAAATTCTTCCTCGTGGCCCGTGAACATCGCCTTGGTGTGGGAGAAGGGTGTCCTGCCCAGGGTTGCCATGTAGAGGTGGACAATGAGATAGATCAGGAAGACATATCCAACGATCACGTGGATGGCATCGAGGACGCGGATACCGCCCGTGGAGCGGATGATGCCGTAGAAATCCATTATGTTGCCGAAGATTATCCCCGTGATGATGATGATCGGCATCGCGACGATCATGATGAAGGAATAGGCAAGTTTCTGCAAGGCGTTGAACCTGGATTCCGGGGAGGGCACGAAAGGGTTCGTGCTGCCCTGAAAAAGACCGTGGATGTAGTAGGACAGCTGACCGGGGATGGACCGTATGTCCTTGAGAGAAATGATATAATGGGTCGTGAAGCCGCCCACGATAACGTATGTAACTATCCAGAACAGAAAGAAGACCGTCAGGGCGTATCCGGCATACTTGTGCAGGGCGACGACCAGCCCGTAGTCCGGTATGATAACGAGGTCAGTGAAGCGCAGCTGCGCCCCGGTCACGACAAGGACTAAGACGAGAAAGGCGTTCGCCCAGTGCCAGATGCGGATAAGGAAAGGATGCAGGGGAACGGAGTTGTTTGTCATCGTTTGAACACCACCCTGAAGACAATATGGATACAGACAAAGAACAGTACCGCGAGAGAGAGGAAGATCCCGAGGATGTCGATCCACTTGAACCCCAGTTCCTTCACGATCTCGTCTCGCACTTCACCCCGTGCCCCGACAAGCGCCGTTATGTCGCTCCACCGCGCCTTCGTTTCGCCGAGAAGAAAGAAATTGAGGGCGATCGAAGAGGGCATGGCCGCGAGGACCGTCCCTTTTACCGGCATGTAGAAAAGACCCTCCATCTCCGGTACCGCAAGGTACATGGATTGATAAAAAGGAGCGTCATTGGAATGACAGGTCGTGCAGACCTTATCCCTCTTCTGTACCTGCGAATAGTCATGGTGAATATCGGTGACGACAATTGAGCCTTCGATCCCCACCGTGCCCTTTGTGGTTCTCTCCATCGCTTCGAAAAAGGGGATGATCTCCGATGGAGCAATGCGCTCATCACCGTTCACATCGATAAGGTCCCTCGTGTACTTCGACTCCCCGAAGGCCGCCGTGATATCATCGCGCGTGAACCGCCTCTTGCCGTCCTTCGTCTGCACGTTGATGTGGAAGACCATGCTTTTCTTCGAGAGGGGACTGTGGCAGGTGGAGCATTCGAGGTACATGAAATGGAGCTCCGCGTGGGGAAGCCACCGGTGCTGCTTTATGTAGTCCCCGTGGCAGCGCGCGCAGACCGCCACACGCTCCGCTGCGCCAAGCTCCCGGTATGTCTTCACCTTGTGGGGATCGTGACAGTCGGTGCACTTCGTCGCTCCTCCCTTAGCGTGCGCCGTCCCCTTGTACACACCGTACACCTTGTCATGACATTTCGCGCAGACGTGATCGTCTATGCGCTTCTGGGATACGTGACAATCACTGCATGCCACTCCCCCCTTGCCGTGCGCGGTGAGGCGATACGTGTCGACAATGGGGAGGCGGGGGATAACGCTGTGGAGGTCAAGGGCAATTCTTGTCCTCTGCCCGCCGGTGTTCATTTCCAGCATCGCCTTCCGGAACACCTTGTTCTCGACATGGCAACCGTTGCAGGAAACCGCTCTGGGGCCGATGGAATGAGCGCTGCCTGTCGCGGAATAGACCCTCTTTATCCTGAAACCATTCCCCACAACCGACTGGGCATGGGCCAGAAAATCCTTCCATTCCTTCTCATCAACGGACTTGTTGCCGTCCTTGTCGAGAACATCCCGCGTCACCATCTGCTTCGATTCCACCTTCACATCTATATGTCCCTGCGCGGTCTTCGCATGGCACCCCGCGCAGTTCATCTCCGCAAGATGCTTTCTCGCCGACGGCAGTTTCCTGTGCGCGACGGAGGTATGACAGTCAACACATCGCTTTGTTTGCCCCCGCGGGGTATGAACATTGTGACAGGATTTGCACGTCAGGCCCTTGCCGGCATGCACGCTCGTCCCGTGCTCCCTGACGGCATCCCGGTGGCAGGACGCGCACTCGGGTTTCTTCAGCTTTTCCGCGTGAGGCAGGTCCTTCGCGTCGCTGTGACAGGCAACACATTTCAGCTTCGCATGGTCCACCCTCTGATACTTCTCATGACAATCAATACACTCCTGAGCTGCGGCACACAGCGGAAAGAAAAAAAGAAAGACGAGTGCTGCGAGGAAAAGACGTCTCATTATTTTGTTCACTCCGCTGTATAATACCTCCAAAAGACTCCAAATGCAATCGCCCGACCACGATCTCCACGATTTTTCCTCTATATTTCTATCGTCCTGCCGATAATACTTCATAGCCCGCCAGGGGCGTTAGAGGACACCTATGGCTGAACTTTCACAATCCGATCTCGACGCGCTCTTTGCCGACCTCGGAACCCCCGAGGCGCCGCAGCCCGCCCTCGAGCAGGCAAAGGCTCATGAGCCCGCACCGCAACCAGACCTCGACAAGCTCATGGCCGACCTCGAAGCACTCGGCGTCAACACCACACCCGAACCCCAGCAAACCGCACCCGTAAGCTCCCTCCCTGACAACGAAAGCCTCTCCCAGGACCAGATCGACGCCCTGCTGAAGGAGTTCCTGGGGTAGAAACAGGTTTCAGGCAAAGATACGCAGAACCTCTAAAACAAGGTGATCTCCGGAGGGTTCGAATGTGCGGCTTGAGGCTGACGGCTTGTGACAGGCTGGCGATGGATCACGAGTTACCGGAAAGTCCGGTGGCTGTTAATACTCAGGAGGCGCTCCAGTTCTTCGATGAAGCCTTTCTGGCCCTTGATGATCTTTGTCTTCGCCGACGGGATATCGAACCAGGCGGCCCTGTCGGCTTCCGGGAATTCGGCCATCCTGCCTGAACGCGGCGGCCATTCCATGGAAAAAAGGTTGCTCTTCATGTCCGCGGGGTCACAGTCGCCCTCGAAGGCCCACGCGGCTATCACCTTCCCGCTCGGCTGCCTGAGCGGTGGCAGTGCAACGAACTCGCCTTCCGCCGGGAAGCCCGTTTCCTCCTCGAATTCCCGTATGGCCGCCAGGAGGCCATCCTCGCCGGGATCGATCAACCCTTTCGGGATACTCCAGGCTCCGTCATCCTTACCGGACCAGAAAGGCCCGCCTGGATGGATGAGCAGCACCTCGACCGCACCCCCGCGCCGACGATACATCAACAATCCCGCGCTTCTTTTTCCTTCCCGTGCAGTCACGCGCATCTCCCTTATCTCTCTATTGTAGCTGAAAACAACACGACCATCCAGCAAAGAGGCGACAGAAGGATTCCGCCGGACCCGTTCTTAACGTTCAAGCGGCTCAAGCCATTCAAGCGGCTCAAGCCGTCTCCCTACTTCCTCATCCTCCAGATGAAGAAGAAGCCGAACATGGCCGCGAAGGCTATGGCGAGGATTATCCAGAACGCCTGGGGATGCTTCTGGACGGGAATGGCAACGTTCATGGAAAAGGCGCTGACGACGAAGGTCGGGACCATGATGGCGATGGTTATCATGGTGAGCTTCTTCATCAGGATGTTGAGGTTGTTGTTCACGATGGAAACCCTGGCATCCATCATGCTCGCGAGAATGTTGGAATAGATCTCGGCCTGCTTGTAGCACTGGGTGTTCTCGATGGTGATGTCGTCGAGGAGCTCCGTGTCGTCGACGGTGAACCCTATCCGCTGCGTGTATATCTTCATCTTCTCGATGAGGACGGAGTTGGAGTTGATCGCGTTCTGATAATACACAAGGCTCTTCTCCAGCGCGAAGAGGTTGAGGAGGTACGTGTTCTCCATGGAGGTGCTGATCTTCTCGCCCAGTTCGTCGGAGACCATGTCGATGACCCTCAGGTGCTCCAGGAAGCGGAAGATGCTGTAGTTGACAATCTTCAGCATCGTCTCGGCAAGACGGCTGACACGGGCAAAGGTCTTGCTGTCGAAGATGGGCAGGTCTTCCGCCATGACTATGACGAGCTTGTTCTCGAAGAGGAACATGCCCATGGATGAAACGAGGAACTCGAAGGCATGCTCGGCCTGATAATTGACAGGCACCTTGAGGATGATGGCGACGTGATTCGATTCGATCTCGATACGGGAAAGCTCATCGGGGTCAAGTGCCGACTGCAGGGTGTGCTCGTCTATCTGGTCCTGGTCGATGAGACGGCGTCTCTCGTTCTCATCGGGGTTGATGTAGACGGCTATGTTTCCCGCGGCGCCGACGCATTCCGTTACCCGTGATTCCACTATGTTGTAGAGCTTTACCATACGACATACCGTTCATGTTTGGATTGATACGTACAATGTATCCCATCTTCTCGGAAAAAGCACCGAAATTCTCAACAAAAGATGCCTCCTGTCCATCGAGGTCGCCTCCCCATCCCGCCTCAAGTGTGACACAGGACATTGACTGTCAAAAACCATAGTGTTATAAATCGTCATGCCCCATATCAAGGAGGTCACACGATGAAAAAACTTCTTCTCGCATCAACCCTGCTGGTCCTCATTGCCGCCGTGGTCATCGTATCGCCGCCCGCGGCGAGCGCGTCGTCATGTCGCGAGGACTGCCTCTCCGATTGCTGCACTGATTCCCGATGCACCAAGGAAAAAGAGGCCAGGTGCTACGAGGATTGCCTGAGGGACTGCAACAGCGCGGCCACGAAACTCAAGAAAGACAAATCGACACTGCCTCCCACGTAACGGAAAAGGACCAGCGCCCCCTTCACAGGCGGGCGCCGGTCCCTGATATTCCTGCCGCCGATAGAACCCTTATCCTGGAACCCTTACTTCTTCCTGACGCTGTAAAAAACGCCCGTGCCGCCGAATATGGCCAGTTCGCCGAGTTCATCCTCGATCCTGAGAAGCTGATTGTACTTCGCAATCCTCTCGCTTCTCGAGGCGGACCCCGTCTTGATCTGGCCCACGTTGGTCGCAACCGCAAGGTCGGCTATGAAGGTGTCCTCGGTCTCGCCGGACCGGTGTGAGATGACACAGGTGTAACCCGCCCGCTTGGCCATCTCGATGGTCGTCAATGTTTCCGTGACGGTGCCGATCTGATTGAGCTTGATAAGGATGCTGTTGGCTATCCCCTTCCCGATCCCCTCGGCGAAGATCCCCGGGTTCGTCACGAAGATATCGTCCCCGACGATCTGAATGGTGGAGGCACATCGGTCGGTGAATTTCTTCCAGCCTTTCCAGTCATTCTGGGCGAACCCGTCCTCTATGGAGACAATGGGGTACTTCTTCACGATCGCCTCGTAGAAATCCACCAGCTTGCCCGCGTCCCACACGTTGCCGTCTATGTGGTATTTTCCCTTCTTGTAAAGCTCGCTCGCGGCGACATCGAGGGCCAGGAAGATGTCCTTCCCCGCCTTGAAACCGGCCTTGGCTATGGCCGTCATGAGCGTGTCGAGCGCCTCCGTGGTCGACTCTATCTGCGGGGCGAAGCCACCTTCGTCGCCGACGCCCGTCGAGTATCCCTTGTCCTTCAGGATACCCTTGAGGGTGTGGAACACCTCCGCGCCCATCCTCAGGGCTTCGCTGAATGACGGCGCGCCGGCGGGGACGATCATGAACTCCTGCACATCAAGGGAGTTCTGGGCATGGGCGCCGCCGTTGATGACGTTCATCATGGGAACAGGTATCTCCCGCCCCCTGATCCCCCCGATGTACTGGTACAGCTCAACCCCCAGAAAGTCGGCCGCGGCCCGCGTGACGGCCATCGAAACGCCCAGGGTGGCGTTGGCACCGAGGCTGCTCTTGTTCTCGGTACCGTCGGCATCGACAAGGACCTTGTCGATGTAGGCCTGGTCGAGGGCATCGAGTCCCTCGACTTCCGGGGCGATGATGTTGTTCACGTTCTCGACGGCCTTCTTCACGCCCTTGCCCTTGTACCTCTTCGCATCGCCGTCGCGCAGCTCAAGGGCTTCCCTTTCACCCGTGGAGGCACCCGAGGGTACCATCGCGCGCCCCATCGCACCGCTTTCCAGGACGACTTCGACCTCGACGGTGGGATTTCCCCTGCTGTCCAGTATTTCCCGCGCGTATACATCATATATCGTTGACATGAGAACCTCCTTGTTTTGTAAGGGGACCGGCCTCACAAACCACCGGCCGATATGAATGCAGGATACCACAGGAGTCGATGTCCTTCAATGGTCATATGTTGTTACGAACGCGGCTCACCGGAATGCGGGCCTTCGCGGCAGGCCTCAAAAGGGTTTACAAACCGCGGTATATCGGATATATACTCTTACATACGATCAGTCGGGTCGATCTGAAAGGAGGTGACGGCATGGCCAGAAAGACTTTGGTTTATTATCTCATCGCAGTGATGTTCATCATCGGCATTGCCCCCCGTGTCGATGCCGCGTTCCTCCCGTCGGAGACGATCGGCATCACCGCGGCACAAAGAGACGCCGATATCCAGAGGATACAGGCGGTCCTCGAAATGAAACTCGTGAGGCAGAGGCTTCTCGATCTCGGTTTCTCTCCGGAAGAGATCGCGACACGGGTCTCCGAAATGACGGATGAGCAGGTCCACAGTTTCGCCCAGAAGCTTGACGATCTGAGAGTGGGCAAGGATAGCGGGCTCGGTATCGTCATAGCTGTTCTCATTATCGTACTGCTCGTCATTCTAATCATCAACCTCACCACGGGCAAGAAGGTCGTGGTGACGCAATAGCGGAGCATTCGCGACAAAAGCGCCACGGGGTGCCTTTCGGCCGCCCCGTGGCCGAACTCCTCCCCATGAAGACCCTGCCGTTCCTGTGCGCCATGCTCCTTCTCTTCCTGGGCTGCACCTCCGGACCCGCCCTGCTGCCTGAAGGGGCGAGGGTCCTTTCCGGTGTCCCCTTCTTCCCCCAGGAGGACTATCGGTGCGGTCCGGCCGCCCTCGCGACGGTCATGAACTACTGGTATGCCCGCAGCGGCAGCGCCGTCAGGACCAGTATCGATGAAATAGCTCAGGCCATCTACAGCCCCGGGGCGCGGGGCGTCCTGCCCACGGACCTCGAGAACTACCCGAGAAAGAAGGGCTTCGTGACGGAGCAGTTCACAGGTTCCATAGGCCGCCTGCGCGAGAACATCGACAGGGGCATCCCTGTCATCCTTCTTGTCGACCACGGCCTGTCCGTCTATCGGCTCGATCACTTCCTGGTGGCGACGGGCTATACCGGGGACGGCATCATCGTGAATTCGGGCCGCGAGGAGAGACAGGTCGTTTCCAATTCCGAACTGGAGAAAGCATGGAAAAAGACAGGTTACTGGGCGCTTCGGCTCTTTCCCTCCTGACGGCAGGTCTCCTCTTTTGCCTCTGCTCCTGCAGCCTTCCGAGGATACTCGTCCTCAATGACCCCTTGACACCACAGGAGCATATAAACCTCGGGGTGACCTATGAAAGGTCGGGAGAACTCGACGAAGCGCTGAAGGAATACGAAAAAGCCTCGAGGACCCTGCCCGTCGCCCATCTCTACATGGGCAACGTCTTCTTCCAAAAGAAAGAGTTCGCGAAGGCCGAGGAACACTACCGCGAGGCGATCGACAGGACCGGCGACCCCGGAGCATACAACAACCTCGCCTGGCTCTATTATTCAACGGACAAGAACCTCGACGAGGCGGAAAAGCTCGCACGAAAGGCCGTCGAGCTGGCACCGGACAAAAAGGAATTCAAAGACACTTTGCAGAAAATAAGGGAAAAGACAATGACCAATTGACCAGACAGAAGGGTAGGAGGGGCCCATGTAAAAGTTAAGATCTTCCCGGATACCTTTGGTCATTGATCATTGTCTGTTTTTGTCATTGGAATTTGATCATTGGTCATTATTAGCTTCATTGGTAATTGTCTTCTTTTATCGAGGATACCATGAAAAAGCAGAACGTCTTCTCCCCCATCCCGTCCGACATTCCCGACGAGATATTCGAGACCATCGCCGCGAGCGGGACCGTCAGGATCGAAAGGATCGTCTCCCGCGGCCAGGCGACGCCGCAAGGATCCTGGTACGACGAGGAGCTTGCGGAATGGGTCATTCTCCTCAAGGGAAGCGCCGACATCCTCTTCGAGGGCGAGGCAACCGCCGTCACCCTTCTTCCGGGGGACCACATCCTCATCCCGCCGCATCGGCGCCACAGAGTGACACGAACCGACGACGAGGCGCCCACGATATGGGTTGCGGTGTATTTTGCTGACACGTGAAGATGTGTCAAACATGAACGGGCACAAGGATCGCGCGCTTCACGCGCGACGGGGCGGACGGGGAGAAGCCCTGTTGCCGGCTCACGCGTCGTCGATATGACGCCTCCCCGGTTGCAAAGACGCTCTCTTATCGGGTATATTGTCAGCCATGGCAGATGAATACACACGGGAACGCGCCCTCGAGATGCTTGGCGCGACCGACGGAGCGCTCGAGGAACTCTACCGTCACGCCGACGCGGTGCGGAAGAACCACATGGGAGATGACGTCTACATACGGGGGATCATCGAGTTCTCAAACATATGCGTCAATGATTGCCTCTACTGCGGGATACGGGCCTCCAACAGGAATGTCGCCCGTTACGTGATGTCTCCCGACGAGATACTGGCGATAGCCGGTACGATGGGCCGCTTCCGTCAGACCACCGTTGTCCTCCAATCGGGCGAGACGCCGGGGATCGCCGATGAGAAGCTGGGGGTCCTTATAAGACGGATCAAGGATGCGACAGGTCTGGCCGTTACCGTTTCCGTGGGCAACAGGCCCCTCGAGACATACCGATACTGGCGCGAGTGCGGCATGGACCGATATCTTCTCCGTTTCGAGACATCGGACCCGGCACTTTTCGCGCGCCTCCATCCGGGATCGAGCCTCGACGACAGGCTGCGCTGCATCGAGGACCTCAAGGACCTCGGGGTCCAGACGGGAAGCGGATTCATGATAGGGCTCCCGGGTGAGACCGTGGGAGTACTGGCGGACAACATACTCCTGTGCCGCCGCCTTGACCTCGACATGATCGGGATCGGCCCCTTCATCCCCCACCCCGACACCCCTCTGTGTGGCACGAGGAACGCCTATCACGACGACCCCGACATGTTCTTCAGGGCCCTCGCGGTGCTGCGCATTTTTAACCCCGATGCCCACATACCGGCCACAACGGCCTTCGACGCCGTCTTCCCCGGCGAGGGCCGGAACCTGGCCCTCAACAGGGGCGCGAACGTCTTCATGCCCAATGTAACTCCCGTCCGCTACAAAAAGGAATACCTTCTCTATCCGGGAAAGCCTTCGGTGGACGAAGAACCCGAGGAATGCACGACCGCGGCGATAGCACGAATTGAGTCCCTGGGGAGAAGAGTGGGACGAGGTCCCGGCCACTCCTTCAAGAAAAGGGAGCAACCGGGACAGAGGTGATCTTTAAACGTATTTGCCGGCGATATAATTGCTCAAATGCTCGATGAGCATGTCCTTCTCGGATATGATCGATTTGACCACGTCACCGATGGAGATAAGGCCGACGAACTTATCGTTGTCAAACACGGGGACGTGCCTTATGCGTTTCGCGGTGATGAGGACCATGCAGTCCTCGACGGATGTCTCCGGCTTCACCGTGAACATTTTGTCCGCCGGGGTCATGATCTCCGACACCTTGGTCTGGGCCGACGTCTTCCCCTTGAGGATGATCTTGCGCGCGTAGTCCCTTTCCGATATTATCCCGTGCACCTTTCCTTTGTCGTCAATGACCATCAGCGCGCCAACCTCCTTCTCACCCATGATCTTCAGCGCGTCAAAAACGGTCTTGTTCGGTCCGATGGACCAAATGTCCTTCTTCTTGTCTTTGAGCATGTCCTTTGCGGTCTTCATAGCTCTTAAGCCCCCTTCTCTTTTTTTTCATGACCCCTGTGCAGATCCAAGCCCGTGTTGCTAAAGTATATAATCAAAGCACGGGGCAGGCAAGGGCATTTTGGCACCCTTCTCAAAAATAGAGATCTCGTTCTCCTGCCTCGAGTCTTTCAAGCCGCCGTCTGACCTCTTCGCGCAGCCTGGCGTTGGGTACCGATTCAAGGTGTCTGAGGAGCGCCTCTTCGCCCACTTTCTTCGTTCTTTCCGAGGCATAGTCCAGGAGAAATTCCTTGAACGTCAGTATCGCGTTGGGCTGGCAGATGTTCTGTATCTCCCCCGTTTTCGCGAGGGCCATGAACCTGTCGCCCGTCCTTCCCTGCCGGTAGCAGGCGGTGCAGAAGCTCGGAAGGTATCCTGCCTGGCAAACGCTTTGGAGCATCTCGTCGGTGGTCCGATGGTCCTCCACCTGGAACTGGCCCGTGTCCTCCGCAGGCCTTTCTATGTCCCGGTGATATCCTCCGACCCCCGTGCACGAACCCGCGCTGATCTGCGAGATGCCGAGCGCGATGACCTCGTCGCGATAGCCCCGGGGCTCCCTCGTGGAAAGGATCATACCCGTGTACGGGACGGCAAGTCTGATAACCGCCACCATCTGCTTGAAATCATCGTCACTGACAAGGTGGGGAAATGTCTGCACATTGACCCCCTCTGCAGGTCGCATCCTCGGCACGGATATGGTGTGGCAGCCGACCCCGAAACGCTCTTCAAGATGAAGCGAATGAAGGAGCAGGCCAAGGACCTCGAACTTGAAATCATACAGGCCGAAGAGGACACCCAGTCCCACGTCGTCGATGCCTGCCTCCATGGCCCGGTCCATTGCCATGGTGTGCCAGTCGTAGTCCCTCTTGGGCCCCGCCGGATGCATCTTGCCATATGTTTCGCGGTGATAGGTCTCCTGGAAAAGGATATAGGTTCCTATACCGGCCGCCTTGAGTCTGCGGTACTCCTCCACGGTGGTGGCGGCGATATTGACGTTGATGCGGCGTATGCTGCCCATCTTCTCCTTGACGGAGTATATCCGCCCCATGGACTCGATGACGTAGTCAAGGGGACAGTTCACGGGGTCCTCTCCGACCTCAAGGGCTATTCGCTTGTGTCCCATCGTCTCGAGGGCGATGACCTCGCGCTCCATTTCGTCAAGACCGAGCTTCCGTCTTGCTATGGTGTTGTCCCGCCTGTATCCGCAATAAACACAGTTGTTCGTGCAGTAATTGCTGATGTAGAGCGGCGCGAAGAAGACAAGGCGCTTGCCGTAGATCTTCTCCTTCACCTCCCGCGCGGCCGCGAAGACCGCCGCCCGGACGTCTCCGTCGACGGTGTGAAGGAGCACGGCCGTCTCGTAGAGGGTCAGACCCTTTGCCTCGCGGCCTTTCTGCACAATGTCCCGCGCCTCTTCGACGGAGGCGCGTTTCGCCTTTTCAAGGGTATCTGCTATGAGCTTTTCATCGAGGAAATCGGCCCGCTCCCATCCATGCCGTCGATCCATGCTGTGGCCTCCGTCGTATAAGTATATTGCCCCGGTATCGAAATGTAAAGGAAGGTCGGGAGTCCTTCAGGCGTTGTCTTCCATGGCTCCGGCGACCTCAGGGAAGGGCTTCAGCGTCCTCTCCAGGATGCCCATGACATGGGCGATGAGCACACCGTAGTTGACGATGGGCACCCCGGCGTGCTTCGCCACCATGAGGCGGTGGAGCATTTCCTTGCGATTTATCATGCAGGCGCCGCAATGTATGATCAGCTTGTACCCCGACAGGTCCCCGGGCAGTTCGAGCCCGCTCACCCACGTGTAGTCAAGGGGTCCGCCCACGAGTTGGTTGAGCCATCTCGGTATCTTCACCGTCCCGATATCGTCCTCCACGCGGTGGTGCGTGCAGGCCTCGGAAACAAGCACCCTGTCCCCGGGGACAAGGTCCTCTATCGCCTTCGCCCCCTCCACGAGCGTCGGAAGGTCTCCCTTGTGCCGGGCGAAGAGGATCGAGAAAGACGTCATCGGGACGTCCTTCGGCGTATCGGCGGCAACCTTCAGGAACGCCTGGGAATCGGTAACGACAAGCCTCGGCTTGTCCTTCAGCTTCGCCAGGGCCCCTTTCAGCTCCCGCTCCTTCACCACGTAGGCCATGGCGTCGTTGTCCAGGATGTCGCGGATGGTCTGGACCTGGGGAAGGATGAGCCTCCCCTTCGGCGCCGCGAGGTCGATGGGCACGACGAGCACGACCGTGTCTCCGGGAGAGATAAGATCTCCCAGAATGGTCGGGGTCATGAAGTCTTTCGGTGCCTCCCCGATCATGGCCATCTTCAGTTCATCGATTCCCTGGCGGGTGAGCGCGCTCACGGCCACGACGGGCAACGCCCGGCCGGGGAAGACCTCCTCTGTCCTGAACTCCGGATAGAGGTCCGTCTTATTAACGACGATGATGACGGGGACCTTGTTCTCGCGCGCCTTCTCGAGGACCTCCTCCTCGAACACACCCGCGCCGGAGGCCGGGTCGACGACGAGGAGCATGAGGTCCGTCCTGCCGAGAACGCCCAGGGCCTTTTCGATACGGAGCCTCCCCAGTTCGCCCACGTCGTCGATACCCGCCGTATCGATGATGACGACAGGGCCGATGGGAAGTATCTCCATCGACTTGTAGACCGGGTCCGTCGTGGTCCCGGGAACATCGGAGACGATGGCGATGTCCTGGTTCGTCAATGCGTTTATGAGGCTCGACTTGCCGGCGTTTCTCCTGCCGAAGATGGCAATGTGAAGCCGGCTTCCTCTCGGCGTTTGATTGAGTGTCGTATCCGTCACGTCTGTCCTTCCTTGTTCTTCTTCACCTTTTTCGATCCGGCTATGCCCGGCCTCGTCAACTCGCGGGCCTGAAAGATGGCTTCGATCTCCTCTTCCGGGAACAACCCCTTTTCGACTGCGGCCTCTCTGATCGTCTTTCCCTCTTCGCGGGCCGCCTTCGAGAGTTCGCCCGCCTTTTCGTGACCGATGTACGGGGCGAGCGCGGTGGCAAGGCAGAGGCTTTCTTCCAGCCATCGTCTGCAACGCCTTTCATCAGCCTCCACCCCCTCGACCAGATGAGTGCGGAAGATGGAGAGCGCGTTTGCAAGGAGTTTCAGTTCCGTGAGGAGGTTGAAGGCAATAAGAGGCAGGAACGCGTTGAGTTCGAGCTGCCCCGACGCCGCCGCGAGGGTAATGGCGTGGTCCAGACTCATGACCTGAAAGGCCACGCTCGTCGCCATCTCCGTGATGACGGGGTTCACCTTGTCGGGCATGATGGATGAACCTTCCTGGAGAGCGGGCAGCCTTATCTCGGCGAGGCCTCCCCGCGGACCCATGGACATAAGGCGCATGTCCGACGACACCTTGGCGAGGTTGACGGCGGCAGCCTTCACAAGCCCCGAGACCTCGGCAAAGACATCGGCGTTCTGCGTAACGTCGACCATGTTCTCGGCCCGGGCGATCCCGAGGCCCGTGATGTCCTGCAGCGCGTCTATCGCCGCGTATATGTATTCACGTTTCGCGTTAAGGCCCGTGCCCACGGCCGTGCCGCCGAGATTGACCTGTCGCAGCCTCTCCTCCACCTTGAACAGCCGCCACCTGTCGCGGGCAAAGGCCTCCGCGAAGGCCCCGAACTCCTGCCCCAGGGTGATGGGGACGGCGTCCTGCATCTCGGTCCGCCCGAGTTTCAGGATACCGGCAAATTCCTGTTCCTTTTTCTGCAGGGCCCCCTGAAGGCCGGCGATCGTCTCGGAAAGTGCGATGACCAGCCTGATCGCCGCAACCTTCACGGCCGTCGGGTAGACATCATTGGTGGACTGGGAAAGGTTGACGTGGCCCAAAGGGCTCACGATGCCGTAATCACCTTTTTTTCCGCCCAGGATCTCTATAGCGCGGTTGGCCAGGACCTCGTTCACGTTCATGTTCGTCGACGTCCCCGCCCCTCCCTGAAGGGCGTCGACCATGAACTGGTCCGCGAGGGCGCCGCCCGCGACCTCCTTCGCGGCCGCGACGATCGCTTCTCCTCGCTTGAGGTCAAGAAGGCCCGCCCGCATATTAGCGACGGCACAGGCCTCTTTCACCTCGGCTAGGGCAACGATCAGTTCGTGGGGAACGGGAAAGGAAGAAACAGGGAAATTCCGAAGCGCCCTCCGGGTATGGATACCGTAATATGACCCGGCAGGCACCTGCATCTCACCCAGAAGATCGCGTTCGATCCTGAAGTCACCCATGGTTCTTTGTTATAAACCGACAGGAAGAAACAATCAAGCAAACTCCTTGAAGGCGCTTTTGACCCAGGTCAATTTCACTTTGGACGTTCTGTTCTATACAATTACTATAAGGAGGGCAGACCATGGCAGAGAGCTTCATACCCACAGGAAATGAGACCCGGGCGTTCAGTCTCGGAGACCTCGCCGTCTATCAGGAGCATTCCGTTGTGAGCCGCGAGATCGTCCGCAAACCCGCCGGCACGATGACGGTCTTCGCCTTTGACGAGGGCGAGGGTTTGAGCGAGCACACCGCTCCCTTCGACGCGGCCGTGTACATAATCGAGGGCACGGCCGAGATAACTATCGACGGCAAGCCCCATTCCGTGAGAGGCGGTGAGATGATCATCATGCCGGCAAACAAGCCCCACGCGCTCAAGGCGGTCACCCGATACAAGATGCTCCTCGTGATGATACGGTAGGATGCTCCCCGGCACTGATGCTGCTACTGAAGCAATATCAGCAGGGGAACGAATATCATGCCCATTATTATGGAAAAGGATATGAGATTCGCCGCAAATTCCATGTCCAGGTTCTCGAGAAAGGAGTAGGTGAGCGTCGTGTAGCCGACCGGGGCTGCGGCCCCTATCATAACGATCGACCGGTTGAGCCCCTCGAGTCCGAAGAGCCAGGCAAGCGCGAACCCCAGGGCAAAGCCGATGATCATCCTGGTAAAGGTCGCCCCGAGAACGGGAACCATCCTCGTCATCCTGGGGCTGAAATAGAGGCCCAGGGCCAGCATGACAAGGGGCGTCATCATCCATCCGACCATCTGCAGAAAGTCGTTGATGAAGAAAGGGATCCTGATCTTCATGAGGTTGAGGGCAACCGCGATCACAAGCGCCCACATGGGGGGCACCAGGAACAACTTCTTCACCATGACCTTTTTATCCATGCCGCTTGTCCCGTGCTTGCAGGCGAGCCAGTACGTGAAGGTGAATATGACCGTCATATGCCCGAAATCGAACATGGTTATCCGGGCCAGGCCCTCCTTGCCGTATGCCGTGATGAAGAAGGGCAGGGTAAACCCTATGTTCATGATCGTCGAACCGACAATGAAAGTGCCCAGGGTCGCTCGGGGAAGCCGGAGGGCTTTACCTAAAAGGAATGAGATCCCCGTTGTCGTCAACACGACAAGAGCGGCACTGACAGGCAGAAACACAAAGTTCAGCCGGAGTTCGATGCCCGCGATGGATATTATGACAAGAGCGGGTAACGCTATGTAATAGACCACCTTGAGAAAGAGGTCACCGTCTTCTTTCTTGAGTATGTTCAAACGTTTCAGCACATATCCCAGGAGGAATATGAGCACAACGGGGATTATTTTCAGGATCACGTTCATGTCTTTGGCTTCAACGACCGTCGGCGACGATGCGGTTAACTGCATCCCGATGAAGGTTGCCTAATTCTCCCTCAATTCCCGCTCAGATGCAACTTCAAAATGCACCGTTTTCTTGCCCGGGCAAGAGGCCTGCGCGGCAGGGGGCCGAAGGCTTTCGCAAAAAAAAAGCATCCCCGCCCTTTCTCCCGGGCGGGGATGCGGGGTAGTTCCACTCTTCCCTGTTTAGAACTTGCTCCTCGGCGTGTAATGGGTGTGGAGGAGATGGTGCGACCTCTCTCCCAGCGGCTGCCCCAGGTATTCCTCGTATATCTTCTTGATGGAAGGGTTGTCGTGGGATTTTCTATGGGTGAGGGCGCAGTCTTCGTTGTACAGCGCCTGTGCCCTGAGCGACCGGATCTCATTGTTGACGGGGATGGGCTGGCCGCCGCCGCCGACGCATCCGCCGGGGCACGCCATGACCTCGATGAAATGATAGTTCGCCTCCCCCTTCTTGATCCTCTCGAGGAGCTTGCGGGCATTGCCCAACCCGTGCGCCACGGCGACCCGCACGTCACCTATGCCGTCAACGGGAACCGTTGCCTCCTTGATCCCGTCGAGACCCCTCACGCCCGTGAACTCCACGCTTTCGAGGGTCTTGCCCGTCGCCACTTCGTAGGCCGTGCGAAGCGCGGCCTCCATGACCCCGCCCGTTGCCCCGAAGATCGTCGCGGCCCCGGTGTATTCTCCCAGGGGGTCGTCGTAACTTTCATCGGGAAGGCCCTCAAAGTCGATGCCGGCCTGCTTGATCATCTTGGCGAATTCCCGGGTCGTCAGGACGTAATCGACATCCTTGTAACCGCTGTCGTACATCTCGGGACGGTTGCACTCGAATTTCTTTGCCGTGCAGGGCATGACGGAAACGACCACGATGTCTTTCGGGTCAATGCCGACCTTCTGCGCGAAATAGGTCTTCGCCAGGGCGCCAAGCATCATGTGCGGCGATTTACATGTTGACAGATGGTCGAGAAGTTCGGGGTAGAAATGTTCGATGAACTTGATCCATCCCGGGCTGCAGCTTGTTATCATCGGAAGGACGCCGCCCTTCTTGACCCGCGTGAGAAGCTCCGTGCCTTCCTCGAGGATGGTGAGGTCGGCGGCGAAGTTCGTGTCGAAGACCCGGTCGAAACCCAGCCTGCGGGCCGCGGCGAGCATCTTACCCGTCACCAGCGTGCCGGGAGGATATCCGAACTCTTCACCCAGGGCCGCCCTGACCGCGGGCGCGTCCTGAATGACGACGAACTTGGTCGGGTCGTTGAGCGCCGCCCACACGTCGTCTATGTACTCCTTTTCCGTTATGGCCCCGACGGGACAGACGATTGAGCACTGGCCGCAGTTCGTGCAGGCCACATCGTTGATGTCGCGGTCGAAAGCGGGCTCCACGCGTGTTTCGAAGCCCCTGCCCTGCATGTAGAGGGCCGTCACGGACTGTATCTCCTGGCAGACGGTTACACATCGCCTGCAGAGAATGCATTTGTTCTGGTCCCGCCGTATCGACGGAGATGATTCATCTATCCGGCCGCCGCTCTTTTCCCCGCTGAAGCGAATCTCCCTGATGCCGAGATCGTATGCGAGCGACTGAAGATCGCAATGAAGGTTCTTCGCGCAGGAAAGGCACTCGAAGGGGTGGTTCGACAGCAGCATCTCCACCGAGAAGCGCCTCGCCTTGCGGACCCGCTCTGTATTGGTGTGAATGACCTGCCCGTTGGCCACGGGCGCAACGCATGCGGCCTGGAGGGTCCGGTTGCCTTCCACTTCGACAAGGCAAACCCTGCAGGCGCCTATCGCCTGGACCTCGGGAAGGTAGCACAGGGTCGGTATGCGGACTTTTGCCTTCGCGGCGGCGTTGAGTATCGTTGTTCCTTCTTCGACTTCGACGGGTCGGCCATCGATCGTAATATTTATCATCATAGTGGTCTACTCCTTGAGTCGGTTACCCGATTTACTCGGTCTGCCTGACGTAGCAGTGAAGGCATCTCTTGGCCTCTTCGACTGCGGCTCTTTCGTCATAACCGAGAACAACCTCATTGAAATTGCGTTCCCTTTTCGATACAGGCAGATGCGGCATATCCGCCCTGCCAAGTTCCTTCTGGTACGCCGCCTCGTCATAGGAGACGACCATATTGACGAGTTCGTCGCGGAAGGCATTCGGGGCCTTTCCGTCACCGCCGAGATATTCATCGATGGCCATGGCGGCCATCTTGCCGTCGCCGACGGCCTCGACCACGGTGGCAGGTCCCCTCACATTATCGCCGGCGGCGAAGATACCGGCAGCGCCCGTGGCGAGGGTCTTCATGTTCACTTCCACGGTCCCTGCCCTGTCTGCCTTGACACCATCGCCGTTCATCCACGAAAGATCGGGTATCTGGCCTATAGCGGCTATAACCATGTCGGCGTCGACAACAAAATCAGACCCGGGTATGGCCTGCGGTGTGCGCCTGCCGCCTTTGTCGAACTTCCCGAGGCTCATCCGGGAGCACTCGACCCCCGCTGCCTTTCCGCCTTTCGCCACTATGCTCAAAGGTGCCGTGAGGGTGTGAATGGCGATGCCTTCGTTCTCAGCCTCGTCGATCTCCTCAACGTATGCGGGCATATCCGACCGTTCGCGTCTGTAGAGTATGGAAACCTCATTCGCCCCCAGCCTGAGGGCCGCCCGTGCCGCGTCGATGGCCACGTTGCCGCCGCCGATGACGGCGACCTTGCCTTCGACCTTCAACGTTTTGCCAAGATTGACGTCGCGCAGGAATGTCACGCCGTCAAGCACTCCCGGGGTTTCCTCGCCAGGGACGTTGAGCTTCTGCCCCTTGTGAGCGCCCGTCGCCACGAGGATGGCACTGTATCCCTCGCCGAAGAGCTTTTCGGCGGTAATGTCCTTGCCAAATGCCATGTTGTACTTGATCTCCACACCGAGGTCGGTGATGGACTTGACCTCGCTCTCCAGTATGTCCCTGGGCAGACGATAGTCGGGGATACCCACGGCGAGCATGCCACCCGCCACGGGGAGCGCCTCGAAGACCGTCACGCCGTACCCCTTGAGGGCAAGGAAATAGGCTCCCGCCAGCCCGGCCGGGCCAGCGCCGATGACGGCGACCTTCTTCCCCTTTGGTTCCTCCACCGGAGGTTTGTAGCGGGGGTGGGATTTCATGTCCACGTCCGCGGCGTACCGCTTCAGCGAGCAGATCGAGATGGGAGCGTCTATCTGCGCCCTGCGGCACTTCGCCTCGCAGGGATGGACACAGACCCGGCCCAGCGTCGCCGGGAAGGGATTCGATTCCTTGATGACGGCGATGGCCTCCTTCATCCGGCCTTCGCTGATGAGGGTCACGTATCCCCAGGCATTCTGGTCCGCGGGACAGGCGTTCTGGCAGGGGGCGTCAAAGAGCGCGCTGCACACGCCCGCGCGGCAGTGCTTGTCCTCGATATGTTCCATATACTCGTGTTTGAAGTACTGGAGCGTTGAGAGAATGGGGTTCGGCGCCGTCTGGCCGAGGCCGCACAGGGCCGAATCCTTGATGCGCGTCGCGAGCTCGATGAGGTCGTCGATATCCTCCGGTTTTCCCTCGCCGTGGGTGATGCGCCTCAAGATCTCGAGCATGCGCTTCGTGCCTATGCGGCAGGGTGGACATTTTCCGCATGACTCATGCTGGATAAAATCGAGGAAGAACCTGGCGAAGTCGACCATGCACGTATCCTCGTCGGCAACGATGAGACCGCCAGACCCGACGATTGCGCCCAACTCCGCAACGGATTCATAGTCGACGGGAACGTTGAGATGGTCGATGGGGATGCAGCCGCCGGAAGGACCGCCGAGCTGCGCCGCCTTGTATTTCTTGCCTCCCTTGATGCCGCCGCCGATGTTGAAGACGATGTCTCCCAGCGGTGTGCCCATGGGCACTTCGACGAGGCCCGTATTATTGACGGCGCCGGCGAGGGCGAAAACCTTGGTTCCCTTGCTCTTTTCGGTACCATACTGGGCGTACCAGGCGGCTCCGTTGTTGATGATGGCGGGGATATTCGCGTATGTTTCAACATTGTTGAGGAGCGTCGGGGCGTTGAAAAGACCCTTGACGACGGGGAAGGGGGGTCTCGGTCTCGGTTCGCCGCGCTTGCCCTCGATGGAGATCATCAGGGCCGTTTCCTCGCCGCAGACAAAAGCGCCCGCGCCGATGCGGATCTCGAGGTCGAAGTTGAAATCCGTCTCGAGGATGTTCTTTCCGAGGAACTTGTACTCTCTCGCTTGTCCGATGGCCCAGTTCAGGCGCTCGATGGCAAGGGGATATTCCGCCCTGACGTACACGTAGCCCTGCTGGGCACCGATCGCGTAGGCAGCTATGGCCATCGCCTCTATGACGCTGTGCGGATCGCCTTCAAGGACGCTGCGGTCCATGAACGCGCCCGGGTCNNTCGCCTTCGTCGGCGTTGCAGACGACGTATTTCACGTCACCCGGTGACTGAAAGGCGAACTTCCATTTCAACCCCGTCGGGAATCCGCCGCCGCCGCGGCCACGCAGGCCCGACTTCAGCACTTCGTCGATGACCTCTTCCCGGGTCATCGAGGTTAGCGCCTTCCCCAGGGCCAGGTAACCGTCCCGGGCGATGTACTCCTCGATGTTCATCGGGTTGATGACACCACAGTTTCTCAGAACGATCTTGATCTGGTTCTTGAAGAAATCTATCTCCTTCATCGAAGGGATGGTCTTGGCAGATACCGCCTCCTTGTAAAGAAGGCGCTCGACTATCCTGCCCTTGAGAAGATGCTCCGTTACTATCTCTTCGGCGTCCGCAGGCGTCAGTTTCTGATAGAGAACCCCTTCCGGGTAGACCAGCGCCAGAGGACCCAGGTCACAGGAGCCGATGCACCCCGTTTCTATGACCTTGATCTCATTCTGCAGACCCTGTTCGACAATCTTATTGACAACCGCATCCCTGATCTGACGGCAACCGGACGAGACGCATGCAGCCCCGGCACAAACCAATATGTGAGCGCGAGATACCTCCATGTTTATCCTTCCTCCTTACTCATACTTTTCCAGCACATCCATGAGATGCGGTGGCTTGATCCGCCCGTAGACGTCCTCGTTGACCAGCATTGCCGGCGCGAGGCCGCATGCACCGATGCAACGCACAACGTCGAGGGAATACCGCCTGTCCTCCGTTGTGCCGCCGACCTTGATCCCGAGTTCTCTCTGGGCCTTGTCCAGGACCTCCTGGGAACCTCTCACGTAACATGCCGTGCCGAGACAGACCTTCACGCTGTTGCGTCCCTGGGGTACGGTAGAGAAGAAATTATAGAAGGTGATGACGCCGTACACCTCGTTGAGCGAAACGTTGAGGCCTTCGGCGACCATCTCCTGGGCCTTTCTCGGAAGATAACCGAACAGGTTCTGCGCCTTGTGCAGGACCATGATAAGGTCTTCTCCCTTCCCCCGATGCTCCATGATGACTTCCTCGAGCCGGGGATAGAGCTCTTCCTCCTGAACCTCGGCACAGTGGCATTGCTTTTCTGACATCTTGCTCCCTCCCTCTTAGAGTAACCTGGCGATCGAACTTACTTGTTCGGCAAAACCTTGCCGTCCACGGTACTCCGTTTATAGTAATGAGTATGGAGAAGTTTGTGGGCCTTCTCCGAATTTGGTTTCTCCAGATATTTCTCGTACAGCGCCTGTACGGAGGGGTTCTCGTGGGAACGCCTCCAGGGCAGGCTGCGGTCTTCCTCGTACAGGGACTCACCCCTGCGTGCCCGCTTCGCGATATTGCTGCCCCAGGACTGGCCTCCGCCGCCGACGCATCCGCCGGGACAGGCCATGACCTCGATGAACTGGTACTCGGACTTTCCATCCTTCGCGATCTGGTCCCTTACCTTGTCGAGAAGCGCCCGTGCCTGGCCGCAACTGTGGGCCACGGCGACCTTCACCTTCGTCCCATCGATGTCGATCTCGGCCTCTTTTATCCCCTTAAGACCCCTGACGGGCTTTATCTCCACGTCCTCCAGTTCCCGTCCCGTGACGAGACGGTAGGCACTCCGCACCGCGGCTTCCATAACGCCTCCCGTGGCGCCGAAGATGGTGGCCGCGCCGGTGTAATCACCCAGAAGGTCATCGGCGGGTTCATCGGGCATTTCTCTTATGTCGAGTCCTGCCTCACGCATCATCCTGCCCAGTTCCCTCGTCGTGAGGACGTAATCGACATCCCTGTGCCCGCTTGCGTTCATCTCGGGCCGCAGGCACTCGAACTTCTTCGCGGTGCAGGGCATCACGGAAACGGAGACTATCTTCGCGGGGTCTATCCCTTTTGCCTCGGCGTAGTAGGTCTTCGCCAGGGCTCCGAACATCTGCTGCGGCGATTTGGCCGTGGACATATGAGGGATCATGTCATGGAAGAAGGTCTCCATGAACTTTATCCAGCCCGGGCTGCAGGAGGTGATGAGAGGCAGGTTCTTCCCCGAGGTAAGCCTGCCGATAAGCTCGGTACCCTCCTCCAGGATGGTCAGGTCGGCGGTGAAGTTCGTTTCCAGGACCGCGTCGAAGCCGAGCCTTCTCAAAGCGGCGTGCATCTTCCCGCTCACCAGCGAGCCCGTCGGCATGTCGAACTCTTCGCCGAGCTGGACCCTCACCGCGGGCGCCTCCTGAACGACGACGAACTTGTCGGGGTCGTGGATCGCGTCCCACACCTCATCGACGGCGCTCTTCTCGTACAGGGCCCCGACGGGGCAATGAACGACGCACTGCCCGCAATTGATGCAGACGCTGTTGCCGAGACCGGCATTGAAGGCCGTCGTGATGACCGTGTCGAACCCCCTGTGGTTCACGGCCAGGGCGTTCACGGTCTGAACCCTGCTGCACACCTCGATGCATCGTCCGCAGAGTATGCACTTGTTGGGGTCACGGACGATGGCGACACTCGAACGGTCGATGGGAAGCTTCTCTTTCAGGGCGTTGCCATAATCCAGAGTGTTGATGCCGACCGTGGCGGCAAGCTTCTGGAGCTCGCAATTGTTGTTCTTTACGCACGTCAGGCACTCGGTGTCATGATTGGACAGGATCAGCTCGACGAGCTGCCTGCGTGTCGCCATGACGCGAGGCGTATGGGTCTTCACCTTGAAACCGTCGGCGGCGGGGGTCATGCAGGACCTTTTCAGACCCGGTATGCCCTCTATCTCGACAACACAGATGCCGCACTGCCCTCCCGGCGTAAGGTCAGGATGGTGACAGAGTGTGGGGATCGTGAATCCGGCCTTCTTCGCCGCCCACAGGATGGTCGTGCCCTCGGGCACTTCCACCGGTATATTGTTTATGGTCAGTTTTACCATGCTCATGTAATCTCTCCTTGACATGACCGCTCAGATCAGAACTATTGTACCCTGCTGTACACCTCGTCCCTGAAGAATCTCAGGGAACTCGTTATGGGCAGGACAGGCGACTGTCCAAGCGGACAGAACGACGTGTCGCGCATAACCTCCGATATGGAGACGAGCTTGTCGACATCCTCGGTCTTCCCCTTCCCTTCCGCTATGCGGTCGATTATCTCAGCAAGCTGGTTCGTGCCGAGACGGCAGGGCACGCAATGGCCGCAGGATTCATGCCTGAAGAAGTGGAGAACGCTCTGGAGCATCCCCACGATATCGGCGTCCTCGTCCATGACGAGGATGGCGCCAGAACCCAACACCGCCGCGTATTCTTTAAGGTTCACGAAGTCCATCTTCGCGTCGAGCATCTCCGGCCCCATGAAGGCACCCGCGGCGCCGCCGACGAGGGCGCCCTTGAACTTCTTGCCGTCCTTGATGCCGCCGGCGTATTCATATATGATGTCGCGCAGGGTTGTGCCCATCTCCGCTTCGATGAGGCCCGGCGTGGCCACGTTCCCGATTATGGTGTAGACCTTGGTCCCGGGACACTTGTCCGTACCGTAACCGCGGTACCAGGCGGCGCCGTTGCGGACTATCTCCGGTACGTTCGCCAGCGTCTCCACGTTGTTGACGACGGTCGGTTTGGCCCAGAGGCCCTCCGTCACGGGATAGGGGGGTTTGTTGCGGGGATGACCCCTCTTCCCTTCCAGGGACTCGATGAGCGCCGTCTCCTCGCCACAGACATATGCCCCAGCGCCCTTCATGACCGCGATGTCGAAGCTGAAACCGCTCTCGAGTATGTCGTCTCCGAGAAGCCCGTACAACCGTGCCTGGGTAATGGCCTTCTCGAGGCGTTCGATGGAAAGGGCGTACTCGCCGCGAATGTAGACAAAACCCTTCGTCGCACCCACCGCGTATCCCGCGAGGATCATGCCCTCGATGAGCTTGTGGGGATCGCCTTCAAGGATGAGCCTGTCCTTGAACGTTCCCGGCTCGCCCTCGTCGGCATTGCATATGATATATTTGACATCGCCGGGCGCCCTGGCGGCAAACTCCCATTTCATGGCCGTCGTGAAGGCCGCTCCGCCCCTGCCCATGAGCCCTGAGTCCTTTACCTCTTTTGTGACCCCGGCAGGCTTGAGGTCGGTAAAGGCCTTTTCGAGCGCCTCGTATCCGCCCTCTGCGATGTATTCGTCAATGTTCTCCGGGTTGATGACACCGCTGTTGCGCAGCACGATCCGGGGCTGTTCCCTGAGCAGGCCCGTTTTTTCCTTCTTGATGACGTGCTGTTTGGGCATCTCCGTCATGATGAGCCTTTTCACGGGTCTTCCCTTCAGAAGGTGCTCCTCGACGAGTTCGGCAGCGTCCGCGGGCGTCACATTCGCGTAGTAGATGCCTTCCGGATAGACCACGATGACAACACCCTGACCCGTCGCCCCTATGCTGCCTGTTTCCAGTACGGCTATCTCGCCGGAAAGACCCTGTTTGTTGATCTCCTCCACCAGGGCCTTCTCGACAGCACGGGCACCCGCCATGATCGTCCCTGCATCGATACTGATCAATACGTGGTTTCTAACGAGGTTCATATCTCTTTTCTCCTCTTATCAAGGATGGCATCGACCTTCTCCGGTGTGAGATTGCCGAACATCTCTTCGTTTAGCATCATGGCTGGTGCCACACCACAGGCGCCGAGACAGCTTGTCAGCTCCAGCGTGAACATTCCGTCCTTGGTTGTCCCCCCTACATCCACTTTCAGCGAACCCTTGAGATAGTCGAGGAGCGAGTGCGCCCCCATGAGATGACACGGAGGGGACTCGCAGAGGCGTATGATGTTCCTGCCCCGGGGTTTGAGGCTGAACATCGTGTAGAAGCTAGCCACGCTGTGCACGTAGCTGTACGGGACATTCAGATAGTCCGCGCAGGCCTCGATGTCTTCCTTGGCGAGGTACCTCTCCGGGTTGGTATCCTGAAGATCGTGCATGATGTAAAGTATGTTGCTGAGGTTTGGTTCAAATTTCTTGAGAATAGCTTCCCTGTCCAAGCCAGCCTCCTTTGCTTGCCTAAATGGCAAATTCCGAAACGGGGTGCCCGTTGACCACGTGCTCCACCACCACCCTTTTTGCCTTCTCAGAATCCATGTTCCCGTAGACGACGGCTGGCTTGTCTTCCTCGAAGACCTCCACCATCGGCTCCTGTGAGGCGAGACCTTTCTCACCCGTCTGCGTCACGACGACGTCGGAAAGGTTCCGTTTCCCCACCTCTTCAACAAATGTCTTGAGCACGTCACGCGCGCCGGCGGCTATTCCGCTCGTCCCCATCCCGACGACGATCCGCACCCGTGCCTGCTTCTGCCGCAGTTCCACATCTTTTTGTGCCTTTTCCCTTATTTTTTTCAGCTCTTCAAGATTCATCTCTCGGCCTCCTTATGATGATAACAATCTATATAAAATCATAGATGTTCGTCAAGATATTTGCCTAGGAAACCAATGACTTCCGGATGGTTCACCGGAACGTCACCGAGTTCCTTTTTCATCTCTTCCGTATCGAGTTCCAGGGTCCTGCCGTCGACGGAATAGCGAAGATCGAAATCGACATCGGGGTGGCTCACGATGAGTACGAGAAAGGTGTCGCGTATGTTCCCCAGCGGGGGCAGATCGGGGTGCCGGCAGTCGAAGGTGACCCTTATCCTTGTCCCCGCGCCCTTCGCGCTCGTCAGCTCGAAGCTGCCGTCCGTCGTCTCCGCCGTTCCCTTGAGGAGAGGTATCCCGAGCCCCACCTTTCTTCCCGTCTTCGTGGAGAAGAAGGGGTCCTGCACCTTCAACACCGTTTCAGGGTCCATCCCGGCCCCGTCATCGGCTACCGTGAGGCTCAGCATCGCCGTCCGCGGGTCCTTTTCCACCGCGATACCGATGCGTTTCGCCCCCGCCGTCACTGAGTTCATCGCTATGTCCATGATATGTGATGCAATATCCTCCATCATGATGACGATTCCCGTCTCTTCACGACCGCCCCGCCTGCCCGGTCAGCGATTGTTCTCCCAGGGCCCTGAGGGCCCCTTCGATGCTCACGCAATCGGGCGCGTCGAGCGTCAGATGTGTTCTCCTCTTTCCGATGTCCCCCGGATAGTGGGCATCGGAGAATGTCACAAAGGGCAGCCCCTTCCTCATGATAAAGGGCATAAGGTCCCCGGCCTTGCCCCGGTCGCGTATCTCCAGGGCGTCAAAGGGAATGTCCGCCGGCACGAAACCAAGCTGGCTTATGATGCTGAAGGTCGGGCTGTCGACATGGGAGGCGATGGCGATCCCCCCGTGGGATTTTATCCAGGACACGGCCTCCTCTATGGATATCCCGGCCGAGCTGATAAGCAGCCTCTCCTCGCTGCGGACTATGTTGTCCTCCCCGTCCACGACCACCTGGTCCCCCCAGAACTCCACGTCGTTGGCCACCGGCGGCAGAAGATCGTAGACCATGAGCTGCAGCGCGTACGCGGTGTCATAGTCGTCGAAGATGGCGATGACATGGACCTCCTCCATGGTCTGAAGCTCCATGCCCGCAAGGACGACGAGCCCGCTGCGCTCTCCCGCCTCCCTGACATATGGTGTGTTCTCCGCCATGTTATGGTCCGTAACGGCTATGATATCCAGTCCCGCCTCCCGCGCCTTCTCGACGATCGCCCGGGGCGACATGTCAAGACTGCCGCAGGGTGACAGGGTCGAGTGTATATGCAGGTCGCAGGCAAATTCCGGCAAGTCCTCTCTAACCTCTCTTCAGACGTTCGTACACGAGAGCGGAGAGCTCGAATGCCGAAGAAGTTCCCCTGAGGACCGCTATACCCTCCTGTTTCGCCTTCTCCAGGAAGGATCCTTCCAGGTCCAGTTTCCGCGGGATGATGATGGCGGACACGTCCTTGAGCTTTGCCACTCCAAGAATGTTCACATGCCGCTGGATCGTGATCCACACCGCATCGTCACCGATGTTGGCGATCACATCCGAGAGCAGATCGGAGGTGTACCCCGACCTCACCGGCCTATCCATGTTCGTCTCTCCCGTTAGCACCTCAAGTCCCAGCACCTCCGCAAGCTCACGAACGTTCATCATCCCCTCCCTGTGGACGGTTATCCCGCCCATATATTAATGGTACCTCCAGCATCCCCCTGACCGTCCCGACACTCGTCAGTGCCCCTGTCCGGGGTCGCCCTCTTTCGAACTGCCGCTCATCGAGGTTGGAACGATGCGGGAAAGATCGAGGATCTCCTTTGCCAGTATCTTCACCTTCTCGCGCAGCTTGATAACACAGTCGGTCTCGAAGGCTATGCCGCGGATGATGTCCTCGGCAAGGGCCCGGCAGCTTGGGGAGCCGCAGGCGCCGCAATCGAGACCCGGCAGTTCGCTCGTTATCTGGTCCAGGCGCTCCATCTTCATGATCGCCCGGGAGACGTCCTCATCGAGGGTCATGATCGCCCTTGGCTCCACGGGCTCCGTGGCGGCAAACCGGTTCTGAAGATAGATATCCTGAAGTTCGGCCTCCGTGAAATAGGGCTCTTTCGTTCCGAACCGCTTTATGAGGTCGCGGAGCCGGATACGCCCCACGAAGAGATTCTGGATGTTGAGCGGCCCTCCCACGCAACCGCCGGTGCACGCCTGAACCTCGACAAAATCGACGTCCTTGAGCTCGCCCCTCTCGATCTCTTCCAGGAGGCTGATAACGTTGTGGATGCCGCCGACGGCCAGAGTGGTGCCCGCGTCAATGTTCCGGGACTCTCCCGTCACGTATCCCCAGGCCATGCCGAACTTGGTGGCACGCTGCAGTTTCTCGGGCCCACCGTTTGCTGACCTGTCGCCGAGATGCCTGATGATATCCTTATATATAAGGTTGATCCCTATGACACCGTTCACTGCCGAGTGCTTCGTCGTCATGGGATTTCTCATCTCCGTGACCTTCGCCGGACAGGGCGATATGAAGAATGCCCCTATCTCCTCGTAGGGGATGCCCGTCCTGCGCGATGCCTGTTCCTTTGCGATGCGCGCCGCCACCTCCATGGGTGTGAGGAAGGGGGCCATCTGCTCGAGAAGGTCGGGATACTTGATCTGCATGAGGCGCACCACCGCCGGGCAGGCAGAGGAGAATATGGGGCGCTTGCCCTTGTAATCCTTCAGGAACTCGTGGACGATGTAGCCAACGATCTCCGCGGCAAGGGCGACCTCAAAGACCTCATCGAAACCGATCCCCTTGAAAGCCCCGAGCACGTCCTCGATATTCACCTGTTCCTTGAACTGGCCGAAGAACGACGGCGCCGGCAGGGCGATCCGGTACTTGTATTCCGAAAGTTTATCGAGTGTGTCCGTTACCGCCACTTTCGCGTGGTTCGGGCATTCGCGGATGCATTCGCCGCAGTCGATGCAGCGTTCCTGAACGATCATCGCCTTGCCGTCACGGACACGGATAGCCTCGACGGGACACCGCTTGATGCAATTGGTGCATCCCTTGCACTTTTCGGTCTCCAGCGTCACGGAATGGAAGTATCGGTTCATGCGCCCTCGTGCCGCCTCTCATCACTGAAGAAGACCCTGGCGTTCAGAGTCGTTCCCACGCCCACCCTGGATTCGATATTGAGGTCATCGGAGCACTGTTTGATGTTGGAAAGGCCCATGCCAGCCCCAAACCCCATCTCCCGGATCTCGTAGGAGGCCGTCGAATACCCTTCCTTCATGGCAAGGTCGATATCTTCTATCCCGGCCCCCACATCTTCTGTCCGTATGGTGATCGCGTCAGGCTCGACATGGACGACAAGCCTTCCCGACGTGGCGTGGATGGCCACGTTCATCGCCGCCTCATATATGATGATCGCGATCCGCTTGATAACATCCTGTTTGAGCCCAAGCTGCTGAAGGGTCTTCTTCACCCGAGACGCACACTCTCCGGCAACAAAGAAATCCTTTTCGCCTATCTCGAACTCGAGCGTGATCTGCGGGGTGTATGCTAAGCTGTCAACCATTGGTTAGTCTCTCCTAACCGGGCTATTGCTTATCTCCTCTGATACCCTTCTCGTAAAGCCGGCCGCAGCAGTCGAACGTGAGAAGCATCGTGGTCAGCAGGGGGATCTTGTTCAATTCCCCGCTCCTGACAACGGATTCATCGGGCCTGCGTCCCCCGACAAAGAGGACCGCCTTCGCGTCCATGACCTGTGCCGCATGGATCACGTGCGCGTTGGTCAGCGACGTGATCAGAAGCGAATGGGGCTTCAGGTAAAGAAGCATCTCGCTGATGAGGTCGCAGGCGAAACAAACCCGCACGCTACGCGCCAGACACTCGTCGTTCCCGCAGAGCACCTGCGCTTCCAGCAGTTCCTGGACCTCTTGCAATGTCATGCACAACTCCCGTCGTCCGGATGTCAACCGGTGGTGTATCGATACTGTTGTCGCGCCCTGGTTCCGCGAACCAGCAAAGCGGCCTCTCAATCAACTTCAGAAAGCCTGGCTGCCGGGTATGTTGTCTGTTTAGTTACAGGGACGAGCACGCTTGTTCAGTATAGTGCATTTTGTTTCCGAAGTCAAAAGGACAGTGAAGAAAAAAAACAATATTTTTCGTTACCGTCCGCCATCCCGTGCACGGGATTTTCTACCGAAAGGTATTCCCAGTTTTCTCATGCGATGACGGAGAGTTCCGGGGTTCATGCCAAGAAGTTCGGCGGCCCCCCCGGGGCCCTCGATCCTGCCCCCGGCCGCTCTCAGGATGCGGCTTATATGCTCGGCCTCCATGTCGTGAAGTGTGACGAAGCCCCGACTCTCGCCCGCGGGGGCCGGAGCGCGCTCCTGGGACGCGCCTGAAACCCCCAGGACACCGTCGAATTTCAGCGGCTTGCCGTCGGAAAGGATGAGGGCCCTCTCCACGGCGTTCTCCACCTCCCGGACATTCCCCGGCCAGTCGTATGTCATGAGCGCATCTATGGCCCCCGGCGCAAGCGGCGGTATCGTGTGGCGCACCATCTCCCGGCTCTTCTTGCGGACAAAATGCTGGACCAGAGCGGGTATGTCGTTCTTTCGGACCCGCAGAGGGGGGACCTCGATGGGAAAGACCTTGATGCGGAAATAGAGGTCCTCCCGAAAGTCTCCGTCTTCCACCATCTTCTCCAGGTTCCTGTTCGTGGCAGACACGATCCTGATGTCGACATGGACGGGTTCGGTTCCGCCCACTCTTTCTATCTCTTTCTCCTGGAGGACACGAAGAAGCCTCACCTGCGCGTGGGGCGGGAGTTCGCTGATCTCGTCGAGAAAGATCGTCCCTCCGTGGGCACGCTCGAAACGCCCCCTTTTGCGTGCGAGCGCTCCCGTAAAAGCCCCCTTTTCGTGACCGAACAGCTCGCTGTCTATGAGAGACTCCGGGATCGCCCCGCAGTTCACTTTCACAAAAGGTCCGCTATACCGGGGAGACAGGTTGTGGATGGCGTTGGCGATGACCTCTTTGCCTGTTCCCGTCTCGCCGATGATGAGCACCGGACTGGCAAGAGGCGCCACCTTTCTCACGCTTTCCATGGCTTCCTTCAGTCCGAAGTCCGCCCCCACTATTTCGACGGTGTTCTTCCTGAGCTCATCCCTGAGGTACCGGTTGTCATCGGCAAGCATGTCTTTGAGCTCGATCACTTCCTGGAGCCTGCGGCTGTTGGCGACTGCGATCGCGGCCGGCTCGTTGACCAGCGACCACAGGCGGACATGGTCCTCGGTGAACTGGCCCGCCCCTTTCGCCCGTATCCCCAGGGCGCCGATGTACTTGCCGTCGATGATGAGCCTTCCCAGCATGATGGAGCATTCCTCCCATCCGACATTTCGTGCAACCCTCCCCAGAATGGGGTCCTCGAAGATGTTCTCGGCGACGCGGACCCGGGGCCTGCGGTATGGCTCTTCGAGCTCCTGTCGCAGTTCGGGCGGCAGGTGCGTCTTGTCCATCCTCTTTATGCCGCCCGCCTCGTTTGCCGAAGCCGCCACGTCCACGGTGCCGATGGCCGGATCGTATACGAAAAGATCGAGCTCATCGGCCGGTATAATGTTGCGCACGTAGAGAAAACACTGATGAAGCGCGCTTTCCAGATCCAGGGTACCGCAAATCTTCAGGGTCATCTCCCGGAAGAACTCTTGCTCGTCGGCGTCCATGGCTTTTTCTCCTTTGTTCTACTATCGTATGCGATAGTATAGACCAGAACTGACAAATATACCAGCAATTTTCCGTCACATTTCACAGTAATCTGGCCATGATAATGTAACACGCTGAATATACTAGAAAATAAGTTCTGGCACGGCAAATGCTTAAGGATTGACAAGAAAGAATGTATGGAATGGATAGAGATCATACGATTGAGAACGCAACCCGATGTCGAGCCGCTGGTGGTCAAGTGGCTGAAAGACCTGATCCACAGCATCGGCGGAACGCCCGGTCTCAACGAAGCACGCATCTACACCCATTCGGCCGTCCCCGGGGATGTGAGCCTGCATATATTGTGGGATACCATGCAGAACATCTACAGGGAAAGCGAGATAGGATTGATGGCCGCCGAAACACTGAAGAAATACGGCATCCTCGATCATACCGTGTGGCTCATGAAGGGGAACAACGGCAGCGACCCACACCGGCAGGTGACGCGATGATATCCGCGGCATCATTGACCACTATTTACGACCTATCAGTGGCGGGAAATGTGAAGTACCGGAAATCCCTCACCTTTCCTTCCCATAACGTGAGTCGGGGGACATGAAGAATGTCCGACCTGATACTGAATAACCTCATGCTCATGCTGACCCTCATATTCGCCTCCACAACTATCTGGATCACCTCCAAGCCCTCTCTGCGCACACGATCGAGCTCCTCATACCACCTCCACTTCATACCTCGCCTACCGGCAGACGAAACCACCGCTGTCGGCAAGGATCTCAAATGGTGTACCCGAGGCCATGCCCCCGACTCACAAATTAAATCGCAATTGAGGCTCTGAAGAGTCATCTTCACGATACCATCACCCCCCCCTTATGCGTTTTTAAATGCCCCCGGCGCCTCCCGGGGGCAACCCTTTTAAAGACCGTTGCAGCCGCTGAATCGCTTGAACGCGTGAACGCTCCAAAAGAACAGCGAACTTACTGCTGTCCCGGCGACCCTATCAAGTTATCTCCGGGTCGGTCGATATTATTCTGAGAAAAATATTGACTCGGGGAGGGTTATTCGATATATTTTTATCGATACATTTTTATAGATAGGAAATTATCGAATGAACGAGATGGAGGTAAGCATGGCAAATGTGGAGGACAGAAACGATCTTCCGACCAAACCCATCCCCGAACCAACGTTAAGGAGGCTTCCTCTCTATTACCAATACCTGAAGAAAGTGCGTGATGAGCACAAGGGGGATTTCATCTCCTGCACGCAGATCGGCAACGACCTGAGCATACTCCCCATCCAGGTCCGCAAGGACCTGGGGATCGCCGAGGCCGTCGGGAAACCGAAGCTCGGCTACAGTATCGACGAGCTGATCTCCATCATAGAGACCTTCCTCGGCTGGAACAACACCAAGGATGCCTACCTCGTCGGTGTCGGCCACCTCGGGACGGCACTCCTCGGGTTCGAGAGGTTCAAGGAATACGGTCTCAACATCATAGCCGCCTTCGATATCGACAAGGAGAAGATAGGAAAGACCATTCACGGGGTCAAGGTCTTTCACCTGGGGAAACTGCATGACATGGTGAAACGCATGGGCATCAAGATCGGGATACTGACCGTTCCGGCATCCCCCGCCCAGGAACTGACGGATGAAATGGTACGCGCGGGCATACGGGCGATCTGGAACTTTTCGCCGGTGAAGGTGAACGTCCCTCCCGACATCATCGTCCAGCACGAGAACCTTGCCTCGTCCCTCGTGGTCCTGGCAAAGAAACTGACACTGGCAAGACAAAACCAATCGTAAGGATGGGATGAAATAATGGAGACAATGCGAAAATTCGAACGGGTCTGCGAGATCATCGACAACAACCAGCGAAACGCCGCGAGGCTCATACCCATTCTCCAGGCGGTGCAGGCGGAATATCGCTACCTGCCGGAAGAGATATTGACCTTCGTGGCAACGTCCCTTGGAATATCTCCCGCACGGGTGTTCGGGGTGGCGACCTTCTATTCGCTCTTCACCCTGAAACCCAAGGGCAAGTACCTCATACGGGTCTGCAACGGGACCGCGTGCCATGTCAAGGGCTCTATGGGCATCTACGGGGCGATCGTGAAGAAGCTCGGACTCGCCGAGGGACAGGATTCCACGTCGGACATGCTTTTCACCGTCGAGACCGTCAATTGCCTTGGCGCCTGCGGCCTTTCGCCGGCCATGGTCGTCAATGACGAGGTCTTCGGCCAGCTCACGCCGCAGCGGGTATCGGACATTATCGACGAGATCGTACTCAAGGAGGCGCAAAATGAATCTGATGCTCACGGGGCTTAACAAGATAACCAACGATTTTCACGTTCGCTCCGCGGCCGCCCGGCACCGTATCCTCGTCTGCGCCGGAACGGGATGCCTGGTGAACGGGTCCCTCAAGGTATACGAGGCGTTCGTTAACACGCTGAAGGAAAGCGGGCTCAACGCCATCGTCGAGCTCAAGAAAGAGGAAGAGGGCGAATTCGTATCGCGCACCGGCTGCCAGGGGTTCTGCCAGATAGGACCTCTCGTCACCATCCTGCCGGAGAACATATTCTACACGAAGGTCAAACCCGGCGACGTTGCCGAAATAGTGGAAACGACGATACGGAAGGGCGACGTCGTGGAGAGGCTTCTCTACGTCGAACCCGATTCGCAGAGAGTGTGCCGCACCAAGGACGAGATCCCCTTCTATCGGAAACAGCACCGCTTCGTGCTTTCCAATTGCGGGGCCATCGATCCCGAAAGCATTGACGAGTATATCGCGTCCGGCGGGTACAGGCAGGCCATACGGGCCTACCTGGAGATGAGCCCCGAGGAGATCTGCCAGCTCGTCTTCGCCGCTGGCCTGCGCGGACGGGGAGGCGGCGGCTTCCCGACGGGACGGAAGTGGGATGTGGCCCGGCGTGAAACGAACGCCAAGAAGTATGTCATCTGCAACGGTGACGAGGGTGACCCAGGAGCCTTCATGGACATGGGCATCATGGAGGGCAATCCCCACAGCGTCATCGAGGGCATGATCATCGCCGCGCGCGCCATCGAGGGCAACGAAGGCTACATCTACGTGCGCGCCGAATACCCGCTCGCCGTCAAGCGCCTGCGCAAGGCCATCGACGACGCCTACCGCGTCGGCCTCCTCGGCAAGAACCTCTTCGGCACGGAACATGCCTTCAACCTTAACATAATGGAGGGCGCCGGCGCCTTCGTCTGCGGCGAGGAAACGGCCCTCATCGCGTCCATCGAGGGAAAACGAGGCATGCCCTCCCCCAAGCCCCCCTTCCCTTCCGTCAGCGGCCTCTGGGGTAAACCGACGGTCATCAACAACGTCGAGACCCTGTCGCAGGTGCCCCTGGTACTGGCCGCCGGCCCCGAGGGATACCGCAAGTTGGGCACGAAGGAATCCCCGGGCACGAAGACCTTTGCCCTAACCGGCCACGTGGCGAACTCAGGCCTCATAGAAATGCCTTTCGGCGCGACCCTGCGGGAGATCATCTACGGTGTCGCCGGAGGCATGACCTCCGATACGGGCAAGGCGGTTAGCGACGGTTTCAAAGCCGTGCAGATAGGAGGTCCCTCCGGCGGCTGCCTTACCCGCGACCACCTGGACCTTCCCATAGACTTCGATTCCCTGAAGACCGTCGGCGCCATGGTCGGCTCCGGCGGCCTTGTCGTCATGAACAAGAACACCTGCATGGTCAGCGTGGCGCGTTTCTTCATGCAGTTCACGCAGCACGAGTCCTGCGGCAAGTGCGTCCTCTGCCGCGAAGGGACGAAGCAGATGCTTGCCCTCCTGGACGATATCATCGAGGGACGGGCAACGATGGAAACGCTCGACCTTCTCGAGGACCTCGCGGCAGCCGTTCAGAAAGGCTCGCTCTGCGGGCTCGGCAAGACGGCCCCCAATCCTGTCCTTTCAACAATGAAACATTTCCGCGACGAGTACATCGCGCACGTGCGGGACAAGCGCTGCCCCGCGGGAAAATGCAAGGCCCTGGTAAGAATCGTCATAGACCCCGAACTGTGCAAGGGCTGCACGCTCTGCGCGACGAAATGTCCCGTCGGCGCCATATCGGGAGAAAAAGGGAAGCCCCATGTCATCGACCAGAACATGTGCAGAAAGTGTTACATCTGCGTGGAGGCCTGCAAATTCCAGGCGATCAAAGGAGACTGAGCAATGAACGGCACCGTTGTCTATATAGATAATAAAGAGATACCCATCGAGAACGAACAGAACCTCCTGGAGCTTGTCAGGAAGGCGAGGATAGACCTGCCCACCTTCTGCTATCATTCCGAGTTGAGCATATACGGCGCCTGCAGGCTCTGCATGGTCCAGGTCGAGGGCATGGGCCTCGTTCCCGCCTGTTCCACCCCGCCCGCCCCCGAAATGAAGGTGAGCACCAACACGGAGGAGATCCGGAAGATGCGCAGGATCATCGTGGAGCTTCTCCTTGCAAACCACAGCCAGAACTGTCCCACCTGTCAGAAGAGCACCACATGCCAGCTTCAGGCTCTCGCGAAACGCCTCGGCATCACCAAGGTGCGCTTCAAGAACCAGCTGAAGGAAATGCCCCTCGACGAATCCTCGCCGTCCCTCATCAGGGATCCCAACAAGTGCGTCCTATGCGGTGACTGCGTGCGCATCTGCTCGGAGGTGCAGACCGTCGGCGCCATCGACTTCGCATACCGGGGAGCACAGACGGTCGTCATACCCTCCTTCGGAAAGGCCCTCGACCAGGTTGAGTGCGTGAACTGCGGCCAGTGCGCCCGCATCTGCCCCACCGGCGCGCTGACCCCCCGGTCTGAGGTGGACGAGGTCTGGCAGGCCATCCACGACCCTTCCAAGATCGTCGTCGCCCAGGTGGCGCCCGCCGTGCGGGTGGCCATCGGCGAGATGTTCGGACTGCCCCCCGGCACCACGACGACGGGACAGATCGCGGCGGCTTTGAGGGCCATCGGTTTCGACAAGATATATGACACGTCCTTCACCGCGGACCTCACGGTGCTGGAAGAGAGCAACGAGTTCATAAAAAGAGTGACCGCAGGCGACAGGATCCCGCAGTTCACGTCATGCTGCCCCGCATGGGTCAAGTTCGTCGAGCAATACTACCCCGAGTTCGTCAACCATCTGTCGAGCTGCCGCTCCCCCCAGCAGATGTTCGGCGCGCTGGCGAAAGAGATGCTTTCCAGCGAGCTCGACGTCGCCCGCAAGGACATCGTCGTCGTCTCCATCATGCCCTGCACAGCCAAGAAGTTCGAAGCCAAGAGGCCGGAATTCGAAAGTGACGGCGTGAGGGATGTGGACAATGTCCTGACCACCCAGGAACTGGGGAGGATGATCGAGGAGACCGGCCTTCATTTCAGGGAACTCGGCCCGGAATCCTTCCACCTGCCCTTTGGCTTCAAGACCGGCGCCGGCGTCATATTCGGCAATTCCGGCGGCGTCAGCGAGGCCGCGCTGCGCTACGTCAGCGAGAAACTGACGGGCCAGAAACTCGATACCTACGAGTTCGCGTCCGTCCGGGGCGAGGAGGGGATCCGCGAGGCAAAACTCTCCATCGCCGGCAAGGAATTCTCCTTCGCCGTCGTGAGCGGTCTCGGTAACGCGAGACGGATCCTTGAGAAGATACGCACCGGCGAGGCGCATTACGACCTCGTCGAGGTCATGGCATGCCCCGGCGGCTGCATCGGCGGAGCGGGCCAGCCCGTGTTCACCGACCCCGCGGTCAAGCGGAAAAGGACAAAGGGGCTCTACGAGAACGACCGCATGCTGGAGCTCCACAAATCGCAGGACAACCCCTACATCACGGAACTCTACGAAAAGGTGCTCGGCGACGTGGGAGGCCACAAGGCACACAAGCTTCTCCACACGGGCTACCGCACCCGCAAGCGCATATTCGACGAGGACGTGGACATAAGCTCCGGCGGAGAGAAGAGCATCGACGTCAGCGTCTGCTTCGGTACGAGCTGTTTCCTCAAGGGCTCCCAGAAGCTGCTGCGCGACATCCTCGAACACATACGCGTGAAGGGGCTGGGCGCGAGGGTCAACGTGAAGGCATCCTTCTGCTTTGAGAAATGCGACAAAGGACCGACAATTAAAGTGGGGAGCAGGATCATTGACGGCTGCACCATAGAGAAGGCCATCGAGGCCATAAAGCGCGAGGGGGTCGACCTCGCCGAAGAGGTAAGGCAGAATGCTTGAAACACCAAAACCGCAGATCGTCTTCACGCTCACAGCCCGCTGCCGGGACTGTTACCGGTGCCTCAGGGCCTGTCCCGTCAAGGCGATCCGCATGCAGAACGGCCAGGCGTACGTGGATGAGAAGCGCTGCATCTCCTGCGGCACCTGCATCCGCGAATGCCCGCAGGAGGCAAAGACATTCCGCAGCGACATCAATATCGCCCAGCACCTTGTTGACGAAGGACATTTCGTAGCCGCCAGCATAGCCCCCTCATTTCCTGCCGTATTCAACAAGTGGCAACGCTCGCGGCTCGCCTCGGCGCTCCGCGCCCTCGGCATCAGGTACGTGGGACAGACATCCCACGGGGCGTATCAGATATCGCTCGAATCCCAGAGACTCGCGAAAGCCGATACGACAAAGCCCCACATAACCACGGCATGTCCCGCCCTGATAAACTACATCGAAAAATACAAACCGGAGCTGATCGATTACCTGCTTCCCGTCGCGTCCCCCATGGTGGCGCACGCAAGGCTTCTCAAAGAGAAGCTCGGCAAGGACGTTAAGGTCATCTTCATCGGCCCCTGCGTGGCCAAGAAATCGGAATTGAACCGGCCGGACGTTGCCGGCGTCGTGGACTGTGTCCTCACCTTCAGGGAACTCAACGCCTGGCTTGACCAAAAGAACATTGACCTGTCCATGTGCGAGGAAAGCAACTTCGACGAGAAACCCGTTCACAATGCGCAACTGTACCCCCTGCCCGGCGGTCTCATCAAGACGGCCGGCCTCGATGATGACGGATTGAACCTCAGTCTTCTGCGCGTCGACAGCCCCCAGGGCGTTCGCGAACTTCTGAACGGTATCGGAGAAGGATCGGAGCACGCCCTGATCGAGCCCCTGTTCTGCAGCCAGGGGTGCATCAACGGTCCCGGCATAGACTCCGGCAAGAACCTCTTCGAACGCAGGCAGGAGATCATCGAGTACACGACGGAAAGCGCGGCCGTCTCGATCATTCCTGACCCCGTCGAAAGCGATCTCCTGAAGGCCGCATTCAACAGGAACGACAGCGGCCCCGCCCCGGACAGCGTTACGGAACAGCAGATAGAGGAGATCCTGGCGCGGACCGGGAAACAGGACCCCGAACAGCAGCTCAACTGCGGAGCCTGCGGCTACGACAGCTGCAGGGAAAAGGCCATCGCCGTGGCTCTTGGAATGGCGGAGCCGGAGATGTGCATCCCCTACATGAGGCGTCTCGCGGAAAGGCGCACGGATCAGATCTTCAGCACCACGCCGAACGGCGTGCTCATGCTCGACGACGAATTGAACATCCTCGGTATGAACCCCGCGTTCAAGAAATTCTTCTCCTGCAGCGACGTCATCCTGGGACGGCACATCTCCTATCTCATGGATCCCGCCCCCTTCGAAAAGCTCATATCCGGCGTCACGGAGACCCTGGACATCACCGTACTCCACCGTCCCTACAACCTCCTGTGCCGCGAGCTTCTGTACATGCTCAAGGAGGAGAAGCAGATCGTCGGCATCTTCATCAACATAACGAGTCAACAGGAACATGAAAAGAAGCTCAGGGAGATCCGTTCCCAGACGGTGGAACAGGCAAACGAGCTCCTTGAACACCAGATCAAGATGGCCCAGAACATCGCGCAGTTCCTGGGCGAAAGCACGGCCCGCGGTGAGGAACTCGTGCGAAAACTGATGAGTCTGAGCGAAGGCGATGAAACCAACCCCCGATGAACCAAGGAAATATATCGAGGCGGCAAACGCCCAGGCGGCGAAAAAACCCGGCGGGATATGCGGCGACTACATAGTGGAGGAACGCACCGCCGAGGCAACCACCGTGATCGTGGCCGACGGGATCGGTACGGGCATCAAGGCGCGGGTTGCCGCCGTCATGTGCGCCTCCCGCCTCATGGAGCTCATCCGCGTCGGTTTCACCCTTCGCGAGGCGTGCCATAAGGTCGTCGACACGATGCACGCGGCGCGGACCATGGACATCCCCTTCTCCGCCTTTTCCGTCTGCCGCGTTCTCGTGAGCGGCCACGCGACCGTCGTTTCCTACGAGATCCCCTCCCCCATCCTCATCAACAACCGCCTTGCGGCGTATCTGCCGAAGCAGCGCGTCTTTCCCATGGGCCTCGAAATGGTGGGCGAGGTCAACTGCATGCTCGAATACGGCGACGGCATCATCATGGTAAGCGACGGGGTCAGCCAGGCCGGCCTGGGTCAGCAATACCGCATGGGTTGGGGCGTCCAGGGGGCGTGCGACTACATCAACGGTCTCCTCGCACAGGGCATGCGGCTGAAGGACATCCCCGGCAGGATCGTCGCCAACGTGAGGGACATCTCGGGGGCGACGTACGGGGACGACACCACGTGCAGTCTCCTGCTCTGCCGCGAGGCACGGGCCATCAACATCCTGACGGGGCCTCCGGCCCGGAAAATGGACGATGCCCGGGTGGTCAAAGAATTCATGGAAATGAAGGGAACGAAGATCGTCTGCGGGTCGTCCACCGCCGAGATCGTCGCCCGCAATCTGGGCGTCCCCATCGAGATGAAAAACATGTCAAATGCCTATCATAAGCCGCCGTCTTATGATATAAAGGGTGTAGACTATGCGACGGAGGGTGCGATCACCCTCAACCAGGTCTACAACATCCTGGGGGAGGCACCCGAGAAACTCGAACCTGACTCATCAGTTTCAGATCTCTACAGGTTTTTCCACGCCTCCGATACGATCAACTTCCTCGTTGGAACGGCGGCAAATCCGGGACACGAACATATAGTCTTCAGACAGATGGGTGTATACCCGAGAGACGTTATCGTCAGGCTCCTCGCGGAGAAACTGAAATCCATGGGGAAACTGGTGAATATCATATATCTATAGGGGGAACGTGAAACGGGCAAGCGCAGCCCTCCCCCGCACAACAGAAGGAGGTATCATGACAGCCGGAGCACCACTTGACTTTTTCAACGCAGCCGATTATTTCGTGGACCGCAACGTCCGCCAGGGGCGGGGCCACAAGACAGCCGTGTACACGGAATACCGGAACTACACCTACAACGATATCCAGAAGATGGCCAACAAAACAGCGAACGCCTTCCGCGAGGTCGGCATAACCGTAGACGACCGCATCCTAGTGATCATGCTCGACGTACCGCAGTTCTACGCCGTCTTCTGGGGCGCCATGAAGATCGGCGCCGTCCCCATTCCCGTCAACACCATGCTGACACCCGAGGACTACGAATACTACCTCAACGACAGCCGGGCGAAGGTCCTCGTCGTCTCCGAGCAGCTCCTGCCCATCCTCGCGCAGATAAAGGGCGACCTCCTGTACCTGCGCGACCTCGTCGTCATATCCGAGACGAAAGGGGCCCACATCCCCTTCAAGCAGAAGTACCGCCACGCTCCCAACACGGTGAAGACGGAGTTCACCACGAAGGACGACGTCGGCTTCTGGCTCTACAGCTCGGGCTCGACGGGCTCACCCAAGGGTGCCATCCACTCTCAGTACGACATGGTGGTCACCTCCGAGTCCTTCGCCAAGGGCATTCTCGGCATCACCGAGGACGACATAGTCTTCTCGGCGGCGCGACTCTTCTTCTCATATGGTCTCGGCAACGGCATGTATTTCCCCATGTCCGTCGGCGCCTCGGCCGTGCTCAGCGCCCACGCCCCGTCGCCGGAAAACGTTTTCAGGCATCTCGAGAAGTTCCGCCCCACCATCTTCTTCGGCGTCCCCACGCTCTACGGGCAGATGCTGGAGTACAAAGCCAAAGAGGACAAGGAAAGGGGCATCAAGAAGGCGAACCCCAACGACCAGCACGAACTCTCGTCGGTCAGGGTCTGCGTGTCCGCCGGCGAGGCGCTGCCCGTGGATATCTTCGAGCGCTGGAAGAAACGCTTCGGCATCGAGATCATCGACGGCATCGGCTCCACGGAGATGCTCCACATATTCCTGTCCAACAGGCCCGGGGACATCAAGCCCGGATCCACGGGAAAACCCGTTCCCGGTTACGAGCTGAGACTCGTCGACGAGAGCGGCCAGGAAGTCCCCCGGGGCGAGATAGGCACCCTGCACGTCAAGGGCGACAGCGCCGCCCAGCAGTACTGGCGCAAGCGCGAGAAAACGCGGGTCACCATGCAGGGAGAGTGGGTCAACACGGGCGACAAGTACTACATCGATGAGGACGGTTATTATTGGTGCGCCGGACGTGCCGACGACATGCTCAAGGTGGGCGGCATCTGGGTCTCACCCATCGAAGTGGAGAACACACTGAGCCAGCACCCGGCCGTTCTGGAGTGCGCCGTCGTCGGCGCCCCCGACGCGAAGAACCTCATCAAGCCCAAGGCCTTCGTCATCCTGAGGAACGGGTACGAGAAAACCGAGGAGTTGAAAGAGGAATTGAAGAAATGGGTACTCGACAGGCAGGCGAAGTTCAAATACCCCCGCTGGGTCGAATTCGTCGACGAGCTTCCGAAGAGCGCGACGGGTAAGATACAGAGGTTCAGACTGAGGTAAAGAAGGTTCAAGAGTTCCAGGGTTCAAGAGTTCAAGGGCCTTGGGACAAAGATACGAAAGACCCTCCCTGTCCGACGGATGGGGAGGGTTGCTTTGCCCCGGGAATGTCGGGAATTTGTTCTTGAATAACAGGTATGACCGGGGTTATAGATATACAAAGCGGATATTTGAGGTGTGACGGAAGCGATCGATGCCGGAATTGTCATCGGGGCTTTGCAGCGGCAGAGGGTCGACACGGGAGACATGGTTCATCGAGAGCGGGGTTTGCCCTGTTCCTTAGATCAAAGAGAGAGGGTTGAGAAATGACCAGAGCGTTTTTCACTGTGGCGATCGTTTTCATGTTTTTCCTGTCGTTCCATTCCTTCGCGGTTGCTGGACCCACGAAGCCAGCCGCTTCCAAACAGCAGACCTGCGCGAGTTGCCATAGCGAATTCTCCTCGCTCCTGTCCGCGAAACACCCGCGTGTCACAGGGAAAGATATCAAGGCATGCGCTCCCTGCCACGCCCCCGACCCCCGGAACACAGCGAAGCCGAAGGCCTATTCCGCGAAGCTCCATCTTGGTCACATGCAGGCGGGCAACGAGCTCGACTGCCTCGTGTGCCATACCTGGCAGCCGGGGAAGGCCTTTGGCGTAAAGGGAGCCAAGAAACCCATCGGTGTTCTCACGAAGGAAAATATGGACCAGACAAAGAAGGTCTTTGCCTCCTGGGCCTCATCAAAATATCTCGACGCCCATCACGGCAAGAAGAACGTGACCTGCGCCGGCTGCCACGAGAAACTGCCCGAGTCGGGCGACTCCGTCGAGAACGACCGGTGCCTTACCTGCCATGGCGACATGGAACAACTCGCCAGGAAAACGGAACCAAAGGATTTTCCTGACAGGAACCCCCACAAGTCCCATCTCGGGACCATCAACTGTACCGTGTGCCACAAGGCCCACGCGGCATCGAAGACCTACTGCCTCGAGTGTCACAAGAATTTCAATATGAAGATACCCTTCGGCGAAGATCAGGCGGGAACCGGGGCGACCCCGAACAAGAAAGCACAGTGAGGAGGTTTCCGGAAGCGTCATCTGGTAACGTCACCGTGAGACGATCGCGGGAGGATGAACAGTGACCAGAATGCTCTCGCTGATGCTCGCCCTTCTGGCGGTTCTGTGCATCTCAGCATGTGCGGAAGATCAGAGAACGGCGGGCGTGCCGCCGGAAAAGGTCAGGGAATTCACGGATCCTTCTCGAACGATACAGGTCACGGCGGGCGAGACATTCTCCATCGTCCTCGACTCGAATCCGACAACGGGTTATGGCTGGCAAAGGCAAGACGAGAGCGGAAACGGTGTGGTTGCCTTCAGAGGCAGCAGGTTTGTCGCCCCTCCGAAGAACCTCGTTGGTGCCGGCGGCAGGGAGCACATAACCTTCAGTGCCACCGCACAGGGAACGCAAAAGTTGACCTTTCACTACCTCCGCCCCTGGGAAAGGAACACCGAACCGGCAAAAACAATTGTCTTCACCGTACTGGTACGGTGAAGACCGCTTGAACAGCTTAAGCCGCTTGAGCGCAAGAACCCCTGCGGTCCCTAAAAACAAAGAGACAGACACAATTCGCCCCCCGGATCACAACCGGGAGTCAGGCCGTACTCCTTCCCTATGGTCTTTTGTTTTCAACGTTCAAGCAGCTTAAGCTGTTCAAGCGGTTCAAGCAGCTCATTTCAATGCTTTTATCTCTTCCTCCAGCCTGCCGTATCGCTTGTCGAAGAACTTCTTTGCTGTTTCGCGGTCCTTTTCGCGGCGTTCCTCGGTGAATCCCGGGAAACCATAGAGATCGTCTATGAGCTTGAGGACCTCCGGGATAACCCGCTGCGCCCTCTCATCTTTCTGAGGGGCCAGGGAGAGTTTCCCCTGCAGCGTGACCCAGACCGAAAAGAGGGGCGTCCTCTTGTTCTGGTACTCCCTGTCGATAAGGTTCGCCTGCGCGTCCACCTTCATGATGGGACCCGTAGATTCCCAGAGTTTCCTGACCCTTTCAGCCGGCGTCCCTTCCTCGGGAACGGTGAAGCCTCCCGCCTTCGCCTGGCGGGCCTGCGGCTCGGTCTTCGCGGCCTGCGGCCCCGAGCCTTTCTCCCCCTCTCCGGTGCAGCCGGGCAGGGTGAGAAGCACGCAGAGAACGACAAGGATACAGACAACATGGACAATGCCGGTCATTATCTTCATGGCGCCTCCCTGAGAGGATGTTGTGCTCACGCGTTAAGTACGGAATATAGCATCCGATCGAGAACATTGCAATACACCGTCACCCTCCGCTGGCGCATGCACTCCGGCGATCCGTGTTTTTGTTGTTGCCATGATCCTCCCTGCTGGTATAAGATAGAGCAAATAAGACAAACAATAACATGTACTTTTACTTTTTTAGCGCAAGCAGTCATCAGGCAGTTGAGAGGTTTCCATCATTGAACGGTTTTCATAACTGACCGGAAAATGCGCTGTCGTGCTCTATATAGACATTTCGCCGCTGTTCTCATGGTAGCGGCCCTTGTTGCGGTCCTGTCCCCCGTCGCGGGCGGGGCGTCATCATACACAGGCGGATCAGGCGGCCTCATGTCGCCGGGGACCTCCCCCGCGGGGCATCCCTTCGCCATCGATCCTGGAACATTCTTGGGATTCTGCGAGAAATGGTGCGCGATCCTGGGAGGCGGCGCCCCCGGCGAAGGAGATATCCGGCACCTCATCTCGGCCCTACGCATTGCTGCCGGCCTCGCGCTCTTCCTTCTCTTCTGGGTCTGGATACTTATCAGGTCCTCGAGACGGCGCAAGAAGCAATTGAAAGGGGTGAACGAACGCTACCGCCTCCTTGTGGAGAATACGTCCGAGGGCATTATGGTCATCGTTGAGGGGAAGGCCGTTTTCATGAACGAGAGGGCCTCGCAGATCACCGGCTTCTCCCTCCATGAGCTTACCCCCCGTGCCCTCTCCGAGATCACGGGTTCCCAGGACGGTAATGCCGTAAAACAAGCCCATCGCAGGATCATGAGGTCGGAGGTCAAGAGTCTCAGGCTTCCCATCCGGATAACCTGCAAGAACGGCGAAACGAAATGGATACACAATTGCTGGGTCGGCGTCACCTGGAAAGGCACCCCCGGCGTCCTATGCGTTTTTTCGGACATAACGGAGAGCAAGAAGATGGAGCAGCAATTCCTCCAGGCCCAGAAGATGGAGGCCATCGGGCAGCTCGCGGGAGGGATCGCCCACGACTTCAACAACATCCTCACCGCGATCAGCGGGTACGGAAACCTGCTCAGGATCAAGACCGATAACGACCCCGCCCTCAACAGGTACGCCCGGAACATCCTCGCCTGTTCCAATCGCGCCGCGAATCTCGTGAAGGGCCTTCTCGCCTTCAGCAGGAAGCAGGTCAACGACCCGCGTCCGACAGACCTCCACGATGTCATAAAGGGCGCGGAGAAGATGCTTCGCCGCATCATCGGAGAGCACATCGAGTTCTCCGTCATCCTTTCGAAGACAACGCCCGTGGTCCTTGCCGACAGCAACCAGATAATCCAGGTGCTCATCAACCTCGCGACGAACGCGCGCGATGCCATGCCCAAAGGCGGTAAGGTGACCATCCGGACGGAGACGGTGGAGAACCCCGACGCGTCCGCCGCCGGGGAGAATGGCGAAAGACAGGACGGCCGCTATGCCCTCCTTTCCTTCGAGGACACCGGGGAAGGCATGGACGAATCGATGGTCGACAAGATCTTCGATCCCTTCTTCACGACAAAGGAACCGGGGAAGGCGAGCGGCCTCGGCCTTGCCACCATATACGGGATCGTGAAGCAGCAGAAGGGATTCATCTCGGTCCAGACGAACGTCGGCTCCGGCACGACCTTCAACATCTACCTGCCCCTCGTCGATATCCCCGTCGACACCCGGGAGGCCATACGGCTGGCGGCGCACCTCAGGGGCACGGAAACCATCCTCGTCTGCGAGGACGAGACGGACATCAGGAACTTCATCAGGGAGATCCTCGAATCCAACGGTTACACCGTCATCGAGGCAAAGGACGGCGAAGAGGGGATAGACACCTTCCGACGTTGCAGGGACAAGGTGGCCCTCGTCCTCCTCGACGTGATGATGCCGAAGAAGAGCGGGAAAGATGTCTATGACTCCATAGTCGAATTGGATCCGAAGGTAAAGACGATCTTCATGACGGGGTACTCGGCGGACAGCCTGGACAAACAGGGGTTTGGCGACGCCATCACCCCCTGCATATTCAAGCCCATCGAAACAGACATGCTCCTCACCGAGATACGAAAAAAACTGGACGAAGAAAAGATCGTTCAAGAGCTCAAGAGTTCAAAAGTTCAAGGGTAAAAACCAACAAAGAAAGCGGGCAGGCAGATCAGTCCAGGATTTTCGCGTTCCCGGATGGAACAGCCGTCGACTACACGTCTCCTTTTCTTCTGCTTTTACCCTTGAACCCTTGAACTTTCTTTATCCTTGAACTTTCTTTACCAGTTCCATAATGACATGGTTCGCCGCGATCAGGCCGAAGATGGCCGGGAGGGTGGGCAGGCTGGGCAAGGATTCGCGCGCCCTTCCCCTCACGTGGGCACCCGTCGTCTCGCGGGATGCGGCCGGACCGTCCGGATGGGGCTTGAGCGGCTTTTCCGTCGAATAGACGACGGGGATATCCGTCGTGACATTCCGGTTTCTCAGGTAGCGCCTCAGCGTCCGGGCAAGGGGGCACACCTCGGTTTCGGTGAGGAGACCGAGGCGCACCTTCATGGGGTCCGTCCTGCTGGCGGCCCCCAGCGCGGAGACGATCGGTAACGAGCGCCCGATACACTGACTGATGAGCTCCGCCTTCGGGTTCATGCTGTCGATGGCGTCTATCACGAAGTCGACGCCGCCAAGGAGGTCGTCGGCGGTGTCGTGATGGAAGAAGGCATGGCGGGGATCGAGGCGCGCTTCGGGATTCACCTGCCGGAGGCGGTCCTCAGCCGCGTCCACCTTCCGGACACCCTCGTTTGTCCTTAAAGCTATGAGCTGCCTGTTCACGTCGGTCGCCTTTACGGTATCGCAATCGATGAGCCGTATCCCCCCTACACCCGCCCGGCACAGGGCCTCGGCGGCCCAGGAGCCGACGCCTCCCAGTCCCACAATCGCAACGGTGCTCTTCCCGAGCACCTCGAAACCTTCCCGCCCGTAGAGCATGATGCTCCGGGAAAAATACTCATGCGGTGCTGTCATTTTTCTCCTTCCATCCCTTCCAACCCGAAGAGCCTTCGCGCATTCCCCGTAGACAAGCGACACACCTCTTCCAGAGAGACGCCCCGCAGCTCGGCTACCTTCACGGCAACCTCACGGGTGTGCAAAGGCTCAACCAGGGAGGCCACCGTCGTCTGCGTCGCGATGGAAGGGGCGTCGGTCTCGAGGAGAAACCGCTCCGCCGGCACGAGGCGCGCGCAGCGATGGTACTTCTTCGCCCCCTGACGCGTCACGGAACCGGAAAAGGAGATATAACATCCCAGGTCCAAAAACCTCTCCATCACCTCGGCGCTCCCCGAAAAGGAATGCAGCACCACCGTCACCTTCCCCCGATAGGCACCGAGGATATTGAACATCCTCTCATGCGCCTTCCTGCAGTGAACAAGCACCGGCAGCCCCCTCTCAACCGCCATATCGAGCTGAGCGACAAACGCCCCCTCCTGCGCCTCGACGGGCGCCATCCCCGGCGCAAGATCAAGCCCCACTTCTCCCACTGCCACTGTTTCCTGCAGGCTCAGGTAACCCTCCAGCCCCTCCAGACCTCCATCCTCCAGGTACCACGGATGGATCCCAAAGGCCGGAAAGACAACACCTGGAAAACGCCGCGCAAGTTCAAGCGTCCGGGACAGCGAGGGACGATCGTAGGCAGGCACGACGAACTGCACGACACCTTCGCGTCGGGCGCGGTCGAGGACATCGTCGAGGACGTCCGTAAAGGACGCGTCGTTGAGGTGACAATGGGTGTCGATGAGAACGACCTGATTCCCGGGATCCATCATGCTGCAAGTGTACTAAAGACGGTTGCAGGTTTCAAGTTTCAGAAAAAGGGTGGATGCGAGTTACGCGCTGCGGGTTACGGGTTAGAAGCGAAAGGACGGTGCAGGTTGGGGGCTTTGTTCGTTTTGGTGTAAGGTTGGTGCGGGCAATCGCGCGGGGTGCTGGAGAAATGCGCAACCTACGGTTCAGCAAGGGATGTTTTTGGACGATTCACTTAAGCCTCTTGATTCGGCAACCTCATCCTTCTGGTTCTACCACTCGTGCCACTTCACCACCACATTTCTTGCATGTACCCCGCAGAACGAGCAACCGCCCTTCCATCTTCCCATCGCGCAGTTCCATTGGCACACCTGTTCCACAATGTGGGCACCAGACCGACTCGATGATGTCTTTTCTCGCTTGCTCCGGCAGTTCGTTCCATCGTTTCTTTGCGGTGTGATCATCTATCTTGTCTTCGTCGTAGTCCATTCACCCTCCCAGGTCTCAGCCGAGAGCCGCCAGTCCCTTGCGATCGATGAGGTCGAGCAGGCGCTGGGCGGGACCGCTTGGTTTCTTCTGTCCCTGTTCCCACTGCTGTACCGTTGACTCACAGGTCTCCTTAAGACCAGCTCAGGATTTTTGTAGAACCAGGATGAACATGCTGTTAGACTTGTTCACGGGGAATCTCCCTCATGCTTGCTTGCCAAGGAGAGAAGCTTTTGAGACATTTCATATCGAGAATGGGAACATCGACGGTTTTCAGGATGGTTTCGGTTATGGCTGTGTGGGTCCTGTTCTTCACCGCCAGTTCCGCCGACGCAGTCAGGTTGCCGGAGTTCTACGCGCGTATGGCCGAGGTGTCGAAGATCAAGGCGACTGCGGTTGTGACATCCGTGGAGATCATCGAACGTACAGAACACAGCACCTTCAAGAAAGTGGTCTTTGCATTGAGGCACTCCTTCAGCGATGCCGTCCCAACCACATTCAGCGGTACCTGTTATTCCATCGACCATTCATGGCAGGAGCCGGCAGCGGGTGGAACGATCTATCACTATCCCAGGAAAGGTGAGAAAGTCTACGTCACGATCGGCGCGGATGGCGGAAGCATCACGAGCTACACCGCCGTTGACGAAACCCTGGAGAAAATGTTCATTCAGAATCCCGGAAAGATCCGCTATGGAATGGGAAAGGCGTATCTGGAGAAATAACCGGGCTCACATTACCGGTCTTTGCAGGTGTAGTAACAGACACCCGTCGGGGTTTCCACGGCGTGGGGGAAGTATTTCTTTTTAAACCGAACGGCAAGGTGGACAAGGTTGACGAGAACGGGGACTTCAACGAGGGGTCCGATGACCGCCGCGAAGGCCTGACCGTAATGGGCTTTCACCCTGGCGCTCATGTAGAACGACACGAGGAACATGACGACAAAGTAGATCAGCCATGAGGATAAGACCGATAGCGATGGGTATGTTTGTGGTCCCGGACTGGAACCGGTTCCAGAAGTCAACCACGCCGGGATTGAGGTATCCCCAGGCAACGCCGGCGAACATCGCCAGAAAGATCCAGAGGGTCAGAAAACGATCCAAGAAGGAAAGTCTTACAGCCGGACCACCCACGCTCACACCCTGCCGCAGCACGCGGTCGAGATGCCGGCGAACTCTTCCGGCCGTGACGCGATGAATGCTTCCAGACGTTGACGATCGCCCGCCATATCCTCCTCTTTCACCCGTTCAACGATGGAAAGGAAGAGAAGGCGCTTGAACAGGTCCGACTCGTTGAGGCGGTAATGCATCCATTTGCCTTCCCGCCTGTCCTTCACGAGCCCCGCGTCTTTCAGGATCTTCAGGTGAAAGGAAACCCTCGACTGAGACATATCGACAGCCGCCACGATATGACATACACAGAGTTCGCCGTTCTCGAGAAGCTTCACTATCCTCAGCCGCGTTTCGTCGGACAACGCCTTGAACACCGACAGAAGCTCTTTCATTCCGGCCTCCCTTCATATCAAGTATTATAGATATGTATATAGTACGATTGTCCTGATATGTCAACGTGTTATTTTCCAACACTTCAACGTGTCTTGATATGATTGCCTTGACAGGAGCCTCCACATGCTCTATCATGGATTATATGAAACCTTTGTATTCCTCTCTCGTCATGCTCGATAACGCGCCTTGCTGAGGCCCGTCGGAGAAGCGGGGTCCGGTGAGACCCCCTCGTCTCGACCAGCCTTTTGTCACTGGCGTGATCAAGACCGCCGCCGGTCCCGTCCCCCGGGTATCGAAGGTCTTCAGCGGAACGGATCGCATCGGGGCCTTCAAGGTGCGATGGGGGATCAGGCGGACGCGGTACAGGGTCGACGCGGGCCTTTACGCGATAGGTGAACCGACCGCGGAATCTCCCGTCTTTGTCACGGCGAACTACAAGCTGACTTTCGATCTCCTCCGAAGGGCGATCGCGTCGATAGATGGATGGATCCTCGTACTCGACACGCTGGGGATCAACGTGTGGTGTGCCGCGGGGAAAGGCACCTTCGGGACCGACGAACTGGTGGAGCGCATCGAAGCGAGCCGTCTTGCCGGTATCGTGAACCACCGGAAGCTCATACTTCCCCAGCTTGGGGGACCGGGGGTCGCGGGCCACGAGGTGAAAAGGCGCTCCGGCTTTCAGGTGGTCTACGGACCCGTTGAGGCTGAAGAGATACCTCTATTCCTTGAAAAAGGCCTCAAGGCGAAAGAGCGGATGCGGAGGAAGGACTTCGGCTTCATGGAAAGACTGGCGCTTGTTCCGATGGAGGTCGTACCGGCCGTGAGGTTGGGGCTTCCCGTTGCGGCAGGTCTCTTCGCCCTTTGCTTCCTTCTTGGGGGGCTTTCGCTATCGAGAGCTCTCGAATGTTTTGCGGTCCCCGCCGGGGCCATCGGAACTTCCATACTCGCGGGCACGGTGCTCACTCCGGTCCTGCTTCCCTGGCTTCCGGGCCGGGCCTTTTCGGTTAAAGGGCTTGTGACGGGCATCCTGTCGGCACTTCTGCTCATTCCCCTTGTTCGCGGCTCAGGTGTGCTGGAGACAGCATTTCTTCTTGTCTCTATTCCCGCCATGTCTGCCTATCTCGCCATGAATTTCACCGGTTCCTCCACATTCACTTCGCTTTCCGGCGTTAAAAAGGAGATGCGCTTCGCCCTTCCCCTCGAGATCGGGGGCGTAGGGGCAGGCCTCCTGATGTGGATCATTGCTCTCCTGGGAGGGTAGAGGGACAAGAATGCGACCCATGGTCTATCTCAAAGACGTTGTCACGCTGACCCACATACCGGAGTTGTGCAGTGGCTGCGGGATCTGCCTTTCCGTGTGCCCCCGTGAGGTGCTTCAACGCCTCAACGGAAAGGTCAGGATCGCCCGGCGTGACGCCTGCATCGAGTGCGGCGCCTGCCAGCGCAACTGCCCTCACGGAGCGGTGACCGTCAAAGCGGGCGTCGGCTGCGCCTCGGCCCTCATCAACCAGATGCTCGGCAGAAAAAAGGCCTGTTGCGTCGTCGGAGATTGACGGACAGAGCGTGGATGATCACCGCGTCGTTCCCCCAACCTCCATCCCGGGCAAACGCGGCCGCAGTTGTCCCTGTCGCCCCGTCATGGCTTGTTCCGGGAAGGCCGTGGTTACCCCTGCATCGGATATTTGATAGAATAGAGATATGTCCGGAGGTGGAACCATGTCTACCAGATCATTGACAATGTTGTTGGCGCTGGCAGCCCTGATGTCTGTCGCGTCCTGCGCTTCATTCGACTGCGCGTACGATGTCAAGGCGCGTCCGGAACCGGTTTACCTCGCCGCCGAGGAAGGCGTCTTCTACGGGCAGAACTACACGGCGTGTTTTGTGATAGACGGCGTCGTCCACAAGGAGTACATACCCGAATGCGCGTACCGCTATTACTACGACAGACAGAACCAACGGCGGTCCGCCGCGCCTGCAACGCGTCAATGACGGCGGCGCTTTCGGGAACACCCCTCCCATCTTCGCATCCGGCCACCTTTTGAGGTTCTCGAGAATCAGAGACCGGGGCAGTTGTCTTTCGGCCACCTTTCCCCGCCCCTCATGCTCCGGGGGCATCGCGCGATAATCATAACGGAGAGGACGTCACGTCAACAGCCGACCGCTGCCGCGACACGCGATCGTTCTTTACGGAGATTTGGGAATTGACAACAACGCTGTCTATGATAACATCGTGTATGCCTTTACATCAGTGCATCGTCGGACTCGTGAAACGGGACGCATGAAAGACCCGTCGGGAACGACCCGGGAATTGATCGAAGAGATAGCCTCTTTAAAGGAGAGGATCAGGGAACTGGAGCGTCTGGAAGGCAGGCGCACCGAGGAGGCGCTCAGGGAATCGGAGCGCAAGTTCCGGGACCTTGCCGAGAAATCCATCGCCGGTATCTATGTCCTGCGGCCGGATGGGGTGGTGCGGTACGTCAACGCGCGGTGTGCCGAAATATTCGGCTACACCGTCGACGAGGCGATCGACCGGCTGAGCGTGAGGGACGTGATATTCTCCGGGGACCTCCCCCTTGTAGAGGCCAGCATCGGCAAGAGGACCTCGGGAGAACTGCCGTCACACCATTACGAGTTCAGGATAGTCACGAAGACCGGGGACATCAGGTACGTCGAGGTCTATAGCTCCTACACCGTGCATGAAGGAAAATCGGCCGTTATCGGGACAATTCTGGATATTTCCGAGCGCAAGCGTGCCGAGAACGCCCTGATGGCGAGCGAGGAACGGTTCCGCACTTTCTTCAACCTTCCCATCGTGGGTTTCGCGATAACCGGGGCCGACAGCAGGTGGATCCATTTCAACGATAAACTTTGCGAAATGCTTGGGTATTCCCGAGAGGAACTGGAAAGAACGACCTGGATGCGGATCACACCATCCGAGGACCTCGCCAGGGAAAGACCTCTCTTCGAAGATGTGGTAAGGGGCGGAAGGAACACCGCCGGTATCGAAAAACGATATGTCAGGAAGGACGGTTCCCTTGCCGATGTCTTCGTCTCCACCCAGGTGGTCCGTAACCCCGATGGTTCGGTGGCCTATTTTGCCTCCATCATACAGGACATAACGGCCCAGAAAAGGGCTGAGGGAGAGATCATCAGGGAAAGGGAAAAACTGAGGACCCTTTCGGACAATGCCCCCTTTGGAATGGTCCTCATCGACGAGGATGGCCGTTTCACATACGTCAACGCGAAGTTCACGGAGCTCTTCGGGTACGGGCTGTCGGATATCCCGGACGGCAGGACCTGGTTCAGAAAGGCCTACCCTGATGCCGAATACCGGCATACGGTCATCTCGACCTGGCTTGAGGACTTCGAGGACACCGGACCCGCCGAACGGAAACCGAGGGTGTTCACCGTTACATGCAACAACGGGATAAAGAAGATGATCGAGTTCATACCTTCGAAACTTGCTTCCGGGGATTATCTAATGACCTGCGAAGATATCACCGAACTGGTACGGCTGGAATCGCAATTGCGCCAGGCCCAGAAGATGGAGTCCATCGGGACCCTTGCGGGAGGTGTCGCGCATGATTTCAACAACATCCTCACCACCCTCATAGGGTATGCCTCCCTGATACAAACAAAGATGGACAGGGACAACCCCTTGCGCTCATACGTTGACCAGGTCCTCTCGGCCTCGAGGAAGGGTGCAGACCTGACGCGGAGCCTTCTGACCTTCAGCAGACAGCAACCCGTCACTCTCCTCCCGGTGGACCTCAACGACGCGATACGAGCAACGGAACCATTGTTGAAGAGACTCCTCACCGAGGACATCGAACTCACCACGTCGCTCACCGGCGAGGACACGGTGGTCATGGCCGACAGGTCGCAGATGGACCAGATTCTCTTTAACCTCGTCACGAACGCCAGGGACGCCATGCCCGGGGGCGGGAGGCTCACCGTGGAAACGGACATCGCGGACATGGACGACTGGTTCATCGAGGCCCACGGGTTCGGGGAGCCCGGCCGGTATGTGTTGATGACTGTTTCCGACACGGGGGAAGGCATGGATGAGGCGACGCGGGAGAAGATCTTCGATCCCTTCTTCACCACCAAGGAGACGGGCAAGGGCACGGGCCTCGGCCTCGCGACCGTTTACGGCATCGTGAAGCAGCACAACGGCTATATCACGGTGTACAGCGAACCTGATCATGGCACGGCCTTCCACGTCTATCTCCGGGCAGCGATGACAAAGGTCGAAACCGGGATCGATACGACGGTACCCGCGGGAAGAGGGAAAGAGACGGTCCTCATCGCGGAGGACGACGAAGAAGTGCGTCATATCATGAGGGAAGTGCTAGAGGAGTATGGTTACACGATCGTGGAGGCGGTGGACGGCGAAGACGCGATAGACAAGTTCGAACTGCACAGCAGCATAGACCTCGTCATCCTCGACTCGGTCATGCCCAGAAAGAACGGAAGGGAGACCTTCGAGAGGATACGCGCGATGGACTCCCACATCAAGGTGCTCTTCATCAGCGGATATACCAGGGATGTCGTCCTTGACAAAGGGATCAAGGACAGGGAGTTCGATTTCATCGCCAAACCGCTCATACTCGACAGGTTCCTGCAGAAGATCCGCGAGATACTGGACAGATAGCAGGCTATCCCGCGAAGACCCGTCCCGGCATGTGTACCCGGCATTCCGGGAATCCGAGATCTTTCATTCAATATGAATTGGCTTGACATACAAGACCTCTTTTTCTAATCTATTTCTGGGTTAGAAGCACTTTTGCAGGGGTATTAAACTTCCAACTTACGAGGCGAACCTTGAGAAGATTATTAAGGGTATGTGCAAAAGCGCTGTTCATCTCAGGTATTGCGGTGCTGGCCATAATGCCGGTGACATCGGTATACGCCGGCCCGCTCGATTCGATCCCGATCGACCCCGGAGCCACAACCATTCACCCGGAAAAGACCGTCACGGTCTCCGCGAACGGTGCTGTCGGATCGGACATCCATGTCTCCAGCCGTGCTTTTCTCTCCATAGATTTTGCCGTGCAGCCGGGCAGGCAGGTTACCCTGCTGGTCATAACAGGCGCGCAGAAGAGGGAAATGGATGCGGGAAAACAGATCACCGGGCGGCCGCAGGTCCGTGCACCCATTGATGGGGCTGCAAGCCAGTCACTGACCGTGAACCAGGGAGGTTACTATGTCGCAATTCTTAATTCAAATCCCCAGGCTGTGTCCGTCACCTACCGGGTCTGCGCCCGCGCGTTCTGACCGCACGGTGCTCGGGTCTCTTCGGGCCCTCGGAGTCATCGCCCTTATTGCCTGCGCTCTGCTCTTCACAGCGGGCCAGACCTTTGCCGGGCCCCTCGATTCGATCCCCGTAGGACCTTCGGATCGCGTGCTTCTCAACCAGAACGTGAACCTCAACGAGAACGGCAGCGCCTCGAACCTTTTTGTCCCCCAGCAGGCAACGGTCTTCTTCGACGTAGCCGTTCAGCCCGGAAAGAAGCTGCTCCTCATGGTCATCACGGAAGACCAATGGAAGGCCATCAGTTCAGGTGAAAAACCGTCCGGCTCGCCGATCCTCCGCACGCATGTCAGCGGAGTTGACTCCGTTTCCGTCAGCATTCCGCGCGGGACATACACCGTCGCCATGATCCCCGCCCAGGGCGCCACTCAGGTGGTCATGCGCGCCCGTGCCAGGTATTAAGGATGCGCCGGGCCGTGTCCAAAAGGTCCGTGCACGGTCAAGGCGAACGGTGCGGGTGGGGTACCGCTGCCGTACCGGGCATAGCGGTCCTCCTCATACTCGTTCTCGCCGCGGCGCTCCCTCCGGATGCCCACGCCGGTAATGGCGGACAGGCGGTGAGCGCACAGTGCTGGATCAACGGCAAGCTGGTCGGAGGTTTTCCCCTCAATAAACCGTGCCCCGGAACAGAAGGCGGAGGCGGACGCGCCGTCATCATGGGCCCGCCCGTCATCGTCTGGCGCCGTCCCAGCGCCGAGGGGTCGCAAATGGCAGGATTGGCCCCGGTTGACAGCAAGCTCGCCGGTCAGCTGGGCGCGATCGCCGATACCCCGATAACTCTGAGGCAGAAAGGCGAGTTCGCCATGAGGAACGGTGATCTCGCACAGGCCAAACTGTATCTCGAAGAGGCGAACCGGAGAGACCCGCAGGACCCCCAGATCCAGCAGAGCCTCGCAAAACTCCGGGGTCTTTTCGACAGCGGTACGCAGAGCCTCAAGGTGTCTCGTCTGAAGCTCCCCGAACAGGAGTTCCTGAAACCCATGCCGGCAGCCACCGTCGACAGGTTCATGGGCAACCGCGAAGTCAGGGCGCTCAGGCAGGCAGAGATCATCTCCTACAACAGGCTTGCGAATGCGGACGCGGCGCTCAATGCGGCGAAGGCCGACGCGCAGGCCGGCAAGACGACACAGAAGGACGTCGATCAGGCCCAGCTGAAGCTCAACGCGGCAGTTGAGGAGTTCAAGAAGGCCGAGACCAAACTGAAAGAGAAGATCTACGTGCTGGACAAATAGATGAGAAGAACCCTTCTCCTGGCAACGGGCGGCATGATCGGATTCGCCGCGATGGTGTACACTTCAGCAGCCGCGGCACAGGGCTGCCCGCCCAATTCCGCGCCCGTCTCCGAAAAAGACAACGTCGTCCATTGCCGCTGTATCCCGGGGTTCGAGAACCGGGGCGGCGTGTGCGTGCGCGTGGCGGAACCGGCCGGAGGGACAAAACCCGAGGATGTGAGATTTCCCCCGGCCGCTGCGAATCTCGTCAATATCATGGACAAGGTGACCAAGGAGCTCAATCGACCCAAAGGGGGATATCATAAGGACCTGGAACCCAGGCTAGTATGTAATCTTTTTTTTCAGGGCGTAGGAAAAGAGCTCAACAGACTTGGTCTGCCGGCTGGTACGGGAGCGTGGAAGAAGGGCCTGAAAGCTGCACAGATAAAAGCAAGAATAGAAGCCGACAAGAGTGCGTGGAGCGAGGTTCAGGAGGAAGACGTCCAGCAACGGGCCAACCGGGGGATCATTGTCGTTGCCGTTTCGAACGACCATGTGGCAATAGCCTTCCCCGTGCCCCCGGATACACAGTTCTCGGCCAAAGGGCCACTGTTCAGAGACGGCAACGAGCATGGTCCGGAAAGGCAGGCTGACCGCCGTTTACACGCAAGCTCATGGGGTGCGATACCTGCCCGCAATATGTTTGGATATGAATACTCGGACAAAGAGAAGAAGCAATTGAAAAGTCCCAGGTTCTATGTATGGGTGCCTTCGGAGTCGCCGGCGAGCACGCAAAGCGCGTACAAACGCAAGGTGGCACCCAGGTGAACATGCCCCGGCACTTTCGCCTCCTGCCTTACACCCTTTGAACCCTTGAACAGTCTTTATCTGCGCAATGCCTTCGCGTAGGCGAACACGGCCTTCACATAACTGTTGCAGTGATTGTAGGCGTAGACGGCCTGACGATTCCCTTCGGGTTTGCCCTTTTCCCAGCCGTGGCTTTTGAGGTAGTTGGCAACGCTGGCGACGGCGTCACTCATCGTGAAGAGGTCGATCCTGCCGTCGGAGTTGCCGTCCACGGCAAACTTCACGTAGGAAGACGGGATGAACTGTGCGATGCCGAAGGCACCGGCCCAGGAGCCGCGTATCGAGAAAGGGTCCCTGTTCTGTTCCCTGCACAGGGCAAGGAGTTCGACGAGTTCCCCGCGCGCCCACTCGGAGCGCCGGTTCTCGATGACGGCCATCGTCGCGAGACTGTTGAGGACCGGATAGGTGCCCGTCACGGAACCGAAATTCGTTTCCACCCGAAGGATCGCCACTATGATCTCCTTGTCCACACCGTAATCTTTCTCGGCGTTCTTCAGAACGTCGCGGTACGTTGCCAGTATGTTCCTGCCCCGTTTTATCGACCGCTTCGTCAAAAGGCCGAACCTGCGGCTCATATAGTTCATGCCTTTTCCCGTTCGACCGACTATGTGCGGATACAGTTCGAAGCGGCTGTCCGAGAATATGCCCGTGAGCTCCTCGCTGGTAAACCCCTGTTTCTCAAGATCGCCAAGGAGCCTGTTGAGGCCGTCCTGATAGGCAGGATCAACCCCGGCGTGAACCGGAAAGGAAACAAGGAGAATCAAACCCGTCAGAGCGGTGAATATCGCGATCCGTGACCTGTTTCTCATTATATACCCCTGCAAAAAAGCGGGACCAGGGAGATGGTACAGAACGGGCGGCGTGCCTTAATTCTTCCCTCCCGCGATCTTCGTGACCATCGACCTCAAGCCCGCGGCGTGATCGTTCTTGACCGACCTCGCGATAAGGATGTCCGAGGGACTGCTGTTCCTTCCGTAATAGGCCCCGTTCAACCCATCCCTCACCGCCACGACGGCGCCTTCGAGGGAGACGCCCCCGTAGAGACCCTTGGACCGGGAAAAACTGATGATGTCTGCGCTGAGGTTTGCCGTCGCCGCATCGGCACCCGCGCCGACAGGCCCGACGGCTATGCCCACGTCCGCGCCAAGCTTTACACTGCTCGAAAGAAGCGCCATCACCCCTCGTTGCGTCATCGCGAGAAGGACCACCTCCGACGCGTCACCGCCTATCTGGAGACCGAAACTTGCCTCGCCGATGGTGTAGAAAGCCGGTCCCGCCCAGTCCCTTTTGGTCTTGTCGCGGACCATGAAGACGCCGCTGCCGCCGGAAGCACCGAAAATGAAAGCCCCCCTGAGCACCTGGGGAGAGACGAAGATCCCCTCGGCATCCTTCATGAGATTCCGAAATCCCTCCATCTCCCTCGCTTCGGCGAAAGACTCGAGTGTCATCCGGGCCTTGTCGACAAGCTGCCGGGCCTGCACGGCGTCATCGCAGGACGCGGGCGCGGGCCCCAAAGGGAACGCACCGAAGGGGGCGAACAGAAAGATACAGAAGATCGTGGCGAAACAGATCGACAAACGAGAGACCGCTTTTCTCATGCAACATCCTCCCCGGCGTCTTCCCGCGACAGTCCCTTCAGCCGCGCCCGACCGCCTTTGCGTAAAATGGTAAAGGAATACTTTTTCCTTGTCAATGCCGGGTAAAGCGTTTTATGATTGGCTTATACATCGGATTCCCGGAAGGGAACGGGTCAATCTCTGCTACCTGGTATTTGTCTCTTTCTCCTCCCATGTTTCACGGGATAGTCCGTTCGGGACACGCTATCTCGCTTGAAATATGAAATACAGTCCAATCCAAAGGGAGGTATCGGCCATGAACGGCAACAAGCTGTATGTAGGCAACCTGAGCTATTCCGTGACAGGTGAGAGGCTGCGCGAGTTGTTCTCCGGGTATGGCGAAGTGGGGGAAGTGCGGGTCATTGAAGGAAAGGGTTTCGGATTCGTTGAAATGGCAACGAAGGAAGGCGCGGAAAAGGCAAAACAGGCTCTGAACGGAATGGATTTCGAGGGCAGGACATTGAGGATCGACGATGCCCGGCCGCAGAAAGAAAGACCTAGGGGAAGGGGGCCGCGCCGCTATTAGCGGGCGCGAATTGCGGGATCGCTGCAAAAGGCGGCGGAAAAATACACGACATACACTACGGAGGCTGCAATGGCATCAGCGAAAACAGGCGATACCGTGAGGGTTCATTACACGGGGACACTCTCGGACGGGACTGTCTTTGATTCGTCGCGCGACCGTGAACCCCTCGAATTCACCATCGGCCAGAACATGGTAATACCCGGATTCGAGAACGGCGTCGTCGGCATGAACGAAGGGGAGTCGAAGGAGATATCCATCCCCGCCGCGGAAGCCTACGGCACATACAACGAGGATCTCGTCGCGGCGGTGCCCCGCTCGCAGGTGCCACCCGAAATGGAGCTTACCGTGGGAATGATCCTCCAGGTCCGGTCGCCCGAGGGCGCTCTGGCGAGGGCGATGGTGAGGGAGGTCACCGATGCGGAGGTCACCCTGGACCTCAACCACCCCCTGGCGGGCCAGGACCTCGTTTTCGCGGTGGAACTGACAAAGATCGTCTAATAAACCGGGCTTGAACCGCTTGAACAGCTTGAAGGGAGACACATTCCTCCGGACACGAAGATAGAATTCGACTCTGGGTTCAGAGCGTTTCTTCTGCCTTGCACTCTCAAGCTGTTCAAGCTGTTCAAGCCGCACCTTTATGCATTGACTTGCCGGGCGAAATCGGGTTACAAGAACTAAACTGACACGATGAGGACCACGAGGGATGGAGGCTTTGACTATGCGGGCTAAGACCAAAGACAGGGTGAAGGTCCACTACAAGGGTTTTCTGAGGGACGGCACCGTTTTTGATTCTTCCCTCGAACGGGGGCCTTTTGTCTTTGTCATAGGTGAAGGCGCGGTCATACCCGGATTCGAGAGAAGCATCGTGGGCATGTGCGCTGGAGACACGAAAACCATCACTCTTCCCCCGGAAGAGGGGTATGGCCTTCACAGGGAAGATCTCTGTGCCGTTGTGGCGAGGTCCCGGATCCCCTCCACGATCAATCTCCGGCAGGGTATGAAACTCGAGGTCCAGTCTTCGAGCGGGTCCTCCGCCCAGGCCGTCGTTCTCGAGGTAACCGATTCGGATGTCACCCTCGACCTCAACCATCCCCTGGCGGGGAAAGAACTCGTATTCGAACTCCAACTGCTGGAGATATTGCAGAGCAATACCCAGTGATCCGGTCCCGGTGACGGGCCGTCTTCTCTTCTTCCCTGCGTCTCCGGGAGCCCCTTCTGCTTGACTGTTATCCGACGATGTGAAACACTTCAGGGGGAGAAATAAGAATGGTAGCAAAGATCATCCGCTTCTTTCAGACGGCCATATGGGCGATGAAGCTCGAAGACCTTCCCTTCTTCAAGTCAGTCATGGTCCGTACTGCCCGCATCGTCGTCATGACCATCCACAAGTTTGAGACCGATCACTGCCAGCGCAACGCCTCGGTCCTCACTTACTACTCACTGCTTAACATCGTGCCTCTCTTCGCGGTGTTCTTTGCGATCGCCAAGGGTTTCGGATTGGAGAAACTGATGGTCCGGCAGATCATCCAGCTCGCTAACGATGCGAACTGGCAGGCCGACGTCACCGCGAGGATAATCCAGTTCTCCCGCTCCCTCCTCTCCCACGCAAAGGGCGAGGTGATCGTCGGCGTGGGCATCGTCATCCTCCTCTGGACCGTCATATCCATACTCGGCAAGATCGAGGACAGCTTCAACACCATATGGGAGGCCCGGCAATCTCGCACGATCATACGCAAGTTCACAGATTACCTGTCCATGATGGTCCTGGGCCCCATCCTCTTCGCCGTCTGGAGCAGCGTCAACGTGCTCATCGTCGGAGAGGTGAAGGGTTTTATGAGCGACATAAGCCTTATCGGTCCCATCACACTCTTCCTGCTCAAGCTCCTGCCCTATTTCTCCATCTGGATACTGCTCCTCATCCTGTATCTCGTCATGCCCAACACGAGGGTACCCGTAAGGTCGGCCGTCATCGCCGCCTTCGTTTCCGGCACGCTCATACAGATAGCCCAGTGGGTCTATATCGGGTTCCAGATAGGCGTGTCGAAACAAAGCGCCATTTATGGCAGTTTCGCCGCCATACCCCTCTTTCTCGCGTGGCTGCAGATAAGCTGGATCATCGTCCTTATCGGGGCGGAGATAGCCAATGCCGCCGAGAACCAGGAGACCTACGGGTTCCATCCTGATTATTCCCGTGTCGGTGATGCCAGGCGCCGCCTCCTCATGCTGAGGATCTTTCATCTCCTCGTGAAGCGATTTGAAACGGGAGAGAAGCCCCTCGCTGCCGGAGAGATCGGCAAGACGCTGAAGATCCCCGAGCTTTTCGTCAGGAAGATCCTTGCGGAGCTCGTCGAAGTTGACCTCGTTTCGGAGATAACTAGGGGGGCGCGGAAGGAATCCCGCTTTCAGCCGGCACGGGCGATCGCCAACATAACGATCAAGCAGGCCCTGGACGTCTATGAGAAGAACGACACCGAAGAGCCCATCCGCGAAGACGACGGACTCGCCCTTTCCCTCAAGGCTCTCCTCGACACCATGGAAACCTCCCCGGCAAACGTGAAGCTGAAGGAGATATAAAGACGCGGACGGGTCTGCCCTTCGGGCTAACGAGTCGACGCTGACGCGTTTAACGGGTCGGCACTTCGTGCCTAACGAGCACACGGGGAAAAGCGTGGACAGCTGGGTGCCGGAACCCCTAACACGCATACGGGGAAAGGTCGTCCATCTTTCCCTGTCTTGTCGGGTTTTACTCGTTAGGCGCGCTTACGCGCCGACCCGTTTGCGCGCCCCGGCGCGCAGACCCGTGTGCCCGTTAGACGCTTTAGCGTCGACCCCTGCCCTATCATTGACAGCCACGGGGCGGGCACGTAGTATCTAGGTATTGAAGGGTGAACCTCGATGATCGACGAAACTGCCCTTGCGGTGCTGAGGAAAAGGTATCTCATCAGGGACGATGCCGGCAATCCCCTTGAGGATCCGGAAGGCATGTTCCGCCGCGTGGCGGAACACGTTGCCTCCGCCGACGGGAACCTCGACAGGGAGTCCCGTCAAAGGGTCGCCGATGCCTATTTCCGGGTAATGGACGACCTGGAGTTTCTGCCCAACTCGCCCACCCTCATGAACGCTGGACGGGAGCTGGGCCAGCTGGCAGCCTGTTTCGTTCTGCCCGTCGAGGATTCCCTGGATTCCATCTTCGAGTCCATCAAGGAAACTGCCAGGATCCACCAGAGCGGAGGAGGCACGGGTTTTTCCTTTTCCAGGCTCAGGCCCGCGGGGGACGTCGTCAGGTCGACGATGGGAGCCGCCAGCGGGCCCGTTTCGTTCATCAAGGTCTTTAACACCGCCACGGACGTCATCAAGCAGGGCGGCACCAGGCGGGGCGCCAACATGGGGGTCCTCCGCGTCGACCATCCCGATATCGAAGAGTTCGTGACCGTCAAGAACGATCCCGCGGAGCTCACCAACTTCAACCTCTCCGTGGCCGTGACGGACGCCTTCATGGCTGCCTGCCGGGAGGACGGGGCATTCGCTCTCGTCAATCCCCGCAACGCCCATCAGGCGAGAAAGGTCCGGGCGCTTGCGCTCCTCGACCTCATCGCGCGCTGCGCCTGGGAGTCGGGTGAACCGGGACTGGTCTTCCTCGACACCATCAACAGGGCAAACCCCACGCCGCACGTTGGCTCCATTGAGGCCACGAACCCCTGCGGAGAGCAGCCCCTCCTGCCCTACGAATCCTGCTGCCTCGGTTCCATCAATCTCGTGAAGTTCGTGAAAGACGGGGATGTGGACCGGGAAAGACTGGCAAGCCTCGTACACCTCGCAGTGCGGTTCCTCGATGACGTTATAGACGCGGGCAAGTATCCCGTGGCGATGATCGAAGACATCTCCAAGGCCAACAGGAAGATCGGGCTCGGCGTCATGGGTTTCGCCCACATGCTCATCGCTCTCGGCATCCCCTACGATTCCGCAGATGCCCTGAAGATGGCGGGCAGCGTCATGGGTCTTATACAGGAAGAGTCGAAGAAAGCATCCCGGGATTTGGCCGGTGAACGGGGCGCCTTTCCCAACTACAGGGGAAGCATATGGGACGGCAGAGGCCTCCCGCAACGCAACGCCACGACGACGACCATCGCGCCGACAGGCACGCTCAGCATCATCGCCGGCACCTCGAGCGGCATCGAGCCCGTCTACGACACCGAGTATTCGCGGATCATCTTCGGCGGCCTCAAGGTCCATGTTCTGGACCCCCTGTACGAACAGATGAAGGACACCGTGGACCCCTCAAGCCTGAAAAAACTCTTCAGAAAGGCTCACGACGTGAGCCCCGACTGGCACCTGGCGATCCAAAAGGCCTTCCAGGACCATGTGGACAATGCCGTTTCGAAAACCATCAATCTCCCCGCGGTCACGACGCCCGAAGAGGTGCGATCCATATTCCTCAACGCTCACGCCATGGGCCTGAAGGGCATCACCGTCTTCCGCGACACCAGCAGGGACTCCCAGGTCCTGTCGTGCAAGTGCTGACGGGTCAGCGCCAGGGCGCTTGCGCCCCCCTGTGCTATAATTAAGTTAGAAGGCGGTTGCCATGCAGCACGGGAGCCCAGGGGCAGGAAGATCGCAAAGAAAGGAGGTCAGACGCCATGCTAAAACCTACAAAGATCCTGGTACCCACCGATTTTTCAGGTTACTCTGACGCCGCTCTCAGGCAGGCCGTCGACATAGCGGAGGAATACGGAGCCGAGGTGCACGTCCTTCACGTGGTGGAACCAAGGATACACACGATGTACGAATATGAGTTTGCGGGCAAGAAGGCCTCGCCCGAAGGCATCAGGAACCTTGAGACCAGGCTGGTGAAGTCCGCGGAAGGCCGAATGCTCAACTATCTGGAGCAGATAGGCTCGGGGAGAAAGGTGAAGGTCTTCCCCAGGGTTGTGAAAGGTCAGCCTGTCACGGAAATACTCAATTTCCAGAAGGACAGGGGCATCGACCTCATCGTCATATCTTCCCTGGGCCACGGCGGCCTTGCGGAGTATTTCACGGGCTCGGTGGCCCGCAACGTCCTGAAGGGTGCCACCTGTCCCGTGCTCTTGACGAAGAGCTGACCCGGGTTAGGCGCTCAACGCCCCTCACGGGGACCCGAAAGGAGGGAGTCATGTTGAAACCAACAAAGATCCTGGTGCCGACGGATTTTTCGGAGTATTCCGATAAGGCCCTCCAACAGGGCATCGATATTGCCCGGCAATACAATGCCCAGGTGTATCTTTTCCACGTCATCCCCATGGAGATCACACACGTCGTCGTCGATTACGCCATCCCCGTGGAAGCGATAGAAAGCTTCGAGAAGCAGCAGGTGGACACCGCCATGGAGAACATGAAAGCGCAACTGGCCAAGTTTCCAAAGGCCGGAGAGGTGCAGGTCTTCATGGAGATCGGGAAGGGTGTCGCCTATGAGGAGATCCTCAAGGAGGAAAAGAAGAAAGGCATCGATCTCATCGTCATCGCCTCCCTGGGAAGAACGGGCCTCGCCAAATACTTCATTGGCTCCGTATCCAGAAACGTCCTGAGACACGCCGAGTGCCCGGTGCTGCTGACCAAGTAACGGAACGGCTGCTTGAGTCGCTTGAATGGCTTGAGTAGCTTGAAGGTCAGAGACGGCAAGCAAAACCACCGTCTCATAAGAGGGGATTGTTCCTGGTCTTGAACACTCAACAGGCTGTTGACAAAGTGATTTCTGAAGACGATTCGTGCTGTTTCGTCATTCCGGCGAAGGCCGGAATCCAGGAAAAACGAGGGGTTAGAAAAACATCTGGATTCCGGCCTTCGCCGGAATGACGTAGAAAATGGGTTTATCAACAGCCTGTCAAGCGATTCAAGCCATTCAAACCCTCAAGCGGTCATCTGTTATGTATCCTCCCCCTTGCCAGCGACGCGAAGATGCCGAGGAAGGACAGGAAGGCGAAGATGAAGAAGGTCGTCTTCGTGCTTCGCAGGAATTGCCCGTAGTATTGCTCCGTTATCTGGATCCTCCCCATGAAAAGCGTGAAAACGAACATGACGATGCCCATGCTCAGTGTCTGCCCTATGACGCGCATCGTCGCCATGGTGCCCGAGGCCACTCCATAGAACTTCTTGTCCACGGAGCTCATGATGGCGTTCGTGTTGGGAGAGACAAAAAGGGCGAAACCGAACCCCAGGAAAAGAAGGTTGAGGACGACAAGCCAGGTCCGGGTGCCTTCATCAAGGAAACCGAAAAGAAGGAGGGCGATCATGAGGGAGACCATTCCCGCGGAGGACACGACACGGGGCTCCACACGGTCCGACAATCTTCCCGTGAAGGTCGACAGGACGGCCTGCATGAGCGGCTGTGAGATAAGGACAAGGCCTGCCGTCTGGGGGCTGAGCCTTTTGATGTACTGCAGGTAGAGGCTGATGAGAAAGGTGACGGCAAAGGTGGCACTGTAGTTGATCAGGGCAGCGAGGTTGGAAAAGAGAAAGACCCTGCTTTTCATGAAAAGGCGCATTTCCAGAACGGGGTGCTCGATCTTGAGCTCCCATACGCCAAAGAGAAAAAGCCCCACAAGACCACCGGAAAAGAAGGAGATCCCCTTCGCCGACGGGAGGGCGGTCAGACCGTACATGGCGGCCGTGAAGGCCACGACGTAAAGGATGGAACCCGTCATGTCGAAACTTTCGCCCTTCGCCTCGACCCACTCCTCTTTGATCTTCCAGAGTATGGTCACGATGACGACCATGCCTATGGCGACGTTCGTGAAGAAAAGGCTTCTCCAGCCGAGAAGGTCCGTGAGGACGCCCCCGATGAAAGGCCCCGAAGAAACACCTACGTAGACAGCCGTCAGAACGATGCCGAGGGCCTTGCCACGTTCGCTCGCGGGGTAGACAGAGGAGACGATGGTCACGCCCGTCCCGAATATCATCGAACTGCCGATGCCCTGGACGATCCTCCAGAGGATCAACTCGGTCCCCGAACTGGAAAAACCGGCAAGAAGGGAAGAGAGGTTTATGAAGACCATTCCCCAGAGGAAGATCTTCTTCCTGCCGTATATGTCCGAAGCCCTTCCCACCGGGACCAGAAAGGCCGCGGCCGCAAGCAGATATGCCGTCGCCACCCAGCCCAGCGAGATGGCGTCCATTGCAAAGTGTGTCCCTATCCGTGGAAGGGCAACGGTAACGGAGGAAGCGGTGAAAGGTCCGAGAAAGGAGCTCATTACCGCGGCGAGGAGAGTGTTTCTCTTGAGGCTTGCCGTAGCGTCCATGGAGTGTTGTCGACCTGACGATATATACCACAGAAGTCCCCGACAGAGAGAAACTTTTCGCCGACGGGTCCGCCCGTTCCCTACTCAAGATTGTCGATATCGTCAAGGATCGGGATGCACCTGGTGGGAGATCCGTCGTCACACACGATGAGGGGGTCATTGCAGACCACGGAAGGCCTGTGGGGCGCATGATGTTCGCATGCCTCAGGGTTTTCGTCCCTGCATTGACCCTGCAGATACTTGGCACAGATGAGCCGGACTGTCATGAACGTCATTCTACCACAGACGGCAGATCATTTCCTTTGCCAAGACCTGTCGCCTTTTCGAAGGACGCTGCGGGAACATCCGAAAAACAGTTGACTTTTCCCCGATTCTTCGCTAAGTTTGCGTTCGAAACAAATACATAACCTGTTGAGAAAGGGGTCAGTATCCATGGGCAAAGGTGACAAACGGACCAAGAGAGGAAAGATCTGGCGCGGCTCTTCCGGCAAGACGCGGCCTAAGGGAAAGAAGACCAATAAGACGGAAAAGGCAGAGAAATAACCTCAACCAGGGGGGGCGTCGGCCCTTCATCGTATCCCGAGGACGCCTCCACAGTCCTTGACGATCCCCCTCGTGAGATCGGCAAGAGCGCGGCTCATCGCATCCTTCGTTCCCGCGTCGCCAGGCTCGTGAAGGTGTGTCGAAAAAGCGATATCCCTCTCCATCATCGGAGACGTACCGCCCGGGCCATAGAGGACCCATCTTCCCCGCGTCTCCAGAACGTCGAACGTCGAGACCTCGAAGACCCTCAGGTCCACCGCTATCCGGTAATCGGCATTCCTCCCCTGCGGATGCGGGGCCACTTCGATTCCGTAAGGAGCGAAGAGGCGCCTCACGTTCTCGGTAACCACCTGCGGGATCTGCCATTCCAGCACGCTCGCCTTCCAGTCCGCCGATGAGATGTTCGCCGAGTTCATGGTGGAATCCATGATCGTGGCGGCACGCGTTATATACCCGGGAACATTCACGGGGCCTACGGCCACGACAAGTCTTTTCCCCTGTGTCACCACATAAGGCCCGGAAGGCATCGGCACGGGGACAAGACCGGGAGACCCCGAACCCGTCCCCACGGAAACCACGCAACCGGCCGACAGCGCGAACGCGAGAGTTGCCGCAAGCAGTCCTGTCCTCTTCATTCCACGTCTCATTGCGTCAACCTCCCTGAAGTTCCGCCCGTCATCTCTTTCTTCTATCATGAATTCTATATCCTTTGCGCAAACAATGAAAGGAACTCCTGTAACGTGAGACCCCCTTTTTATGCTTTTGCCAGAGGGGTGGATAATGATATAGAATACGGAAAATGCCGAAAGGTCTCCCGGGAGACCGGTCTTAAGACAAGAGGAGCGCAGACAATGAACTATGTGCTTGCCGTGCTTGCCGTCGGGTTTATCGTTCTCATCCATGAAACAGGCCATTTTATCGCCGCAAAGCTGGCAGGGATACCTATCCGGACCTTTTCCGTCGGCTTCGGCCCGAGACTCTATGCGCTGAAGAAAGGCGGTACGGAATACAGACTGTCCCTCATTCCCCTCGGCGGATATGTCATGCCGGACATCGACGACGAGAAGGCGTTCTTCGACCTGCCTGTCCTTCGACGGGTAGTCCTCGCCGCCGGCGGCCCCGCGGCCAGCATGGTCCTGCCCTTGTTCTGTTTCGCGCTGTCAGACGCGCTGCGTTTCGGACCCGGTCCCGGAAGCCTTCTTTTTCAGCCGTTGGAACAGACGGCCACCGCCTTCATCAGGATCGCCTCCATCATTCCCCTCCTTTTTACCCACCATGGGGAGCTTTCGGGAATTGCCGGGATCGTATCCCAGGGCGGCCGCTTCATCGGGACGGACGGCCACAACCTCCTGTCCTTCACGGCCCTCATGAGCATCAACCTCGCCGTCCTCAACCTCCTTCCCGTGCCCGTCCTCGACGGCGGAAAGATCGTCATGTACGCCATGGAAAAGCTGAGCCGCAAGGTGGTGAAGCTCCACTATGCCCTCTCCGTAGCCGGCTGGGCCCTCATGCTCGCCATCATGATCTACGCGACCGTGCTGGATGTGGGGAGGATGATGTAAGTGAAGGACCGTTTTAAGTTTTAAGTTTTAGGTTTTAAGTCTTAAGTTTTAAGTCAAAGACAGTGCCGGAGGCAATGTCTCCGGCAAGGGAAGATAGTGAGTGAAACGCAGGAAGGCCCCCGTGGGGCCTTTTCTTTTCACTTAAAACCTAAAACTTAAAACTTAAAACGGTTTTTCACTTATTTGAATTTGTGATGATCCTTGTTCTTCTCGTAGAGGATCTTCAGTCCCTCCAGCGTGAGGAACTCGTCGACGACGTCGATCGTTTCGGAACCCTTGTAGATTAGGCTTGAGAGACCGCCCGTCGCGATGACCAGGGGATCGGTCCTGACCTCTTCCTTCATCCTCTTGACGATCCCGTCGACGAGGCTCACATAGCCGTAGGTGATGCCGGCCTGCATCGCCTGGACGGTGTTCTTGCTGATGAGCGTCTTCGGCTGGACGAGCTCGACGCGCGGAAGTTTGGATGCCCGCTCGAAGAGGGCGTCGAGGGAGATGAGGATACCCGGGGCGATGGAACCCCCCGCGTACTCCCCTTTGGGGGTGATGTATTCGAAGGTGGTGGCGGTGCCGAAATCGACTATGATGAGCGCCTTCTTGTACTTGTCATACCCGGCCACGGCGTTGACGATCCTGTCGGCACCGAGTTCCGTGGCGTTCTCGTAAAGTACGGGCATTCCCGTCTTGATGCCGGGCTCGACAACGATGGGCATGATGCCGATGTATTTCCTGCACACGATCTCAAAGGGGATCAGGAGCGGCGGCACAACACAGGACACGATGGCGCTGTGTATCTCGTTCAGGCGTATCTTCTCTATGTAGAGAAGGCTGTTGAGGAGGATGGCGTATTCGTCGACCGTCTTGCCCAGGGCCGTGGACAGCCTCCAGTGGTTGAGCAGCTTGCCGTCGTGATAGACGCCAAAAACGATGTTGGTATTCCCGATATCGATGACAAGTAGCATTAGAAGTTCACATCTCCTGCAAGGATTTTCTTCGTGGTGCCCTCTATGTCGAGAAGGATCGCACCATCCCGGTCGATGCCTTTCGCCGTCCCGGCGTAGACCTCGCCCATCTGGTTTATCGTGAGGTACTTCCCACGGATCTGGGCCCTTTCTTCCCAGATATCGCAGATGGCCCGGGCACCCTCTTTCTTGAAAAGATCGTAATATCTTTCAAGATTGGACAAAAGGATACCACACACCTTCGGCCTTTCATATGTTTTTTTTGTTTCCATGAGCAGTGAGGTCGCCGTCGCCCTGATATCCCTGTCCATGTCCTCGGAGCCCATGTTGACGTTGAGGCCGATCCCGATGACGACGAAGCGCACCATGTCCGCCTCGGTGGAGAGCTCGATGAGTGTCCCCGATATCTTCCTTCCCCGCACGAGAACATCATTGGGCCATTTGAGGGTTGCCGTCACATCGGCGAGCCCCTCGATGGTGTCCGATACGGCGAGCGACGAAAGGAACGTGATGGGATAGACTATCGAAGGGTGAATGGAAGGGCGGAGTATCACCGAGAGGTAGATGTTCTTTCCCGTGGGGGAAGACCATTTCCTCCCGAGCCTGCCCTTGCCCCGGTCCTGTGATTCGGCCACCACACAGGTCCCCTCGGCTTCGCCGGCCAGGGCCTGCCTGAAAGCAAAGATATTCGTCGAATCGAGCGTGTCCTTGTGGATGATCTTTGAGCCGAGCCCGCCGCCTGACCTGTACCGGTCTATCTCCCACCCGTAGAGCCTGTCGGGCGTGCCGACGAGATGATAGCCCTTTCCCTTGGATTTGTCGATGTCGTACCCGAAGCGCTCAAGCTGGTTCATGTACTTCCACACCGCCGTGCGCGATACCCCCAGTCTCCCGGCTATGTGGTCGCCCGATATGAATCCGCCGGCTTCGCGCAGGTGCCGGAGCACTTCGCTCAAGTTATCCATTTTCGATCCTGTCGTAGCGGGAAAAGTACATCGTAAAGGAAGCCCGTCCCTGGGACAGAGACCTGATGTCCGTGGAGTATCCGAACATGTTCGTAAGGGGGGCGTTGGCATCGACGACGGTGTACTTGTCCTTGGTCATGATGTTTGCTATATGGCATTTGCGTGAGTTGAGGTCCGCGATGATCTCTCCGAGAAATTCGTTGGGCACCGTCACCGTGAGGGACATGATGGGTACGAGCAACACGGGGCCCGCCTGCTGGCATGCATCGCGCAGGGCGTCATAGGCCGCCATCTTCAACGTGAGGCGGGCAAACTCGGGATTGTTGAAGGTCGCGTCGTTGATCTCGACACGCACGTCCGTGAGGGGATACCCCTTGAGCACGCCTATGTTGAAAGCCTCCGAAACGCCCTCTTCCGCGGCGTTGACGAAGGGATAGACGGGGTTGTCCTCGCCCACCCGGGAGATGATGAAATTGCCCTCTCCCCGTGTGTTTGGGGCCACCGTGATGGACACCCAGCCCTTGCACAGGGTGTTGTTGATGACCTTTTCGAAGGTGTGCTCGCGGGTCAGGGTCCCTTCGATGCTCTCCTTGTACACCACCTGCGGCTTGCCCACCTGCAGGTCGATGCCGAACTCCTCCCTGACACGGTGCATGATCACGTCGAGGTGGAGTTCGCCCATCCCGGACACGACCGTCTGGTACGCGTCCTCGTCGGTCTTGACGACGAAAGTAGGGTCTTCCTGCGCTATCCTCTGGAGGGCAAGGAAAAGCTTTTCCTGGTCCGCGTTCCTCGCCGCTTCGACGGCAACGGAAATGACGGGCTGATAGACCTCTATGGGTTCGAGGAGGAGGGGCTTCGTCTGCGTGAGGGTGTGTCCCGTCGAGGTCTCCTTGAGCCCCACGATACCCACGATGGCCCCCGTCCTCGCCTCTTCGACGCGGTCCTTATGGTTGGCATGCATCTTGTAGATGCGCGATATCTTCTCCTTCTTCCCCAGGTTGACGTTGTAGACGTCGCCGCCCACCTTTATCGACCCCGAGTAGATGCGGATGTAGGTGAGCTTTCTCCCCTCTTCCATGACGATCTTGAACGCCAGGGCCGCGAGGTCCTCGTCGTCGCTCGGCCGGCGTTCCTCGAGTTCACGGGTCTCGGGATTCTCACCCGTAACGGGAGGCACGTCCAGCGGAGACGGCAGATAACGGATCACGGCGTCGAGGAGGGGCTGGATACCCTTGTTCCTCAGGGCGGCGCCGCAGAGAACGGGAACGCACTTGAGGCCGACGGTGCCCTTGCGAAGGGCCGCGTAGATCCGGGACGGCTCTATCTCCCTGCCTTCCAGATAGAGCTCCATCAGTTCATCGTCGAAAAGAGAGATCTTGTCGAAAAGCTTCTGCCGGTACGAGGCCGCCTTTTCCTTGTACTCTGCGGGGATGGAGATCACCCGGTATGTCGCCCCCAGGTCCTCGTCATCCCAGGCTATCGCCTGCATGGTGATCAGGTCTACGACACCGTAGAAGCCGTCCTCCCTTCCCAGCGGGATCTGCAAAGGGATCGGGTCGGCCCCGAACTTCTCGACGATCATATCGATGACACGGAAAAAATCGGACCCCACGCGGTCGAGCTTGTTGATAAAGGCGATCCGGGGGACACGGTACTTGTCCGCCTGGTGCCACACCGTTTCCGTCTGGGGCTCCACGCCGCCGACACCGCAGAAGATGGCCACCATGCCGTCGAGGACCCTCAAGGACCGCTCGACCTCGATGGTAAAGTCCACATGACCCGGGGTGTCGATGAGCTGGACCTCGTGGTCCTCCCAGTAGAGGGTGGTCACCGCCGAGGTGATGGTGATGCCGCGCTCCTGTTCCTGGGGCAGGTAATCCATGACGGCGGTGCCCTCGTGGACCTCGCCGATCTTATGGGTCCGGCCGGTATAGTACAGAATCCGCTCCGTCACCGTCGTCTTTCCGGCGTCGATGTGAGCGGCGATCCCTATGTTCCTGATCCTGGAAAGCCGCGTCTGCTGTTTTTTCATTTTCGCATAAGATATAGACCTAAGATGACCGAAAAGTCAACAAAGAAGGCTGAAAGCAAAGGGCTTTTGGCGACTTGAAATTGAGCGGAAGAAGGTGTTTACTGTATGGGGTCCTTCAAGGGACATATCTAACCACGAAAAGGATGAAAACGATGAATGCACCGCACATGCTTTATTCCCGGGACGGGAACGTGGCCGTACTCACCATCAACCGGCCGGAAGCCCGGAACGCTTTCAGTCCCGAGATGATACGGTTGTGGCGCGAGCACCTCGACGAGGCGCGGCGTGACGACGGCGTCACCGTCATCGTCGTCACGGGCACGGGGGATACCTTCTGCTCGGGGGGTGACATCCGCGACATGGCCGAAGGGAAGCTCAGGTCCTGGGACATGAAACGATTTCTCTGGGAAGGGGTGCACCGCATCATCCTCACCCTGGAAGACCTCGACAAGCCCGTTATCGCCGCGATAAACGGCGCCGCCATGGGAGCGGGGATGGACATGGCCATCATGTGCGACCTGAGGGTCTGTTCCGACAGGGCAAAGCTCGGCGAATCGTACATTCAGATGGGTCTCATCCCCGGTGACGGAGGCGCATGGTTCCTGCCGAGGCTTGTCGGTGTTTCGAAGGCGCTGGAGCTTCTTCTTACCGCCGATGTGATCGACGCCGGTCAGGCGCTTTCGCTCGGCATCGTCAACCGCGTGGTCCCCCACGAAAACCTCATGGAAGAGACGATGAAACTCGCCCGCAGGATCGCCGGGAAGCCGCCGCTCGCGGTGCGGATGATGAAGCGGGCGGTCTACCAGGGCACAACCGGCACTTTGAGATCGCACCTCGACTATATCTCCTCACAGATGTCCCTCCTTTCCGAGACCGCGGACCACGCCGAGGCGGCGCGGGCCTTTCTCGAGAAGAGGAAACCGGTGTTCAGGGGAGGGTGATCGTTCGGGTTGCGGGTTGCGGGTTGCGGGTTGCGGGAAAAAGACCTGGAGAACAGGTCGAACGTCAACACACGCTTCGGATTGGAAATAATGAAGACACACAAGCGTTTTTGTTCCGGAGGGTTCGAGGCGACAGGGATCGTTTCGGGAATTTTTCTGTTTACTCTTCGGCTCATTTATATTATGTATGTGTAGGGCTTGGGCTGGTGTGTCAATAGGGGTTGTATCTGCCTTCGGGCATATTGATATCACACAGGGGGTTCACTATGGGTAAGCTCAGCTCAACGCTCGCACTCGCAGCAATCATCGTTTCTCTCGTGTTTCCTCTCTTCGTTTCCTCCCAATCAACGGATGTTTTGTACCCCGAAACGAAACAGGTCATCACCATCGTTAACGAAGCTTCACAGGAGATCGCGCAGAAGGGAGAGGCGGCCTTTGTGGAGTTTCGGAAGAAAGGAAGCAGGTGGCTCCATGACGATACTTACGTGTTCGTCATAGACAGGGAGGGAAAGGTGATCCTCAACCCCACCCGTCCCGAGTTGGAAGGCAAGAACCAGCTCAACCTCAGGGACGCCGTGGGAAAGCCTTTCATCAAGTGGTTCATCAAGGAGGTGACGGACTACCCGGGAAAAGCGCAGGGATGGTCCCACTACGTCTGGTTCAAGCCGGGCCAGGAGATCCCCTCGTGGAAGACGTCCTTCGTCAGGTACGTCAAGGCGCCGTCGGGGAAAGGATATATCGTCGGCAGCGGTTTGTATGAAATGAGACCCGAAAGGGCCTTCGTCGTCGATATCGTCGACGAGGCGGCCTACATCGTCGGCAAGGAAGGGCGCCGGGCATTCCCCGCGCTGCGCGACAAAACAGGAGAGTTCAACTATCTCACCACATATGTCTTCGTCATCGATGCAAATGGCGTCGACCTCGTCAACCCCGCTTTCCCGCAGCATGAAGGCAGGAATGTCCTCGCCCTGAAGGACAGCAAAGGAAAGTTCTTCATCAGGGACATGATCGCCATGCTCGCGAACAAGGACAGCGGCTGGATCACCTATTCGTGGCCAAAACCGAGGACCACAAAACCGTCCGACAAGGAAACCTACGTGAAGAAGGTCAGAAGCGGCAATGACGTCTTCTACGTGGGGTCGGGCATCTATCTCGAGTAAAAGACTTCGATCATCCTGAAAGCAGGCAAGGGCTTCCTCCGCGGGACGTGCCTCACGGTGCCGGATCCGGTACGTTGACGAGAGCGAAGGACCGCCGGAAGAACGGGATGACCGGCATTGTTCGTCAGGCTTTACGCGCAACGGGTCTGTACCCTTGGCAGCGGGACAAAACACAAAAGAAAAAGGGGGTAGCACAATGAATCCAGTTCAACCTGATCCTATGTTTCCCTGGTACATCTGGTGGTTGATGATCATCGGACTCTTTCTCATGACCTTCATCGGCACGTGGATAGTCACAAGGAGGTGGGACGAATGAACTCACAATTCCTGCCCATTCCCGAGATAACGACCACGATGGCGGTAACGTCGTCCATCGGCATCGCGGTCCTTCTCGGCATCTCCATCCTTCTCGGCCTCCTCGGGAAAAAACAGTGGAAGTCCTTCGATGAGTACCTCGTCGGCAAACGGGACATGGGTCCCGTGGTCACCGGCTGCGCGCTTTCAGCGTCATATCTCTCCGGCTGGGCCTTCTGCGGCAGCACGGGAATCGTCTATTCCGTCGGTTTCTCCGGTATGTGGTTTGCCGGCATGTGGAGCCTCATCGGGGTAATCCCCTGCCTCTGGCTAGCCTCCGCGAAGACGCGGGAGTTCGCCGTGAAGCTAGGCGCGGCGACGGTGCCGGAACTCATGGGGCGCCGCTATGAGTCCAAGGCCCTGCAAACGGTGGTCAGCATCAGCATGCTCTTCTTCCTTTTCATCTATTCCGTCGGACAGCTCAAGGCCGCGGGCGGCGTCTGGTACGCCGTGACCGGCTTTCCCCCTGCCCTGTGCCTCTTCCTCGGCGTTTTCATAGCCTGGATCTACATGGTGCTCGGCGGGTACGTCGGCACGAACTGGTCGATGGCCTTTCAGGGAGGTTTCCTCGGTATAACAGGGGCGCTGGTGGGCATAATCGCGCTCGTGAAATCGGGAGGCTTCGCGCGCATATCGACGGAGATCCTGGCGCAGGACCCAAGGCTTCTGCTTCTTGTACGGCCCGACCTTCCCTCAACGGGACCAACGGAGTTCTTTTCAAGCTGGGTTGGGCTTCTTTCCATCCCCCTAATTTTCTTCACGATGGCGATCGGCTTTCCGCATAATCTGGGAAGGTTCCTGGGGATGAAAAAAATGAGCAAGAAGGAGTTCTGGGTCCTCGTCCTTATCGTCTGGGCCATAACAGGCATACCTGTCATGCTTGCCGCGTCGACGAACGGCCTCATCACGAGGATGCTCTTCGGGCCCGAGCTTTTCAAGATAGAGCCCTGGAAGGCCGACCTTGCGGCCCCCCTCCTCACCTACGCCGTAGGCGGCATCCCTCTCCAGACGCTCTACGTCATGGGCCTTTTCGCCGCGACCCTCTCGACCCTCGCCGGCATGGTCATGATCATGAGCGCCAACGTGACGCGGGACATCATCACCCTCTGGCGGCCTAAGGTCAAGGACAAGACCCTCATAAGGCTGTCCTACTTCCTCATCGCCCTCTTTCTCTTTCTGCCCTTTTACTGGACCTGGAAGAGACCTCCCGAGCTCCTTTCGGTCTTCATGGGTCTCGCTGCCATGGGCCTCGGCGCCATCTTCTTCTTCGTGACCGCCATGTCCTACTATTGGAAGGGGGCATCCAAAGCGGGTGCAATGGCGACCGTGATCTACGGGACCCTCGCCAGCCTCGTGGGCGGCTATCTTGTCTTCCAGAAGAAGGTGCTCGGCATGGGCACCATGGAATGGATACTCCTGATAGGATGCTTCATCCTCTACGTCGGAGTCAGCCTTGTAACGAAGAAGCCTTCAAAGGAATTGCTGGACCAGTTGTTCACAAAAAAGGGATAACCGGGAAGCAAGCAAGAGAGGCCGGAGGAAACCCTCCGGCCTCTCTGGTTATCAGCTCATCGCCCTATCACCTATGACCCATCACCCATGACCCGCCTCTTTTACTCCCCGTACGCGATCTGCCTCAGCAGCTCCATGGCCCGGCGGGCCTCTTCCTCGGTGAGGCTTCCGAGGCCGCAGCTGGTGGTGAAGAGGATGCTGTCCATGTCGGGGGCGGTGACGGACGCGATCTTTTCCACGAAGGACGCGGCACGGTCCCGCACCGTGTCGGGCGTCTCCTGCATGACCTCCGGCGACGAAGGGACGACACCCGGCGCGATCCAGCCTCCCCTGTCGAGAAACTCCTTGAGGTCCTCGTTAAAGTAGAAGACCGTATCAAGGTAGGAGAAGGCGTCATAGTTCACGATGTCGATGTCCGACTGGAAAGGGACGGACCAGTCCGTGTTGCCGCACACGTGAATGCCGCGGCGGGCGGGCAGGTCTTCGACGACCTCGTTCAGGGAGGCTATGACCTCCTCCCGGGGAATGGATATGTAGGCGGACCCGAAGGAGACCATGTACGGTTCGTCAAAGAAGATGATGATATCCACGCCGGGGTATGCCGACTGGATGGTCTTTATCATCCACTTCGCCTTCATGTGGAGGGCCTTCTTGATGATGTCGTAGAACGCGAAATTGTAGATGACCGGCTTGTCGTTCTCATCCTTGAGGCCAAGGCCCATGCTGAACGGTCCCGTCACCTGGCACTTGATGAACTGAAGGCCGTCCTCTATCTCGCGAAGCCTCTCGAGAAAGCGGTGGAAACCGGGTGCGTATCTTTCCGATATGGCGAAGGCCCCGACGTTGTCGTTCGCAACGTTCTCGTAGAATTCCTCGATCCCGTCGGTCCCCTCGGTGTTCATGAAGATGGTGTTCTTCTCTTCGTCGCTTACGATGCAGGGCACACCCTCCAGGAAGGTGGTGTACATGTTCTCCAGCAGGGAACGCTTCGGCAGTTGCGGCCAGAAGGGTATCCCCTTGCAGGTGGAAAAAATGAGATCGATCGTTTCATCGACACTCGTAAAAGGAAAACTGCCGATACCGGTTATCATTATCTCCTCGTAAGTGGACTTTGCACTGCTATCTGGGGAAATTTCTATCACACGTGGCGGGATGAAGTAAAGAGAAGAGGGGGAAAGGAGAGGGAAGAAGCAGATAGGACCTATAGGAATCAATAAGACCTATAGGTCCTATCAAAACCCCTCCCCTGCCGCCTCATCCCCTCACCTCTCTTCTTGTCAATCCCCGCCATACCTGTTATCTTATCCGCACAATATCACAATACAGGGGATGATCGGGTGACGATATACAATGGGGTTTCCGCGGCGGGTGTGCTCTGTTTTCTCGGGTTCCTGTGGCTTCTCTCGCGGCACAGGCGAAAGGTGAGCCTCCGGGTGGTCGTCTGGGGGGTGGCGCTCCAGATCGTCTTCGCTCTTTTCGTCTTTCTCGTCCCTTTCGGTTCGAGGCTCTTTCTCATCCTCAACGACATAACCATGGAGGTCATAGAGAGCGCCTTCGAGGGGATCAGGTTCCTCTTCGGCCCCCTGGCGCTGTCTCCGGGCAAGGCCGGCTCGCCGGGGTTCATCCTCGCCTTCCAGGCGCTGCCTTCCGTCATATTTTTTGCCGCCCTCATGGAGCTCCTGTACTACATGGGGATCATGGAACGTCTCATCAGGCTTTTCGCGAAGGTCTTCGTCAAGGTCATGGGCATCAGCGGCGCTGAGTCGCTCTGTGCCTCGGCCCAGATATTCCTCGGCATCGAATCGAACCTGACGATCCGGCCCTACCTCAAGGAGATGACCCCGTCGGAGCTCATGGTTGTCCTTACGACGGGCATGGCCACCATCGCGTCGAGCGTTCTCGGCTTCTATGTCATCATCCTTTCCGGCGCCCTGCCCAAGGTGGCGGGCCACCTCATCTCCGCCTCGATCCTGCTCGCTCCCGCCGCCATACTCGCGTCGAAGGTCCTCTTTCCCGAAACGGGCTCCCCCAGAACACTCGGAAAGGTCGTCGCCGTCGATTACCAGAAGGCCGCTAACCCAATAGAGGCGGTCATCAACGGCGCCATGACCGGCGTAAAGATGCTCGTCGGCATCGGAGCGCTCCTTATCGCCTTCATCGGCATCGTCGCCCTCTTCGACAGCGGCCTCCACTACCTCGGCAAACTCATCGGTTCCGCTGCCGGCACCACCGTCGACCTGTCCCTCAACCACCTCCTCGGCTACATCTTCTATCCCTTCACCGTGGCAATGGGCGTCCCTCTCGACGACGCCCCGCAGATAGCCCGCATCATCGGTGAGCGCATCATCATGACGGAGGTGAAATCCTATCAGGACCTCAGCACCCTCGTGCAGGCGGGAAAGATAGTCCACGAAAGAAGCGTCTTCATCGCCACCTACGCCCTCTGCGGATTCGCCCACATCCCGTCACTCGCCATCTTCGTCGGCGGAACGTCGAGCCTCGTGCCCGAACGCACGAAGGACATAGCCGTCCTCGGCCTCTGGGCCCTCCTCGCGGCCAACGTGGCCTGCTTCATAACGGGCGCCGTGGCGGGCATCTTCTACACCGGAACCGGCGGGATATTGTTCAGACCCTAAAAGATCAAAGACATTATCTCTCGCCCGCTTCGCTCGAGTTCGCAGAGGACGCGGAGAGAGACTGAAAAGAGAGAAAAGATTGCCGCCGGATCTCGGAGCCTCCCAAAATCCGGCGGCCTTCTCGTCCCGCCGTCCCGGCGGGAGAGAAAGAAATAGTCTATTTTATCCTCAAGAAGTTATTCCCCCTGTCGTCATAGGTCCTATATGTCCGATAGGTCCTATGACCATCCTCCAACCCCCCAGACTTCCATCCCTCCCCCACAACTCCCACCTGAAACCAAACCTCTTCTTTCCCTCCCGTCGGAGACGGGATGCAAAGCCGGCCGGATTTTGGAAGGCTTCGAAATCCGGCCGAATCTTTTCTCTGCGTCCTCTGCGAACTTGATCGAAGCGGGCGAGAGGCAAGGCCTTTACCCTTCCTTCTTCACGAACCCCATCAGCACCGCCGATGTTGCCGCGAGGCCTATGGCGACCATGAAGGGGATGGAGAAGGAGCCCGTCACGTCGCGCACGTAGCCGCCGAACCAGTGGGCGCCGATCGCGCCGAAGGCGTAGAAGGGTGTGAAGGCTCCGATCACCGTGCCGATGATCTCTTTCCTGAAATAGTCGCCGCCGCAGGCGCCGTACAGGGGAAAGGTGGCGCCATAGAATATGCCGAAGATGAATATGCTCGTGTAAAGCATCGTCGCGTTGGAACCGGAAAGGATTATCCAGATGATGATCAGCGCGATGAGAAGGTTCGACGTGAGTATCGTCCCCTTTCGGCCAAAACGATCGGAGATCGCCGGTATGGTGAGGACCCCCACCACCTGGCCGAACCCGTGCATCGTCGCAAGAAGAGATGCCCGGTCGTAGGCAAAGCCCAGTTGGTACCGCGCATAGTCGACCATGAAAGTGGTTATCATGTAGAGTGTCGCGCCTATCGCGAAATAGGAGGCCGCGATCATCCAGAAGCGTTTCGCGGAGAGGATCTCCCCGTAGCATGAACGCTGTTTGCCGGCGGGTGCCGCCGGCGCGGCCGGCGCGGGTTCTTCAGGCCTCGTCCCCCACGGAGCCAGGCCCCTATCCTCGGGTTTGCTTCTCAGGAGGATCACGTTGATCACGATCATGATGAGGGCTGCGATACCGAGAATGTACCAGCAATACCTCCAGCTCCAGTGGGCCACTATGACCGGATACAGCCGTCCCATGGTAGCGAAACCGAGCCCGAACCCGGCCGACAGTATCCCGAGCGCCATACCCCTTTTGTGGATGGCAAACCATCTCTGCACGAGGGTGATGATGGGCGTCCACATGGCCGCCGCCCCGATACCGACAAAGCAGAAGGTGAAAGCCGCCTGCCAGAAACCGTTGGAGAGCCCCATCAGGAATGTTCCCACCCCCAGGACCACGCCGAAGACGGGTATCACGACACGGGCACCCAGACGGTCCGTGATATATCCCACGAAGGGCGAAAAACAGATGTAGGCATAGAAGTAGGCGTTGAAGATCTCCCCACCTTCCTTCCGGGTTATTCCCATGGTCCGTATCATCTCCGGCAGAATGACACCGTACCCGAGGCGAATGCCGTAATTGATGAAGAGGTTGACGAAGCATACCGCGAGAATGATCCACGCCCAGTGAAGACCCTGCGACTTCGAAGCTCCGGCTCCATTCATCATAACTCCCCCTGCGTGTTTTTCTGGTGTAGAGACATTCTAGGACAAGGAAGGATGGAATGCAAGGAGAGAAAAGACGGTCATAAAAGACCGCTTGAGCCTCTCGAGCCGCTTGAACGTTGAGAAACGAAGAAAGGACATGAGAGTACGGCCCGACTCCCGGTTATCACCCGGGCTCCGGGCCGAGCTGTTGTCTCTGTTGTCTTTTGCCTTTCCCGCTCAAGCTGTTCGAGCGGCTCAAGCGGTTCAAGCCTTCTTCCCTCCAGTGTCCGAACGTGCTATAGTGAATAAAAGCTGAATGGAGGGCGCCATGATAATCGGCGAGATACAAAAGATGGGTACGGACAGGATCATCGTGACGGTGAAGGAGTTCAAGGGAAAGACCTACATCGACGTTAGGAACTTCTTCGAGAACGACGAGGGGGAGATGGTGCCCACGAAGAAGGGGGTGTCGCTGACGCCGGAGAACCTCGACGAGCTTATACGGCTCCTGGGTGAAGCGAAGAAACAACTTCCGACAGAGAAGTGATCCCCCGGCGGTACATCTCGAACACAACCGAGTCCCGGCCCGTTTCGGGACCCCGGGACAAAAGGACAGGTTAGTGGAGCTTTTTTCGGACGACACGTCTTTCACAGGTAGGTCCCAAAAACCTCTCGCCGACAGGGTGCGCCCCAGGTCGCTCGACGATGTCGTCGGCCAGGAGCACCTACTCGGACAGGGAAAGCTCTTGAGGGTCCTCATCGAGAGAGGTGATGTCCCCTCCTTCATCTTCTGGGGGCCGAGCGGCGTCGGCAAGACCACCATCGGCTGGCTCATCGGCAGGATAATGAAGCTCCCCTACGTCTTTCTTTCCGCCGTCTCCATAGGCGTCAAGGAGGTCAAGGAGGTCATTCAAAAGGCCCGGAACCAGAGGATCATCCTCTTCGTCGATGAATTCCACCGCTTCAACAAGCTCCAGCAGGACACGTTCCTTCCCCATGTGGAGAACGGCACCATCGTCCTCATCGGCGCCACAACGGAAAACCCCTCCTTCGAGATCATCTCTCCCCTCCTGTCCCGCATGAGGGTCCTCACCCTGAAACCCCTCGTCACCACCGACCTCGTGAAGATCCTGACGAGGGCCCTGAACGATGACGAAGAACTCAAAAAGGGGAACATCTCCATCGACGCGCGGACGATAGAGGAGATCGCGTACCTCGCCGACGGCGACGCGCGACGCGCTCTGAATCTCCTGGAGGTGTGCTGGAAAATGGTCAGGGAAGGCTCTTCGCGAAACCCCGTCATCGATCACGACATAGTTCAGGAAGCCTACCAGAAGAAGACCGCCCGGTACGACAAGACGGGCGAGATGCACTACGACCTCATCAGCGCGCTCCACAAGAGCATGCGCGGCTCCGACGCCGACGCGTCCCTGTACTGGCTTGCCCGGATGATAGAAGGAGGCGAGGACCCCCTTTACATCATGCGCCGCCTCGTGCGCTTCGCCTCGGAGGATGTCGGCAATGCTGACCCTCACGCTCTCACGCTCACCATCAGCGCCACGGAGGCATTCAAGTTCATCGGCCCCCCCGAGGGTTATCTGGCCCTCGCGCAGGCGGCCGTGTACCTGTCTCTCTGCGAAAAGAGCAACGCCGTCTACACCGCGTATGGTCAGGCGGCACGGGACGCCCGGGACCTCCCGGAATACCCCGTCCCCATGCATATCCGCAACGCGCCGACGAAACTCATGAACGAACTGGGCTACGGCGAAGGCTACCTCTACCCCCACGACTACCCCGGAGCCGTCGTCAAGCAGACCTACCTCCCCGAAGAACTCCTGGGCAAACGCTACTACCACCCCACCGACAGAGGCGACGAACGCCACCTCAAGGCGTTCATGGAAAAAGTCCGCGATTACCACAAGAAGTAAAGGGCAGTCGCTTGAGAGTAAAGAACCAAAAGACCTCTTTCTTTAAGAGAGAATGCCTTTGCCTTTAACCCTCAAGCGATTCAAGCTATTCAAGCGACTCAAGCCGCCTTTAACCCCTTGCGGTTGCAACCGCCTTTCGGTTTGGGTTATCATGTTCCTTCATCATGGAGATATCGGAAAATAATTTCATTAAGGGCATTCGAAAGTTCTCCCGAAAAAGTAATAGTGTCATACGGGGTATCGGTGACGACGGTGCCGTCGCGGAGCTTGGCGCCGGCCAGTACGTCTTCGTGCAGGATGCCATGGCGGAGCATGTCCACTTCGAGTTCTCTTTCATGGACCCTTACTACGTGGGCAAGAAGGCCCTTTACTCGAATATATCGGACGTCCTGGCAATGGGGGCGCAGCCGGTATTCTATCTCGTGACCGTGGGAATACCCGCCGGGATCTCCTCGGGGCAAATGGAAAGGATGTACCGCGGAATGAACAGGGTCGCCCGGGAATTCGGCGTCACCCTCCTCGGGGGAGACACGGTCGCCACGGCGAAGGACCTCTTCATCGATATCTCCGTGACCGGGAAGCTGGCCGGGGCGCGATACTTCGGCAGGGACAAGGCGAGAAGGGGAGATCTTATCGCCGTCACGGGAAAGCTCGGAGAGGCAGCACTGGGCCTCAAAGTCCTCAAGGAAGGGGGGGACGCGACGGGTATGAAGAACTGCGTCCGGCGTTTCCTTAGCCCGGCTCCGCCTTACGGCTTGTGGAAGGAGATCGTGAAAGATGATATAACTGATGTGATGATGGATGTGAGCGATGGACTCATCCTGGACCTTTCCAGGATGATGGACGAAAGCAGGAAACAGGCCCGCATCCATTGGGAAAAGGTTCCCATGCCCCGCCCACTCAGGCAGAGGGGGCTCGAAGAGCTCGCCTTCGGCGGCGGGGAGGATTACCAGCTTCTCTTCACGTTCCCCCGGGAGAAACTTCCCGTCGTAGCGGCAATGATCGACAAAGGCAGGGCCGTCACCATCATCGGAGAGGTCGTGTCGGGCAGGGGAGTCAGGGTCTACAGGCACGGTTCGGAAGTCACGAGCCCCCCGGGGGGCTACGATCATTTTGGGGGCAGGTTGTGAGCAAGAAGACGTTTGTGCGGGACATAACAGGTAGTCAGAAGGAGGTCAACGATCTCTTCGTCGTCACGAAGAAGGGTACCTACACCTCACGGGAGAACAAGAAATACATGATGATAGGCCTCAAGGACGCGACGGGTTCCATCGACGGCAGGATCTGGGAAGCTGTCGACGAACTGGAAGGCCTCTTCGAGAGGGGCGACATCGTCTCCGTTCAATCAAAGGTCAAGGACTACCAGAACAAGCTGCAGCTGCATATCACCAACATCAGGAAGCTCGATGCCGATCTGGCTGTGGATGACATTGACCACTTCTATCCCGCGGGCGACAGGGACAGGGAGTCCCTGGAGAAGGAGTACGGTGAGATCGTCAGGGCAATGGGGAATCCCTGGCTCACGAAGCTCCTCGCTGCCTTCCATGAAGACGTGCAACTGAGAAAGAGGTTCTTTTCCTATCCCGCCTCGACCACCGTACACCACGTGTATGTCGGGGGTCTGCTCGATCACTCCCTCTGCATGGCACGGATGGGCATGGCCGCCGTCTCCATCATCGGAGGGGACCGGGACATAGTGATCGCCGGTTCCATCCTCCACGATATCGGAAAGACACAGGAACTGGACATAACACGGGGTTTCAGGTTCACCGACCGGGGCAGGCTGCTCGGCCACATCACCCTCGGCGTCATGATCCTCGAAGACCTGATCCGCCGCGTTGACGGATTCCCGAAGGAGCTGACGGATATTCTCACCCACATCGTCGTCAGCCACCATGGTCTCGAAGAATGGGGGTCCCCCAAGAAGCCCATGTTCCCCGAGGCCATCATCGTTCACCATCTGGACAATCTGGACTCCAAGGTGAAGGGTGTAAGAGAGCACATGAAGGACAACATGGCGGACGAACGCTGGAGCGACTACCACCGGCTTTACGAGGCGAAATACTACAAGATAGACTGAGAGTCAGAAACACTCATGGAAATCAGAAGAGTCTTTGTCGACAAGCTGAAGATCAAGAACGGCATGGTCCTCCTGACGGGGCCCATGTACAAGTACATCATCGGGGTCCTCAGGAAGCGCCCCGGGGACAGGGTCGACCTCATCGATGGAAAGGGTTACCTCTACCGCTCCACCATCCAGAGCGTCAAGGGAAAGGACCTCTACCTCCAGGTGCTCGATGTGGTGCACAACCCTGAAGAGAAGAGGCCGAAGGTCACCCTCTGCGTAAGCCCCATCAAGGGGCCCCGGATGGACTGGCTCATCGAGAAGGCTACGGAACTCGGGGCCGAAAAGATCGTTCCCACCATCTTCAGGAGAACGGTGGTGAGGTTCACGGACCAGGGCGGGGAGAAGATCGAACGGTGGAGAAGGATCACTGTCGAGGCCTCCCGCCAGTCGGGACGGTTCGCCATCCCGGAGATAACGGAGCCGACACCGCTTCGGGGCGTCGTCGATCTTATAGGGGATGCCAGGAAACGGGTCGTCCTCTACGAAAGAGAGAAACACGTCACCCTCAAAGACGTCTTCGGTTCAAAAGGAGGAGACGCGACCTGCGTCGTCATAGGGCCCGAGGGGGGGATCGAAGAGGCGGAGATCGAGTGGCTCAAGGAGAACGGCTTCATCACATGCACCCTGGGGGAGAACATATTCCGGACGGAGACGACGCCGCTCGTCGTCCTGTCGGTGATCCTCTACGAATATGGCCGCTCAGGCAGCGAAAACCGGGGAGCCGATACCGGTGCTCAATAACAAGGTCCGGCAAAAGGGGAGGTGCGCTAGGTATATGGACATGAAGGGCAAGGTCGGTTGCGGGTGTCTCATCGGCATCCTTGTAGTGATAATGATAGTTGCGGGCGTGTCGCTGCACCCCGTCAGCCTCCGGTTCGTGGGGAAGAGCTTCCGGTATGAGGACAAGATAGTCCCTGCCGATGCCATCTTTGTGCCGAGATTTGGGGAAGACCACAATGGGGAGCTCTACGTCGAGGCCTTCAGGGAATACTTCTCGGGGAATGGAAAGGTCGTCTATATCGAGAACGACAAGGTCCTGGGGACGGACATATACAATCTCGTGTCCCGGTTGGCAAAGTCCCGGGGCATCAAGGAAAACGTGACAAAGCCTCTCTATGCCGAGGACATGGAAGACGGGAAGACGGCCTTCTTCAAGCAGAAGTTGAAGGAGGCCGGCCTCAGGAAAGTGATCGTCGTAGTCCCGGAATACGCGTCGAGACGATACCACAACATGTATGATCCCACCCGGGACGGGAGCGCGGTCCTTTACATGATCAAACCCGCGAAGGTCAGCTATTTCAGGGCGGACAGATGGTGGCGGGATGAACTGTCGCGATCGCTCATGGCCCATGAGTTCTACGCCTCTCTCCTCTACTATTATTCCATCCTCCGGAAAGAAAAGGCCCGATAGGCCTCATCGCCGGTACCCGGCCACGGGTTCCGGTGGCTGGACGGACAAGGACAGGTGTTCCCATGGATGAACGACGCGCCCTCATCGCACTATCCCGGGTAAAGGGTTTGAGCCGCCTGGCGAAACGCAGGATCTGCGATTCGTACCCCGACATCACCCGGCTTTTCCGACCCGGCCCGGCGTCGGCCTCCGCCGGCATCGCCACGCGTTTCGGGGACTGGCAAAGGATCGACAGGGACCTCACGCTTCTCGACACGATAGGTGCCCGGGTCCTCACCATACGTGACGACGGGTACCCGAAGGCTTTGCGGCACATACCCGACGCCCCCATCGTCCTGTATGCCCGGGGTTCTCTCGTGCCGGGGGACAGGGCGCTTGCCGTCGTCGGCTCCCGAAAGGCCTCGTCCGAGGGTATGGGTCTCGCCGGGAGGATCGCTGAGACCCTCTCGCTCGCCGGGATAACGATCGTGAGCGGCCTTGCCCGCGGCATCGACACGGCGGCGCACACGCGGGCCCTGATGGGACCGTCAGGGACGATAGCCGTCCTGGGATGCGGAATAGATCTCTGTTATCCCCCCGAGAATGGGAAACTCTTTGAGAGGATCGGCAGGGAGGGACTCGTCGTGACGGAGTACGCACCCGGAGAGGAACCCCTGCCCTATCATTTCCCGGAACGCAACCGCATCATCGCCGGGCTCGCGCGGGGAGTGCTGGTCATCGAGGCGACGGCCAGGAGCGGCTCCCTCATCACCGCGAGGTTGGCCCTTGAATACGGCAGGGAGGTGATGGCTATCCCCGGAAGCGTTCTGAGGAACGAGCACGCCGGTTCCAACAGGCTCATCAAGGAGGGGGCGAGGCTGATCGACTCCGTTGAAGACATCCTCACAACCTGCTTTCCCGACGTCTGTCCGCCGGAACGGGAACGCGTTGAACTGGACAACCGTGAAGACAGGATATATTCTCTCATAGGATTTGAAAAAGTGCACGCAGATGAGGTAATAGAAAGAAGCGGCATGGAAACCAGGGACGTCATGGCCGCCCTCACCCGGTTGACCATGAAGAACGTCGTGGCCGAGGTGGCGGGGGGCTTCTTCATACGAAGATAAGGGTCCGCTGATCCCCCGGAGGAACGGGGGGTTTAAGAATATAAGGAGACATGGATGGGAAAGTCGCTTGTCGTTGTTGAGTCGCCGACAAAGATGAAGACGCTGTCGAAGTACCTGGGAAAGGATTACGTCATCAAGGCGACGTACGGCCATATCAAGGACCTTCCGAAAAGCACCCTGGGCGTCGATGTGGAGGAAGGGTTCAAGCCTCACTTTCACGTTCTGAAGGGCAAGTCCAAGGTGGTCGACGAGATAAAAAAGGCGGGTAAGGAGGCGGAAAGGATCCTGATCGGGTCCGACCCCGACCGCGAAGGGGAAGCCATAGCCTTCCATGTTGCCGAGGTCATCGGGAATGACGACCGCATCGAACGGGTCCTCTTCCATGAGATAACGAAGAAGGGGGTCCTCGACGCCATGGGGTCGCCCATCAAACTCGACCCGGCCAAGTACAATGCCCAGAAGGCACGGCGGATCCTCGACCGGCTGGTGGGCTACAAGATAAGTCCGCTCCTGTGGGAGCGGGTCAGCTACGGTCTTTCAGCCGGACGGGTCCAATCGGTGGCCCTGCGCCTCGTCTGCGAAAGGGAAGCCGAGATCGAAAGTTTCCAAAAGGAGGAGTACTGGGTCATCGATGTCGTCCTTGAACTCCCCTCGGGAGAGACGTTCACCGCGACGCTGGAACGAAAGGCCGTCGACGGCTCGAGGGCTTCCGATGACGCGAAGGGGGCCGGAAAATTCAAGATAACATCCGAAGATGAGGCCGCCGCCGTCAAGGCCGATATCGCGGGAAAGGAATTCATCGTGACAAAGGTGGAGACAAAGGAGAAGAACATCTCGCCCCAGCCCTCCTTCATCACGAGCAGGCTCCAGCAGGAGGCTTCCCGGGTGCTTCGCCTCTCGCCGAAGCGCACCATGATGCTCGCCCAAAGGCTCTACGAAGGGATCGACATGGGCGAGGAAGGCCCTGTGGGGCTCATCACGTACATGAGGACGGACTCGGTAAGGGTCTCCATGGAGGCAATAGCCGAGGCACGGGAGTTCATCGGGAAGGGGTTCTCCAAACCTTATCTGCCGGAGAAACCGAACTTCTTCAAGAACAGGAAGACGGCCCAGGACGCCCATGAGGCTATCCGGCCCACATCGGTCTTCTTCACCCCCGAGAAGGTGAAACCCTATCTCGACAAGGAACTCTTCGCCCTCTACGACCTCATCTGGAAGCGCTTTGTTTCCTCCCAGATGACCCGGAAAAAGGTGGAAACAAAGACGGTGGACGTCACGGCTGGTGATTATGTCTTCGTCGCCAGGGGCACAACGGTGCTCTTCGACGGCTTCACGAAGATATACGAAGAGGTCGGCGAGGACGAGGAGACCGTGGCCATTCTTCCCGAGGTCAGGAAAGGGCAGAAGACGGTGCTCAAAGACACGGCCATGGAACAGCGTTTCACGAATCCTCCCCCCCGTTATTCCGAGGCAACCCTTATCAGGACCCTGGAGGGGAAAGGGATCGGAAGACCATCCACATACGCCACAATCGTCAGCACGGTCCAGGACCGTGATTACGTGAGAAAGGAAAAGGGCAGGCTCACGCCCACGCCCCTTGGCAGAACCGTCAACGGGCTCCTGTCCGAGTTCTTCCCCACCGTTCTCGACGTGGGTTTCACGGCCAAAATGGAGGTCCGTCTCGATGAGATCGAGGACGGCAAGAAGGACTGGATAAAGTCCCTGGAGAAGTTCAACACCTCCTTCGAGGGTGAGCTCCAGAGCGCCCAGAAACAGATGAGGAGCCTCAAGAAGGAGGAAAAGGAAACCGACATCGAATGCGACAAATGCGGCAGGAAGATGCTGCTGCGTTGGGGAAAGAGCGGCGAGTACCTGGTCTGTTCCGGGAGACCGGAGTGCAAGAACAAGAAGAACGTCAAGGTCGAAACCGACGGCAAGATAGCCATAGTCGAGAGCGAGGCAAAGGGGGTATGCCCCAAATGCGGCGGGAAGCTGGTGGAGAAGAAGGGCAGGTTCGGCCGTTTCCTCGCCTGCAGCAACTACCCCGAATGCAAGCACACGGAGGCATTCTCGCTGGGATTCGCGTGCCCCCTGGAAGGGTGCCCCGGCAAGCTGGTCGAAAAGACGTCGAAAATGAAGAAGAGGTTCATCAGCTGCTCGGAATATCCCCGGTGCTCTTTTGCCACGAACAAGGAGCCGACGGAGGGTGAATGCCCCTCCTGCGGCGCCCCGACCCTGTTCTCCTTCAAGAAGGGTCTCTTTTGTCTTCGCAAGGATTGCGGATGGACATCACGGTAATCGGGGGCGGCCTCGCGGGTGTCGAGGCCGCGCACCAGATCACCCGGATGGGGGGACAGGCAACTCTTCTTGAGATGCGCCCCGGCGCCGGCACGCCCGCCCACCGGACCTCACACCTGGCGGAGCTCGTCTGCAGCAACTCCCTCAAGTCCCTGGACCTCCACAACGCCCACGGGCTCCTCAAGGAAGAGCTGCGCCGGATGGGTTCCGTCATCATGGACGCAGCAGACGGCACGGCCATACCCGGCGGCAAGGCGCTCGTCGTCGACAGGGACCGGTTCGCCGCACGGCTCACGCAGACTGTCGAGAACGATCCCGGTATCCGGCTCGTCCGCGAAGAGGCGCTTCGGATACCGGAAGAAGGCATCGTGGTCGTCGCGTCGGGTCCGCTGACAAGCGAGGCCCTCGCCGAGGAACTGAGAGCGCTTACGGGCGCGGACAACCTCGCGTTCTTCGACGCCATATCCCCCATAGTCGACGCCGCCAGCATCGATCACGGCAAGGCCTTCTACGCGTCCCGCTACATGAAGGGCGAAGCAGGGGACTATCTCAACTGCCCCCTCACGAGAGAGGAATACGACCTCTTCCACGAGGCCCTTGTGAGCGCCGAAAGGGTCGATCTCAGGGAATTCGAGAAGACGTCCTATTTCGAGGGTTGTCTTCCCGTGGAGGTCCTCGCGGAGCGGGGCAGGAAAACACTCGCCTTCGGGCCCATGAAACCCGTGGGACTTACGGACCCACGCGACGGAAAACGTCCCTACGCCGTGGTGCAGCTCAGAAAGGAGAACGCCTCGGGGACCATGCTCAACCTCGTCGGTTTTCAGACGAAGATGAAGTACGCCGAGCAGGAGCGGGTCTTCAGGATGATACCCGCCCTGAAGAACGCCGTTTTTCTCCGATACGGCAGCATCCACCGGAACACCTACATCAACGCCCCCCTGTGCCTGAACGACAGGCTCGAGCTCAAGGCCGACCGGCGGGTCCTCTTCGCCGGGCAGATAACAGGGGTCGAGGGGTACATGGAATCGACGGCAATGGGCCTAGCCGCGGGCATCTCCGCGTTCATGTCCGCGACGGGCAGGGAATTTTGCCCCCCGCCTCCGGTTACATGCATCGGCGCCCTCATCCGCTACCTCACCACCGAGAACAGGAACTTCCAGCCCATGAACATAAACTTCGGCCTTATCGAGGGCTATTCGAAAAAGAACAAAGAGGCAACGGTCGACAGGGCGCTGCAGGAAATAGAGAAATGGAAAAATAGTTTTAAGTGATAAAAACAGTTTTAAGTTTTAGGTTTTAAGTGTTAAGTTAAGAAAAACAGTTTTAAGTGAGAAGAACGGTTTTAAGTTTTAAGTAAAAGACTGAAAAGAAAGAGACGAGATAGCGGAGTGCTCCGGCATTACTCTCACCGCATAAAGGAACCGATTCTCCCTGCCTTTAACTTAAAACCTAAAACTTAACACCTAAAACGGTCTCTGATAGGAGCTATTATGACTTCCCTTTTTGACACTCTGGCCGATCGCGCGATCGCGACCAGAGATATATCTGTGAAAGACGCCCTGGAACTCTACGAAGCAGGAAAGCAAGACCCTTTCGGCCTGATGGCCCGGGGGTCCCGGATACGGGAGCACTTCAAGGGCAAGACCGTAAACCTCTGCGGGATCGTGAACGCGAAGTCCGGCGTCTGCCCCGAGAACTGCCGTTTCTGCGCCCAGTCGGCGCACTACCATACCGATGCGCCCGTCTACCCCCTCATATCCGCTGAGGACATCGCAGAGAAAGGGCGGGCCGCGAAGGAGAGCGGCGCCCACATGTTCAGCATCGTCACCAGCGGAACGAGGATAGAGACGGAAGCCGAGTGGGAGACCATCTACCGCGCCATAGCGATGCTCTCCGAGATGGGGCTCAAACCCTGCGGCTCCCTTGGAATGCTGAGCGAGGAAACCGCCGGAAACCTCAAGAAGGCCGGCCTCTACCGCTACCACCACAACCTCGAGACATCGCGAAGCTTCTTCGACAGCATCTGTTCGACCCATGAATACGACGAAGACACCGCCACGGTGCGCATCGCCCGGGCTGCCGGCCTCACCGTCTGCTCCGGCGGCATCATCGGCCTCGGCGAGGCCATGGAGCACCGCATCGAGATGGCCATGACCCTCCGGGAACTCGCCGTGGATTCCGTTCCCATCAACATCCTCAACGCCATCCCCGGCACGCCCCTCGAGAACCTCCCCGCGCTGAGCCCGATGGAGATCCTCCTCACCGTCGCCCTTTACCGCTTCATCCTCCCCGACAAGGACATAAAACTCTGCGGCGGCAAGGAAAAGAATTTAAGACAACTTCTCCCGCTTGCCATGGTGGCTGGCTGCAACTCGCTGCTCACCGGCAACTACCTCACAACCCTCGGAAGGGACACCTCCGCCGACCTGGAAATGATCCACGACCTGGGGATGGTCGCAAAGTTCGACGAAGCCTGAAAACAGAAAAGCATCACGCCCGTTCGTCGCGTTCGCTCCTCACTCGAGCACACAGAGGTTGTGAGGAGAGCACACAGAGAAAAGATTCGGCTATATCCCGGCACCAGCCGGGATATAGCCGTCTTTGCATCCCGCTTCGCGGGACGGAAAAAGAAACTTTTGGTTTCAGGCAGGAGTAATGGGGGAGAGGATAAGAAGGTGTGGGGTTGTGGTATAGGGGTTGGAGGAGAGAGCATAGGACCTATAGGACCCATAGGACCTATGACTACAGGGGGGGATGAGGGAAGACAGGTTGTTTAAGGATAAGGATATTCTCTTTCTCTCCCGCCGTGACAGCGGGACGAGAAGGCCGCCGGATCTTGGTGGGCTCCAAGATCCGGCGGCAATCTTTTCTCTCTTTTATCCTCTCTTTGCGGTCTCTGCGGACTCGAGAGAGGAGCTTCAGCGACGAACGGGCGTGAGATAGAGTCTTTCTCTTTCTTCGGCTGTTTACCCGACCGCCTGGCCGAGTTTGAAGATGGGGAGATACATCGCGATGATGAGGCCGCCGAGGACAACGCCGAGGAAGACCATGATCATCGGCTCCATCATGGCGGTAAGGTTGGTGACCATGTTGTCCACGTCCTCTTCGTAGAAATCGGCGATCTTGTTGAGCATGCTGTCGAGGGCGCCCGTCGATTCACCGACCTGGACCATTTGGACCACCATGGGCGGAAAGATGCCCGCCTGTTCAAGGGGCTCGGCCATCGTGCGGCCCTCGCTGATGCGGGAGCGGGCCACCAGAAGGGCCTCCTCGACGATCTTGTTGCCCGCCACCTTCGCGACTATGATCATGCTCTCGAGGATCGCGACACCGCTCATGAGGAGCGTCGCCAGGGTCCGCGTCACCCTTGCCACGGAGGCCTTTATGGTGAGGAGACCGAAAAGAGGGAGTTTGAGGATGATGCGGTCGATGTTGCGGTGACCGCCTTCCGTTTTGTAGTAGTATTTCAGGGCCAGGACGAGACCGACAACACCCCCGATGATAATATACCAGTAGGATTGCATCATCTGGCTCAGGTTGATGACGATCTGCGTCGGCACCGGCAGTTCCGCTCCCATCTCCTTGAACATCTTCTCGAAAACGGGTATGACGAAGAGAAGGAGGACAACGACGACGACAAAGGCCACGACTATGATCGCGACTGGGTATATCATGGCCGATTTGACCTTCTTCTTAAGCTTCTCCGTCTTCTCGATGTAGATGGCAAGCCTCTGCAGAACGTTGTCCAGGAGACCACCCTCTTCGCCCGCCACGACGAGGTTGATGAAAAGTTCGTCAAAACACTTCGGATAGTCCCTCAGGGCGTCGGCGAAACGCGCCCCCCCTTCTATCTTCTCCTTGATCTCCTTGACGATACCCCTGAAATCGACATCCTCTATCTGGTTCCCGAGGATCTCCAGGGACTGGACAAGGGGGAGCCCGGATGTGATCATCGTGGAGAGCTGCCGCGTGAAGAGCAGTATCTCGATGTTCTTTATCTTCTTCTGGGGATTGTACTTCTGCTTCCCCGCCTCCTTCGTTTCCTGCATGGAGGTGAGGATGACGCCTTCCTTTCTCAGCGCCGCCCGCAGGGCGTCGCCGGATGACGCCTTCGAAACGCCCCTGCGCGTTTCACCCGACGAAGTCCTTCCTTCCCATTGAAACTGCGGCATGACTCAATAATACATGAATAAATCCCGTTTGCAAAGAGAAAATTATCAAAACAGGTGGTTAATGGAGAAACGAGTTCCAGAATATGATTCTTACACTATAAACTACGGTTATAATTAAACAAAAATGTGACAAACGTCACAGAGAAAACGGGTCATGGGTCACATCCGTCCAGAATGGATCCATGGTTATGGAGATGCTGACGCTCGGGAACAAACCAGGGTAACAAAAATGACCAATAATCAAATTCCAATAACCAATGAAAATGATAATGACCAATTCACCAATAACCAGTTGAACGAAGCGAAAGGCGGACTGCCTGTATCGTTTCTTTCTTGGTTATTGGTTATTGTCTGTTTCTCTGGTCATTGGGATTTGGTCATTGGTCATTATCCTCTCCGGAAGACCCACCCATCACCCATCACCTGTCTCTTCTTTCTACTCTCTTATCACCGCGTAGAACGTCGCGTTCTCGCGCTGGATCAGCATGACGATGCCTTCCTTCACGTTGGAGCGCTTGACCGCTTCTTTGAACTCCGCGACGCTTCTGACGGGCTTTCTCCCGATCTCCCTGATGACGTCGCCGGAGCGGATGTCTGCCTCCTGGGCCGGTGAACCGGGGATGACATCAGTGACGATAACGCCCTTTCTGTCCTTCAGGTTGAGGTGCTTCGCGATCTCGGCGGTAATGTCCTGAACGACGAGTCCGAGGTCCTTTTCGATCTCCGTCTTTTTCGATGCCCTGAGGCCCTCTTCCTGCAGTTCGCCGATGGTCACGCTCACTTCCATCTGTTTGTTGTCCCTGACAAGGATGATCTTTGCCTTCGTGCCTATCTCCGTCGCCGCGACGAGCCGGGGAAGGGTCTCGTTGTCCTTGATCTTCTTGCCGTTGTAAGAGATGATGACGTCTCCACGCCTGATGCCCGCCTTGTCCGCGGGGCTCTGGTCCATGACATCGGCAACGAGGGCGCCCTCGGATTCCTTCAGCCCAAAGCTCTTCGCGATCTCAGGCGTCATCCTCTGGATGACCACGCCGAGCCAGCCGCGGGCGACCTTGCCCTTGCTTTTCAACTGGGACAGCATGTCCTTTGCCACATTGATGGGTATGGCAAAACCGATGCCCTGGCCGCCGGAGACAATGGCCGTGTTTATCCCCACCACTTCCCCTTTGAGATTAAGGAGCGGCCCGCCGGAGTTGCCGGGATTAATGGAGGCATCCGTCTGGATGAACTGATCGTACGGTCCCGCTCCGATGATCCTGCCCTTCGCGCTCACGATGCCTGCGGTGACGGTGTGTTCAAGACCGAAGGGATTGCCGATGGCGAGGACCCAGTCTCCCACCTGGAGCACTTCGGAATCGCCAAGCACGGCGACGGGAAGGGACTGCCTGACGTCGACCTTGATGAGGGCGATGTCCGTCTTGGGGTCCCGCCCTATTATCCTGGCGTCATACTCCTTCTCGTCGGACAGCTTTACCTTGATGGTCGTGGCCTTTTCGACCACGTGATTGTTCGTCAGTATGTACCCTTCCTTGTCGATGATGAATCCGGAGCCGAGGCTGCGCTGCTTGTATTCGCGCCGTGGCCCGTTACCGAAGAACTTGTCGAAGAAATCGTCGCCAAAGAAATCCTTGAAGGGGTTGTTGGGGCCCATCATCGGGCCCTGCCCCCCGGGCCCTCTGACGACCGCGGTGGTGCTTATGTTGACGATCGACGGCTTCGCCTCATTGACGAGCCCCGCGAGGCTGGGCAACCCGCTGCCGTTGAAAGCCGCCACGGCCCGGACGTTCTGTACCTGCGGTGCCGCGGGCCTCGCTTCGGGCAGCACCTGTGCCCTGACATAGGCAAAGGCCAGGGCCGCCGCGAAAAGGACACAAACGGTTACGACGAGTCGTTTGTTCTTCATGGAATATCCTCCGTCATGACATGGGCAGTTTGATGGTGAACAGGCTCCCTGCGGCGGGCTTCGATTCCACCTCGATGGTGCCCTTGTGGGCCTCGGCTATCCATTTGCTGATGGAAAGACCGAGACCGCTGCCGCTTTCCCGCTTGCGCGACCTGTCCGCGCGGTAGAACCTGTCGAAGATGTACTTTATGTCCTCCCCCGATATGCCGGGACCGTCGTCCTCGACATTGATGCAGGCGAAGCCATTCTGTTTGTAGGATGAGACCGTCACGTGCCCGCCGGGGTGTCCGTACTTGATGCCGTTCTCCACCACGTTGGTTATCATCCTGCGCAGTTTGAGCTCGTCCCCGACGATGCGGATGTCCTCGAGGTCCCTCACGACCACTTCCACCCCTTTGTTCTCACCGAAAAGCTTCATATTGAGGCAGACACCCGCAAGAAGGTCCCTGAGATCGACCTTCTCGAGGTTCATGCCGATGTCCTTCGTTTCGGCCTTGGAAAGCAGGAGCAGGTCGTCGATGATCCGGCTCATCCTGTCGATCTCCTCGAGATTGCTCTGCATGGAGCGCCTGTATTCCTGGTTCGTCCTTTCCTTCCTCAGGGCCAGCTCCGTTTCGCCTTTCAGAATGGTAAGCGGTGTCTTGAGCTCGTGGGACACGTCGATGCTGAACTGGTTGATCCTCTGGAAGGAGTCCTTGAGCCTCGAGATCATGGCGTTGAAGGTCTCCGCGAGACGGCCGAGTTCGTCCTTTCGCCCCTTCTTTATATCGATCCGCTCGTCGAGGTTGGTCGAGGATATCTTGACGGCGGCCCTGCGGATCTGATCCACGGGCTTCATGGTCTTTTTCGCCATGAAGTATCCGACGACTATGGTGGCGCTGATGGAGGTGATGATGCTGATGATCATGATTATGAGGAGACGCTTCATCGTGTCCTCGAACTCTTCCAGGGACGAACCCACCTGGACGATGCTGGTGACCTTCTTGGAGTCCAATATCGGCATCGTGATCATGCGCAGCCGGGGACGGGCCGACTCCAGCGTTTCATAGACGGTCTCTCCCTTGAGCGCCCTCTCGAGAGTGACGAAGCTGACGGGAACGGCCTCGGCCTCGAGGTCGTTCAGCCTCGCCCCGATCTTGCCGGAGGCGTCTATGATCTGGATGAACTTGCCCTTCGGCTTCTTGCCGAGGGCGTTCTCGAGATAGCGCTCGAAATTTCCGAAGAGGCTCTGGCCGTGGGTCTCCGTCATCGACGAGGCGAGGACCTCCGCGATCGACTTGATCTTGGTGTCGATGCTTTTCTGCAGGCTGTTCTGGAAATATATGTAGACCCCGCTGGAGAAGGTGACCAGTATCAGGGCCAGGATGCCGCCGTACCAGAGGGTCAGTTTCCACTTGATGGGGAGACTAAAGCTTTTCATCTTCCTTGAGGATGTAGCCCACCCCGCGAACGGTGTGGATGAACTTCCTTGCCGTGAGGAGTTCTATCTTCTTGCGGAGAAAATTCACGTAGACATCGACGATGTTTGAGGAATCGTCCTGGCTCTGCCAGGCATATTCGGCCATTTCCTTCCTGGCGAGCGGCCTCTCGCTGTTGCGAACCATGTACTCCATGATGAGGAATTCCTTTTCCGTGAGCTCGGCCTCCTTGCCCCCTATGGAAAGCCGCCTGTTGTATGGGTTGAGGACGATCTCCCGGTACTCGAGAGTGAGCGGAACGGCCTTCCTGCTTCTCCTCAGGAGCGCCCGTATCCTGGCCAGGAGTTCTTCGAAGGAGAAAGGCTTGGTCAGGTAATCGTCGCTGCCCGTGTCGAGCCCCTTGATCACGTCCTCCTTCGTGCTCTTCGCGGTGATGATGAGGACCGGCGTCTCTATGCCCGACTCGCGCATCCGCTTGAGCACCTCGAGACCGTCGATCTCCGGTATCATGAGATCGAGGAGAACGATGTCGTAATCCCGCGTGGTGACGAGATCAAGACCCGTCCTGCCGTCGCCGGCCACATCCACGCCATACCCTTCTTCTTCGAGGCCCCTCGACACGAAATTGGCGACCTTCGATTCATCTTCCACGAGAAGAACTTTCATATCCGTAATAATATAGTATAAAAAGAACCATTGTACAATTCTTCCGTTTCAGCGGCACCCCCGCCGCCCCATCGACAGACAACAAAAACCGTTTCAGGTTTCAGGTTTCAGGTTTCAGGTTTCAGGTTTCAGGAAGAGAGACGGCGAAGGGGGATGGGATGTCAACGTGATTGGTGGATGGAGGTCGGATTTTCTTGCTTGCCGACGTGCAGCGATCCTGCCGGAATGTAGACTTCCCGTCCTTGTCTTTGACTTGAAACGTGGAACGTGAAACCTGAAACGGTCTTTTCTGTGAATTTCTTTGACAAAACGGGGGGTGATGCTATTAAGTATTAAGGTTTCCGGGTGAACAAGAGGGATATCTTCCAAAACAAAGGCAGAATACATGAAATGACACAGGGAGGTCTGCATCCATGAGTCTTCTTGAAGCGTACATTATTACTTTCATCGCGAGTTTCTGTACCCTTGTGATCGAAATGGTCGCGGGACGCATCCTCGCGCCTTTCGTGGGGGTTTCGATCTACACGTGGACGAGCATCATCGGCGTCATCCTTGCCGGCATCAGCATCGGCGCCTATATCGGGGGCAAGCTCGTCGACCGCTACCCCTCCAGGAAGACGCTGGGATGGCTCCTTTTCATATCGGGTGTGATGGCGCTGACGATCATTCCCCTCACCTACGCCATCGCCGCCTACCGGTTCCCCGTTTCCCTGATGCTGCGGATCTTCATGGTCACATCCATCATCTTCTTCATCCCCGGCTGCGTCCTCGGCACCATCTCGCCCGTCGTCGTGAGGCTGACCCTCAAGAACCTCGAGAACGCGGGGAACGTCATCGGGAAGATATACGCCATCTCGACGCTGGGGGCCATCATCGGGACATTCGTCACGGGCTTCTTCCTCATCTCCTGGATGGGCACGCGGACGATCATCCTCTCCATGGGCATCGTGCTGCTCGTCGTGGCCCTTCTGGCGGGATCGATCTTCCGGAAGAAGACCAGCATGGCCATCTTCGTCATCATCGCGGTGCCATGCCTCTTCTTCATCAACTCTTACCTCTACGCCATCCCGGCGAGCGGCAAGACCTACCTTTACAAGGAAAGTGACTACTACACGATCAAGCTGTCGAAGACGATGAGCTCCGACCGTAAGACGGAGCTCGAGGCGATGGTCCTCGACAACCTCATACACTCCTACGTGAACCTCAAAGACCCGAAACACATCGAGTACGAGTACGAACGTATCTATGCCGACGTCCTGACGTGGAAGTTCACCGAGGATACACCCTTCAAGAGTCTCACGATCGGAGGAGGCGGATACACCTTCCCCCGGTACATGGAGACCACCTACCCCAGGGCAAAGGTCGACGTCGTCGAGATAGACCCCGAGGTGACGAAGATCGTCTATGACCATCTCGGTCTGCCGAAAGACACGAGGATAGTGAGCTACAACACCGACGGCAGGTGGTTCGTCATGAACTGCAAGGAGAAGTACGACCTCGTCTTCACCGATGCCTACAACGACATCTCCATACCCTACCACCTGACGACGAAGGAATTCCTCCGGCAGATCCACGATATCATGAACCCCGGGGCGATCCTGATGTCCAACATCATCGACAACTTTCAGAAGGGGCTCTTCCTGCCTTCCTACATCAAGACCTTGAGACAGGTCTTCGGTGAGAAGAACGTCTATCTCATCTCCGTGAGCCCCAACTTCAGGAAGGTCCGGATCAGCACTTTCATCGTCATCGCCGGAAAGGGGAATTTCGACATCGCCAGCTTCCAGTCCTTCATCCAGCACCGCCTGGGCTCCCGGGCCACATCCTCCATCGTGCCCGAAGACCTCATGGACGAGTTCATAAACAGAAAAGACGCCATCGTCATCCACGACGACCACGCCCCCATCGACAACCTCGTAGCCCCCGTCTTCGAGGAAAGGTTCGGATATAACAGAAAGAACTAGGAAAGACTGTTTTAAGTTTTAAGTTTTAGGTAAAAGACAAATGAAAAGCGGTGGGATGCGCCGGTATCCCCCGGAAACCCCCGGGTTCTTCCTGCTTTTAACCTAAAACCTAAAACCTAAAACTTAAAACGGGCTTCAACACCTCCTTTTCCTTTGCTTTCTTCCTTCTTTTCTTTTAGAATTATACTTCGGTGCGGGCGTAACTCAGTTGGTAGAGTGCAAGCTTCCCAAGCTTGATGCCGCGGGTTCGAGCCCCGTCGCCCGCTCCAATTGAAAACAATGCCCAATTTACCCATAACCAATTGAACAAAGAGAGGGGCACAACGGACTGCCTGTATCGTTTTCCTGGTTCTTGGTTATTGTCTGCTTCTCTCGTTATTGGAATTTGTTTATTGGTCATTATCGTTTCGTCCCTCGTTGACATTCTGTCCTTCCTCCAGTTATTCTTGCGGATGAACCGCGCGGACCCCATTAAAGCACGTGCCTGTCTCCGGGTAGACCTGTGAAGGGCAAGGATCAAGCGAAGGGCAAACAACCGGGGCTCAAGGCTTTCTGGATAAAGGCCGGTCTCGTCGTGGCGGTGGGTCTCATTGCGATCTTCCGCCCCGATGTCCCACCGGCCGTCTTCACCTTTCCTCTCATCGGTCCCGTGAAGGTATATCATATCTTCTGGGCCCTGGCCGTATTCACCCTCGTGAAAAGAATGATCCCCCGTTTCAACAAAAAGATCTCTTCGCGGAAGATATTCGGCCGGTTCTACAGGCAGGCGGAGAACATCACACCAAAAAGGGATGAACAACTCCGCTCCCTGAAGGCAAGGACGGACCGGGGAGCCCTGAAGTCGGCCTTCTACTGGCTGCTGCTTCTCGGCGACATGGCACTGTGGCGCATGGTGGGCATGCTGAGCGACACCTGGATCTACATCATCGTTCTCTTCTTCATATTCATGGACCAGTTCTGCGTGACCGTCTTCTGTCCCTTCAAGTGGCTCGCGGGCGGCAAGTGCTGCAGCACCTGCCGCATCAACAACTGGGGCTACCTCATGGCCTTCTCGCCCCTCATCTTCGTGCAGTCGTTCTGGACGTGGTCCATCGTCGCCCTTTCCATCATCGTCGCCATTCAATGGGAGTATCTCTATCACCGTTTCCCCGAGCGGTTCTATGAAACACACAATGCCGCCCTGATGTGCAGGAACTGCACCGTGGAGTGCACGGGGCACAGAAAATTACGTTGAATATTGCGGGGGGATTCCTTACAATGAGAGACACGGCAGGCGGCCTCGCAGGAGGTCGCCGCGGTCCTTTCGGGAGGTTTTCGAATATGTCGGATCAGCACGAAGCGATAGTCATCGGCGGCGGGCCCGCGGGGCTCACGGCCGGTCTCTATCTTATGCGAGGCGAGATAAAGGCCGTCCTTCTCGAGAAGGTCCTTCCCGGCGGGGCGCCTCTCAACACGGGGCGCATCGAGAACTATCCGGGGTTTCCCGAAGGCATATCCGGCAGGGAGTTGATGGAAAGGTTCACCACCCACGCGAAGGCCTTCGGCCTTCCCGTCAGGGAGTTCGCGGAGGTCCTCAGCGTCACGCGCGAGGAGGGACTCTTCACCGTGACGGTGAACGACGGAGCCCTCACGGCCCGGGGCGTCATAGTGGCCAGCGGCACCGAACCGGTCAGGATGGGGATCCCCGGCGAGAATGAGCTCGTGGGCAGGGGCATCTCATATTGCGCCACCTGCGACGGCATGTTCTTCAGGGACCTCGATGTGGCCGTCATAGGCGGCGGCGATTCGGCCATCGAAGAGGCCCTGTCGCTCGCCAACATAGTGAGGAAGGTGTACGTGGTCCATCGCAGGGACGCGTTGAGGGCGCAGAAGATACTCCAGGAGCGCGCCTTCAGGAACCCGAAGATGGAATTCCTCTGGAACAGGCGCCCCGTCGAGATCGCCGGCAGTCAGCAGGTGGAACGCCTTGTCATCGAGGATACGAAGACGGGCCGCCGTGAAGATCTACCGGTAAGCGGGGTCTTCGTCTACGTCGGCAGCCGGGCCAATACCGGCTTTCTCGGCGACCTTGTCGAACGCGACCCGGCCGGCTTCATCATCACCGACGAAGGGCTCGCCACAGCGACACCGGGATTGTATGCGGCAGGAGACATCCGGAAAAAAACGCTCCGGCAGGTCTCCACGGCTGTCGGCGACGGGGCGACCGCGGCTGTCGGCCTCGAAAGGTATATCCTTGGCGCATAGCGGTAAACCCTTCAATTCGCTGAGGCCGCGAAGGTGGTCGTCCTTGATGGGCGCGCTGCTTTTGTGTCTCGCAGGCCTCCTTCTCCCTGCGGCCGTGCAACCCCTCCGCGCCGCGGAGCACATTGTCCTTTCCAGAGCGGGCGCCGCGGATGACGCCATGTGGAACAGCCTCAGGAAATACCTTGCCGGCAAGGGGTTCACCATGAGCGTCTACGATAGCCCCGCCTCAATGGAGAAACAGGTCGAGATCGCGAACAAAGCGAACAAGGAAAGGGCGACCTTCATGCTCGCCGTCGAGCTCGTTCCGTCGGACAGCACGGACGCCTTCGTCGCCGTGAGCAACGCGAAAAAAGGGAAGGGTCTGATATTGAACGTGGATGAGGTGCCGGGGTCGCACGCCTCCCGGTCGGGAGAGATGGCGTCGTCCATTGCGGCGGCGTTCCAGAGGAAGGTGAAGGCGATCCCCCTTTTCATGTTCCTGGGGATAGATATGCCGGGGGCCTTCGTGAGGCTCGAGGTTCAGAAGGCCCGGCCCGCAGACGCCTTCGACAAACTGCATGAAGGTTTGCTCAATTATATGAAAAGAGGTAAGGATGAGAGAGAACGCCAGGGCGAGCGACGAAATACGTCATCTTAAAATAGAAAAAAGCTTCCTCAGGTATCCCGAGGGTTCCGTGCTCGTCGAAATGGGGGCAACGAAGGTCATCTGCGGCGTCAGCGTCGAGGAAAAGGTACCCCCCTTCCTGAAGAACAGCGGGAAGGGATGGCTCACCGCCGAGTACTCAATGCTCCCCCGCGCCACTCACAACAGGTCGATGCGGGAATCCGTCTCGGGCCGCATAGGCGGCAGGACCCATGAGATCCAGCGCCTCATAGGACGGGCGCTTCGGGCCATAGTCAATCTCGATATCATCGGCGAGAGGACCATCTGGGTCGACTGCGACGTCATCCAAGCCGACGGCGGAACGAGAACCGCGAGCATCACCGGGGGCTACGTCGCCCTCGTGGAGGCCCTGTGGGGGATGAAACGGCGGGGCATCATCGACAAGGTCCCCCTGCGCGACAGCGTGGCCGCCATCAGCGTCGGAATCGTCGGCGGGAACATCGCCCTCGATTTGTCCTACGAGGAAGACTCGAAGGCGGAGGTGGACATGAACTTTGTCATGACGGGCAAGGGACAGCTCATCGAGGTCCAGGGCACGGCCGAGAAGAAGCCTTTCACGAAAGAGCAGTTCGATGTCATGTACCAGTACGCGCTGAAGGGTATAGTCGAGATAACCAGGCAGCAGAAGGCGACGCTCGGCCCTCTCTTTCCCGCATGAAGGACGTCGTCATAGCCACCACGAACAGGGGCAAGTTCGAAGAGATCCGGCGCCTCATAGCGGCACAATTCGACACCATCCATTCCCTCCTCGATTTTGATGAAACCGTGATCGTCGACGAAGACAGCCCCCATTATGCCGAAAATGCCATGAAGAAGGCGAGGAAGGTGGGGAACCATTTCGGTATGCCCGCCCTCGCCGACGACTCGGGGCTTGAGGTGGCCGCGCTCGGCGGCAGGCCCGGAATCCATTCCTCCCGGTACGGGACTAACGACGAGGAACGCATACGGCGCCTCCTCGGGGAGCTTGAGGGCGTGCCCTGGGAAGAGCGCAAGGCGACCTTCAAGGCCTACGTGGCCCTCTACCTGCCGGAAAAAGACCGCTGTTACGTCTTCTATGGGGAACTCAAAGGATACATCGGCTTCGAGGAACACGGCTCCGGCGGTTTCGGGTACGACCCCGTCTTCTATTCCCCGGAACTCGGAAAATACCTTGCCGAACTCTCCACCGAAGAAAAGAACACCCTGAGCCACCGCGGAAAGGCGATAGCAGCACTGAAAAGATTCATAGGGAATGGATGAGGGTTCAAGGGTTCAAGGCGCCGGTGCCTTTTTGTCTCTCACTCTTGAACTCTTGAACTTTTGAACCGTCTTTTGATCATGTGGTCCCAACGAGAATCGAACTCGTGTTTTCGGCGTGAGAGGCCGACGTCCTGGGCCGCTAGACGATGGGACCGCCAAGCATGAATAGTATCAGAAATGGATTCTCATTTCCACTAAAAAACCGACAAAAATCTATACATTTTGGTTGTTTCCTATTATAATGGGAAGACATCATCATAAGGAGGAAACAATGTTTGGCCTCGGAATGCCGGAACTGATCATCATACTTGTCATCGTGATACTCATTTTCGGCGCCGGCAGGATCTCGGAGATAGGCGGGGCGATAGGGAAAGGGATCAAGGGCTTCAAGAAATCCGTCAACGAGCCCGATTCCATCGATGTCACGCCGGACCAGAAAGACAAGCAGGAAAAAGACAAGGACCCCCAGAAACCGATCGAACCGAAGTAAGACCATCCTATCTTCCCGTACGTCAAGAACAGGCAACAGACCCCTGCCCTCCGGCTTCATGCCGACCGAACGCGAGAACCCATGGAGATCCTGAACGGCAAGGAGAGAGCGTCGATCTTAAGGGCGGTGGAGGCCCTCGAGGCGGGCGACATCGTCGCCTTCCCCACGGAAACGGTGTACGGGCTCGGGGCCGTCGCCGAGAATCCCTATGCCGTGGCAAAGATCTTCGAGGTCAAGAGAAGGCCCCATTTCGACCCCCTAATAGTGCACCTTGACGGACCGGGGCGATTGAAGGGCTACGTGAGCGACGTCCCCGGAGAGGCGCGACGGCTCATGAAAATGTTCTGGCCCGGCCCCCTCACCATGATCCTCAGGAAAAGGCCCGCCATTCCCGACATCGTTACCGCCGGCCTTCCCACGGTGGGTGTACGCGTCCCTTCCCATCCCGTCGCGTTGGAACTCATCGGTGCCCTGGACAAGCCCATCGCCGCGCCGAGCGCCAATCCCTTCGGCTACATGAGCCCCACCCGGGTACGGCACGTTGCCAGGTCCTTCGCGGACCGCGTACCTATTGTTCTCGACGGCGGGAACTCCACCTACGGCATCGAGTCGACCATAATATCCTTCCGCGAGGGAGGAGTGTTCGTCCACCGCCACGGGGCCATAAGCGTCGAGGAGCTGTCGGAGCACGTGCGAATAGTCGAGGAGGTACGGGCAGCCGACATATGCGAGTCACCCGGCGAGCTTCCCTATCATTACGCCCCTATGAAACCGCTGCGGCTCGTCACCGGCCCTTCCGACGCACGGCACGAGGCATCCTCCTACCTTGCCTTCCGGCAGCCCGTGGAAGAGGTGCGGTCGCGGCACATCAAGGTCCTCTCCCCGTCGGGCGATCTCAGGGAAGCGGCCTCCAATTTCTTTTCCGCCCTCATCGAACTCGATCGTGACGACGTGGACATCATCTATGCCGAAAAGGTGCCGGAAAAGGGCATCGGCCGGGCGGTCATGGAACGGCTCAGGAAGGCGGCCCGCAAGCACCCTCCGGAGGCGGCCCACAACCCGTTGAATATTTAAATGAACCGTGATAAGGTATCACCGGAAGCGCGATCGGAGCAAAACGGGAAGCAATGACGAAAGCCATTGATAAGATTGAAAAAACATTTTTGCACGATCTTTGGGCAAAGGGGAAATAGCATGAGTATAATCAATAGGTTACAAGTGTCTTTATACAATTTGTCAACAGCTTTTCCACAAAAATTGTGGAAAAGTATAAAAAGTCCCCGCTTTTCAGGGACCTGCATCGTACTTCTGTCCTGTTTTGTTCTGCTTTCCTGTTCATACATGAAGAAGGTTACGGGAAAACCGCAGCCCCTCATGGAGAACTCCCTCATCTCAATGAACGAGAGCGAGGTCCGCAAGAAACTGGGCGAACCCACCATGGTAAGTCTGACGCCGGAGAACAAGATCATCTGGACATATCGCCCCGAGTGGAAGATCATGCCTGACAACAAGGGCACGGTCTACGTGGAATTCGACAACGGCAAGGTAACAAAAGTGATCAAGGCGGAGCAATGACCATGCTATGCGAGACGTGTTCGAAGGAATTTGAAAGAACAACCTGCCCGGGCTGCAAGGAAGACGTCTTCCGGTTTGGCGCTTACTGCTATCTTTGCGGAGGCTCACTGGCGATCGAGGCGCCCGTGGAGGAACAGACCGGGGAAGATGACGACTTTTCGAGGAGGATCCTGTGCAGCGACGGAACCTGCATCGGTGTGATAGGCGAGAATGGCGTCTGCAAGGTATGCGGAAAGCCGTACGCGCCGGAATCGGAATAGTACTCTTTGCCTGCCTCTTCTGTTCCTGCACGACCTACGGCCTCTATTCCCGCAACGTTATGGTCGGGAAGAACCTTATTTCCGAAAAGAAGTACGACGAAGCAGCACTGTATCTCACGGAAGCCGCAGGGTATAATGTGGACGGCGCAGCGTTCACATACCTCGCCGTCGCAGCCTACCGCCAGGGAGAACTGGACAGGGCCCTCGGCTACATCACAAGCGCGGAGAAATCGCCGCCCGATATGCTAACGTCGCTTCGCATGTACGGCTACAAGGCGCTCATCCTGATCGGACTGAAGGACCCGGGCGCCATGAAGGCGCTCAAGGAATACACAGACCGCTATGATTCGTTCTTCCCCCTTGACTCCATCAACGACGTAAAGGCGATGTGGCGGACGGGCGCTGTCGATCTGCCCCGCCTCGAGGCCATCATCGAAGAGCAATTGCAGACACACGAAGAGGACCTGGAACTCTATATATATAATAATGTAGGTTTCTATGCCCGGGATAACCGGGAAGGAGCATACTGAAGGACAACACCATGGGTTTTTTTGAAAAGATAAAGAACGGCCTGACGAAGACCCGGGACCAGCTCAAGACGAAGATCGAATGGATGGTCGCGGGAAAACCGATCGAAGAGGATGCCTTCGACGAGATTGAGGAGGCGCTGATACTGGCCGATGCCGGACTCGAGACGACGGAGCTCCTGGTGGACGCCCTCAAGGACAAATGGAAGCGCGGACTCATCCGCACCACCGAAGACATAAGGACCTCAATGAAGGAAGAGGTGGAGAATCTCCTCACCCCCATCGAGGCCCCGCTCACCGCGAACGGCAGTAAGCCTTTCGTCATTCTTGCCCTGGGCGTGAACGGCGTCGGCAAGACCACGACCATCGCCAAGATGGCCGGAATCTACCTGAAGGAGGGCAGAAAGGTCCTCCTCGGCGCCTGCGACACCTTCCGGGCGGCCGCCATCGAGCAGCTCGACGTCTGGGCGAAGCGGCTCAACGTGGAAATGGTACGGCATGCCGACGGGTCCGACCCTGCGGCGGTCGCCTTTGACGCCGTCAAGGCGGCAAAGTCCCGCGCCGCGGACATCGTCATCCTCGACACCGCCGGCAGGCTTCACACGAAGGCGAACCTCATCGAGGAGATGAAGAAGATACACCGCGTTATAGCAAAGGAGGTCGCTGGTGCCCCCCACGAGGTGCTCCTCGTCGTGGACGCCACGAACGGCCAGAATGCCATCGCCCAGGCCAGGACATTCAACGAAGCTGTCGGCGTCACGGGCATCGTCATCACGAAGCTCGACGGGACGGCCAAGGGCGGCTTCATCCTCCCCATAGCCCACCTCCTGAAGATACCCGTGAGGTACGTGGGAGTGGGCGAGCAGCTCGACGACCTCATCCCCTTCAACGCGAAGGAATTCGCCAGGGCGATGTTCGAATAGGGACGCCACCGGCGTTCCGTTCCGGGTTCCGGGTTCCGGGTTCCGGGTTGAAAGACCGAAGAACCTCCGCTCTCATCGGACCAGTATTTTCAGCCGCCTTTAACCCGCAACACGCAACACGGAACCCGCAACAGTCCTTTCACTTTTCCCCTGACAGGACAATCTCCCCCGTCGCGATCTTCTCCAGGGTTGCCGGGTAGATGATGTGTTCCTGTATGAGGACGCGGGCCGCCAGGGTTTCCGGGGTGTCGCCGGGCATGACGGGAACGCGTACCTGGGCAAGGATGGGTCCCCTGTCGTACTCCTCGTTCACGAGGTGGACGGTCACGCCGGACTCCGTCTCACCCGACGCGATGACGGCCTCGTGGACGTGCATACCCCACATCCCCTTGCCGCCGTGCTTCGGCAGGAGCGCCGGGTGGATGTTGAGGATGCGCCCCTCGAAACGGGCGAGCGTTCTTGGCCCGAGTTTCTTCATGTAGCCGGCAAGGGCGACGACATCGACATCGTGACGCACCAGCGCGTCGAGGATCGCCTGGTCCAGGACCTCCGGGTCGGGATGGGTCGTGCCGCTTAAGTGGTAGCTCGGGATGCCCTCGGTCCTCGCGCGCTCAAGGGCCCGCGAATCGCCGTTGTTGCTGATGACGACCACCGGCGTGGCATGCAACCTCCCCGCCTTGCAGGCATCGATAATGGCCTGCATATTGCTCCCCCCATGTGACGCAAGAAACCCGATATTCATGAATGCCCCCTCACTGGAAGTACGGTCCAGGATCCCCTTCGGCGCCGGACCAAGCCCCCTTGAACTCTTGAACTCTTGAACTCTTGAACTATCTTCTGAGGATGAATCCCCTCCAGGCGTTCTTTCTCACCTCGACCACCGGCTCCCAGGGGACAAAAAGCCGCAGGGCCTCCTTCTTCTCGCGGCCGATGATGCCCGAGATGATAAACGTCCCCTTCTTCTTCAACAGGCCCATGATGTGTCCCGATGACAGGGCGAAGGTGCGTATGTCGAGGTTGGCAATGACCACGTCGTATCTGCCGCTTATGTCCATGAGGTCGGCACAGACCACTTCTATCCCCGATGCCCCGTTGAGGAGCACGTTCTTCTGCGCCGAAAGAACGGCGTCGAGGTCGTTGTCGACAGCAAAGACGCGGCGCGCACCCTTCAGGCGGGCATAGAGGGACAGGAGCGCGGACCCGCAGCCAAGATCGAGGACGCGCTTGCCCGCAAGGTCGGTCTGTCTCATGAGCTTCATAACGAGCCTCGTGGACTCGTGCCTGCCCGTGCCGAAGGCCATCCCCGGCTCGATAGTGATATACGTGACGTCTTTTCGTTTCCCGTTCCAGGGTGCCCGGATGACTATGTCCTCCACCGTGACGGGCCGGAAATACCGCTTGGCCATCTCGGAATAGTCGCGGCGCGCCTCGTCCGTGACGCGGACGTCCCTGATGGCGATCCCGCTTCGCCGCATTGCTGCGAGGTACGTCTCCACCTGTTCCGGGTAGGCCCTGACGATCGTTTCCCCGTCCTCTTCAACGACCCATATCCCCGACGGGGAATGGAGCGTGTAGATCTCCTCGGGAAGCAACTCCTCTCCCCCCGGCTCCACGATGACATCGACACGCTTCACCGTCTTCGCCACATCGCCTTTCACCAGCACCTCCCCGCAGGTCCGATCGACGCCGGCCGCACCGTCTTCGTCTCTTGTTTATTGCCCATCGATACCCTACGCGAGATTATAACGGAAACCCCCGGCATTATCAATCGGGACAGACGGCAAAGAACGCACTGCATCGGAGCTCAGCGTTTCTCGTCTCTTTGGGGCCAGCGCTTTTCTCCACCCCGGAACGTGGAACCTTGAACATGGAACCTTCTTTCCCCTCGCTTCATTGACACCTACCCACCCTCCTGTTATAGTACAAGCACCGCGTCGCATCGAAGGCAATCCCCGGGGAAGCCGTCCATGGAGACCGCGGCTTAAGCCATGTACGAGGAAAGATTCTATCGACGGATATCGAAGCCCGCGGAGCTCGCCTGCTACGAGATACGATACAAGGAAACGGACCTTTTCTGTTGCACCGACGGCAACTTGAGCCCCTTCATAAAAGAGCGGGTCCTTTACTACCGGAACCAGCTCGAGGAGTATATCCGCGCAAGGCCCTCCTTCCAGGAGAGTCTCGCGCCTGTGGACGATGACCGTTTCGCGCCCGCCATCGCCTCCGAGATGATACGCGCCTCCGCCCTCGTCGGAGTGGGACCGATGGCGACCGTCGCCGGCGCCGTCGCCGAGTTTATCGGTCGGGACATCATGGCGCTGACCCGGGATTTCATCATTGAGAACGGGGGCGACATCTATCTCAGGGCATCGGAGAAGCGCACCATACAGATCCATGCCGGCTCCTCTCCCTTCAGTGGACGGATCGGGCTCGCACTCGAGCCTTCATGCGAACCCCGGGGTGTCTGCACCTCGTCGGGAACGGTGGGCCACTCTTTGAGCTTCGGCAAGGCCGACGCCGTCTGCGTGGTCGGAAGCTCATCGCTTTTCGCCGACGGACTTGCAACTTCCCTCGGTAATAGTGTAAAAAAAAAGGACGATATCGCTGCCGCCGTCGAAAAAGGACAGCGCTTTCCCGGTGTAACGGGAATATTGATCATACTGGGCGATCAGCTCGGCGTCTGGGGGGATCTTGACATCGTCGAAATATAACGCGTGAGTCTGACGGCAGGGCTCCAACGAAATATGCGAGGACTCGATGAAGAAGAGGATCATTCTCCGCTTTAAGAAAGATACCATCGACAAGCCCATCGTCTACCGGCTCGTCAAGGATTTCAATCTCGTTTTCAACATCCTGAGAGCCAACGTCTCTCCCAGGGCGGAGTCCCTGATGGTCATGGAAGTGGAGGGCACGGAGGCGAATTTCAAGAAGGCCGTCAGGTACCTCAAGGACCTCAATATCGACACGGAGCCCATGGAGCAGGATATCAACCGCGACGAGACGCGGTGCGTTCACTGCGGCCTCTGCACCAGTGTCTGCGCCCCGGGTGCCCTCTACATCAAGGATAGGAAGGTCATGAAGGTGGAGTTCGACTACACCCGCTGTGTCGCCTGCGAGCATTGCGTCAAGGTCTGCCCCGTAAAGGCCATGAATGTCTCCTTCGATTAAGAACGTGCCGACACCCCGAATATACATGGACAACAACGCTACAACCCCCATCCATCCACGGGTGGCGGACGCGGTGAGGCCCTTCCTCGACGGTCTCTTCGGAAACCCTTCGAGCCTCCATTTTGCCGGGCGGGACGTCAAAGAGCCCTACGAAACGGCCAGGGAACAGATAGCCGCCATCATCGGCGCGAAGGTGAATGACGTCGTCATAACGAGCTGCGGCAGCGAGGCCGACAACCACGCCATCAAGGGTATCGCCTACGGGGCGGGCAAAGGCCACATCATAACGTCGGCGGTGGAACACCCCGCCGTGCTCACCTGCTGCAGGTACCTCGAGACCCGTGGCTTTCCCGTCACCTATCTTCCCGTCGACGGACATGGCCTTGTCGACCCGGCGGACGTGAAGGACGCGATCAGGAAGGACACGATCCTCATCTCCATCATGTACGCGAACAACGAAACGGGGACAGTGATGCCCATCGCCGATATCGCCCGCGTCGCCCGCGAGAGAGAGATACCCTTTCATTCGGACATGGTGCAGGCCCTGGGTAAGATAGATGTGGATGTGACCGCCCTCGGCGTCGACCTCGCCAGTTTCTCGGGGCACAAGGTGTACGCCCCGAAGGGGGTGGGAGCCCTGTACATACGCGAGGGTCTCGCCCTCGACAACCTAATCCACGGCGGCCATCAGGAATCGGGAAGACGGGCGGGGACGGAGAACGTCATCGGCATCGTGGCCTTCGGCAGGGCCTGTGAACTGGCGAGAGAGGAGATGAACGAGCGGCGGGAGACCGTCGAAGGCCTGCGGCGGCGCCTCCTCAACGGCATCCTGGAGCGCATCGATCAGGTGCGCCTCAACGGACATCCCCTGCAGAGGGTCCCCAACACTCTCAACCTCAGCTTTGAGTTCATAGAATCGGAATCGCTTCTGCTTGCCCTCGACATGAAGGGCGTTGCCGTATCGTCCGGTTCGGCCTGTTCGTCGGGCTCCTCGGAACCCTCCCATGTCCTAACGGCCATGGGCATACCGGGGCCCCTGTGCCAGAGCGCGCTGCGCTTCAGCCTGGGATGCGAGAACAGTCCCGCTGACGTGGATTACGTCCTCGATATCCTTCCGGGCCTCGTGGAAAAGCTGCGGGAGATGTCACCGTTTTATAAGAAGACGTTTTAAGTTTTACGTTTTAGGTTTTAAGTGAAAAACAGGAAGAACCGGTTCCTGTTTCGGGCTGCGTCGCCCCGCAGCATCCCGCCAGTTTCTGTTCGTCTTTCACTTAAAACCTAAAACCTAAAACTGTCCTTATTATTATTATGAAATCGACCTTTTTCATCCACACCACCGGCTGCAGGGCCAATCAGTGGGATTCTTCGGTCATCGCGGGGAACCTTCAGGGGGCCGGTTACGCGCCGACGGGCGCCGATCGGGCCGAGATCGTGGTGATCAATGCCTGCACCGTTACGGAGGGCGCCGTCAGGGACATACGGCGTTTCATAAACCGCCTGAGAAGGGAGAACCCGGGCGCGAAGGTGGTTCTTGCCGGCTGTCACGGACAGGCCTATCCACATGACAGCTTCGGGGCGGATCTCGTCCTGGGACAGGCGGAAAAGCTGTCTCCGGACCGGTATGCGGCAGCGGCCGGTATTTTCGTCAGTTCTCGCGAGTCCCTCGTCATGGACGAGGCACCGGAGGATCCGGCCATGACAGGAAAGACGCGGTTCTTTTTCAAGATCCAGGACGGGTGCGACAGGTTTTGCAGCTACTGCATCGTACCGTATGCGAGAGGCGCGCCGCGGAGCAGGCCGCTGAGGGAGATACTGCGCACCATGGAGACGCTGGGGCGCAGAGGTGTCCAGGAGGTGGTCCTGACGGGGATCGAGATATCGGCGTGGCACGACCCTGGGGGAGGGACAGGCCTCACGGATCTTATCGCCATCCTCGAGGATGCCCCCACCCCGCCAAGGATACGCCTCAGCTCCGTCGACCCCCTGATGTTCGATATGGGCTTTATCGAAACGGCCGCCTCCTCCCGAAAACTGGCAAGGAGCTTCCACATCCCCCTGCAGAGCGCGTCAGACCGCGTGCTCGCCGCCATGCGGCGCCCCTATCGTCAGGAGGATGTGAGGGGGATGATCGACAGGATCCTCGCAAGGATGCCCGACGCCGGGATCGGCATGGACGTGATAGCGGGGTTCCCCGGTGAGAGTGAGGACCTCTTCGAGGAAACCCGGGCATTCCTGGAATCATGCCCCGTCTACTACCTCCACGTCTTCCCCTATTCCTCACGGCCAGGGACGGCGGCCGCCCTCATGGACGGAACCGTACCTCGAGGGACCGCGAAGGCCAGGGTGAGGATCCTCAAGGACATCGACGCGAGAAAGCGGGAAACCTTCCATCGCCGCTTCATCGGCAGCCTGGCGCGGATCGTCCCCGAGGGCAAGCGCTGCCTCGGCCGCTACATGCGGGGATACACGAACAATTACATTCCCGTCCACATCCCCTACGACAGGAAGCTTGAGAACAGGATGGTCGAGGTGAGGATGGACAGGGTGGAGGGGGGAATAGTCCTGGGAGAACCGATAATACAATGACCAACGAAAAGCGATACGGGCAGTCCGTTGTGCCTTTCTATCTGTTCAATTGGTTATTGGTAAATTGGTCATTATCTTTTTCATTGGTCATTGGAATTTCGTCATTGTTTATTATCCTTTCATTTGGTTATTGTAATTTGGTCAATTGGTCATTATCCTTTATTGGTCATTGTTCTTTTACCTGGTTATTGTAATTTGGTCAATTGGTCATTAATTTTGTCAGGAGTTGTCAATGTCCGCTTTCGGTGTCTTTATCGTCTGGATCGCCAAGATCCTCAACATGGCCCTCACCATCTATTTCTGGGTGATCTTCGCGCGGGCGCTCTTCTCGTGGATACGGCCAAACCCGTATAATCCCATTGTGCGAACAGTGGTGAGGCTCGTCGATCCCGTCACCAACCGCATAAGGAGGGTCCTGCCCACCCGGTTCGGCATGATCGACGTCGCCCCTTTCTTTCTCATGCTCATCATCATCTTTCTCCAGGAGGCGATCACGAGGCTCCTGCTCCACCTTGCCCTCAGGCTCTAGGGAGCCCGCCATGAACGTGGAGATCAGGGTGATACCAAACGCGAAAAAGAGGGCGATAGCCCGCACTCCGGCGGGCATCACCGTCAGGCTCACGGCACTGCCCCTCGAGGGCAAGGCGAACGACGAGCTGATCCGGTACCTGTCGGACGTCCTCAAGGTCAAACGATCGGCCATCAGGATCCTTAAGGGCCAGCGTGACAGGCACAAGGTGCTCGAGCTCCCCATTGATGAAAAAGAGCTTGAAACCCTCCTGGGCGGGCCCCGTGAGGGGTAATTCCGGGCGATGGGGCCACTCCCCTCCTTTGCGCCAAGACAACAGCTCCACAGCCTTCTTCCAACAAAAAGGCAAGAGTTACAACAGGTTAATTTCCTTGACAAGAAAATGGTAAACTCTTTATATTATCTATCTTCAAAAGAAGGCGACCCGTGTTGATACGACTTACGGAAATAGAAGACATACTGGTCGTGAAGGGTGAGATGGACACTGCACGATTCCCGAAGACTGACGATGCCGAATTCACGCTGCTCGAGCCGGTGCGCTACGAGCTTACCGTCGCAAAGTTCGACGACACCGTCAGCATCGAAGGACCCGTCACGTTCAAGGCATCGCTGGCCTGTTCCCGCTGCCTCGAGAGCTACAGCCTCTCGATGTCCCTTCAGATGGCCATCAAGCTCACCCCCAAAAGCATGCTTCCTGACGCGGCGGAGATGGAGCTTCACAACGACGACCTCGACGTCTACTACTACGAAGGCGACGAGATCGACCTCGATCCCTTCATCTACGAAGAGGTCATGCTCAACATCCCCGTGAGGCCGCTGTGCAGCGAAGAATGCAAAGGGATATGCCCGACCTGCGGCAGGAACAGAAACGCGGAACCCTGCGATTGTCCCGAGGCGCCCTCGAGCCTCCTCGGCGAAAAATTGAAATCTTTCTTAAACTGACAAGGAGTAGACCATGGCCGTACCAAAACGAAAAACTGCGAAGGCGAGACGGGACAAGAGACGCGCGCACTACACCGCATCACCTGTTGCCGTCGTGGCATGCCCGAACTGCAAGGAGCCTAAACTTCCCCATGCCGTTTGCCCCAAGTGCGGAATGTACAAGGGCAAACAGTACATAGCGGTCGAGGAAGCTTAAAGCCCGGAATGATACGGATCGCCGTCGACGGAATGGGTGGCGACTTTGCGCCCAGGGAGATCGTGAGGGGGGCCCAGTCGATCTCCCGTGAGGGGCTGGCTTCCATCGTTCTCGTCGGCGACGAGGGAAAGATGCGGCCTTTCGTGACGGACCATGCGAACCTCGACCTGGTCCACACACCTGTTTGCGTGGAGATGAACGAAGCCCCTTCGAACGCCCTCAGGAAAAAGAGGGACTCCTCCATGAACAGGGCATTCGAACTGCACAAGAACGGAGAGGTCCAGGCCGTCGTTTCGGCGGGAAATTCCGGGGCGGCCATGGCCTTTGCCATATTCACCCTCGGCCGGATCCCCGGCGTCGACCGGCCCGCGATAGCCACGCTGCACCCGCGCATGGGAGAAGGGGTTTCGATCCTTCTCGACGCGGGCGGCACCGTGGACTGCAAGCCCACGCACCTCGCCCAGTTCGCCCTGATGGGCAACGCCTTCGCCTCTTCCGTCCTGGGGATCGCTTCCCCCCGGGTGGGCATCCTTTCGAATGGCGAGGAGGAGACAAAGGGCAACGAACTGACCCGGGAGGCCCATGCCCTTATCAAGGAGTTCAGCCTCAACTACCTGGGGTACGTGGAAGGCACCGACATGTACAACGGCAGGACCGATGTCGTGGTAAGCGACGGTTTTGTCGGCAACATCGCCCTGAAGATCAGCGAGGGGGTCGCCGACCTGATCTTCGAGTTCTTCAGGGAGGGAATAAAGAAGAGCCGAAAGGCACAGATAGGCTATTTCCTTCTGAAAGACCTTTTCAAGGAATTCCAGAAGAAGGCGGATTATTCCGAGACCGGGGGAGCACCTCTTCTCGGCGTCGACGGGGTCTGCATCATATGCCATGGAAAATCGAACGAAAAGGCCATGCGCAACGCCATACTGCTGGCAAAGAAGTTCGTGGAAAAGGGCCTCAAGGAATCCGTGGGCGAGGCCATGCAGGACTACGAATCGTTTCAGAAAGTAAAGGAGAGGTAAGGTATGGATTATTTTCTATCTGAAGACCAGAAGAGCATACAGAAGCTGGCCCGCAGGATCGCGGAGGAAAAGGTCGTTCCCGTTCGCGCTGAACTCGACGAGACAGGACAGTTCCCCTGGGAGATCATGAAGCACTGCGCCGAAACGGGGCTCTTCGGTGTCAGCATCCCCGAGGAGTACGGCGGCATGGGAGGAGGATCCTTCGAGAACTGCATCGTCGTCGAGGAGCTGAGCAAGGCGTGCCTCGGCGTGTCGGTGAGCTACGCGGCCAGCCTGCTCGGTGCCTACCCCATCCTGCTCGGCGGGTCGGAGGAGCAGAAGAAGAAGTACCTGTCCCAGATAGCGAGCGGATCGAAGCTGGCCGCCTTCGGACTCACCGAGGCTAACGCCGGCAGCGACGCCCAGGGCATCAGGACGGAGGCAAAGAAGGACGGCGACCATTACATCCTCAACGGGACGAAACAGTGGATAACGAACGGCGGTGAGGCCGAGATCTACACCGTCGTCGCCATGACGGACCGTTCCAAGGGGGGCCGGGGCGCCACCGCCTTCATACTCGAAAAAGGCATGGAAGGATTCACTTTCGGTAAGAAAGAGAACAAGTTAGGCATCAGGGCATCGGCCACCCGTGAGCTGGTATTTCAGGATTGCAAAGTTCCGAAGGAAAATGTTATAGGTAGAGAAGGTCTGGGTTTCATCCTGACAATGAGGACGTTTGACAGGACCCGCCCAGGGATAGGTGCGCAGGCGGTGGGGGTTGCCCATGGCGCACTCGAGGCAGCCGTACAATACGCGCGTGAAAGGGAGCAGTTCGAGAAGAAGATCATCTCCTTTCAGGCGATACAGCATATCCTTGCCGATATGGCGATACAGGTGGAGGCGGCACGGGCACTCGTGTACGCCGTGGCACGATACATCGACAGCAACCCCAGGGATTTCTCCAAGGTGTCGGCCATGAGCAAGGTGTTTCCCAGCGACGTGGCCATGAAGGTCGTCGTCGATGCCATACAGGTCTTCGGCGGATACGGCTACATGAAAGAATACCCCGTCGAGAAGATGATGCGCGATGCCAAGATACTCCAGATATACGAAGGCACGAACCAGATACAGAGGAACATCATCGGGCTCGAGCTCATCAAGCAATCGGCATCGAAGAAAAGATCGTAACGTGAGATACTGATCTCGCGAGGAAGAGAATCCACACGGCGAGAGAGGATAGATGAAGAAAACAGGTATGGTATTTCCGGGACAGGGTTCCCAGTACATCGGCATGGGCAGGGACCTCTACGACAGGTTCGACTATGTCCGCGATATGTTCGCCACCGCCGACAGGGTGCTCGGTTTCCCCATGACGGACCTTTGCTTCAACGGTCCCGAGGATGAGCTGCGCCAGACGTACAACACGCAGCCGTCGCTCCTTCTCGTGGGCTATGCCGTGCATGAGGTCTTGAGGAGAGAGGCGGGCATCGAGCCCTTCCTGGTTGCGGGCCACAGCCTCGGCGAGTATACGGCCCTTACCGCGAGCGGCTTTTTCACCTTTGAAGAAGCCCTTGCCATAACGAGGAAAAGAGGCCTCTTGATGGAAGAGGCCTGCCCGAAAGGCAAAGGCGGCATGGTCGCCCTCATCGGTGCCGACATGGAGAAGATAGGCCCCGTTCTCGCGGAGATATCCCACGACGACTACGTGGCGGTCCCCGCCAATCTCAACTCGGCAGAGCAGGTCGTCCTTTCCGGCGACGCCGGCGCGCTCAGGGAGGCCGTGGAGAGACTGAAAGGGACGGGATACAAGAAAGCGGTCTTCCTCAACGTCTCGGGGCCTTTCCATTCGCCGCTCATGCAGGCGGCCGCGGACCGTCTGAAGAGCGAGCTTGCGGCCCTCGGCCACGGGGAGCTTTCGGTCCCCGTCGTGTTCAACGTCGACGCGACCCCCGGGAAAGACAAAGGGTCGGTGGACGACAGGCTCTACCGTCAGATGTTCTCCCCCGTGCTCTGGGAAAGGTGCGCGCGCAGAATGGCCGACGAGGGCGTGGAGATCTTCATTGAGGCGGGTCCCGGGAAGGTCCTTTCGAACCTTGTCAAGAGGATCGTCCCCGACATCCCATGTGTGAACGCGGAGAAATTCGAAGAGGTGGAATCGATAAAGGGGCTTATGGCATGAACGGAACGGTGACCATCATTACAGGTGCGGCACAGGGCATCGGCAGGGCGATCGCTGAGCTCGTCGCCGGGAAGGGCGGCGACGTCGCGATCTTCGATGTGGTCGACGGGTCCGGGGCCTGCGAGGCAATCAGGTCGAAAGGCCGGCGCTGTGAGTTCTACACCGTGGACGTGTCCGACTCCCAGGCGGTCCAGGGAGCTGTCGACCAGGTCGTGAAGGACCTGGGGAAGATCGACAACCTCGTCAACAACGCGGGCATCACCGCGGACAAGCTCCTTCTGCGCATGAAGGAGGAGGACTGGGACCGGATCATGGCGGTGAATCTGAAGAGCGTCTTCAACTGCACGAAGGCCGTCGTCAGGCACATGTTGAGGTCGGGAGGCAGCATCGTCAATATCTCTTCCATCGCCGGCGTCATGGGAAACGCGGGACAGGCAAACTACGCGGCAAGCAAGGCGGGCATCATCGGCTTCACAAAGAGCGTGGCCAGGGAATACGCGGAGCGTTCCATAAGGGTCAATGCCGTCGCCCCCGGGTTCATCAGAACGAAGATGACGGACGCCCTCGATGAGAAGACGAAGGAATCGATGCACGCGGCGATCCCGCTCAAACGTCTCGGCGAGCCCGAAGATGTCGCTAACGTGGTATATTTTCTTCTTTCGAAATACGGCAGTTACGTAACGGGGGAGGTGATAAATGTCAACGGCGGGTTGTACATGTGATCAACGCGTCACCCGGGGCAGGGCGTCCTGAAAGGGACGGTCTCCCGGGAGTTTGAAGGAAGCTTTCAATAAAACGAGGAGGTGGCTTAATGTCAGTAACTGAGAAAGTAAAAAAGATGATCGTGGATCAGCTCGGGGTAAGCGAGTCGGAAGTCGTTCCGGAAGCTAAGTTCATTGATGACCTCGGTGCGGATTCTCTTGATATCGTTGAGCTTATCATGGCACTGGAAGACGAGTACAGCATTGAGATCCCCGATGAGGATGCGGAGAAGATGGAAACCGTGGGGGACGCGATCAGGTACATAGAAGATCGCCTGGCGGGCAAATAATCCAGCGAGGTGTCGTTTGAAAAGACGGGTTGTCATCACCGGTGTTGGTCTCGTAACGCCCCTGGGAGTGGGAATAGACAGCGTCTGGACGGAGATCCTCAACGGGAGATCCGGGATCGCACCGCTAACAAGATTCGACAGTACTCAGCATGATACCAAGATAGCCGGCGAGGTGAAGGACTTCCATGCCGAGGAGTATGTCTCGGCCAAGGAGGTCAAGCGGATGGATCTTTTCATCCAGTACGCCCTCGCCGCCACGAAGATAGCAATGGGGGACTCCGGTCTCGACATCTCCAAGGAAGATGCCGAACGGATCGGGGTGATCGTCGGAACGGGCCTCGGCGGCCTGCCGACGCTCGAGAAATACCACAGCATCCTGCTCGAAAGAGGCCCGGGGCGCATCTCTCCTTTCTTCATCCCCATGCTCATTGCCAACGAGGCCCCGGGGCACATCGCCATCCAGTATGGGATAAAAGGGCCCAATCTCTGCATCGTGACCGCCTGCGCCACCGGCGCTCATTCCATAGGCGACGCCATGAGGGTCATTGAGTACGGTGACGCCGACATGATGGTGGCGGGCGGCTGCGAGGCGAACCTGACGCCGCTCACCGTGGGCGGATTCAACGCGATGAAGGCCCTCTCCACGCGCAACAGCGAACCTGAAAGGGCTTCGCGTCCCTTCGACAAGGACCGCGACGGTTTCGTCGTGGCCGAAGGAGCGGGGATCGTCATCCTCGAAGAACTCGAACACGCCCGGAAAAGGGGAGCGAAGATCTACGCCGAACTCGCCGGTTACGGGTACAATGGGGACGCCTACCACATAACGGCCCCCTGCCCCGACGGAGACGGGTTCATCCGATGCATCAACATGGCGCTCCGCGACGCCTCGCTTCCGGCGGACGCGGTGGATTACATCAACGCCCACGGGACCTCCACGGACCTCAACGACCAGACGGAAAGCCTGGCCATAAAGAAGGTCTTTGGCGAAAAGGCCTACAAGGTCCCCGTGAGTTCCACGAAATCCATGACGGGTCACCTTCTCGGCGCCGCCGGCGCGGTAGAGGCCATCTTCACCGCGTTGTCGATCAGGGACCAGATCTGCCCTCCAACGATCAACTACGAAACACCAGACCCCGACTGCGATCTCGACTATGTCCCCAACAAGGCGCGCAAACACACCATCAACGTGGCGCTCTCCAACTCGTTCGGGTTCGGTGGTACCAACTGTGTTCTCGTCCTCAGGAGGTTTGAAGGATGAAGATAGCGGTCGGCTCGGACCATGCCGGTTTCGAGCTGAAGGAATACATAAAGGGGATTCTCCCTCCCGGAGAGCACGAAGTGGCGGACGTGGGAACACACTCCCCGGAATCCGTCGACTACCCCGATTTCGGCTTGGAGGTCGCGAGACGTGTCGCAGCCGGTGAAGCGGACAGGGGAATAATCGTTTGTGGAACCGGGATCGGAATGAGCATCGCGGCGAATAAGGTCAGAGGCATCCGTGCCGCTCTTGTCAACGATCTCTACACGGCGGCCCAGAGCCGCAGGCACAACGACGCCAATGTTCTCGTCCTCGGGGGCCGGGTAATTGGAAAGGGTCTCGCCGAAGAGATAGTGAAGACGTGGCTCTCCACCGAGTTCGAAGGGGGCAGGCACCTGGGCAGGATCAGGAAGATAGACGATTTCGAGAAAAACACGGACAGGTAAGACATGAAACTTGACGGAAAAGACACAAAGGTATTCGAGTTGATGAGACGCGAACTGGACCGCGAGGAATACAGTCTCATCCTCATCGCCTCCGAGAACTATGTAGACGAGGATGTCCTCGCGACACAGGGATGCGTCCTCACGAACAAGTATGCCGAAGGGTATCCGTCGAAAAGATATTACAGCGGCTGCGCCTATCTCGATGAGATAGAAAGCATTGCCATAGAGCGCGCCAGGACACTTTTCGGGGTGGAGCACGCCAACGTCCAACCCCATTCCGGCTCGTCGGCGAACATGGCCGTTTTCTATGCCGTCCTTGAACGCGGCGACACGGTCCTGGGGATGGACATCGCCCATGGCGGCCACCTGACCCACGGCGCGAGGCCGAGCTTCTCGGGCAAGTGGTACCGCGCGGTGTCGTACCCGGTATCGGCGAAGAACGAGATGCTCGACTACGACGAGATACGGGGCATCGCCCGCAAGGAAAGACCGAAGCTTATCATCGCGGGAGCCAGCGCCTATTCGAAGATCATAGACTTCGCGAAATTCAGGGAGATCGCCGATGAGGTGGGGGCCTACCTGATGGCCGATATCGCCCACATCGCCGGCCTTGTCGCTGCCGGCCTTCATCCGAGCCCGGCGGGACACGCCCATTTCATAACTACCACGACGCACAAGACCTTGAGGGGCCCGCGGGGCGGGCTCGTGATGTGCAACGCCGACCTGGCGAAGAAGATAGACTCCGCCGTCTTCCCCGGAATCCAGGGAGGACCTCTCATGCACGTCATCGCCGCCAAGGCGGTGGCCCTGAGACAGGCCATGACGGAGGAGTTCAAGGAGTACCAGCGCCAGATCATCGCGAACGCAAAGCACATGGCGAAGCGCATGGCCGACCTCGGCTTCCGCATCGTGTCCGGAGGCACCGACAACCATCTCTTCCTTGTCGACCTCACCCCGAAGAACGTGACGGGGAACGATGCCCAGATAGCCCTCGAGGCGAGCGGCATCATGGTCAACAAGAACCTCATCCCCTTCGACACCAAGACCCCCGGTGTCACGAGCGGCATCAGGATAGGGACACCCGCCGTCACCACGCGCGGTATGAAGGAAAAGGAGATGGAGGTCATCTGCGAGATGATCGATTCCGTCCTGAAGCGGCCCGGAGACACGTCATTCATGGACGGCACGCGAGAGAGAGTGAGGGAGATGTGCAAGGGCTTTCCCTTCTATTCGCGCATATATGACATATGAAGAACCATCGTCCTGACTGGGGTTCCTACTTCATGGAAATAGCACGGATCGTTTCCATGAGGTCGACTTGCCTGCGCCGAAACGTGGGAGCCGTTATCGTGAAGGACAAGCGGATCCTCGCCACCGGCTACAACGGGGCTCCTTCGGGCTTGAAGCACTGCCTGGAGGTCTCCTGCCTGAGAGAGAGACTCAAGATCGCACCGGGGGAACGTCATGAACTGTGCCGCGGGCTCCACGCCGAACAGAACGCGATCATCCAGGCGGCATATCACGGGGTATCCATAGACGGCGCGCATCTCTACTGCACCCATCTGCCGTGCTCGATATGTATAAAGATGCTCATCAACGCGGGCATCCGGGAGGTCTATTACGAGGATGGGTACCCCGACGAGCTTTCCTTGAGCCTCATCGAAGAATCCGGCATTGTGCTGAAAAGGATAGACAGGGTCAAAGCAACGGACCCTTCGGCCCGAAAAACACCCCCGGCGTCGAAGGGCAGGACAAAACGAAAGACAACGTCACGCAACACCTGAGGGTCGTCGGGGTGGCCTTATGAAGTGTCCCTTCTGCAACTACGTGGAAAGCAAGGTCCTCGATTCGAGGATGAGCAAGGAAATGGACACGATCCGGCGCCGCCGCGAGTGCCTCAAGTGCGGCAAGCGGTTCACCACCGCCGAAAGGCTCGAGGAGGGACTGCCTCTCGTCGTCAAGAAGGACGGGAGGCGGGAGGTGTTCGACAGGACCAAGATCCTCGGCGGTTTGAACAAGGCCTGCGAGAAGAGGCCCATCAGTGTCACCAACCTGGAAAAGATCGTCTCGAGGATCGAGTACAATCTTCTCGAGAAGGGCGAGAGGGAGATAAAGGCGACGGAGATCGGCGAGATGGTCATGAGCGAGCTCAAGACACTCGACGAGGTCGCCTATGTCCGCTTCGCTTCCGTTTACAGGCAGTTCCGTGATATAAATGAGTTCATGAGCGAGCTGACGCAGCTGCTCCTGAAGAAGGACGAGGAGTGACTCAACCCGTGAAAGACGAACGGTACATGCGCATGGCCCTTGCCCTCGCGAAAAAGGGCATGGGAACGGTGTCCCCCAATCCCATGGTCGGGGCCCTCCTCGTGAAGGACGATGCCATCGTCGGCAAGGGCTATCACAGGAAGGCCGGCTCTCACCACGCGGAGGTCGGCGCGATCGAGAACGCCGGCGAGAACGCCTCCGGCTCCACACTGTACATCAACCTCGAACCCTGCGTCCATTATGGGAGGACGCCGCCCTGCACGGACCGGATCATCGCCGCCGGCATCAAGAGGGTGGTGGTGGGCATGCTCGATCCCAATCCCCTCGTCAACGGAAAGGGCGTTGAGATGCTGCGCAAGGCAGGCATCGATGTCAAGGTGGGAATGCTCGAGGACGAGGCCCGCCGCCTCAACGAGGTGTTCGTAGGCTCCATGGAAAAAAAGAGGCCCTTCGTCACGATGAAGGCGGCGGTGAGCCTCGACGGCAAGATCGCCACCAAGACCTGCGATTCAAGGTGGATATCCAACGAGGAATCGCGCCGGCAGGCAAACCTTCTCCGCTGCATTAACGACGGGGTGCTGGTGGGCATCAACACGGTCATTTCCGACAACCCCCTTCTCGTACCGAGGCTCAAGAACCCGAAGAAGATCCCCGTGAGGATTATCCTCGACTCCAAGCTCCGTATCCCGCTCGCCTGCGACGTGGTGAAAACATCGCAGAAGTACAGGACCTGGGTGTTCACGAACGAGGATTCCCGCACCGATAAGGAGACGAAACTGACCGCGCTGGGCGTCGAGGTGATCCGGGTGCCAAAGGACGACAACGGCAGGGCATCGGTGCGCCACATCTGCGAAGAGCTTTACCGCCGGGAGATAACGAGCATTCTCGTCGAGGGGGGCGGAGAGGTCAACTCCACCCTCCTGCGCGAAGGGCTCGTCGACAAGGTGGTCCTTTTCTACGGCACCATCCTCATAGGCGGCAAGGGGGCGCTGAACCTGGTCGGCGGGAAGGGCATCGACTTCCTGAAGGACGCCTACCGGATCGACGTCGCCACCCTGAAGAGACTGAGGGAGAACATTTACATAGAGGGATATGTTCACAGGAATCATTGAGGACATAGGCGTGATCGCCGCGATAGAGAAAAAGAGCGGCAGCTGGGTCTTCGTCGTTAAGACATCCTTCGAGCCCGGCAGCGTCCGGGAAGGCGACAGCGTGAGCGTCGACGGCGTGTGCCTGACGGCGACGGCGATTCGCGGCCAGACCTTCAGTGTCGACGCCTCCCTCGAGACCCTGCGCCTGACGACCCTCAAAGACAAGACCCCGGGGCAGAAGGTGAACCTCGAGAGGGCGATGGCGGCCGACGGCCGCTTCGGAGGCCATATCGTGACGGGCCACGTCGACGCCGTGGGGACCATCACGGACATGCGGAACGAGGGCGATTCTATCCGGATGACGATCGAGGTTCCTCCCGAAACAGCCCGTTCCATCGTGAAGAAGGGCTCTGTGGCAATCGATGGAATAAGCTTGACAGTAAACGAGCAAAGTGATAATAAATTCACGATCAATATTATTCCGTACACCGCTTCCCGGACTACCATTCTAGAAAAGAACCAGCGGGATAAAATGAATATTGAGACCGATATCATCGGTAAGTACGTGGAAAGTTTCCTGGCGAAGCGGGACGGCAAGGGGATCGATCTCGATTTCCTTGCCCGTCACGGGTTTGTAAAAGGAGAGTAGCACATGGCAATCTCGAGCATCGAAGAGGTCCTTCAGGACATACGCCAGGGCAAGATGGTCATCATCGTCGATGACGAGGACAGAGAGAACGAGGGCGATGTCATGATCGCCGCCGAGAAGGTGACGCCCGAGGCCATCACGTTCATGGCCCGCTTCGCCTGCGGTCTCATCTGCCTGTCCCTCACCGAGGACAGAGTGAAACAGCTTGACCTTCCCCTCATGGTTCAGGAGAACACATCTCCCTACAACACGGCCTTCACCGTCTCCATCGAGGCTAAAGAGGGCATTACGACGGGCATATCCGCCTACGACAGGGCACGGACCATACAGGTGGCCATCGACCCGGAATGTACTGCCGACGACATATCCCGGCCGGGCCACATCTTTCCCCTGGCCGCGCGCAGCGGCGGCGTCCTCGTCAGGGTCGGCCACACCGAGGCGTCCGTCGACCTCGCCCGGCTCGCCGGGCTCAACCCCTCGGGCGTCATATGCGAGGTCATGAAAGAGGACGGCACGATGGCCCGCCTGCCGGACCTCGAGGTCTTCGCAGAAAAACACGGCCTCAAGATCGTCACGATAGCCGACCTCATCAAGTACAAGACGAAGAACGAGAAGCTCGTGCGCCGCGTGGCGGAAACACGGATACCCACCCGCTTCGGCGGAGAGTTCACCCTCATAGCGTACGAGAACGACGTGGACAAGAAGACTCACCTCGCCCTCGTAAAGGGAGAGATAAAGCCCGACGATGCGGTGCTCGTGCGCGTCCACTCCGAATGCTTTACGGGAGACGTGCTGGGCTCCATGCGCTGCGACTGCGGGGAACAGCTCCAGAAAGCGCTCAAGATGATCGAGCATGAGAAGAAGGGCGTCTTCGTTTACATGCGCCAGGAAGGGCGTGGGATCGGCCTCGCCAACAAGCTCAAGGCGTACAGCCTGCAGGACTGCGGGCATGACACCGTCGAGGCGAACATCGCGCTTGGTTTCTCACCCGACCTGAGGGACTACGGGATCGGCGCCCAGATACTCAGGGACATCGGCGTCCGGAAGATGCGCCTTCTCACGAACAACCCGAAGAAGATAAAGGGTCTTGAGGGATATGGTTTGACCGTCGTGGAGAGGGTTTCCATAGAAATGGTGCCGACGAAGGACAACATAGCCTATCTTACGACCAAGCAGAAAAAGCTGGGTCATATCCTAAACAACATATAAGGGGTGGACATGGTACGGGAGGGCAAGCTCAACGCAAAAGGCTTCAGGTTTGCAATCGTCGTAAGCAGGTTCAACAGCTTCATAACGGACCGCCTGGTCGAAGGCGCCCTCGATGCGTTGAAGAGGCACGGGGCCGACGAGAACAAGATCGACATCTACCGGGTACCCGGTTCCTTCGAGATCCCGCTGGCGGCGAAACTGCTGGCAAAGAAGAAAGACGTCGACGCCGTCGTCTGTCTCGGCGCCGTCATCAAGGGAGCGACGCCTCACTTTCACTACGTAGCGTCGGAAGTGACGAAGGGGATCGCTCAATCATCCCTCGAGTTGGAGAAACCCATCGCCTTCGGGATCATCACGAGCGACAGCATAGAACAGGCCATCGAGCGAGCCGGCACGAAGGCGGGCAACAAGGGATTTGACGCCGCCATGTCGGCCATCGAGATGGTGAACCTCATCAAGGAAAGCAACTTGTGCGCAGACGGAAAGCGAGAGAGCTAGCCCTGAGGATGCTCTACCAGGTGGAGACGGCCGGGGAAGACCCGGAGCGCGCCCTCACCAAGTATTGCTCGCTCTTTCCGTACCAGCAGGATATCGTCGATTACGCGAGACTTCTTCTTACCGGGATCAGCGCCCATCAGGAGCAGATAGACGAATTCATCCGGAAGGCGTGCGAGCACTGGAGGATAGACCGCATCGCCTATGTGGACAAGAATGTTCTCAGGATCGGGGCCTTCGAGATGATATTCTCCGGCGACGTCCCCCCGAAGGTCGCCATAGACGAGGCCATCGAGATGGGCAAGAAATACGGCAGCGAAGACTCCCGCGAATTCATAAACGGCGTCCTGGACAGGATCCTCAAGGATTTCTATGGGGAGAAGAAGTTTTAGGTTTTAAGTTCTACGTTTTAAGTTTTAAGCAAGAGACCGGCGGCATAGCGGATGCTTCGGTATTCCCCGAAAAGGCTCCCTTTCTTCCGGTCTTCAACTTAACACTTAAAACCGTCTTTGTTTCTGTCTTTGGTCTTTTACTTAAAACTTAAAACCTAAAACTTAAAACGGGTTTTTTTATGCATCTCGTCATCGACGGTTATAATTACATCAATCGGATCAACGCCTCCTCCGTGCAGAAAGGGGCGTCCATGGACCTTCTCCGGAGGGACTTCCTGGAAAGGTGCGCGCGGTACAAGAAGATCAGGTCCGCGCGGATAACCGTCGTCTTCGATGCCTGGGACACCCCTGCGCCCGGAAGGCACAGCGAGAACGTGAGGGGGATAGAGGTCATCTATTCCCGGCAGGGCGAGACGGCGGATGACGTCATCATCGGCTGGATCCGCAAACGGCCGGCGGGCCTCATCGTGGTCAGCTCCGACCGCGCCATCATCGACGAGGCGAAGGCGCGGGGCGTCGCGTTCCTCACCCCCGTGAAGCTTGCCGAAATGATGGCCGCGCCCGCCTTCGAGACAAAAGAGGAGGACGATTACGACGAAGCCCCCCACCCCAAAAAAGGCAACCCCCGTAAACTCCCCAAAAAGGTCCGCAAAGCCGTAAAAGCGATAGACAAGCTGTAAGAGACCGTTTCAGGTTTCAGGCTGAGAGAAACACCGGCATAGAGGTTCCTGTTTCTGTCTTTAACCTGAAACCTGGAACTTGAAACCTGAAACCGTCTCTAGAACATTTTTTTGCCCCTCTCGTCCCCACCTTCTGACCCTTCGTCCCTACCCCCTTTCATTGCCCTTGACAAGCGTCGAGGTCGCTGATAAAAATTAAAAAAAATTAATGAAGGAGGTGGACCGGCACACTATCGTAGGCATCAAAAAGCCGCACCAGTAATTTCAAAGACCGCCCGCAAGGGCGCCTTCAAAGAGTAATCTCAAAGACCATTTCCAAAGAAAGTAGTTTGGGCAGAGATTTCAAAAAATATCCCAAAGGGGGAAACCATGAAAAGAACAGCTTTCCTTCTGCTTGCCCTGCTCCTCCTCATCCCGGCAGTGAGCAACGCAGGCAGCATGACAAGCAGGTACGATGTTACATTCGGCGGCTTCGTGAAGTTCGACATCGGCTGGACCTCACAGAACGCCAACGCGGACGCGGTCAACGCTGCCCGGTCAAGCTCGTCCTCACGCAAGGTCCTTGCCGACGAGTACGGCAACACCTTCATGAGCGGTGCTGAGACCCGTTTCAACTTCCTCATCAAGGGTCCCGATCTGTGGGGCGCCAAGACGAGCGCCTTCATCGAAGGCGACTTCCGCGGCACGTCAACGGGCAACCAGTATGGTGGATTCCAGCTCAGGCACGCCTTCATGAAATTGAACTGGCAGTCCGCGGAGTTGATGATCGGCCAGGGTTGGCAGCAGTGGGGCATGCCCTACTATGTCCCGACGGTCAGCATCCTTGACTTCGCCCAGTACCTGAAGGGCATCAGGACTCCCCAGATCGCTTTCCGTTATTTCTTCACGAAAGAGTTCAACGCCATGGTGGGCCTCACCTCCGCGACGGAATGGTCGCAGGCTCTTCCGAACCGTCAGCGCGGGTCCAATGACGGCTTCGCCAGAAG
>DBQU01000006.1 GCA_002305765.1 Deltaproteobacteria bacterium UBA1386
GGAATTCTCCGACAGGCTCCTAGGCGACAAGACCACGGGATCTCTGCCCGTCTACGTTTTCCTGTCCCAGGCGTGGTCGTTTATGGCCGGGTTGTCCGCGTGGTCCTTGGTGAGCAGTTCCTCCTGGATGGAGATCTCTTCGCGGGTGTTGAATATGTATGCTTCCTGATCGTGGCGGTGAGCGGCCAGGCGGGGGAGCGCGGCTTCGTCGTACTTGATGAAATTCTGACCCGCCCTGGTGGCTGTATATTTTCTGAAACCGAGATGGACGAGGGCGTCAACCCCGATCCGTACCGATGTCTCCAGGGATTCGCGATAAATGTTCTTCACGCCGGCATCGATGAGGTCGTACGCGTCTGTCCGGTTGCGGGCCCGGACCATGATCGTGAGGTGGGGGAACTCCGTCCTGGTCTTTTCCACCATCTCAGCGTTGATCTCCGGTGAATCGATGGAGGCGATGAGGATCTTCGCGTTTTCCGCCCCGGCCGATTTCAGGATATCTATCCTCGTGGCGTCGCCGTAAAAGACCTTGAACCCCATTTTCCTCAGCAGCTCCACCCTGTCGGAATCGTTGTCCAGGATGGTCGTGTGGATACCGTTCGCCCTCAGGAACCTGCCGATCGTGCTGCCAAAGTGACCGAATCCGGCGATGATGACGGGGTGCTCACCTTCGATCCGATCCGCTTCCCTTTCCTCCTGGACCTCTTTCGTTCCGAATCTCGGAAGGATGAGCCGCTCGTTCAGGAGAAGCAGCAAAGGTGTCACCGCCATGCTGATTGCCGTAACACCCATCATCATATCCGACCAGTGACCCGACAGGATACGGAGCTGGGCAATGAAAGCGAAAAGCACAAAGGCGAACTCACCAACCTGGGACAGCCCCAGGGTGAAGATGCTGTTCTGGTCGAAACTGAGCCGGGACATCCTGCCCGTCATGTTGAGCACGAAGGCCTTGACGACGATAACGCCCAGGACAAGCACGGTGACCGTGAGGGGATTGTCGAGGATGAGCCTGAAATTGATGGAAGCCCCCACGGCTATGAAGAACAGGCCGAGCAAGACGCCCTTAAAGGGTTCGACGTCGCTCTCCAGTTCGTGGCGGAACTGGGAGTTGGCGAGGACCACACCCGCGAGGAATGTCCCCAGGGCCGGGCTGAGGCCCACTATTATCATGAGGTCGGCGGTGGCTATGACAATGAGCAGCGCGGCGGCGGTGAAGAGTTCGCGGAGGCGTATCCGCGCGATGAATCGCAGGAAGGGCACGATGACAAGACGCCCGCCGAGGATGACGGCAGCGACGGCACCTATGAGGGTCAGGGTCTGCGCCCACCCGGGCAGGCCTTCGACAGCGTTTTGTGCCCTTCCGCCGCCTGGGGCGCGGACGACATGGCCAGAAGGGGCAGGAAGGCAAGGATCGGTATGACCGATATATCCTGGAAAAGCAGGACAGCGAAGGAAGACCTTCCGGATTCGGTTTTCGTCAGCCCTTTCTCGCGCAGGGTCTGCATCACTATTGCCGTGGACGACATGGAGAAGGCGAGGCCGCAGGCAAGGGCCGCCTGCCAGGAGAACCCCGCGACAAGGAGACCGCCGAAACACAGCAGCGTCGTGGCGCCCAGCTGCACCGCTCCTGTTCCCGCGATGAGCTTGCGCATCTTCCAGAAGCTGGCGGGTTCCAGTTCAAGACCGATGAGAAAGAGCATCATCACCACGCCGAATTCGGCGAAGTGCATGATGTCCTTGCCTTCCTGGCCCACGAAACCCAGAAAGAAGGGGCCGATGATGATGCCGCCCAGCAGGTAGCCCAGCACCGAACCCATCCCCAGCTTCTTGGCGACGGGCACGAACACAACGGCGGCCGCAAGATAGATCAGAGCGTCGTGGAGAAAGCCATTGTTCATCCGTCAGCCGTTTCCTTCCCGGCCTGAAGCCAGTCGTTGAGATATTCGTAGTCCAAAATGTCCCTCAGCTCCGTTCCGCCCTTCGTCAGTTGCTCGAGGAGGTCGCGATAGGCCCCCGCGTATTCCTCCAACTCCCGGTCTGTGAGAAGGTACGTGCCGTGCACGACAAAAGGGGGCAGGTAGACCATGTTGCACAGGCGTGCCGTCTGTTCAAAGGACATGAAAAACTCCGGAAGCGTGTGCCCATGTCCCCCTGACACGTAGACATCCCTCGTGCCGCCCGCGGTCAGGGCGTTGAAAATGATCTTGCCCCTGAGATTGGTGCCGCCTTCGCCGTGGGCCCACCCGTGTTCCAATACCATGTCGATCCATTGTTTGAGCAGGGCTGGCGCCCCGTACATGTACAGGGGGTGTTGCCAGATGATGACCTGATGGTCAAGAAGGAGTTCCTTTTCCCGCTCCGCGTCGACGTTGAAATCGGGGTATTCCTCGTAAAGGTCATGAAGGGTAACGCCGGGCAGGTTTGAGACCCCCGTGAGGAGGGCCCGGTTCACCCGGGACCTTTCGAAGCGGGGATGGGCGAAAAGTATGAGGATGTTGATCTTCGACGTTTCCATAAAAAGGGCCTTTTCCTGCCGGAGAACCGGTTCCCTCCGTCACCACGGCAGGTAATCTACATTATCATGTCAGCTACATGCATGACAAGACGCCGTGCCGGGTCGGTCTCTTCGATCGGGCCCGCGACAACCTCGTTCCTCCACAGAGTGGGCGGGGAGGAGGGGAAGGACCCGTGGAGCTCGAAGGGATCAGAATCTGTGCGAAACCCCGATAAAAAAGATGTCGGCCTTGTATCCCGGATTCGCGTAGGCTCCGGAGAGATAGGAGTTCACAGGTGAGCCGAGGGTATTGACGTAGCCCTCGTACTGCGCGTCCGAAAGGGAGTATTTTTCGTACGCGTATCCGAAGGTCAAAAGGGTCGAAGCGGTATGGTGGTAGAGGAATTTGATCATGTAGAATTCTGTCCGGTAGCTGTCCCAGTTTCGTATGTCGATGTTCTCGTTGTTCCGTCCTGCCGTCAGAGCGTTGCCGGAAAAATAGGTGAAGTCATTGGTTCCATGTGTCTTCAGGTAGTCGCCGGAGAGTCGCAGGGTGAGCTTTTGGGGCACTATGTAAAGGTCCACAACAAGGCCGAGGTCGAAGGTGATGTCCTCCTGATCGGACTGCCAGTTGAAGTTGGTGGCATTCTGGACCGTTCCGTAAGGGTCCGCGTCGGTCGTGAAGCCGCGCTGGAACTGTGACGAGGTGGTGATCCCGTAATCGAAATATCCGAAAATCCTTGCGTGCCTGCCGATCGAGTACTCGCCGTCGAAATTGAGCTCCTTCGTGTCGTCGCGAAGGAGTCCGAGGGTCGTGGATGGATAGCTTGACCTCCTGTACCTGCAGCCCACGTTGAAATTCAGGATATCCAGGGGCGACAGAGTTGCTGACGCCTTGAAGGTATCCGTGTCCTTCGAAGCGGCGTCGAATGTCCTCACCCATATCTCCGCCGGGGCGGCGGTCACGTCCGTGAGCTGATGGTGCCCGGCCCGTATCAGCTTCTCGTACGCGATCTTGAAGGTGGCTTCCGGCAGCGGGGACCACCGTGCCTCGGCGGAATACACGTCGTCCCGGGTCCTGGGGATGTCGTCGCGTGACCTGTTGAGGTCCACGTGTTTGTAGCCGGCAATGAAGTGAAGGCCCCGGAGGAGCCTGATGTCGAGGTCCGCTCCGTAGGCCTGCTTGTTGTACCCGTAGAGGCGGTTCGCGTTCGAAGTCGTGACGCCGCTCTCGACGGTGGTGATGACGTCCGACCTGTTGTCGCGGTCGTAGTACCTGTAATAGAGCTTGCCGTTGAGGAAGGTGACGGGGTTCGCGGCCAGCGCGAAGTTGTAGTTCTGTGTTCTCACGTCGCCATGAAAACGGTTGCTGCTCAACTGCAGGGGCGTCAGGGTGCCGCCGTCCCAGATGTTCGACAGCAGGTCGGCTTCCGACCTGGCGGCTCCGTAGGCCAGATTGGTGCTGAACGTGCTTCGGAAGGGCAGTTTCACCGTTCCCGTGAACCCCGCCTGGTGGAAGGTGTTGTCCGGAGAAAGGTTGAGCGCGTCCGTATTGGGCTGGGTGGGCACGAAGGGGTTGCGAAAGCTCAGCGTTCGATTGCCGTTGACGAAACGGCTAAAGAGATAGCGGAGGGAGAGGAAGTAGGGCTGCCGGGCATAACCGGCCTCCATCGTGATATGGTCCGTGGTGAAATCGACGGGCGCCGGGAGTTCGATGACGTTGCCGAAGCCGATGGCGCCTTCGGCACCGGACGGCCTCGTTCCCGACTTTCTTTCCTCCGACCCCGTCACTTCGAAATAAAAAGGTTTCACGGGTTGGAACCTCACCTTTCCGCCGTATCTCTTTCTCTTCGTGTAGTAATCGAAACTGTTCCAGGCCGTGGGGTCGGTCCCGGGTACCCCGTCGTACCCCAGCTGGTCGGAGCCCGCGCCCGCGTAGGGCGTCACCGCGTTGTGGGTGATATTGCGCGGGATTTCGTCATAGAAGAGGGAATACCGGTAGCTGCCCCATTTCCCTCCATCGACTCTGTAGGATTGCGTGTCGTAGCCGGGGTCCGCGATGTCGAGTCTCAGGAAGGTGCCCCGCTTCGGATCGATGCAGCGGAGATAGACGTTGCCGAAGACGCCCGGGGTCCGGTCCTTCAGGTCCCTGTACTTGCCGAATTCTGCTTCATTTCCCTGCACCGCGGGATAGGCGCCGAGAATCCCCACCTCCATTTCGAGTATGCTTTCTTCTTTCCCCTTCCCGGGAGATGATTCTTCGGAGAAAAGATCGACACCGGGAAGGAGTGCCAGTATGGCGGCACAGATAATGATCCAGCCTCTCAGCATGACATCTCCTCACCTCAGGAGATGAAGAGCCCTTGAACCGGGCGCGCCCGCGGATCCGTGGACGTTCGTGTGGCACATCACACAGTTCCGGGCCACCATGCGGTTACGGGGAAAGGGCCCCCCGAAAGTCTCGAACGCGGTGTAAGGCGTCCCGGGGTGCCGGGCCGCGTCATGACAGCTCTGGCACAGCTGCGGCGTTTTTCTTACAAGAAGGGCATAGTGGTTGCTGCCGTGGGGAACGTGACAGTTGAGGCAGTTTTCGGGGACGGGGGGATGGTCCTCGACGAATGGCCCCCTCTTTTCCGTGTGGCAGCGGTAACACAGGTCGTTTGCGGAATCGGCCTTCAACAGTTTCGGACCGGGGCCGCCGTGTGGAAGGTGGCATTTTGTGCATGCGATCCTCCCCTCTCTTATGGGATGACGGGACCGCCGAAGGGTCTGCGACCTTACATCGCTGTGACAGGGGAAGCACAGCCCGGGCACCGGCGATCTCAGCTCCTTGTCCCGAACGCGAGCCGGACGATGGTTTGATGACCTCAGAAAACCTCCGGCACTCACATGGACCTCGTGGCAGGTAGTGCAGGACAGACCGCCGGAACTGTGCGGGCTCATGTCCCAGAAAGCGGCCTCCCTGTCGTCCTGATGGCAGGTGAGGCATTTTGCCGACCTTGTCCCCGGGTCGCTGTCCTTCGAGAAGGAGAATATGCCGCCTTTGCCTCCCCCCTTCTTCACATGCTCCGCTCCCGGACCATGGCAGGATTCGCACCCCCTTGACGCGGCAGGTGCCAGGGGAACGTACTTACGGCCGTGCATTCCACTGGCGTAGCTTTCGGCGCTATCCTCGTGACAGGCCGTGCAGATCGCCGGACCGACATACCCGGTCTCCGACGTCCGCGCGGCCGGGGCCACGAGGAGGAAAAGGAGCGCCATCTGGAAGGCGGCTCTCAGCATGTCCTTCCTTCCCACGACGCGGTACCGCTGTCTGTGGGCACAACGCATTTGTTCCACCATGGAAGTGCTGGCCCGCTGATCTCATCAGCGTTCTTATTCCACGATACAATGGGAGTTGAAGCCGTGTCTGTCGCAGAATCGACAATTTTTCTGTCATCCTATGGCAGACAGGGGGAGGATAGGCGGAATAGCCATCTTGATCCTCGCATCAGGGTTCGCAATGGTGTTATCATAAAGGATGCAATGTGGCACCCTTGCCGCGGGAGGTGGCGAATGTCTGCGATACATCGCTTCATGAAGATCTGTCTTGTTCTCGTTGCTGTTGCCGCCATGCTTGCTCCCGGTTGCAGCCGTGAGGCCGAAGAGGACAAGGTGAAGAAGGTCATCACGGACGCCCAGACGGCGGCCGAAGAGAAGGAGATCAGGAAGATGGTCAGCGCCCTTGCGGAAACGTACAGCGACCCCCGCGGGTCCAACCGCGACGATGTCAGAAGGGTCCTGCTCGGCTATTTCCTGGCACATCCGAAGATAACCGTGTATCTGACCTATCTGAGAGTATCCGTCGACGGGGCGTCGGCCAGGGCGTCGTTCCAGGCCGTCCTGACGAGCGGGAAGAAGACGGGCTCTCCCGCCGACGTCATCCCCGAATCGCTCGGCGTCTATCGCTTCGACGTTTCGTTGAACAAGATATCCGGGGACTGGAAGGTCACCTCGGCCACGTGGGAGCGGGTGGGGGAGGAGTAGAACAGAACGCTTGAACAGTAAAGGCGGGCGAAGACCATCTCACGCCCGCTGCGCTCGGGCCCGCAGAGAAATACGATGAGAGAGCGCAGAGAAAAGACAAGGAATGTTCCTGATGCTCAAGGTCGAAGTTTTAGGGGAGTGGCCGGGCTGCGGGCATCATTTCTTTGATCTTCTCCTGACCAGGTTGGGATAGAGTTTTTTTGCGCAATCGGGACAGATGCTGTGGGAGAATTCGGCGTCGGTGTGGTCGCGCATGTATGTTTCTATCTGCTGCCAGTATCCCTGGTCGTCACGGATCTTTTTGCAGTGGGAGCAGATCGGCAGGTAACCGCGCAGGGTCTTGACCTCCGAGAGCGTCTGCTTAAGCTCCCGGATCAGCTCCTCGTTCTTCCTTTCAGCCTCCTGACGCCGCCGGATCTCCTTCTGCGCGAGGCTCAGCTCCATTCTTACCTCAGCCACCTCCTTGAGGATGGCGAGCACGGGCCGGTTCTCTATCGGGTTTCCTTTCCTGGAGTTCTGCCAGTTCAGATACAGATAAAGGAAGGGGCAGGCGAAGATCGCGATGATGAAACGGCTGAGCAGGGTGCCCTTCATGATGTTCACATAGTCGGGACTGCCGAAAAAAGCACCCGTGGCGAAGAGGAGTACGTCCAGCCACATCACACCCAGCAGGGTGATGAAGGCCCTCAGCCAGAGCCGGTTGAACCTTGTCTTGCCGAGAAACTCCCATGCTATCGCCAGAAAGATGAGGTCCGCCACGGTGGTAGCCACCGAAGCGGCGTTGATCCTGAAACTCGGGATCGGGACATGTGACAGGGGGCTGGCGCCGATGAACGTTGTCTGCAGATGCAGCGTCAGCGCTATTAGTGGCACCATGGCTGACACCCCGGCGACGGTCGATATGGCAATGCGGGTGGCATGGGGCCCGTCGAATATGTACACGGCAAAGACCCCAAGCAGGAGGGACGTGTAGAAGACGGTGGACCCGACCATGAATGTGATGCCGCCGACCTGCACCGTGACCCCGGCATCGGTCACCCACGACATGACCGCAGTGATCCCTCCCATCAAAGCGTAAAAATGGGCCAGCCCGAACCGGTCACGCAGGGAATGCGCCCACAGCACCAGGAAGTAGACGACCATCGCCTCCGAGATCAGTATGAGGAGTTCACTTTTCATGTAACGGCGGGGTTACGAGTGTATTCAGTGGAGATAGCATTGTTGCCGGCAGAACGGTTGGAAGTCCGTTTCCCCGGTCGATTACCCGCCAATGCCTCCGAAGTTTCTTGCCCCAGCGTATTATTCCATTATTCGCTGTGAATCTCTATCAAAACTTGTATCGCCTTTATCGGGCATAACTTAAGGGGATGATGGAGAAAAGACGGCTTGAATCGCTTGAGTGGCTTGAATCGCTTGAGGGTTAACGACTAAAGGCAAGAATAAAGACCTTCGTAGATGATCTCTGATCTCAGCGTGTGTGTCCTCTTTTGGGGAGGGCCTGAGTCGGCAAGAGTCGTACGTCGATGGAACCGGGACTGACATTTCAAGGTCCCTCTGTCCGAATCTCTTGCTAATTCGCCCGCGCAAAGGATTATGCCGATAGGGGGATTCTCCCCTTCGACCATCTGAGTCCTCTTGTAGTAGTTCACGTACATTTGCATCTGGCCAATATCCTGGTGGCTCAGCTTACCTACTTTCAGATCGATGAGAACGAAGCTCTTGGTTAGACGATTGTAGAATACAAGGTCGATATAGAAATGATCTCCTCCAAGCGTGATTCTCTGCTGCCTCGCGACGAACGAGAAGCCCCTGCCCAACGTCTTTACTCAGCGCAAGACGCTCAAACAGCAGGGAGCTCATCTGCCGTTCCAACCCCCTGGTACTCCAGTTGCTGTTTATCGCTTCGTTCATATAGAATTCGCGAATTTCAGCCTTATCCACCCTTAATAGCAGGCGATAATGAGTCCAGGTCAATTCTGAACGCAGTGCGTTCACTTTCGGATAGGTCAGATAAAAACTGCGCATGAACCAAAGGTTGCGCTTGTCGAAACCATGACCGAAATCCGACGCCAACCTTTGAGAGAGTTCGCCAATAAGCCGTCCTGGCACCTCTCTTCTTTGTTCAACCTGTCCTCCTGCGAAGCGGGAATTCAACCTGTAAAGACGGAGAAAGCGGGGGCGGTACGAGATGCGATCCAGAGGAAACGATGAACGGAAAAATGCGCGCATGTTCCAGAGGTTGGACTTTTTCGAAACCTTTGCCAAACTCGCCGGAAAGCCTTTGAGAAAGTCCGGTATTATTTGCCGTTCCGAGAAAGAGTACCTCGGTGGAGAAAAGTATTGAGATGGGAAAGGAAACAAGGTATCCTTACTGTAAGGAGATAAGGAATGCTTGCAAAGAAGACTTCGAAGAACCAGGTCACCCTGCCCAGGGAGATAGCGAGGCAGTTTCCGGAGATCGACTACTTCGATGTGGTCGTGAAGGAGAGTTCCATCGTCCTTACGCCGGTCAGGTTGTCCCCCGTGACATCATCGGTCAAGGGGATACGGGACAAAATGGAGAAGCTCGGAATAACCGGGGAAGACGTGAAGGACGCTATTCGATGGGCAAGAAGAAAGAAGGAATAAGGGTAGTCCTCGACACGAACGTACTCGTATCTACACTGTTCTTCGGAGGACGGTTGTCGGCGATCCGGACCGCGTGGAGGGAAACAAAGATCATACCGCTGCTTTCCCCGGCGACATTTCGGGAGTTCATTGACGTGCTGGGATATCCGAAGTTCTCGCTTTCAAAGGATGAAGTCTCATTTCTCATCGAAGACGAGGTCCTCCCTTATTTCGAGGTGGTGGACGCGACAGAAAGCGTGACAGGTGTGTGCAGAGACGCCGACGATGACAAGTTCCTGGCCTGCGCGGTAAGTGGGAAAGCCCGCTATCTGGTGAGCGGTGACCGGGACCTTCTTGAATTGAAGGGATTCAAGGGAATAAGGATCATATCACCCGCCGACCTCGTAAGACTTCTCTGAACGCATTTCGATCAGAACAAACCTTGCTCAAAGCCAAAAGGCCTGTCTCACGCCCGCTGCGCTTGAGGTACGGAGAAAGGCAATGAGAGGGCGCAGAGAGAAGATTGCGGCCTGATCGCGGAGCCTTCCACGATCAGGCCGCCCTTGCACTCCCGCTCGCGCGGGAGGGAAAAGGGGCGTGCGTAACTCTCAGCTCCCGGGATCTCCGTAGTCCTGGTCCAGGGTCTTCAGCCGGTTCAGGATGGTGTTGTGTTTTCTGAGAAGGGACGGCAGTTGCCGGATCGGGTACTTCCGCAGAAGTTTGAGTTGGTTCTTGAGGGGTCTTGCGTGCCGGTAAAGGCTCGCGAGTTCTTTGTAGAATTCTTCCAGGGGGAGTTTCGTCGGGAGGAGGCGAGGCAAAAGTAAAAAGCGGCTTGAATCGCTTGAATGGCTTGAATCGCTTGAGGGTTAACGGCGAAAGACAAGAACAGCGTTCCGATTGCGGCGTTCGCCAAAGCTATAGCGAAGTTGCGGTCCTGGTATGAGGGAGGAAAACACTCTTCCTACTTTTCGTTGATCTTGCGTCCCTTCGGTTTTCCCACTCAAGCGATTCAAGCCATTCAAGCGATTCTAGCAGTCTCTTCTGGTGTGCCATGGTGTTGTCGCCGGGGGATGGGAGAATGGAGGATATGGGTGATCGGTTATGGGCCATGCGCCATGGAAAAACGGGAAGGGGTTTTCTACAGCCGAATTATTCGGGACCCGTTAGTTCTCTTCTGTTTTTCCTTGAAATTTGGTGGGGGAGGGGGTAAAAGGGAAAAGGCGGTTTAAATGTTTAGGGGTTTGTGCGGCGCTTCTGGTTATAGAGAACGGGTAGCCTAATTGGCTCCAAAGGCGTGTACCTTAGGCTTGCAACCGTTTAAATAGGGCAAAACTCACCAGTTATTTCAACGTAGGGTAAGACATCGGAGCCGACAGGCTGTAAGTTGACAGCGCATGAAGCGTCGCGAGAGCGTGTTTGGTCCATGGCCTTTGGAATCATCAAACGCTCTTGCGGACAACAGGGCTGATAATGATCAACTGCACGGCAGAATCTCCGAGTTGATCTTTCGAGCACTCAAAGAGGCACCCGATCCATGTCGCATACTGGCGAAGATATAGATACTCTTTCTCCGGGCATCTATGATGCTTTTCTTGATGAGAAGTTGCGGGACATTGTTCAGCGCAATCTTGATCTCCGCGTGGTGCTCTCGAGAATTGACGTTGAGGAACAGCCCTCTCGCTTGGCGGCGTTTCTGGCGAAAATCATCGCAAATGTTTTACGGCAAGAGACCGACGGAAGAAAACAGCTCGATCTCTGCAATGCTCTAATTGATTCTCTTGCTCAAGACAGCGGGCGAGCTTATCTTCAAAAGCATAGACTTGCGTTTGCAGAAAAGCAGATTCTGACGGAAATCACTCCTCCCCATTACGGGAAACAAGGCATTCCGCGTCCCGAAACGTCTATTGTGGAAAGTAGCCTATTTACTGGGTCGCCACGTGAGCCTCAACTGGTCCACGAGTTGCAGAAGGAGATGCGATCTGCAGATTACGTCGAAATACTGGTGTCTTTCATCAAGTGGTCGGGTTTGAGACTTCTTCTTCCTGCCTTCGAGGAACTCCGTGGGCGAAATGTTCCTGTGAGGTTGGTGACAACCTCTTATATGGGCGCTTCAGACGCAAGTGCTATCGAGTGGTTGGCAAGAATGCCGAACATTCAGGTTAGAGTGTCGTATGACACTGAGAGAACTCGCCTTCATGCCAAAGCGTATCATTTTCGACGAGACTCGGGTTTTTCAACCGCTTATATTGGTTCCGCCAATATGTCAAATGCGGCAATGACAAGCGGTCTTGAATGGAACCTCAAGGTTACTGCCCAAGATATGCCGCACGTTCTAGATAAGTTCTCTGCTGAGTTTGAAACGTACTGGAATAGCCGTGAGTTCATCTCCTTCGATCCTGAAAGTCCCCAGGTTCTCCGTGACGCGATACGCCATGCTCGCAACACAAAGAGGACCGTGGCTGCCACCTTTTTCGATTTGCGGCCGCATCCTTTTCAGGAAAGGATTCTGGACTTGCTGACAGTCGAGAGAAAGATTCACGATCAGCGGCGAAATCTGGTGATCGCTGCCACTGGGACGGGCAAGACTATTGTGGCAGCTTTCGACTTCAAGAGGTTTTTTGAAGAACGTCATGGGCAAGCCAAGCTTCTTTTTGTCGCACACAGAAGAGAAATGCTGGAGCAGGCATTGGCAGCCTTTAGAAACGTTCTGCGTAGAGCTGATTTTGGCGAGCTTCTGGTGGGGCCCTATGAAGCTTCTCGTAACGATCATCTTTTCTGTTCTGTGGATATGCTCGGTTCGCGCCAACTGTGGAGACAGACTGGGTCCCATTTCTATGATTTCATAATTATCGATGAGGTCCATCATGGACCATCGGACAGCTACCGACCTATTTTTGATTATTTCGAGCCGGAGATTCTTTTGGGGTTGACGGCCACTCCAGAACGGATGGACGGAAAGAGTGTCGCTTCAGATTTTGGAAACCGGTTCGCCGCAGAGATACGCCTATCGGAAGCGCTTGAGGAAAAACTGCTCTGTCCATTCCACTACTTTGGTGTTGCCGACCCAGTAGCTCTTGACGCGGATAGATTCTGGAGAAGCGGCAAATATGATATTCAGGAATTGGAAAACGTGTACACAGGTGCCCATGCCTTGGCTTTGCAGCGTCTCGATACAATAATCAGCTCGCTGATGCGTTATGAGCCTGATGTCGCACGCGTCAAAGGCATTGGTTTTTGTGTATCGATAGGGCATGCGGAATACATGGCGCGAATGTTCAACGAAAGAGGGATAGCCTCTGGCGTAATTACAGGGGAAACTGGAAGCGATAGAAGAGCCAATTTGCTGAAAGAGTTTCGCGACGGAAATTTGACTTTCCTTTTTACGCGAGATGTCTTCAACGAGGGCTTGGATGTTCCTGATGTAAACACTGTTCTTTTCCTTCGACCAACAGAAAGTCTAACTGTCTTCCTTCAACAATTGGGCAGAGGCCTCAGGCATGCGCCTGACAAAGAGTGCCTTACAGTCCTCGATTTTGTTGGCCAGGCGCATCGGCGTTACAGAATTGATACTAAGCTGAAAGCTCTTCTGCCAAAACGCCGATTTGCCATTGACCGGGAAGTGGAATTTGATTTTCCTCATCTACCCCCAGGATGTTCAATCCAACTAGATCGTATTGCACGGGACTATGTTCTCGCCAATATACGGGAGAACTTGCGGAACTTGTCAATCCAGATTCCTGAACGTATTCAGACATTCGAACACGACAGCAATCTGCCGTTGACCTTTGCCAATTTTGTGAACTTTCACGATTATGAACCAGAGGTTCTGCTTGCACGAGAAACGTGGACGGGTTGGAAAGCAAGGGCACGGCTCTGCCCTGCACCCAACGAGCCAGATTTTTCACGTCTCCGGCATTCTTTGATACGGGTGCTTTCAATCACAGGGCCAAAGGAGCTCTCGATAACAAGGCAGACTGTAAAGAGATTGTCCGAAGGGGATGCCATCGGTGCTCTCAGATTCGCCGGCAACGCTGCTATATCGATCCATTATCGTATTTGGGGCGAGGCTGGCAGACTTCTTGGCATGGACACGCTTGAGGATTCTTTCAGACGAATCTCTCTGAGTCCGTCCATCCTTAGCGACGTGCGTGAGATTATAGCATGGGTCGAGTCGAAAACTGACGTTCTAGGGGAAGTGCCCGAACTCCCATTTCCATGTTCCATGGAATTACACGCACAGTATGGGATAAGAGACATCCAAGCCAATATGGGGAAAGCAACGTTGGAAACGGCAGGGTTACGAGGAGTAGGTGTCATCCACTTTCCCGATATAAAGGCCTACGCATTGCTGATTACTTATCAGAAGACCGAAAAAGAATTCTCGCCGAGCACTATGTACGCTGACTATCCCATAGGTCGGGAATTGCTTCACTGGGAGTCACAATCAAACACCGCTCAGAAATCAGAGGCAGGACAGAATCTCATAAACCATAGGGAAAGAGGCTACACGATATTGGTCTTTGCTCGGGACCAGAAGAAACGAAACGGCCTTACCGTTCCGTTTACGTATCTCGGTCCTGCAGAAATAGTGCATTACGAAAGCGAACGGCCAATCGGAATAATCTGGCGGTTGGATTATCCAATGCCAGTTGACATGTTTGAGGAAAACAGAAGAGGTGGATAACAGGAGCGGTTTCCCAAGTCATGGATATGAGCAAGGGCGAATGCTAGATCCTGACAAACTCGACCTATCTTGCGATCCTATCCACTCAGATGGAGCGGTTGGTTTTGAGTGTCAAAAAAGAAAGAGTGTCTTCCTCAAGTTTTTCCACCCCGCGTATGCGGGGTGCGAGAAGGCCGCCAGATTGTGGTAGGCTCCATAATCTGGCGGCAGCCTTTCTCTCTTCTTTTCTCTCTTCGCGGTCTCTGCGAACTCGAGAGAGGAGCTTCAGCGACGAACGGGCGAGAGACAATATCTTTAAGCCCCGAGCACACGCGGGAATCTATTTCACACTGCGAAGATTCGCTTGACCGCCCGGAAAGTCCGAAGTATACATACAAAGGTTTCATGCCGGGGGCGGGTGGTGAAGGATAAGCCTCCGGTTCGAATAGTCTATGTCGGAGGTTTCAATTGGTCTCATTTCGTCTGAGTGTTGTTGCGATCACTATCGTGTTGCTGTCCTCCCTCGCCTATGCTGAGGATATCGGACCTTTTCACTACAAGTGCGACGACGGGAGGTCCTTTACGATCACTTTCGTGAAGGCCGAAGGTGAGAGTTCGCCCATGACGGCGCGTCTTGCTCTGCCAAAGAGCAAGGATGTCATAGTCCTCACCAATAAGGGGGGTGCCAGCGGTATCCATTACGCCAACGACAGATATGCCTACGATGAGTGGCACGGCAATGTGTCCTTCAGAGATATTTCAAAGAAGGGTAAGGGGAAGAACGCCCAAGGGGTCTCCTGCCATGAGGTCAAGAAGTAACCTGCACTCCAGCGCACGGTCCCTCGTTGTGATCCGGATGAAGCGATTAGTCTTTCTCAAGTCTCTCCACCCCGCCCCTGCGGGGTGCGAGAATGCCGCCAGATTCTGGTAGGCTCCATAATCTGGCGGCGGCCTTTCTCTCTTTTCTCCTCTCTTCGCGGCCTCTGCGACCTCGAGCGAAGCGGGCGTGAGATAAGCATTTCAGGAGCTGTTATGACCGAACTGCCCTTTGGCCTCAAGGCCAAGATCTTCCGCAGTGCAATGCCCTTCGGGACGTATGATCCTGAGGGTGCGGTGCTTGACGACTACGCGAAGAACGACATCTCCGTCGTCGTCCCCCTCGCCAGCGTGGAAGAGTGTGAGGAGAAGGCGAACCGGAACCTGCATCACCTCTATCGGGAAAAGGGTTTCGAGGTCGTGGCCCTGCCCGTTGAGGATTATGCGGCGTCCGGGGTTGAGGCTCTGGCTGACGTTATTGCGAGGGTGATAGCCTATGCGGAGGCGGGCAGGAATGTCGTTGTCCACTGCTCTGCCGGGCAGGGCAGGACCGGGACGTTCATGGCGTGTATGGCGAGGACCCTCTTCGGTTTATCGGGGGAGGAGGCGATAGCATGGGTGAGGAGGTACATCCCCGGCGCTGTCGAGACGCCCGAGCAGGAGAAACTGGTTCGTGAATACCGAAGGACTAAGGGTGGTTATGGGTAATGGGTTATAGGCCATGGAAAGGCGATAATACTTTTCCATGAACGCACAAGTTTCAAGGGTTCTTGTTCTTCACGTTCAAGCGGTTCAAGCCATTCAAGCGGTTCAAGCCGCCTCTTATGTCTTTCCCTTTGACACGAAAATGGGATTCACCTATACTTTTCATAATCTAAGAAGCCTTCAACGGCAGATCGGTGACGGGTGGATTATGGGAAAGAGAGAAATAATCGATATCATCAGGCGTAACAAGCCCGAGATGGAGTCCCGCTATGGAGTCAGGAGGGTGGGACTGTTCGGGTCCTATGTCAGAGGACGGCAAAGGAAGAGAAGCGATATCGATATACTCGTCGCCTTCAGCCGCGACATTGATCTTTTCGATTTTCTTGACCTTCGCGAGTACCTCGAAGACAGGCTGCAGTCGAAGGTTGACCTTGTGATGGAGTCAGCCCTGAAGCCAACCATCGGCAAGCGTATCCTCGCTGAGGTCGAGTATGTATAAAGGGCAGCGGGACCTGTCCGACTACCTTGGCGACATTATAACGGCCATAGGAGACGCGATAGAATTCACGAGCGGCATGGATTACGAAGCTTTCGCGGCGGACAGAAAGACCGTGAACGCGGTGATCAGGAGCCTGGAAGTTGTCGGCGAAGCCACAAAACGTATACCCATGTCCTTCCGCCACAAGCATCCCGATATCCCATGGAGCAAAATGGCTGGCATGCGTGATGTTCTCATTCATGACTACATGGGCGTCGACATCAAAACGGTCTGGAAGGTGGTGCGGGAACGATTACCGGAACTGAAAGTCTTTTTAGAAAGGCTGTAGGTAGAAACTCCAGACTGATCGGTTAAATACAGAGCACCTTCTTCTTGCTTCACCCGTATTTGCGGGTCATTCGAATGGAGAATTCGCGCTCAAGGTCATCTTTACAGCGCTCAAGGATCAGTATATTGTGAGTCCAGCCAATTTCTCGCACCATTGGTGCGAGTTTCCTGTTGTTCGAGTAGAGTTGATAGAAAACCTTCATTCTTTAACAAATACCAGTTCGGGGAATGAGGTCCTTTACCATCACTTTCGTGAAGGCCGAAGGCGAGAGTTCACCCATGACGGCCCGGCTTACTCTGCCAAAGAGCAAGGACGCCATAATCCTCACCAACAAGGGGGGTGCCAGCGGGATCCATTACGCCAACGATAGATATGCCTATGACGAGTGGCACGGCAATGTGTCTTTCAAAGACTCCTCAAAGAAGGGCAAGGGGAAGAGCGTGAAAGAAGTCTCCTGCCATGAGGTCAAGAAGTGACCCGCATGCCAGCGCACGGCCCCTCGTTGTTATCCAGATGAAGCGATTAGCCTTTCCTAAGTCTCTCCATCCCGCGTATGCGGGGTGCGAGAATGCCGCCAGATTCTGGTAGGCTCCATAATCTGGCGGCGGCCTTTCTCTCCTCTCTCCTCTCTTAGCGGTCTCCGTGGACTTGAGCGCAGCGGGCGTGAGACATGCCTTTGAGCTGCTGGCAACGACAACCCAAGAGTGACCCATCGCGATGCAGCCGGGTAGGGCGATTCTATTGGAATATCTGCCGGATTGTGAGATAATGCTTGCTGTAGGGAGGCGTTGAATATGAGACAGGTTGTTGTTTACCCGGGCGAAGATGGTTGGTGGGTGGCGGAATGTCCGAGTCTGCCGGGGTGTATCAGCCAGGGCAAGACCAGAGAGGAGGCCATAGAGAACGCAAAAGAGGCCATTCGAGGTTACGTGGCCGCTCTTCAGGAAGACAACCTGACGGTTCCCGAAGACAAGTTTGAAGCCCTGCTTGTTGCAGTATGAGCAATATCCCGCGAATCTCCGGCCGTGAATGTATCAAGGCCCTGAACAAGACCGGATTTTATTTCAAGAGACAGGAAGGAAGTCATGTTGTCCTGCGAAGGGATGATCCCTTCGGGCAAGTTGTCGTGCCTGACCATAAGGAACTTGACCGGGGAACACTCCGGGCCATCATAAGGGCGGCCGGTCTGGGGCTGGAAGAGTTCAAGAAACTGTTGTAGCCATCACGCGCGGTTGGGTTCACCTCATTGCCTTTGGCAACCCCTTGTTTTCCCATTCTTTCTTGCCCGGGTCGCTCTTTTCTGTCGTAGGTTCTCTCCACCCCGCCCATGCGGGGTGCGAGAATGCCGCCAGATTCTGGTAGGCTCCATAATCTGGCGGCGGCCTTTCTCTCTTTCTCCTCTCTTTGCGTTCTCTGCGCTCTCTAGCGAAGCGGGCGTGAGATATACTCTTGAGGTGTTGCTATGACTGAACTGCCCTTTGGCCTCAAAGGCAAGATCTTCCGCAGTGCGATGCCCTTCGGGACGTATGATGTTGAGGGTGTGGTACTTGACGAATACCTGAAGAACGATATCTCCGTCGTGGTCCCCCTAGCCAGCGTCGGAGAATGTGAGGAGAAGGCGAACCGGAACCTGCATCGGCTCTACCAGGAGATGGGTTTCGAAGTTGTCGCTCTGCCCGTTGAGGATTATGCCGTGCCCAGAGTTGAGGCCCTGGCTGACGTTATTGCGAGGGTTATAGCCTATGCCGAGGCGGGCAGGAATGTTGTTGTCCACTGCTCTGCCGGGCAGGGCAGGACGGGGACGTTCATGGCGTGCATGGCGAGGCAGCTCTTCCGCCTGTCGGGGGAGGAGGCGATAGCGTGGGCGAGGAGGTACATCCCCGGCGCCGTCGAAACATCCGAGCAGGAGAAGCTGGTTCATGAATATGTGTGAAAGCTGAAGGACCTATCTCACGCCCGCTTCGCTCGAGGGCGCAGAGAAAGGGAGTGAGAGGGCGCAGAGAAAAGATTGCGGCCTGATCGCGGAGCCTTCCACGAGCAGGCCGCCTTCGCATCCCGTCTGCGACGGGAGACAAAGCAAGGGCCCTGCGGTTTTCGTGTCAATCCAGGTTGCCGAGCAGCTTTTCTATCTGTTCCGGTGACGGTAGGTGGCCCGCTAGCTTTTTCGGCAGCTTGCTCAGTATTGTGTATTGTGCCACGCCCACTGGTTGTCTGGAGTTTCGGATGGCGTATTCCACAATGGTACGGTTCTTGGTCTTGCACAGGATGATCCCGATCGAGGGGTTTTCATCAGGCAGGCGGGCAAGGTCATCAAGGGCCGCCAGATAGAACTGCATTTTTCCCACGTGCTCCGGCTTGAATTCCGTGACCTTCAGTTCAACGGCGACAAGGCATTTGAGATGTCGATGAAATAACAGGAGATCGATGAAATACTCACTTTCTCCGATCTCCAACCTGTACTGGCTGCCGAGAAAGGCGAAGATGCCGCCCATCTCACGGAGAAAGTCTTCCATCTTTGCTATAAGAGCCTTCTCGAGTTCGCGCTCGTTGTGCTCACTGCCAAGTTCCAGGAAGTCGAAAATGTATTCGTCTTTGACGGCAAGTTTTGCCTGGGCCTGGTATTTGTCGGGTACCGTCTCGTCAAAGTTTGTCTGGCCAAGGAGCGTTTTTTCGTAGGACCGATTCTCAACATGATGAATAAGAACGTTCTTGCTCCACCCGTATTTGCGGGTCATGCGAATGTAAAATTCGCGCTCGAGATCATCTTTGCAGCGCGACATGATAATAAGGTTCTTAGACCAACCGATTTCTCCAACCATTGGTTGGAGTTTTGGTTTACCGCTGTATTCGATGTAGAACTGTCTCATGTACCACAGGTTTTGCGCCGAGAAACCCAGCATCCCAGGGAAGTCATTCTGGAGGTCTCTGGCAAGTCGTGCAACAACAGATCTGCCCCATGTGCAGCCCCGCTGTTTTTCAACGATCATCCGCCCGATGTCCCAGTATAAAGAGATCAATTCATTGTTGACCATCTTCAGCGCAGAGTACTGCGCTGAACGGATCCTCTCTCTTATTGCACGAATGAGCCGTGAATATTCAGCGATGTCCAGCGTCGATCCTTTCATTGTCACCTCCAAGCCTCCAGATATCTTTGGTCGCTTCTTCCGAGATATTACTTCTGAGACACAAAAACGGACACCAGTCCGGTAAATTCAGGACATAGAGGATCTGGTGGGGTAATGGCATAGGCGAGGAGACACATCCCCGGCGCAGTCGAAACACCCGAGCAGGAGAAGCTGGTTCATGAATACGTGTAGAACCTGAAAGGCTTGTTTCACGCCCGCTTCGCTCGAGGGCGCAGAGAAAGGCAATGAGAGGGCGCAGAGAGAAGATTGCGGCCTGATCGCGGAACCTTTCCACGATCAGGCCGCCTTCGCATCCCGTCTGCGACGGGAGGAAAAGAATTACAGCCTTGCCTCACATATCCTGACCTTCCAAGGGTATGAAGGGTTCTATTATTGAGGTTTTCTCGCACCCCGCGCATGCGGGGTGCGAGAATGCCGCCAGATTCTGGCAGGCTCCAGATTCTGGCGGCGGCCTTTCTCTCTTTCTTCCTCTCTTCGCGATCTCTGCGGACTCAAGCGAAGCGGGCGTGAGACATGCCTCTCAAGCCGCCTCATCTTCACGATGCTTTCTTGAGCATCTCCGCTATCCACACCTTGATGATCGATTGCCTCGTCACGCCGAGGCGTTTTGCTTCCTGATCGAGAGAGGCGACCATCCATTCGGGCAGATCGACATTTATCCTCTTGTGGGCTCGTCCGGGTCTTTTTGCCTTTGAAAGGTCGAGGTGTTCGGAGATGTCCTCCCCGATGTCGAACTTCCTGTCAAAATGTTTGGCTTTCATAAAGTCGCTTCTCCTCTTTGCGCGCTCTGCGCGCTGACTCGGGTCCTTTGATCCCTGTACGTGATAACCACAGACCAGTGCTGATTGCCGATCATCCCTACCACGAGATAGCGTGCCTCATCTTCAGTTCTGGCGGGTATCTCGATGCGTTCAGGATCCGCCCAGATCAACTGCGCTTCGACAAAATCGATACCATGTTTTTCCTTGTTCTTGATGCTCTTCCGCCTGTCGAACTCGAATTCCATTATGGTATAGAAAATATATCATTATTCTCCCCGATGTCAAAAGCATTTGAGGGAAACGGATCCCCGGCGACGTCGAAACGCCGGAGCAGGAAAAGCTGGTCCATGAATACGTGTGAAAGCTGAAAGGCCTGTCTCACGCCCGCTTCGCTCGAGGGCGCAGAGAAAGGCAGTGAGAGGGCGCAGAGAAAAGATTGCGGCCTGATCGCGGAGCCTTCCACGATCAGGCCGCCTTCGCATCCCGTCTTCGACGGGAGGAAACGAATCGTAGGCTCGACCCTCACACCCCCTGGTCTTCAGGGATACAAGTGTGCCTATTATTGAGGCTTTCTCTCTTTTCTCCTCTCTTCGCGATCTTCGTGGACTCAAGCGAAGCGGGCGTGAGATACGTGCCTGTATGGTTCTCCGGTCGGGTTGAAGTTTCCTGAACTGTGCCGACAGGGCCATGGTCTCCACGGTCACGGAGGCGAGCCCTGTCAGTCGTCCGAGCGGGGATATATGCGGGTGGTGCTCAGCGCCGGAGAAGCTGAGGGTGCCGGGGAGACCCGGCGAGTTGGAGGGATTGATGATAAAATTACAGTTAAGGTGCTGGTAGCTCTGCGGGAAGTAAAGGGACCAGGCATGATGGGTCCCGGAATATGCCTCCTCCGTGCGTATGAGGAATTGGTTGCCGCTGAAGCCGCGGAGGGCTGACGAACTTAGAGAGAGGAAGAATGAATATACTTCTCGTGTACCCCGAGTATCCCGCCACATTTTGGAGCTTCAAGCATGCCCTGAAATTCATATCCAAAAGAGCCCTTCAACCGCCACTCGGCCTTCTCACCGTTGCCGCCATGCTTCCGGAGGCATGGCGGAAGAGGCTTGTGGATATGAACGTAACAGCATTGAAGGACGATGATCTCCGGTGGGCGGACTATGTGTTTCTCAGCGCGATGGGGATACAGAAGGCATCCGTCCGGAAGGTCATCGCCAAGTGCAAGGATGCGGGCGTTCGGATCGTCGCGGGCGGACCACTCTTTACGGCGGCCCCGGAAGAATTTGAGGATGTGGACCACCTTGTGCTCAACGAGGCGGAGGTCACGCTCCCTCCCTTTCTGAGCGATCTGGCCGACGGCAAGGCGGGCCGCCTTTACACGACCACCACCTTCCCGAGCCTCGATAAAGCGCCTGTTCCGCTGTGGAACCTTGTGAACATGAAGCGGTATGTATCAATGAACATCCAGTATTCCAGGGGGTGCCCGTTCAGCTGCGAGTTCTGCGACATCACAACCCTTTTTGGCAGGAAGACGAGGACGAAGTCCGTCGACCAGGTGCTGAACGAACTGGAAGCTCTTTATTCACTGGACTGGAGGGGCGGTGTGTTCTTTGTGGATGACAACTTCATAGGGAACAGGAGGGAACTCAAGGAACACGTCCTTCCCGCCATGGTCGATTGGATGAAGCGCAGAAAGCATCCCTTCGAATTTGCAACGGAGGCATCGATCAACCTTGCCGATGATGACGAGCTTATCAGGCTCATGATCAGGGCGGGTTTCGAGTCCGTTTTTGTCGGGATCGAGACAACGCAGGACGACGCGCTCCGCGAGTGCAAGAAGTTCCAGAATACCAACCGTGATCTCGTTTCCTGCGTCAGGAAGATCCAGAGATTCGGTCTCGACGTCCGGGGAGGGTTCATCGTGGGTTTTGACAACGATTCACCTGACACCTTCGACAGGCAGATCGACTTCATCAGGAACAGCAGGATCATCACGGCCATGGTGGGAATACTGAACGCGCCGCGGGGCAGCCGGCTTTACGAGCGTCTGAGCCGGGAAGGCCGCTTGACGAGGAATATTTCCGGTGACAACACAGATTTCTCAACAAACATAATCCCCAGGATGGGTTACGAAAAACTTGCCGAGGGATACAGGCGGATCATCGAAGGCATATACTCCCCCGGATCATACTACGAGCGGGTGAAGGCTTTCCTGCGGGAGTACAAGCCCCTTGAGAAGAGAAAGAGACATCTTGATGTCAGGTCCATCCGCCATAAGCTCGGCTATCTTGCCGCCCCTTTGAAAACAGTGTTCATACTGGGTATACGAGACAGCGCGAGGCGATACTACTGGAAGCTTCTCTTCTGGTCCCTCTTGAAACGTCCCCGGCTCTTGCCGCAGGCCATAGCATATTCCATCTACGGCTTCCATTTCCGGAAGGTATTTGAAGACCACCTGGTCGGGCCGCGGACGCCTTCGAAGTGCTGAGGTGTTCGGCCCTCTGTGCCTGATGCCGGATCGTTCAGAAGGGTGGTTACAGGCTACGGCCTGTCGTCCGTTGCACAGGATGCGAGCCGTTCGTTCGTAACCTTTTGGCGGGTTTTCGACCGTTTCAGGAGTTCTATCGTTTCTCTGTAGTGGGCGCCGATGGATTCGCTTGTCATTGACCTCAGCACCTCGAGGTCCCTGGCTCTGAACTCGCGGTCAAGGTTCAGGTAGGTCCTATGGTCCGGACTGATCCAGAAATAAAGATACTCGTAAGTGTCCTGCTCCGGTGTCGGCGATATCCTGCGGAGCATGTTGTTTTCCGGGACGCCGATGTAGTGGGGATTGTTGAAGCTCATCACGTAGCCTTCCTGCGTGAGCCATTCCGGGTACTGATAAAGGAGCTTGGCGGCAAGCTGGTTCTCGATCAGGAATCTTGCCCCTTTCTTTGTGCTTTCCAGTCCCATCGCCCTCGCGAGGGTGTCGTCCTGCGGCAGTTTCTTTTCGTAGTTGTCATAGGTGAGGCGGGGTTCAAACTCCAATCGGCCTTCCACGATGGCACCCCGCAGAAGAAGGCCTTTGTAGAGCAGTCTCGCATAGACCGAGTGCAGCTGTTCGAGGGCGGCATTCACATCGTCGCCATAGAAAAGCAGACTGTCGCTGAACATTTCCACGGTGGCCATGTTGTTTTGCCGGCAGTATTGCGAAAGGCTTTCAAAGGTAATATCGTAGAACTGGTTCAGTTTTTCCTTGGCAACGCTGGGGTTGAGCCTGTAGTAGCCGGAGATGCCCAGCAGATCACCGTAATACGTAAATTTCATGTGATTCTTTCTCCTCTGGGATACTCCATCCGCATATGGCTCTTTCATGGGCCGGCTCCGTTCGCATATACGACGATGTACCGCGGGCATGCCGTCGGGATCGATCCCGGAAAGGCTTGGTGAAACCCGGCCGGCATCTGCGAAACGCCATATGGTGTTAGCCACAGTCTAGCACAGGCTATGCCGGGATGACAGGGATTTAAGGGCCGGCCTCGCGGGCGAAGGCGGAACCCTTCCGGTTTCTGTTGTCTTGACCGGCCGGGTCTGATATTCTTATCAGTTCCGGGACAGGCGCGTGTCCGTCCCGAGTGTACCGGAGCAATTACAGCGATCGAGTGCTGAAGGGCACGACGAGATCGGTTGCGGTCCCGGCCGGGATTTGTGTTGAAAGATGATTCTGAAAGGAGGCCACCATGTTCAAGAGGATAGCGTTGTTCCTCATCACCAACCTTGCGATCATCCTTGTGCTCTCCATTGTGCTCAGCCTGCTGGGTGTGGACAGGATACTCGACGAGCAGGGTGTTGCTCTCGATCTGGGGAATCTTATCGTTTTCGCGGCCGTTTTCGGGTTTGGCGGTTCCTTCATATCCTTGGCGCTGTCCAAGTGGACGGCTAAACGGCTGACGGGCGCCCGGGTCATTGTCTCGCCGGGGAACGACACAGAGGCGTGGTTGGTACGGACCGTTGGAAGACACGCGGAACTTGCCGGCATCGGCATGCCGGAGGTAGCCATCTACGACGCTCCCGATGTCAACGCCTTCGCTACGGGCATGCGGCGTGACAAAGCGCTCGTGGCCGTCAGTACCGGCCTTCTGCGCGGCATGGACCGCGGCGAGGCCGAGGCGGTCCTTGGTCATGAAGTGAGCCACGTGGCAAACGGCGATATGATAACTCTGGCTCTGATACAAGGGGTGGTCAACACATTCGTGATCGTTCTCTCCCGCGTTGTGGGGCACATAATCGACCGTGCTGTCTTCAGGACCGAGAGGGGCCACGGTCCGGCCTTTTACCTTACGACGATCATTGCCCAGCTTGTTTTCGGTATCCTGGCGAGCATCGTAGTGTTCTGGTTTAGTCGCCAGAGGGAATTTCGAGCTGACAGCGGCGGCGCTCGCCTTGCAGGCCGCGAGAAGATGATATCCGCCCTGGAGCGCCTGCAAAGGTCCGTGAAACAGCCGCACCTGCCGGACCAGATGAAGGCCTTCGGCATCTCGGGTGGCGCGGGCCACGGCCTTCGACGTCTTTTCATGACCCATCCTCCCCTCGAAGAGCGCATCGAAGCACTGCGAAGAGGCACGCAATGAGGACGGGATCCAGACCACCGGGAGCCGCCAAGGCGACGGCGCGGAGGCGCGAGGAATGAAGGGAAACATTGTCAGACGGCTGTACGATTGGGTGCTTCACTGGGCGCACACGCCTTATGGCACGCCGGCGCTTTTCCTTCTCGCCCTGGCGGAAAGTTCCTTTTTTCCCATTCCCCCCGACGTGCTCCTCATCGCGCTGGCCGTTTCCGTGCCGGCGAGGGCATTCAAGTATGCCTTTGTCTGTTCCCTGGGTTCTGTTATCGGGGGCGCTATCGGCTATGGCATCGGGTATGTTCTCTGGTACACCTCTGATGGTGGTTTCAGCGGTTTCGCCCGGTTCTTTTTCGACTATATTCCCGGTTTTACCCAGGAGGTTTTCAACCTCGTGAAGGGGAAATATGACGAAAACGCCTTTCTGGCAGTTTTCACCGCCGGTTTCACGCCTATTCCCTACAAGGTTTTCACCATCGCCGGCGGAGTCTGCAAGGTCAACTTCCTTGAATTCATTCTCGCGTCAGCGATCGGTCGGTCGCTTCGCTTCTTCCTGGTCGCCGGGATCATATGGAAGTTCGGCGAACCCATGACGCGGTGGATCGACAGGTATTTCAACAAGCTCGCCATTTTGTTCACGATCCTGCTGATCGGTGGCTTCATCGTGATCAAACTGTTGCTCAAGTAGCTGTTCAAGCGATTAGGGGGCCCCGTTGAAGGAGGGGTGGTATGGCAAGACAGGCGCGACGTGGAAGGTCGCGGAGTTGGCCTGCTCGGAGGAGGATAACGAGGAATGCCTCGGAGGCCCCGATTACTTCACGGGTCTCAAGAGGCGTTTCCCGAAAATGCCCACCCTGATCCTCCCCGAGTGAAGCGTTGGTCATTTTCCTGAAACGTGAAGCCTGAAGCCTGAAGCCGTCTTTTATCCCTGCGACGTGGGATCTCCGACCTGCGACCGTCTCTACTCCCCTTCGCGCTGTATGTATATGGTCCGCGTGGGGTAGGCGAATTCGATACCCTCTTCGTCGAAGCGACGGAATATCTCCTGATTGATCCTTTCCTGGATGTCCATGTAGAGATTATAATCCGGGTTGGTCACGTAGTAGACGACCTCGAAGTTCAGTGAGGAGTCTCCATATTCCTTGAAGTGGGCCCTGTCGAAACGGGTGCCTTCCTGGCTGTTGATGATCTCGGTGACCATCTCCTTGATCATCCTCAGTTTTTCCAGGGAGGTCTGATATATGACGCGAAAGCTGAAAAGGACGCGCCTTTCGGCCATGCGGCCGTAGTTGCGGATGCGGCTTTTCAGGAGGTCGTTGTTGGAGAAGATCAGTTGCTCTCCGCTGAGACTGCGAACCCGCGTGGTCTTGAGACCGATGCGCTCAATGGTGCCCATATGAGAATCCACTATGACGAAATCGCCTATGACGAAGGGCTTATCGAGGACGATCGACAGCGAAGCGAGAAGGTCACCGAGGATGTTCTGGACCGCAAGGGCGACAGCGATACCTCCTATGCCCAGGCCGGTGATGAGCCCGGTGACGTTGACACCCAGATTGGCCAGCATCGAGAGAAGGACGATGATCCACAGGATGACACGGGCGACGAACCCGAGGAAGGTGATCGTCGTGGTGCTGGACACGTCCTGATCCATCCGCTTTTCGATATTCCGGGCAAGCCCGAAGGAAACCGCCGCGCTCGCCCAGAACCCTCCCTGCAGGATGAGGACGAGGACGATCACTTTCTGCGACACGGTTATGATGGAAGGCTTCAAGGTGATGGTGAGGGACGCCACGTAGGCGGAGGCGATTACGAGGAAGAAGAACTTCGTATTCTCGAGAATACCAACGAGAAGGTCGTCGATCTTGTTATGGGTGAGAAGGCTCAGCTTCGACAACCGGCTGATCCCTGCGCGCTGGATGATCTTCAACACGGCGAACACGACTATCAGGACCCCGACGGCGATGAGCCAGGCCTGCACGGTATTTCCGTAATAGATCGTGTTCAGCAGTTCCATGTATTCCCTTTGATGTGCCGAGCGAGGCAGGCGTGGTGGGCCACCCCGCCGATCTTCGTTCCGAAAGAAAAATCATAGAACAAGGCGGTTCGGTATGTCAAGGCCGGGAGAGTGGTTTCCGGACCAATGGGCTATTGAACCTGGGTCTTGCGGGGTTCCCAACGCGGGAACAACGCCGCGAAATTCATGGGATCATAGCTTGACCGCAAATATACCTGGGGAAAATTAGAGGAAAGATCCGGAACGGAATAGACATGGCGCAGAAGCTTGAGCACTTGGGTATCCCCCGACCATATCACCTTCGGATCACCATCGAGCGCGGCCTTTGCGCAACAGTTGGCGACAAAGCGGGAAGCTGTTTCCATCGTGCCGGCCGCCGCCGGATTGTCTCTTGAGAGATCGCGGCAAGACGAAAGGACGCGCGCGTAGAGAGGCTCCTCACTGCAATCGAAGACGTGGCCGCGCGTCTTCAGGGTTTCGATAAGCGTGTCTATCTTTTCCAGGTAAAGAAGCTGGTGTTTCCTGATCGTGTCTACCTGCGGGTCATGGTTGTGGGGGGTCTGGTGGTGATAACCGGCAAAGAAACCCTCGAAGCCGCGTTTTTGTGCTTCGTAAATGTCGCGGGATGTCCTGATATCCAGGCTGTAGGCGATGTCCTCCATGACGACGAGGAACCTGCCGAGCTCTTCATAGAGGCGGGGAAGGTATTTCAGGTGGTCCAGATCATGAACGCGCTTGATGTATCCGATGCAGCTGAAGACCTGGTTGATATACCGGGACTGCACATGACCCGGCTGACGATACGTCCCCATGTTGAGAGAGGATCGGCGGGGGTCGGCGAAGCGGGGGATATCCGCGTCCCTCGGGATATAGGCGGTGAACATGTTTGAGTCGAGGATGTTCTCGAACCGGCTTTCCTGCAGCGCCGACCTCAAGCAGTAGGGAAATCTCTCCATTTTATCCATCAGCTGTCGCTCTCTCCTCAACACTCTACCCTGTGTTACAAAAAAAATAAACCACTAGATAGGCCGCAAGACGCTATGAAAACATGCTATGTGAGTTTCCTAGTGCATAACCGTACAGTTTTTGTAGGTTTTGTGGCGGGGAGAAAGTGAAAGGGTCTCAGATCGCGCTTCGTCGAACTGGTTTGGGGCCGAAACCGGGACGATGCCTGTAATAACACTGTCAAATGCGATAGTAGCCCTTGGAACTGACACATTCATCAGGCAATCGCCGTCATATTTCACAGTAATAATGACGTGTGTTTGTATCATGTTGATATTATGAAATTTATCATATGGCACGGAATATGCGACTGCCTTCACAGGCTGGATTATTGTGGAATGTATCTCAATCACATATAGCTGAAAGGAGCGACTCACATGGAAAAGGATGGAAAGAACAAGAGTTCCAGCGCGACGGAGACAAAGAAAGAAGGGCTCGCAATGAACAGGCGTGATCTGCTGAAGACCTCGCTCGGCATAGGCGCCGTTGCAGCAGCCGGGGCCTTTGGGTTTCATTTGACGGGCAGCAAGGCGGAAGCGGCTCCACTTCGCCAGTTGCCGAAAAAATGGGATGAGGAGATCGATGTCGTGATCGTGGGCTCCGGTTTTGCCGGGCTTGCAGCGGCGGCAGAGGCGGCGGCAGCCGGCGCGAAGGCAGTGATACTCGAAAAGATGCCCACATACGGCGGCAACTCCATTATAAACGGCGGCGTGTACGCGTCCTGGGACGACGAATACCATCTTCGCCAGAAGCTGAACCTTGGCAACGACAGCGTGGAGCAGCACAAGGCGGACACCCTGAAGGGTGGGGATTTCTACGGTATCCCGGACCTGGTGGAGATCCTGGCAAAGGGCGCGACACCGGCACTCAACTGGATGATCAAGGATGGCGGCCTGAAGATCAGGCAAACGGTCACGAGGGCCGGAGGCCACACCGCTTACAGGACACACACCTGCGTTGAGGGTGTGGGGCGCGGATACACGGAAGCGATCAAGAAGATCGCCGAAGGCAAGGGAGCCAAGGTGAGGCTCGGCACCGAAGTCACCTGGATCTGGAGAAAAGACGTCAACAGCCCCGTCGCGGGAGTCGAGGTGAAGACCCCGAAAGGGAAGAAGAACATCAAGATAAAGAAGGCCCTCATTCTGGCTTCAGGCGGGTTCAGCAGGGACATCAAGATGCGCGCGGCGTTCAACCCCGGCATCGTCCCCGAGTTCAACTGCACCAACCACCCCGGCGCAACGGGCGAAATGCTCCGGTTTGCCCAGTCCATCGGGGCTGATTCCCTGCAGCTCGCCTTCATTCAGCTCTATCCCTTCGCGGAACCGGAAACAGGCATCCTCGATACGCCTGCCGTCTACCCCTTCAACGGCGTCGGCTACGGTCTCGTGTACGTCAGCAAGAAGGGCAAAAGGTTCGTCAACGAACTGGAACGACGCGACGTGTGTTCCTTTGCCCAGATCAAGCTGGGGGACAAACCGACATACTCCATATTCAACGAGCAGATGGTCACGAAGATGGGCGGTACCAAGGAGGAAGTCGAGAAGGGCATCAAGAAGGGGCGCTTCATCAAAGCCGCGACGATCGCCGAACTGGCCGGCAAGCTGAAGATGCCGGCGGACGTCCTTCAGGACACGATCAAGAAACACAACCAGTACATTAAGGACGGAAAGGACCCGGAGTACAATAAGCCGATGACGAAGAGCATGATACTCCTGGAAGAGGGTCCCTTCTACGGTATAGCCCAGTGGCCTGCCGTTCACCACACGATGGGCGGATTGAGAATAAACAAGGATGCGCAGGTCATCGACATATGGGGCGCTCCGATCCCGCGTCTTTACGCTGCCGGTGAGGTGACGGGCGGTATCCACGGTTCCAACCGCCTCGGAAGCAACGCTATTCCCGACTGCATCGTTTTCGGCAGGATAGCAGGGGCCAACGCGGCGAAAGAGAAATAATGTCCACACGGGAAAGGCAATGCCGGATCATCGTCCGCGCATTGCCTTTCCCGGCATCAAAAGTCATCAGGACGTGACGCATGACTAGAACGCTTGTGAACACTATATGTTGTAACCTTGTTTCTAGTGCTGGTGCTTTCAGGGGGACATGCCGGGGCGGCCTCGAAAGATTCCGCCTCGAAGCAATCCTGCGCTGCCTGTCACAGCGAATTTTCCTCCCTGCTTCCCAAGGCGCATCCGCCCGTCACCGGGAAGGATGTGACCGCGTGCACGAAATGCCACGCTCCCGACAAGGAGGCCAAGGCCAAGCCGAAGCCCTACGCGGCCAGGCTGCACCTTTCCCATGCACAGCCGGGTGCCGAAGTGGACTGTCTTGCCTGCCACACATGGAAGCCGGGCAAGACCCTCGGCGTGAAGGGGACGAAGGCAAACCTCGGTGTCCTCTCGAAAGAGGGCATGGAAGAGACGAAGAAGATCTTTGCCTCCTGGTCGTCTTCGAAGTACCTTGATGCCCACCACGGAAAGAAGAATGTCACGTGCTCCGCGTGCCATGAAGGAAAGGTCCCCGAGCAGGGCGATTCCGTCGAGAACGCCCGCTGCCTGGCCTGTCACGGAGACGAGGAGAAGCTCGCGAAGAAGACGGAACCGAAGGATTTTCCGGACAGGAACCCCCACAAGTCACATCTGGGGACCGTCAATTGCACCGTATGCCACGGCGCCCACAAGGCATCGAAGATCTATTGCCTTGACTGCCACAAGAACTTCAACATGAAGATCCCCTTCGGCGAAGGGCCGCAGGCAAAACCCGCGGCAGGCGGCAAGGCAAAGTAAGGAGGTAGTGATATGTTTGGACTTGGTATGCCGGAACTCATAATCATCATGGTCATCGCCCTCATGATCTTCGGCGCCGGAAGGCTCTCGGAGATAGGCGGCGCCATCGGCAAAGGCATCAGAAGCTTCAAAAGATCGGTCAACGAACCCGACGCTGCCGGCATAGCGGAAAAAAGCGGGACGCAGGGAGAGAAGGCGTCCTAGAAGACTTGCCTCACGCCCGCTTCGCTCGAGGGCACAGAGGGTATAAAGAAAGCGCGCAGAGAAAAGACGCGGCCAGACCCCGGCTCCCGCCAGGCTCTGGCCGCATTTGCGTCCCGTCTTCGACAGGAGGCAAAAAAAGTTTTGAGTATTCTTTTCTCTCTTTTCTCCTCTCTTTGCGACCTCTGTGAACTCGAGAGACGAACGAAGCGAGGAACGGGTGAGAGGCAAATCCTTGGGCCTTTGTCTCGGCTCCAGCCCCGCAATGAAGGCACCGAACGAGTGTGAGAGGGTCTTGTGTTTCGTGCAGAAGTGCACAATATCGTCGGTTGACAAAGGGCGGCCTGTCGGCTATACACATTAAATAAGAGAGGGGCGATGGGGCAATAGTCCACGGACGGGTGGGCATCAGAGAACACTTTAACGAGAGGAGGGTTTCGTATGTGGGAAAACATAACCTCTGATAAGTGTGAGTCTTACATCGAGCGTCATTTTGGTCAGAAGGGAAAAAGGCTTTCCGGCGAACCCTCAAAACCTGCGATAACGATCTCGCGAGCGGAGGGAGCAGGGGGCCTCACCGTTTCCTCGGAGCTGGCGGGCTACCTGAGAACGAAGGTCCCGAGCCATGAGGAATGGACGATCTTCGACCAGAAGCTCGTTACGAAGGTGCTCGAGGTGTTCAACCTGAAGAGCCGGGTCGGGGAGTTCATGAAGGAGGACCACAAGGGGACGATATCCGACGCGGTTGAGGAATTCATCGGACTTCATCCGAACACGTGGACCCTCGTCGAACGCACGAACGCCACGATACTGCGCCTCGCCCAGATAGGGAACTGCATCCTGGTGGGCAGGGGAGCGAACATGGTCACGCGCGACCTGCCGAACGTCTTCCACGTGCGCCTCGTCGGTTCCTTCGAGAGGAGGGTCGAGAGGGCGCGGGAGGTCTTCGGTTACGATCTGAAGACGGCGACCAATTATATAAAGAAGAAAGACCAGGGCCGCAAGCGGTATCTGAAGGACAACTTCGACGCCGACATCGACGACGCTCTCCTGTACGATATCGTAATCAACACGGACCGCGTGAGATACGAAGAGGCGGCGCGAATGATAGGCGACGAGGTGATACGACGCTTCGACCTCGCCACCCCGGCCAAGATCGCCATGAGCACGATAAGCCAGGCGGTGTTTTAAAGGCGGGGAAAGACCGTGAAAACCGCTTGAGCCGCTTGAGGGTTAGAAGCCAAAGACGGGGAGGAAGACAGTAGGCAGGTCCTGCAGGATTGCGGGGTCTGGTCGTGCAATCGCATCCCGGTCTTCTGCCTTTACCATTCAAGCGGTTTTTTTACGGTCTTTACCGTGCTTCGATGAGGCGGGCGAAGTTGGTCAGGACGCGGGCCGCATGAGGGGTTTCGACAACTGCCGCCAAGAGGTCCGTCACGTTCACGCCTGCCGCTTCGAGGTCCTGGGCGTCCGCGGTCATGTATGATCTCATGATATCAGCCGTATATTCCGGGTGGAACTGTATTCCCCAGGCGTTGTGGAGCCTGAAGGCGTGGTTAGGTTCATGGGAACTGCCCGCGAGGCGGACGGCTCCCGGGGGGAGGCGGAGGACCGACTGGGAGTGGGTGGCATGGACGGGGAAGGTCCCGGGAAGGGACGCGAACAGCGGATCGTCGGCGCAGGAGGGAAGCAGGTGTACGGGGACAGTGCCGAATTCCTTCCCGGCAGGATGATAGCCGGCCTCGCCGCCTGCGGCCCTGGCGAGAAGCTGGTGACCGTAACAGATCCCCAGAAAGGGAATACCGGCCCGGATGACAGAGGGTATCCACTTCTCCACTGTCAGGCTCCACGGGGGATCATCGGTTATCATCGAATGAGACCCTGTGGCAATGATCCCGGCAGACTTTGCCGGATGGGGTAGTTCGGCGCCAGCTTTGGCGTTGACGACACGGACCTCCACCGTCGCCAGCCTCAGCCCGTCTGCGATCCAACTTTCGAAATCACCGAACCTGGCTGCTATGGCGGGATAGGTGCTGCCGACCTTTATGATGTGGAGAAGGAATGACATCGGGGAAATAGTATTCCCAGCAGGCTTTCACGTCAAGACAAAGATGGGAAGCGATGTCCTGAAGATTTGGATACGGCAGGCCCGCCGCGAAGGTGTCTGAGACCTTTTCATGATAGCAGTGGGTTAACCCCCCTGCTCAAGCAGGATGTCAACAGGGGTGAGCAGGGGGGGTATCGGAGGTCCAGCGATGAACGGCCGCTGGATTATGAAACGGCTATGCCGGGGGAAGACGCCGGGTGGTACGGGCACTTTCTTATCCCTTCAGCCTTCGAAGAATGTCATCGTAGTCCTTGACCATGGTGACGAAGCGGACGCCTCCTCTCTTCTTGAGTTGCATGAAACTGATCCCTTCGCTCACCGATCTCAGCACACTGTCCTTATCCGTCACGACGCTTCCCGAGAGGATGTCCATGCCCAGGTCGAAGAGGGATTCCGTCAGGGGCGTGCTTGGCCCGAGGAGCATCTTGACGGCCCCTTCCCTGCACAGTCCAAGGATGCCCGGGAGGGTTCGGTTGATGATGGTGGTGCTGGAGATGACGACTATGTCGGATTGAGGGATAAGATCTTTGCCTTGCTCTTCCGAGAAATCACCCGGATGCGGTCTCTTTTCGATCACCCAGAGGTTCCGGGCGACCCTGGCCACATCGGCAAGGTACGGGAAATGGCCGATAACGGCGATGTTCTTTCCCTTGCCCATTTCTCCCGCCAGCTGCAGTCCCTCCGAGTCACCGCACTTCTTCATATCGACATCGATGAGGGAATTGACGGCCGCAAGGCCGAGGGACAAAAGGGCCGTGTCATTGCTCAGGCTGCAGTCGCGGGCGAGTTCGAGGGCCGTCATCTCCGTGAAAGACCTTTCCATGCCTCCTGTCATTTCGTGATTGCATCCTCCCGCCGAACCCAGCATGGAAGCCAGGCCGCATCGTTTGCTCACCACGGCGGTCCAGTGCAATCCCCTTCGTACTTCCCCAACCGGTGCATCTTCCCGGAGGGACCCGATCAATTCCGTCAGAATGTCCATATCATTTCCTCTCCAACTTGCTGCCGAATTGAGCCCATCTCTTGTCGTTATATAGCACACTATATAACGAAAAAGCAACTGCAAAGACTGCATCGATCCCCGATGGCTGAAGCGCGGGCATTGTCCTTGAAAAATGTGCGCGTTCCTGATAGCCTAGCCTAGATGGGCATCATAGACTCCTGCTGCAGGCGTACAGGAGAGATGTGAAGGGGCTGAACGAATACATTGCGAACAACTAGGAGCCTGTCGGAGAATTCCC
>DBQU01000115.1 GCA_002305765.1 Deltaproteobacteria bacterium UBA1386
CCTGATCAGCTCGTCAATGCCGTACTCGTGAGATGCCTTCCATGTGCAGACCGGTTTCCACGTGACCGTTCCGTCGGTGACTGTCCCGGTTTCAGACCAGGCCGGTTGGATGGTACCGCTTGTTCCGGCATTTGAAGCAAGATAATAGCATTTGTTATAGTATCCATTGCTTGCCGTGGGCCTGATAAGATCATTGACCGCGTAAGCGGTCGATGCGGTCCAGGAGGGATCACAGGTTTGTATCCATGATTTTATTTGATAGGTTCCCGTCGTGCTGTTTCGAACCACCTCCATCCTGTAGGCATATGTGCGATTCACCGTTGAGGAGCTTGCCGTATCTGCCAGCCAGGTGGTCGGGTTGGCCAAGCTTGTGTAATAACTGTCGCTTAACGTTGCGGGTGTGGAAGGTCTTCTGTTTGTCGGGCCGGTGTTTGCTGTGCTGTCCCCCGCGTTGGTCCCGGTAATGGTCGTGTGTTTGTTATCATCGTAGGTACGGGAGTTTGTGGCGTAATTAAGGGATATCAGAGGTGAACCGTAAGAGGCTGCATTTTGCCACCTTGCCTGGTTGTCAATGCACGCGAATCCGGACAGAACACAGTCTTTCCAGTCCGGTTCCGATAAACCAGTCGCCTGGGTTCCAGATCTTGACTCCCGGAAAAAGTATCCGTTAGCTGAAGTAGGTATATAAGAAGCGCTTGGAGCAATAACCTCACCCTGACTATAGCTCGTTGGCCATGCCCTCCACGAACACTCCTGCCATTGCACACCCGATTCCGCAACAGTGCTGCCTTTTCCTGAAGGCCAGCCTGGCTCGGTTGTCCCTGTCGCCAGGTCGCCCAACGATCTATACAGATAGGTATTCCCTCCAGCCGTTCCGTAGACTACCGTATTGGCAAGGAAAGAAAACGAACTCATCCATCTGGTGTAAGCATCCTTGCAGCCAATTCTATCATCATCGCCCCAGAAGACATATGCCATATGCTGTTCGTTTGAAGGGTCGCACCTACCACTGCAGGAATCGGTGCAACCTGTTGTGTTCGAATAGATGTCAAACTCGACGGCAAACTTTGGCGGTCTCAAACCTTTTCCGGCGCCATCCACGAATGAGGTGATGTAACCGCCACTGTATGACCGCGAATCACCGCCATATGCCATGAGCTCTCCCATCTGGCTATCGCCGCCGATAGAAGTCGCGGTGTTGTTACTATTGTTGCCGGAGGTTACTGCAAAGGTAAAACCATCACCCGTGGAGCCAGGGGCATACTGAAACACGAAATAGGCCCTGAAACCGCTTCCGAAATCACAAACCCCATCCACGCAATTCCCGGCGGTACTGTTCCCGCCATACCAAACAGCGCCGGCAGTGTTTTGTGTCTTAAGGCCAAGGTGTATTATGCCGGTCTTGTCCACGGCGACCGATCGACCGGTCGTCGATTCCACCACCTTGAAACTGGCCATGGACAGAGAGGAACTGACATCGGGGATCTTCGAATATCGGTTAAAATTTGAAAGAGTTATTCTTTGTGTGGTTCCCTGATACGTGCCATCAACGGTCAGAACATCCCCATTTTCATTCAGACTCGAGCTGAATGAGCCTTCGTTGGGGTTGTCCGGATCAAAAGGCATGTTACTAACGTTCACGTTATTTCCTTCTGATGCGAAACGTATCGCCCATTCAACACCTGCTCTGGCTATCATGGTAGCGCGTTGGCCGTTGAGCAAAAGCGTGAAGCCTTGTTGCTTTGAACTCACCATAGATACGAAGGCGGCGCCAAGAATCGCTATCACCGTCATGGCGATAACGAGGATGACAAGCATACTGCCTTTATCGTTATTGAATCGTTTCATAATAGTTGCCGCCAAATGACCTGCCAGTTTCACCGTAGCTGCTGTCGTAGTTGTTCGGAATAACCGTTGTTCTCAGCACAAAAGGAGGGATGGAGGGATCGCTAAGACTGGTTAGTTTGAGTTCAACCGTGATGGTTTCCTGGCCGGTGCCAGTAGGGGGATTCCTTGTTACTCTAAACCCGTAGTCGGTTGCGTCTGCTGGTATATTTATGTTGCTACCAACAAGAATAAACTCACCCGAGTTTTCGTTCCTAACCAAATCTCTGCCACTCTGTTTAAAAGTTACTTCTTTGGCGGAGCGGTAAGGATGCGCTGGTGTGTTGAACTTCAATACGCTCGACCATGATGGATACTGCGGGACGTCTGTTGTGCTAATGACAGTCGCATCACTCAACTCCCGGGTGATCCGCTCCATAATACAGGCGCCGTCCGCGTAGAGGGGGCTCTGTTCCTTGACGAGCCTGTAAGTTCGTATGGCATTGTCCATAAAAGAGAAAGTGAATATGCCGAGAATAGAGAGTACGACTATTACCGTAACGAGTTCTATAATAGTAAAGCCTTTATTTTCACTCCAGATCATCATGGCATGTTCGGTCTTCTCGTGATAATGATTGAGATCTCATCAATTAGTAGGTCAGAATGCTTGACTGTTACGGTGACCCTTTTATAATAACTGCTCGTCGGGGATTTTGTGCTTAAGTCAAAGGGATTGATCGTCTCAATACGGCACGCGGTCTTGTACGTGTCGTCAGAGGCCCATTCTATTCTAAAATCAGAATCAACAGGAGAAGAAGTGGTATAGCATGATAAGTTCCCTGCTGTAACGTTATCATACGGCGTACTCGTGATCTCTGCCATTCTCTTGTCAGCATAGAATCTCGCCTTCACATAATAATCCGGTCTTGAATAATTGCTCATGACACTTGTGAATGCGATCATGGAAGCAGGCAAAAAGATCGCGCCGATTATTATGAACATAACAAGTTCGATCAGCGTAAAGCCTCTGTTGTTCATCCTAGTCAATGATTGTTTTCCCCGTGGAAGCGTAAACCTTGATCGTCTGTCCTCCTGCCGTCTTGCCCCACGACAGGTCTATCGTGCCAGAATTGTCCGGTTCTCCAATCGAGTTGAATGTTATTGGACCGGCAAAGGCAAAGGTGGTCCCTGTCACTTTCACATTACCGGGCAGTTTCTTTCGCGCTCCTGCCACAGTGTATACGCCGTAGTCGCCTGCATCAACACGCAGTTCGATGGCCTGTTTAGTTCTCATCCCCATCGCCCGCATCTGCACATACTGTATGTCCGCGATGAGCTGGTCGGCGGCTATGGAACTGTAGTCGCTTATGGCGAATGGGTTCTTGATGATGATGGAGGCGCTGAGCAGACTCAGGGCCACGATGACGACGACAAGCTCTATCGACGTGAAACCTTTTCCTCTTGTCCGCGTCGGGTTTATCCTGCCTTTCTTCATCCCTCTCTGACTATCTCCCCCTGTTCTTCTTTCAACCCTGCGATCTCGTCTATACCGGACAGCAGGTTCTTCAGGACCCGGGAGCTAACGGGCTCCGGTTTTTGCGCCCCTTCCGTGTTCGTAAAGGTCTCTTGTATACCATGCATACAGAGCATACCCGTCATCGCAGATTGTGTCAATGTGCTTGAAATGGGAAACAGGAAAGGGGACGATTTCTTGACTCAAATGGAAATGTACAGTAATATGTACTCTACAAAGTACTTTGTAGTAGAGAGGTGAGCATGGAAACATTACCGATGATGGAGGCGCGGAGGAAGTTGACGTCACTGCCTGAGGAATTGGAAGGCCGCATGGAAGATAATGCCATTGCCGTTACCCGCAGGGGCAAGCCGGTTCTTGCCATTATGAGCTGGGAGCTGTTTGAGGCTATCTATGAGACGCTGGAGATCATGGGTGATGAACAGTTGATGACATCCCTGCGCCAGGGCATAAGAGAGGCGAGGGAAGGGAAGACGGTCTCCTGGGATGTTGCCAAAAAGGAGATCGAGGGTTGAGGTACGGGATCGAGATCACGCCCGCGGCCCTTGAAATGCTCAAAGGAATGAAGGACCGCCGCATTGTGCGGCAGATCGTGCAAAGGATCGACCGGCTGGGGGACGATCCCGAAAAGCAGGGCAAACCATTGCTCGGAGAATTGAGTGGTTATCGCAGCGTACGTGCGGCCGGCCAGCAGTACCATGTCATTTACAGGATTCAGGACACCTCCATCATTGTTGTTATCGCAGCCGTCGGCATACGAAAGCAAGGCGACAAGAAAGATATCTACAAGCTGGTCCGGAAGATGATCCAGCTCAACCTCATAGAGCCATCTTCCGAGACGTGAAGAAGGCTTCAAGTTCCAGTTTCCAAGTTCCAGGGGATAATGCGAACCGCCTCCATTCCTGCCCGACCGAAGGATGTGCAGCAAGCAGGGAGCGGGTATTTTAGTGTTGACATATTTTCGTGAAAACCATATAAAAGAACTTATAATTATGGGAATTATCGGCAGATATGGTCAAATATTGATTAGCCACCTTGGGATATATCAGCAACTATTTGATATCACTGCTCTTTATGGTATTAGTACCACTTGCGGCATGAGACCGGTCATACCGTTTCCGTCAGATAGTACGGGGTGAGTTTGGATATCCTTGGTGTGGATATAGGGACCGTCAGCGTCAAGTACGTGCGGTGCAAGGGCTCGGCGGGCAACAGCGTTATCACCTCGCAGGGTGATTATCCCTACAAGGGGGATTTCGAGGACCTAAAGCTCATCCTCGAAGATATCCGGATGAAGGAAGGCACGGACCTGGAAGTGGCCGTGGGTGTCTCGTCCCCGGATATTATCAAGAAGACCTTCACCATACCTATTCTCCCGAAAAAAGAACAACGGGACGCCCTCAACTGGACATCCGCGAAGGTCCTTTCCATGTCCCTCGATGACATGGTGTACGAGCACATGATGCTGGGAAGAATGGAAGAAAAGGGGGTCATGAAGGACGAGGTCCTCTTTGTCGGGACCTCGAAGGGATTTATCCAGCGAATTCAATCCGCTTTTCAGCACGCCGGTTTCCGGGACGTCGTTCTTGTCACCGACATCGCCTTCGCCTATGTGTACGCGCTGGGGGAGGTAGGTGAAAGGTCCGTTGCCGTGGTCGATATCGGAGGAAGACAGACGGGGCTCTACATCGCGAACGGACGCCGTCTCATGTTTGCCCGGGAGATTCTTACGGCCTCGGAGAGTTTTTCCGACGCCCTTATGAGCGGACCTGGGTTGTCCTATGATGAGGCTGAGCAGTACAAGCGCGAAAGGGGTTTCGATGCAGAGCTAACGGAGATACTCAAGATACCCTTCGAGCGCCTTGCCGGCGAGGTCCAGCGCACCTTCAGCGTCTACAACCAGCATTACCCCGACAAGGCCGTCACCCAGGTGTATGTGACGGGACGGGGCGCGAATATTCCCAGGTTCATGGAAAGACTCGAGGAGATGCTGGTGGAGCAGGTGGACCGTCTTGCGACGCTGCACCCCATCGAGGAGAAATACATCCCTGCCCAGGCGTTGTGCATGAACCTCGATGTCCTGCCCAATCTCCTGCCGGAAGGGGCGAAGAGGCGCGAGACGAGCAAGATCCTCAAGCGCTTCGCAATGCTGGGCACGGTGATGATCGCCGCGGTCCTGATCCTTCTCTCCCTTGGGATGTGGCGTACCTCAATGAACGCCGACCTGAGGCTGAAGGCCGAGAAAGGTACGCTGGAGCAGATCAAGAAAGGCATCGAGGGCCTGGGGCTCAAGACGGTCAAAACGTTCATGGACCCCGGAGATATCAGTTTCATACGCAACGAGATCCAGAAGAAGGACGTTACCTTCGTGACGCTCCTCAAATATCTCTCGTCGAAGACCCCGAGCGGCGTCTACCTCAAATCGATAGAATTCGGGAAGCCGTTCCCGGTCGATGCCTCTGCGGCGCCCGGGCAGGCTCAACAGGCTTCTGGCTCTGCGCCCCCACCAACCCCTCCGGCGAAGACGACCGAGGCGAGGGGGGATGAAGGGCAGAAACTCTCAGAGAACGAATATCCACTGATATTGAGGGGATACATTTTCGCCGATGCCGATGCCCTGGAGCTCACATTCTTTGATTTTGTGCTGTCCCTTAACGGTTCGGGTTTTATACGCCAGGTCGAGGTTCTGGACAAGCAAAGCAAGATGGTGCGGGGAAGAGCAGTGATGGAATTTGCGTTGTCCGCGAGGTGCGCGAAACATGAGCTATAAGAACCTTCTATGGTTGGCGGGCCCTGCTGTCGCGATCATCCTCCTGTGGGTGTTCGCGGTCTATATACCCATAAACGCGCAGGCAAAAAAGGCGCAGAACTCACTCAGTGCGGTACTGCAGGAGCGCAAGGCCCTGGAGACAAGCCTGGTGACCATGACCCAACAGGTGCAGACCCAGGAGACCATGAAGAAGTCCTATGATGAGTTTCTCACCCGTGCCCCCGCAGTCGGCAGAATGGGGGAATACATGGCGGGTGTTGTCCAGGCCGCCAAGCTGAAGGGGATGAGCCTGGAGCGCTTAAGCGGCCAGTACGAGTCGATGGAGGTTTCGAACAAGAATATTGTGCATCCCGTCTTTGAGTTGGGTATCAACGGGAGATTCCTTGACATGGGGAAGTTCCTCGAGGAGTTGTCGGCACGGCCGGCCTACGGGAGCATCAAGCAGGCAAGGATCGCTTGCGATGAGAAGGAATACCCGGTCCTTTCCGGCCGGTTTGTCATAGAGTTCAAGGCCCTGAAGGAGAGAGCGCGTGAAGGTAAGTAAACCCGTCCTCATCCTCTGCATTGTCCTGCTCCTGATCGCGGGGTACGTCCACTTCTTCACGGGCAAGAAGAAACCGAAAGGCCCTGTTCCCCCGACTGCACCCGCCCAGGCGCAGACACAGCCGCCCGCGAAGCCCCAGCCGGCAGCGCAGACCGCTCCACCGGCCCCAGCCGGGCAGCAGGCCCAGACGCCGCAGGCCCCGGGGCAACAAGTCCCGGCGCCGCAGTCGCCGGGGAAACCTGAGGTGGCTGTGCCCGCCGTGAAACCGCAGTTCGACAAACTGGCGGTAAGCTGGTCATCGGACCCCTTCATGCTTCCTGTCATCAAGGGGAAAAGGGGCCGGGAAGAGGGCACAGCGGTGAGGCTTGCCGCGATTCTCGAGCGGGGCGGCGACAGGGTCGCGGTTATAGACCGTGATGTGGTCAGAAAGGGCGATATGATAGGGAACGAGAAGGTCGTGGAGATAGGCAGGGACAGGGTGGTGCTCGCCCGCGGCTCCGTCAGGCGCACCCTGACACTTGCAGACCCCGATGCCATCACCACCGGGGAGGCACTCACGACAAAACCAAAAGCCACTGAGAGGGCCAAATGAAGATGAAATGGATCCCTTTAGTCTTGCTCTGCTTTCTTCTTTCCTGCGCGCATTCTGAGAAAGCGGCGCAGAAGACCACGACGAAACCGCCCGATATACCGAGCCCGGTTTCGTTCCAGGTGGACAAGGAACCAAAAGCGGCGGCGAAGCAGGCCGAAGATCTCTATTCTTTCTCGCTCCGCGAAGCGGACGTAAAGGATATCCTTCGCGCTATCGCAAAACAGACAGACTACAATGTTGTTGTCGAGCCGGACGTGAAGGGCCTCACCACTGTCGATCTCAAGCAGGTTACTTTGCCAAAAGCGCTTGAATATATTCTTGAACCGCTGAACTATGCGTATAAGATCGACGAAAGGACAGTCTACGTTTCCAAGCCCAAGGTGGAAACCAAGATATTCACCATCAACTACCTTTCTTTGAAAAAGACGGCAACAAGCAGAGTGACGTGGAAGGAGGGGGGTTCGTCCAGCACCACGACAAGTTCTGGTACCACGAGCAGCGAGGACAAGACACTCGAGATAAAGAGCGAGACCGAATCGGATCTGTGGAAGAGCCTTGAGGACAACCTGAAGCCCATGCTGTCCGCGGATGGAAAGTTTGCGATAAACAGGCAGGCGTTCACCATCATGGTCGCTGATTACCCCAAGAACCTGAAACGGGTTTCCATGCTCCTCGATGGTCTTGAAAAGCCGATGCACAGGCAGATCCTCATCGAAGCGAAGATAGTCGAGGTGATACTGAACGTTGGGTCGCGGCAGGGCATCAACTGGAGGCTCGTGAACACAAGGGTTGGGAGCTTCGCGAACATCAGCGTTACACAGAACTTCACTACGCCCGCCGATTTTTCCATCACGCAACCGGTGTTCCGTTTCTTTGTCGGTTCTCCTTCTTCGGGAGAACTCGACATCTCCAATTCCTACGTCGAAGCGCTGCAATCCGAATACGAGACGCAGGTGCTTTCGAGTCCGAAGATATCGACGCTTAACAACCAGAGGGCCGTTATCAAGGCGACGACGCAGGAGGTCTACTTCGACGAAGCCTTGGCCTACACCAGTGGAAGCGCCACTCCCGTCGCCACATACACCCCGAAATTCATAAACGTGGGCATTGTCCTCGACGTGACCCCGCAGATCGACGAGAACGGCAACATCATACTGAGCGTGCATCCCGTGTACTCGACGATCTCGAGCTATGTCAATTCTCCTAATCCGGACTCGGAGGGCAGGGTGCCTGTCATCACGACTCGGGAAGCCGACACGATCGTCCGGATAAAGGACGGCGAAACCGTGGTGATAGCCGGCCTGATCCAGGAGAGAAAGTTCAAGGACAGGACAGGCATAAAGGGATTGAGCTCCGTCCCGATCCTGGGCCAGCTTTTCAGGATGGATACGGAAGAAAAGAGAAACACCGAACTCGTCGTGTTTCTGACCCCGAAGATCATTTACGTCAGGTGAGGGTACGCATAGATGAGTATAATCCATGACGCCCTGAAGAAGGCGCAGGAACAGAGAAAGGGAAATTCCGCCGGTATTCCCTCAGGCAACAACCAGGCAGGCGCTAAAAAAAAACCGTCCGTCGCGTTGATCGCCGTGGTTCTGTTGATCGCCGTGGCGGTGGTTGCCTATCTCTACATCCCGGCTTTCCATAGGGGGAAGACCCCGCCCCCGCAGCAGCCGAAGATCCCGGTGTCCTCCCCCGCGGGAGCGGCAAAGACGCCCGGTTCGGCGCAGAGCGTTCCCGGGCCGCCAGTCAAACCGCAGGCCGGGACGGCGGCAGCTGCAGTGAAGCCCCAATCTCTGACCGAAAGTAGAGAAGCAAGCCCGTCGCCACCGCAGAAAACTTTCGCGAAGAAGGAGATAAACAGGCCTGATAGCGCGAAGACGCCATCCGCTTTGAGGTCTGCCGAAGGCGGCAAGAAACCGTCAGTGGTGCCATCCCCACGCCCGGCAGAACGGCGGGATGTGAGAACAGCCGGAAGTCCGCGGGTGGTCGCCGGTACTTATCAGAAAGACATGGACGAGCCCGAGGAGGAACCGATACGACGGACGAGGGCCAAAAGGACCGACGACGAATGGATAGATGCCCAGTACAACGAAGCTCTCAGGGCAATAAACTCCGGTCGGACAGGCGACGCCTCCAGGATATTCAACGATATTCTTGGCAGAAGGCCGAACCACGTGGAATCTCTGAACAATCTGGGCGTCATCTCGGCATCGCGAGGCAACAAGAAGGAGGCTCTCTCCTACTTCAAAAAGATCCTCGAATACGACGCCAAGTACCCGAAGGCATACAACAACATAGGCCTCGTCATGATGTCCGAAGGGCAGGCCCAGTTGGCGGAAGAGTATTTCCGCAAGGCCATATCCCTCGACCCAAAGGGACTCGAACCCTACATGAATCTCTGCGCGGTATTGCGGGCGCAGGGCAGATTCCAGGACGCTGAGAAGATCATGGAGGCGCCGATAAAGAGCAACCCGAGAGACCCGCTTCTTTATCTCTCCTACGCCGTCGTTAAGGACAACCTCGGCCAGACCGGAGAGGCCGTGAAGTACTACAGACAGTATCTCAGCCTGGCAAAGCCATCGGACGCGCAGAGGAACGGAGTCCTGGAAAGACTGAAATATCTCGAAGGCGGCAAGAAGTAAAGAGACCGATGAGAAGGATGATGACCAATGCAACAAGTTGTTGGAACCGGCCAATGATACCTGCTATCCTATTGCCTGGCATCTGGAACGATAATGACGTCGCCGGACGACCTGGACAGATTCTCCGTCATTCCGGCGAAGGCCGGAATCCAGGAAAGATCGCCAGCGAGGAAGGACTTTGCAGGAAAAGGTTTGGCCGTCTCACCTGGCACCTTTCGAATGCTTTTGCCGGAATACTTCCTGCGGCGAGTGAGCTTTTCCTGGATCCCGGCCTTCG
>DBQU01000052.1 GCA_002305765.1 Deltaproteobacteria bacterium UBA1386
TATCGGCAACACCGTCGCTCCCTGCTTAATCCCGTCAAGATAGTCCGCCCATAGCTGCATCATTTCCCGTCGCTCGGGGAGGTATGTTGTCCGGTTGTAGGCCCTGCCGTTGGGATCTCTCACCGCGTGGGCGAGCTGGTGCTCTATGAAATCCGGTCGCACCAGCAGGACCTCGTCGAGAATGGTCCGCGCCATCGCCCTGAAGCCATGACCGGACATTCTCTCCTTGTCATATCCCATGTATCTGAGCGCCGCCAGGATGGCGTTGTTGCTCATCGGCCGCGTGAATGACCTGCCAGAAGGGAACACATACCTGCTGGTGCCCGTAAGCTGCTTGAGCTCTGTCAGTAACTGCACGGCCTGGGAGCACAGCGGGACGATATGGTCCTGTTTCATCTCCTTCATCTTATGCGCCGGTATTATCCAGAGTCCATCATCGAGGTCGATCTCGGACCACTCCGCGTGTCTAAGCTCCCCAGGACGCACAAAGAATAATGGCGCAAGACGTAGGGCACACCTTACCACGAAACTCCCCTGGTACTCGTCTATAGCTCTCAGAAGAAGCGCAACCTCCTTGGGCTCCGTAATCGCCGCGTGGTGCTTACCCCCTGGTGGAGGCAGCGCCCCTTTGAGGTCGCCCGAGGGATCGCGTTCCGCTCTTCCGGTGGCCACGGCATACCGAAATATCTGCCCGGCAATGGTTTTGATTCTATGTGCAGAATATACCGCACCTCGCCCCTCTACGCGCCTGAGAACGGCCAGGAGCTCCGGGGCCTTGATATCGTTGATGGGGCGGGATCCTAGCCAGGGGAAAAGGTCCCGGTTCAAGCGCCCCTCCACAAGGCGGGCATGGCTTTCACTCCACGTGGTCTTGAATTTCCCGTACCACTCGCGGGCGATGGCCTCGAAACTCTCCGTATCTGAGGCATCGGTGTGCCCCGTTGCCTTCTTCGCCGTGGAAGGATCGATCCCCTCGATGATCTGCTTGCGGGCCTTCTCTTTCTTCAGTCTGGCATCGGCAAGAGATATTTCGGGGTAGGGACCGAAACCGATCCTCTTCTCTTTGCCCTGAAAGCGATACTTGAGATGCCAGTGTTTTCCGCCGGAGGGGGTAACCAGAAGGTACAATCCGCCGCCGTCAAAGAGCTTATACTCCTTGCTCGAGGGTTTGGCTTTCCTTACCTTTGTATCCGATAATGGCACTATCCGTCGGGGCATTGTAGCCTCCTTTTTGGGGGCAGATTGTTTTTCGTAGGGGCAGATTGGGTGAATATCTGCCCCCAAAACGTCCGCATTTCAATAGATGATATAACACTTCATCGGACAAACGGCAATAAAAAACCCGTGTATTTCAACGGGTGTTACACTTCCTTGCGCTAAGTCGGATTTACTATCAATGCCTGGGACGGGAATCGAACCCGTACACTCGCGAGGAGCGAGGGATTTTAAGTCCCTTGCGTCTGCCTGTTCCGCCACCCAGGCACTAAGTAAGTCCTTTTATAATAGTAAACAGTCGGGATTGTCAACAGGAACACGGTACGGATTGCAGAGGCGGCTTGAACCGCTTGAATCGTTTGACAGGCTGTTGACAAAGTGATCTCTGAAGGCGGTTCGTGCTCTTTGGTCATTCCGGCGAAGGCCGGTATCTTCACTCGCGCAAGCGAAATCCAGGAAAAACAAGGGGTTAGAAAAATCTCCGGATTCCGGCCTTCGCGGGAATGATGGAGAAAATGAGTTCATCAACAGCCTGTTGAACGTCAAACATAGAGCTTCTTTACCGGCATTCGGGCGCGCAGGCGTGATATAGCGGTGTTTCCGATCTCCCTTTTTCTTGGATTCCGACCTTCGTCGGAATGACAGGGAAAGCGAACGTTGACAGAACACTGTTCCATCGATTATTCTGTCTTCTGTGCTCCCTGATCAGTTGATAAACTTCGTTCTGAACCCGCTGCTGGTGGTCTTCGCCTACTTTCTTGGGTCCATTCCCGTGGGGGTCATGCTGGGGAGGCTCAAAGGGGTCGATCCCAGGAAGACGGGCAGCGGGAATATCGGGGCCACGAATGTCATGCGCGCTGCCGGCAAAAAGCTGGGGGTTGTCACGCTCATCCTGGACGCGGCGAAGGGGTTCGTGCCGGTTGCGCTGGCGACGCTTCTCGGCGTTCCTCTGTGCGTTGTCGCCCTTGTAGGGCTCGTGGCCTTTCTGGGCCATGTTTTCCCCGTTTTCCTGAGGTTTAAGGGAGGGAAGGGCGTTGCTACCGCGCTTGGGGTGTATCTCGCCATCAGTCCCGTGACCATCCTGGCGGCCTTCGTCGTCTTCGTCATCGTCGCCGCTATATGGCGCTACGTGTCGCTGGCCTCCATGATCGGGGCCACAGTGGTTCCCATCGGCCTGTACCTCATCGGAGCCCCCTGGAGCTTCGTCGTGATGGCAGTCCTTATCACCCTCGTCGTCATTGTCCGCCACAAGGACAACATCGCCCGCCTCGTCAAGGGCACGGAAAGCAAGTTATCTTTCTCGGGTGGGTCTAAGAACTAGA
>DBQU01000019.1 GCA_002305765.1 Deltaproteobacteria bacterium UBA1386
CAGATGATCGCGGCGTCCTCGTCCTCGAACTCGATCTCCCGGGTGGTGAAGGGCAACCCATGTTCCCTGGCGATGGCGTGGCGATGGTGGCCGTCCAGCAGGACCCGGGTGGTGGTGGTGATCCCGTGGACGTTGGTTTCCGGGATGACGGCGATGGCGAGGGGCTCCCGGATGCCCTCTACCAAAATGCTGGACTCGAGTTTTTCGAATTCGTGTTTCGCCAGTTTCGGGATAAGGTCCCGAAACTTCGGCCGGATCTCGATGTCGTCGATTCTGGTGTTTTTATTTTCCATATGTTGCCTCCTGTGCGCGGGGGGTTGCTGCTGGGCTCTGTGTGGGGTCCACCGGATCCACGATCGTAACGGTCACCCGGGCCCCGGGCGGGATCGGGAGCCTGAGCCCGCATGAGAGACAAAACAGGCCGTGCGGAGTCGAGTAATGGCCCTCGCCGGGGGGGATGGGGGAGCCGCATGAGGAGCAGGCGAAGGCGGGGGTTGTCATGCTGCCTCCTTCTTTTTCAGTTGCGCCAATAAGTACTTGTTCCAGTCCTTTTCCCTCACGCCATCTATCGCGGGCGGCCGGTGATAAAACCAGGGGATCCCGGCATCGATAAGGACCGACGCCAGAGCCTCACCCTGCTTCTGTCCGGCCGCGTCAGCGTCGGTTGCCACGATCACCTGCTTGGCTCCAAGCTCCCTGGCCAACAGCAACACCGACATATAATCACCGGTATTACCGCTAGTGGCTGAGACCGCGACATCGACCTCCTCGTGGAAAAGTTGCCAGTAGCTCAAGGCATCGAGGGGGGATTCGCATACGACGAGGTACTCGGCTTCCTTTCCCTGCGGGCCCCAGAACAGGGCTTTCGTTCCGTGGTTTGATCGAAATTTTTTATCCTGAGTTCCTCGGATGCTCCATCCGACCACTCTTCCATTATGGAGCCTCGAGGCGAAGCAGGCGTTTCTCGACAGGTCGGCGCGAACCAGGCCCTGGAATGTTTTCAGCGTCTCCCGGGTCAGGCCCATTTTATACAGGTGATTGACAACGTGTTTCTTGATTGCCAGGGGAGTTTCGTTCAGGGCTTCCCACTCTTCGCTACGGTCCTCCGGGGCCTCCTCCTCTGTCGTCCGCATCGCGACGGGCACCGTGCCATCGAGGGTCCCAATATAGGGTCTGAGGATCTGGCGGGTTTTCCCCATGTTCTGTTTGCCCTCCCGAAAATACACGAAATTGAACGCTGGTCCACAGTCTCCCTCCTCCCTGGACTTCCCTAACGAGTAGTACTCCTGTCCTGGGTAACGGGGGCTATTCCTGACCACGATCCTATCACTGTCCCGCGTGTAGCTTCGGCTGTTCACCGAGCTCTTGTCCTTCCCAAGCTTGAACCCCAGACTCTCGGCGACCAGCCCGATATCCACTGTGCTGTTTATCACTTTAATCTCCTTGTCGCTGTGGTGGGTTACTCTGTTGTCCACGCTTAGCCCTCCTGCTTCAGCGAATCCAGGGTTTCCACGGGCTTACCACATAAGTACGCATCCACATCGGCGGGGTCGTACTTCACATGCCGGCCGGCCTTGTAATATTTCGGGCCCCTTCCGAGACTCCTCCAGCACCGCAACGTTGACTGCGGAATCTCAAATAATTCCGAGGTTTTGGCCTCGCTTAGCATGTTTTGTGATCTTAATTTGACTGCGATTTCTTTGAATTTGTCGGTATTCATTGCTCGCTACCTCCTTTTAGCTTTACAATCGTCATTTTCCGATGTAATATATTGCTATATTGTATTGCTGGATCTTAATATATTACATATGTGGTATCTTGTCAAGGGTAAAATATACTTTATTGTTTATTCAGATATGAAGTATTTCATTTGTAACATGGGGGTCTGGAAATGCTCGATAAAATATCTACTTCAACTTTTTTGGACAACCTTAAGATCCGTCTAGGGATCAGGTCAGACCTCGAGTTGGCCCGATGGATCGGGGTCGGACAAAGTACTGTATCAGCTTGGCGCACAAGGGGTACATCCCCCTTTGATGCCATTGTTGAGGCGGCCATGCGGCACGGCATTTCGTTAGACTATCTGCTGCGCGATCAATCTTCTCCCCTCCCCTGGCGGATCCCTGAAGTCGTTTATTTTCAGGACGGAGAACCGCATCGCCTGGATGCGATGAGCGAGGGTGTCCCCCTGGCCTTGGCGCTCAATCCCAACATCGCGAATCTCGCTGACCTTCAAGTTGAGCTGATGCTCGTCACCGACGATGAATATCCTCCTGCCATAGCGTACGGCGACCAGGTCGTCCTCCGGCGGCTGCACGTGACCGACCCGATCGTTGAGCGCGGGTTCTACTATGTTATTGAAAAAGAGGACGAACAATGGAAAGGTCGGATCGTCGAGATCATTCCAAAACTGCCGCGGGGCTCGGCCACGGTTGTTTATAAAGACAAGCCTGAACGAAATATTACGGGGAGGTCAGCGAGCGACGGGATGTACGGGCAGATACTTGCCGTTCTGAAACCTTTAAGTCAACTGGCGCTCAGGTGACGCGGCGCCGTGGTGCTGTCCTTCCCCTTCCTTTCCCCCTTTCCTTTCCATCAGAAACAGGGGGCAGTAGGTAAACTACTCCCACCTTTCCGTTGGGGGCAGTAGGTAAACTACTCCGAGGTGTCCTGTAACAGCATCAGGCCTGGGCTTCGCACGGCCTGGGACAGCGCTCTGGGATCCAAACTCCTTGTTCTTGGGGCAGTAGGGAAAGAACAAGAGGGCATCGCATCTTCTCCCCTGGCTCCTGTTCTTTCCCTACTGTCCGTCTTTGAGCTTTCGGTGCAATGATCAGCTATCCCGGAACCCGAAACGTGGCGCTGCACTGTTGCGCCACGAGGGGACCGGCGCTCTTCCCCGACAACCAGCACGTTGTTTACCTACTGCCCCTCATGGAACGGAAGCCTTTTACCTACTGCCCCTCATGGAACGGAACAAAGGGGAAGGGAGGAAGGGACAGGGTCGCGGCGACACGCAAATTTCTACCGCATCTCCGCTTAATACCCTTTTAATACTTATGGCCGTCACAAGCGAGACAATCGGCCAACAAAGCCGACTTCCATTTTTCAATGGTAGAGCTTTTACGGCTAACTGTAGAGATTTTACGGCTAACTATAGAGATTTTACGGTCACATATCGTATACGTGTATGTTATCGATTGTTGTGTCTTGCAATAATAAACATAGTTGACAGTCTCTACTTTAAATGTTAAACATAACAGACAGGAGGTGTAATTATGGCTGACGTGGTTCCTGCTTCCCCTTCTTCCAAGCTGACCCGGGCTGGCCGCTCGAGGAAACAGAAGCGCGTATTCTATGGTATGCACATTGTCATCAAAAATAACGATCTCGTCCGGGCTGTCCGCCAGCCGGAAAGTAAGATGGGCGTTATCGAGTACAAAGTCCTCCTCACCATCATCGCCCGCCTCCCTCGGGATATTGATATCGGCTCGATCCCGGACGGACAGGCTGTCATCATAAATGTCCCCCGCGTGGACATCGCGAAGGCCTTAGGGGATGACGGGAATCTTGTCGGCAAACAGCTCGAAGTTGTTCTGGAAACCATTTACAATGACAAGGTGCGAGTGCTGTACCCCGATGGCAAGATCCGTCTGACTGGCTGGGCGAGTGCAATTGAATATCACCCCGATAAAGGCGATATTCGCTTTGAGATTGACCCGGGAATGTTGCCCTTTCTGGTCGCTGACACCGTTCTGGGCTTTACAAAATTTGGCGTCCCGGAGATTGCCCACATGCGCTCATTGCGTTCCATACTGTTGTACGAACACGTCGCGCTAAATGAACATATCGGCATCTGGGAACCTTCCATCGACGAGCTGCGACTTATTCTGGATGCTCCGGCGGCAAGCTATCCCACGACCGGTGCGCTCTACAAATATGTCATTTCCCACGCCGTAAACGAGATCAACTCCACCTCCGCGGCGAGGCTGATGATTCGGAACCACGCGTACATCAAACAAGTGCGAAAGGCCGTCGCTCTCCGTTTCGAAATTTCCCCGAAATCCCATGACCGCCCCGTGTCGATCCCTTACGAAGTCCTCGTCGTGATCCCGCCCCGGCTTCGTAAGGACGAACGGTTCCTGGGCACCATTAAATACGAAATAGCGTTTAATAAATCAGGGAGGAACTACAGCACCGAGCAGTTGCGCCGCGTCGTCCTCTATACTCTAGGGTATTCCGAGGGTAAGGATGACATGGCGAGGTGGCTACGATATTGCCTCGATGACGGACTCGGCGCGGACAGCGACATCGAGGGCGCCGAGTACTATCCAAACAGCGGCCGTTCAACGAAGTACAGGGGCCCCGCGAATGACATCAGGGTCACGTGGACCAACGTCCCCGATGAACAGAACCAGGAAATGTGGACAGGGAAAAACGGTGAACTCGACATCGGGAGCATGATCCTCCCCCCCGAGAAAGTCAAGGAACTCTTGGAAACGGACCAGTTGGTGCGGTTATATTTGTAGCCTCATGCTACCCTCTCCGGGTAGCACAAATCCCTTCCCAGGGTCGCATGGGGGGTAGCACAACTCGAAAAGGAAAGGGGTTACATGATCTGTAACCCCTTGAGTTTATTTGGCTGGGAGACAAGGATTTGAACCTTGATTCACGGAGTCAGAGTCCGTTGTCCTGCCGTTGAACGATCTCCCAATATCTTTTCAGGCGTTTTCCGTTCCTGCCGGTGTCTCTTCCGCCTTTTTTTCGGCTTTTGGCTTCCTCGTTCTCTTGGGCTTCGCCTCTTCGCCGGCTGCTGCTTCCTTCCTGGGCGCTGCTTTCTTCTTGGCCGGCGCTTTTTCCTTTTGCTCTTTTTTCTCTTTTGCGGGCTTCGCCTCTTTCTTCTCTTTCGCCTTGCCCTTCTCTTTTTCCTTCTCCGGTTCCTTCTTCTGCGTCAGCTCGATGATCGCCATCGGGGCGGCATCGCCCTTCCTGAGACCGATCTTGACCACACGGGTGTATCCGCCGTTTATGGCCGTATAGCGATCCCCGATATCACCGAAGAGCTTCCTGACGACTTTTTTGTCCCTCAGGAAGGCAAAGGCGAGCCGCAGCGAGTGAAGGTCTTTTCTCTTCGCCAGGGTGATCAGCCTGTCTGCTACCTTCTTGAGCTCCATTGCCTTCGGATTTGTGGTCTTTATGCTTTCGTGATCGAACAAGGCGTTGGCGAGGTTCATGAACAACGCCCGCCGGTGGCTTTTGGTTCGATTCATCTTCTTCACTCTGTTTTGATGCCTCATTATCAACCCCTACATGTGATCTTTTTTCTTGAGAACCATTTTATCCAGTTCTTCCCTTGCCGGAAAACTGTCTAATTTTAAACCAAGCCGAAGCCCCATGCAAGAAAGAATCTCTTTGATCTCGTTCAAAGACTTCCTTCCGAAGTTCTTTGTCATGAGGATCTCCTGCTCCGTCTTCTGGACAAGTTCTCCTATGTACTTGATATCCGCGTTCTTCAGGCAGTTCGCGCTTCTCACGGAGAGTTCGAGTTCGTCGACGCTGCGATACAGGTTTTCGTTGAAATCGGGTTTTTCCTGTCCTCTTTCCTCGCCCGCCTCAGCTTCCTCGACCTCGTCGAAGTTGATGAAGATCCGCATCTGTTCCTTGACGATCTTTGCCGCGAAGGAGAGGGCATCGAGGGGATCGACGCTGCCGTCGGTCCAGATCTCCATGGACAGTTTGTCATAATCCGTCCGCCGTCCCACCCGGGCCTGGGTCACGTTATAGCTCACCTTCCTGATGGGCGAGAAAATGGCGTCTATGGGAATTGTGCCGATGGGATCGGCGTCATCGACGTTCTGTTCCGAAGGCTGATAACCGCGGCCAAGCCTTGCCTTCATCTCCATATACAGCTTGGCGTCGCTTGACAGTGTGGCTATATGCAGATCGGGATTGATGACGTCCACCCCGCCGTCATGTGTGATGTCTCCCGCTTTCACTTCCCTCTTGCCTTTGACATCGATCTTCAAAAGGGCAGGTTTGTCGTCGGTCATCCTGATAACGACCTTCTTCAGGTTCAGGATCATCTCCGTAACATCTTCCTTGACGCCCCGGACCGCAGAGAATTCGTGGTCAACGGAGTCTATCCAGACCGACGTTATAGCGGCACCCATGATCGAGGACAGGAGCACCCGCCGGAGAGAGTTACCGATCGTGACGCCGTACCCTCTCTCGAAGGGTTCCGTGGAGAACTTCACGTAGGTGCTCTCCTTTTTCTCTATCTCGATCTTGGTTGGCCTGATAAGCTCCTGCCAGTTCTTTTCAAACATAGGCATGTACCCTCCTTGGGGTAATAACTACCTTGAATAGTACTCTACGATCAGCTGTTCCTTGATCGGCAACGAAATATCGTCACGGGTCGGAAAGAGCCTGATGGTACCCTTCATGTTATCCTTGTCGAGGTCTATCCATGAGGGCACGCCCCTTCGAACGACCGATTCCAGCGCATTCACGACGGCAGGCAGGCTCTTGTGCCTGACCTCTACGACATCGCCCACTCTCACGAGGTAGGACGAGGAGTTCACTGTCTTGCCGTTCACGGCGATGTGCTTGTGGGACACAAGCTGGCGCGCCTCGGCACGGGACGTGGCGAAGCCCAGGCGGAAGACCATGTTGTCGATCCTTCTTTCAAGAAAAACGAGGAAGTTGGTGCCCGTGATGCCTTCCTTGCGCTCGGCCATGACGAAGAACCGTCTGAACTGCTTCTCGCTGAGCCCGTATATCCTGCGCGCGCGCTGTTTCTCCCGCAGACGCATCCCGTATTCCATGACCTTACCCTTGGTGTCCACGTGCTGTCCCGGGGGGTAGTTCCTCTTTTCGATGGCACACTTCTCCGTGTAGCATCTTTCTCCCTTTAGGAAAAGCTTTATGCCTTCTCGCCGGCATAACTTGCATGATGGTCCAACATATCGTGACAATTCGTGCCTCCTTTAAACCCTTCTGCGTTTCGGCGGTCTGCAGCCGTTGTGGGGGATGGGCGTAACGTCGCGGATGAGATGGATCTTCAGTCCCGCGCTCTGCAAAGCCCGTAACGCCGCCTCGCGTCCCGCACCCGGGCCCTTCACGTAGACATCCACCGTCCTGAGCCCATGCTCCATGGCCTTCTTCGCGGCGTTCTCTGCGGCAAGCTGCGCGGCAAAAGGAGTGCTCTTGCGCGAGCCCTTGAAACCCACAACCCCTCCGCTTGACCACGACACGACGTTGCCCTGCGGATCGGTGATCGTGATGATCGTGTTGTTGAAGCTCGACTGTATATATGCTCCACCGACGGGGATATTCTTTTTTACCTTCTTCTTTCCGCTTCTTCTGACCTTAGCCATGTACGCACCACCTCGTCGTTATTTTCGTTTCATCGAAGTCTTCCGCGGGCCTTTGCGGGTCCGGGAGTTCGTCCTCGTCCTCTGCCCGTGCACTGGAAGGCTCCGTCTATGTCTCAGGCCGCGATAGCATCCGATGTCCATGAGCCTTTTTATGTTCATGCTCACTTCTTTTCTCAGATCACCTTCGACCTTGTATTCGTTTTCCAGGATGTCCCTTATCTTCGCGATCTCTTCGTCGAGGAGGGCATGCGTCCTCTTGTTCGGATCGATCCCGGCCTGGTTCAGGATCTTCACGGAAAGCGTTCTCCCGATGCCGTAAATGTAGGTCAGGGCCACTTCGATCCTTTTGTCCCTGGGTATGTCGACGCCTGCAATTCGTGCCACCTTTTGCCTCCTTAGCCCTGTTTCTGTTTATGCTTGGGGTTCTCACAGATGATCCTGACAACACCCTTTCGCTTGATGATCTTGCATTTGTCACATCTCTTCTTCACCGAAGGCTTTACCTTCATGCTTTCCTCCTACTTGACGCGATAAATGATCCTGCCCCGCGTGAGGTCGTATGGCGACAACTCGACCACGACCTTGTCTCCCCTGAGTATCTTTATGTAGTGCATCCGCATCTTTCCAGACACGTGGGCCAATACCCTGTGGCCGTTGGGGAGCTCAACTCTGAACATCGCGTTGGGCAATGGTTCTACGACCGTTCCTTCAATCTCTATACCTTCGCCTTTTGGCATTTTACCTCTCTAGGCCCGGCTCAATATAACGGGTCCGTCGCCGGTCACGGCCACCGTGTGTTCAAAATGAGCCGACAGGCTTCCGTCCTTCGTGGCCGCTGTCCAACCGTTCTCCTTGATATACACTTCACTCTTTCCCATGTTCACCATCGGTTCTATGGCAAGTACCATTCCAGCCTTGAGCCTGAGACCCGTTCCCTTCGTACCGTAATTGGGCACCTGCGGTTCTTCATGCAGGCTCCGTCCTATTCCGTGACCGACAAACTCCCTTACGACGGAGAACCTCTCCCCCTCGACACACTCCTGAACGGCGTGGGAGATATCATAGAGCCTGTTGCCCTCCCGGGCCTCGTCTATGCCGCGGTAGAGGGCTTTTTCCGTCACTTCGAGGAGCTTTCTGGTGGCCTTCGAGATACCCCCGACGGCATAGGTCATTGCCACGTCTCCGTAATACCCTTCATAGAGAAGGCCAAAATCGATGCTCACGATATCATTCTCTTTCAGCTGCCGTTCAGAGGGCATGCCGTGCACGACCTCGTCGTTCACGGACACACACAGGCAGTATGGGAAACCGTTGTACCCCTTGAAGGCGGCCTTCATGTTGCCCACTTCTCTGATCTTCTCCTCGCAGGCATTCTCGAGGTCCATCGTCTTCACGCCCGCCTTCACGAAATCTTTGAGGTAGAGGAGCATTTCCATCGCCTTCCCGCTGGCGACCCGCATTTTTTCAATCTCCTCTTTTGTTTTCAGAAAGATCATCCCTTTGGCTCAAGGCGTTTCCCGCCGGCATTCCCCCTTGGTCCTTCTATCGTCGTCCCTTGATCCTCTGCGACTTCTTCACCAGCCCGTCATAGTGTCTCAGAATGAGATGGGACTCTATCTGCTGAATGGTATCCAGGGCGACACCGACAACAATGAGAAGCGCCGTGCCACCGAAGTAGAAGGGCACGTTGAATTTCTTCACGAGCAGCGTCGGCAGCACGCACACGAAGGAGATGTATATCGCCCCGATGAATGTCACCCTCGTAAGGACCCTGTCGATATACTCGGAGGTCCGCTTGCCCGGCCTGATCCCCGGTATGTATCCTCCGTACTTCTTCATGTTGTCCGCCACGTTGTCGGGGTTGAAAACGATGGCGGTGTAGAAGTAGCAGAAGAAGATTATGAAACCAACGTAGAAGATCTCGTGTAGGGCCGACCCCGGCGTGAAGAGCTCCGCGACCTTCTTCGCATAGGGGTGCGTGATGAAGTTCGAGATCGTCGCGGGGAACATGATGATGGATGACGCGAAGATCGGCGGGATAACGCCCGCGGTGTTGACCTTCAGCGGCAGGTGGGTCGACTGACCGCCCATCATCTTCCGCCCGACGACCCGTTTCGCGTATTGCACGGGAATCCTGCGCTGCGATGTCTCCATGAATATTATGAAGGCAATAACAGCAAGCATCATCGCGATGAGAACAAGCACCACGAACCAGTTGAGCTCGCCGGTGTTGACAAGGCCCCACGTACCGGCGACGGCGTTCGGCATACGCGCCACGATACCCGCGAAGATGATCAGCGAGATCCCGTTGCCTATACCCTTCTCGGTGATCTGTTCCCCGAGCCACATGATGAAGGACGTGCCGCCCGTGAGCGTGATCATCGTCATCAGCCTGAAGCTCCACCCGGGGTTGAAAACGACGGGCTCGCCGCCGGCGCCGCGCATCTGTTCAAGGCCGATGGCAATGAAAAGGCCCTGGATGATGCTGATAACGACGGTCCCATACCGCGTGTACTGGGTAATCTTCCTCCGTCCCGCCTCACCTTCCTTCGAGAGCTTCTCGAGGGTGGGTATGACGACGGTCAGGAGTTGAAGTATGATTGACGCCGAAATGTAGGGCATGATCCCGAGGGCGAAGATGGAGAGCCTCTCCAGTCCGCCGCCGGCGAACATGTCGAAAAACCCGAGCAGGGTTCCCTTGGCCTGCTCAAAGATGCCAGCCAGGACATTCCCGTCAATACCCGGCGTGGGGATGTGTATGCCGACACGGTAGACCGCAAGCAGACCGAGGGTCCATATGATCCTGCGCTTCAGCTCGGGGATCTTTCCAATATTTTGGAAACCTCCCATTAGACGAGCACCTCCACGTCACCACCCTTGGCCTGTATCTTTTCGATGGCCTTCTGTGATGCCTTGTGAACCGATATCTTTATGGGGAAATCTATGTCTCCCACGGCGAGAAGCTTGATGCCGTCCTTCACCTTCTTGATGAAACCCGATTTCAGGATATCCTCAACGCCGACCTTTTCCATGCCCTTGAAGACCTCGAGGTCGCCGATGTTGATGATGGAGTATTCCTTGCGAAAGGGGTTCTTGAAACCTCTCTTGGGGATTCTTCTCGTCAGCGGCAGCTGACCGCCCTCGAAGCTCTTACCCTTCGTTCCGCCGCTCGTCGAGCGCTGGCCCTTGTTGCCGTAGCCCGCCGTCGTTCCGAGCCCCGATCCGGTCCCCCGGCCGACACGCTTGCGGCTCTTTTTTGATCCCGGGACTGGTTTAAGATCTGATAGTTTCACCGAGCATCCTCCAGTACTGTAACAAGGTGCATCACCTTTTTGACCATGCCCCGTATCTCCGGGGAGTTCTTTACCGTCTTTTCCTGGTAGAGCCTTTTGAAACCCAGGCTTCTCACCGTCGCCCTCTGGTCTTCCGGGCACCCGATGAAGCTCTTCGTCCATTTTATCTTGAGGTGGCTCATCCTACCCCTCCTCGACTTTCAATTTGCCCCTCTGTTTCAGCGCCACCTCGGGCGACTTCAACTGGGAGAGGCCCCTGATCGTTGCCTTCACCACGTTATGGTAGTTCCTGGAACCATAACATTTCGTAAGGATATTGGTGATCCCCGCCACCTCGACGACGGCCCGAACGGCGCGGCCGGCGATGACGCCCGTGCCTTCCCGTGCAGGCTTCATATACACCTGGCTCGTCCCGAACTTCGCCATGATCTCGTGGGGGATCGTCCCCTTTTCCACGGGGACTTCTATAAGGCTCTTCTTTGCCCTTTCAACGGCTTTTCGTATTGCATCAGGCACTTCGTTGGCCTTGCCCAATCCGAAGCCGACCTTTCCATTACCGTCGCCGACGACAACGATGGCGCTGAAAGAAAACCTGCGGCCACCCTTGACAACCTTCGCGACACGGTTGATGTAGACGAGCCTGTCCTGCAACTCGAGATCGCCTGCGTCTATTCGCTTTCTTTCAACCAACACAACCTCCCGTTAAAATTTTAGCCCGGCTTCACGCGCCCCGTCGGCGAGCGCCTTGATCCTTCCATGGTATTTGAAGCCGTTGCGGTCGAAAACCACCTCTGTGATGCCGAGCCCGAGGGCCTTCTTTCCGATAGCTTCGCCGACCTTCTTTGCGGCGTCACTGTTGCCGCCGCTTTTCAGTCCGGCCTGCACTTCCTTGTTAAGGGTCGAGATCCCGGTGAGGACCTTATGCTGGGTGTCATCCACGAGCTGCGCGTATATCTGCTTGATGCTCTTGAACACCGTGAGTCTCGGTTTCTGCTCGGTGCCGTAGATCTTCTTGCGTATTCTCCGTTTCCGTCTCTGCCGGGCTTCGACTTTATCCTTTCTGGCCATACCGCTACTCCTTATTTCCCGCTTTTGCCTGCTTTCTTTCTCAGGACTTCGTCGGCGTACTTGATGCCTTTGTTCTTGTAAGCATCGGGTTTTCTCAAAGCGCGTATCTTTGCGGCAACCTGTCCCACCAGTTCCTTGTCGATCCCCTGGACGGACACCTGCGTCTGCTTTTCAAGCCCGCCGGTGATGCCTTCGGGGAGCGCAAAGACGATGGGATGTGAATAACCGAGATAAAAGGTGAAACTTCCGGACTGGAATTCCGCCCTGTAGCCGATGCCGATGATCTCGAGCTTCTTCTCGAATCCCTTCGATACGCCCTCCACCATGTTGGCGATGAGCGTCCTCATCAGGCCGTGGTACCCCCTGATCGTCTTTTCTTCGCTCGTGCGGGACACGGTCACGGTACTACCGTCGATGCCCAGCGTCAATCCCTTCAGGAAGGGTCTCTGGAGGGAGCCCTTGGGCCCCGTCACAAGGACCTCACCGTCCTTGAGCTCCAGTTGTGTTCCCTGCGGGAGTATAATTGGCTTTTTCCCTATCCTCGACATACCTGCACCTCACCACACCACGAGGAGGGGCTCTCCCCCAACCTTGTTCTTTATCGCGTTCTTGTCCGTCATGAGACCTTTCGACGTGGAGATGACGACGATACCCGTTCTGTTGCGGAACCTGGGCATGTCGGCAACCTTGGCGTAGACGCGCCTGCCAGGCTTGCTGATCGTCTTAAGACCGGTGATGACGCTCTTCGAATTCTCATCGTAGCTGATGTAGACCTTGAGGAACTTCTTTCTGCCCTCATCGACAAAGGTCTTGTAATTCCTCACATAGCCCTCTTCCTTGAGGATCTTGGAAATGGAGAACTTCATGTTGGAATAAGGAATGTCTACCGTTTCATGACGAGCCGTGATGGCGTTGCGGATCCTCGTCATCATGTCTGCTATTGGATCAACCATACCCATCTTACCACCTCACCAGCTTGATTTTAGAACACCGGGGACCTCGCCCCTCAGGGAATAGGACCTAAAGCAGACCCTGCACATCTGGAATTTCCTGATAAAGGCTCTCGGCCTGCCGCAGACGGCACATCTGTTGCGCACTCGCACCTTGAACTTCGGCGCCCTCTTTGTCTTTTCTATCATTGCTTTCCTTGCCATGCACTCCTCCGTCAACTCCTGAAAGGCATACCCATGAGTTTCAAAAGCTCATGGCCTTCTTCATCCGTCTTCGCCGTTGTCGTGATCGTTATGTTCATTCCCCTGACCTTGTCGATCTTGTCGTAGTCTATCTCGGGGAAGATGATCTGCTCTTTCAATCCCAGGGTGTAGTTGCCCCTGCCGTCGAAGGACTTCGGGGAGACCCCCTTGAAGTCTCTCACCCTGGGAAGGACGATGGTCACCAGTTTGCGGTAGAACTCGTACATCCTCTCCCTGCGCAGTGTCACCATGCATCCCACGGACATGCCTTCGCGGAGCTTGAAGGAGGCGATGGATTTCTTCGCCTTCGTGATGACCGGTTTCTGGCCGGTGATCAGCTTGACATCGCCCGAGGCGGCATCGAGGGCCTTGATGTTCTGCAGGGCCTCGCCGAGACCGATATTCACGGTGATCTTCACGATCTTCGGCACTTCCATGATGTTCTTATACTGAAACCGCCTCATGAGGGCCGATTTCACTTCCTTTTCGTAGAACTCCCTATACGTATTCAACGACCGCCTCCCGCTTACTTATCGATGACCTCGTCGCATTTCTTGCAGAAGCGCACCTTCTTGCCGTCCTCCAGGACCTTGGTTCCCGTCCGGACGGGCTTCGCGCATTTCTCGCAATAGATCATGACGTTCGAAACATGGATGGAACTCTCCATCTCCATGATGCCGCCCTTCGCTTTCTGGCTGGGCCTCACGTGCTTCTTCACCATGTTGACCTTTTCGACGATCAGCCGGTCCTTCTTGTAGTTGATCCTGAGGACCTTTCCCGTCTTTCCCTTGTCTTTTCCGGTCGTCACCATTACCAGGTCATTCTTCTTTACGTGATACGCCTTTTCCATGATCAACCTCACACCACCTCGGGGGCCAGGGACACGATCTTCATGAACCTCTTGGCCCGAAGCTCTCTCGCCACGGGGCCGAAGATGCGCGTTCCCACGGGCTCGTTATACTGATTTATGATGACCGCCGAATTGTCGTCGAACTTCACGTAGGAACCGTCGTTCCTGCGTATCTCCTTCTTCGTCCTGACGATCACGGCCTTGACCACTTCGCCCTTCTTCACCTTGGAGTTGGGGATCACCTCTTTCACAGACGCAACGATGATGTCTCCCACTGTCCCATAGCGTTTTCGTGATCCGCCGAGCACCTTGATGCATCCCAGTTTCTTGGCACCGGAATTGTCGGCAACTTCGAGCTTAGATCTCTCCTGAATCATGTGCCACCTCGTTCTTGACCAAGAAAAGTTCCTCGTGCCTGACAACCTCTTTTACGAGCCAGCGTTTGTCCTTGCTCAGAGGCCGTGTCTCGACGATCAACACCCGGTCGCCCGTCTTGCTGGAATTATTCTCGTCATGTGCTTTGTATCTCAGTTTCCTCTTGATGAACTTGTGGTACTTCGGGTGCTTGAGGAATTTTTCGACCTCAACAACAACCGTTTTATCCATCTTGTCCTTGATGACCCTGCCGACCATCTTTCGCTTGCTAATTTCACGTTTCGCTTCCATGGGAACCTCTTTAAGCCTTTATTCCTTCTCGCTCAAGACGGTTTCTATCCTGGCGACGTCTTTCTTCAGCGTGTTCATGCGTGCCGTGTTCTCAAGCTGCCCCGTCGAATGCTGAAATCTCAGGTTGAAGAGTTCCTCCTTGAGGTCCTTCTTCTTCTTTGCCAGCTCTTCTTTCGTCAGTTCCTTCAGCTCTCTCGCTTTCATTGTTCCTCACTTCTCGTAATGAACTTGGTACCGATCGGAAGCTTGAAGGAAGCGATCCTCAAGGCCTCGCGCGCCTTGTCCTCGGGAACGCCGGTGATCTCGTAGAGGACCCTGCCGGGCTTCACCACGGCGACCCATCCTTCATTCGGCCCCTTGCCCTTACCCATCCTTGTTTCCGCGGGTTTCTTCGTTATGGGCTTGTCGGGGAACACCCTGATCCAGACCTTGCCTGTCCTTTTGACATATCTCGTAAGGGCGATACGGGCCGCTTCGATCTGGCGGGATGTTATCCATCCGCCTTCCGTGGCCTGAAGCCCGAAGTCACCGAAGCTGACAACGTTGCCCCTCTGCGCGACGCCCTTGAGGGTACCCTTCTGCACTTTTCTGTATCTTACCCTTTTTGGTGCAAGCATTACCGAGCCTCCTGAAATACTTCTCCTTTGAATATCCAGACCTTTATCCCGATCACGCCATACTTGGTGGACGCTACGGCATACCCATAGTCGATATCGGCGCGAATGGTCTGCAGGGGGACCCTGCCTTCACGATACCATTCGGTCCGCGCCATCTCCGCGCCGCCAAGCCTGCCGGCACACATGGCCTTGATCCCCTTGGCGCCGAACTTCAGCGCCTGCTGGACGTTCTTCTTCATCGCCCGTCTGAATGAAACCCTGCGCTCGATCTGGAGCGCCACGTTCTCGGCGACAAGCTGGGCATCCGTCTCGGGCCGCTTCACCTCGGTGATGTTGAGGATGACCTCCTTGTCCGTGATCCGCTGGAGTTCGCGCTTCAGGTTTTCGACCTCGGCGCCCTTCCGTCCGATCACGAGACCCGGCCTCGATGTGTGGATGTTTATCTTCGCCCGTTTGTCCTTGTTGGCGGCGCGCTCTATCTCAATCTTCGATATGCCGGCCTGGTAGAGTTTCTTCTTGAGAAACTTCTTGATCACCAGGTCTTCATGGAGAAATTTCGCGTAATTCCGTGCCGCGAACCATTTGGAATCCCAGGTCTTGATGACCCCGAGCCTGAAACCGAAAGGGTTTGTCTTCTGACCCATTTAACCTCCAAGTCTATGCTTCATCCAGGATGAGCGTTATATGGCTTAATCTCTTGCGGATCTTAGTCGCACGCCCCATCGCCCTCGGCATGAAGCGTTTCAGTACCGGACCGCCGTCCACCATGATGGTCTTGACGTACAGGTTGTCGACGTCGACGTATTTCTTCTGACGTGCGTTGGCTATGGCGCTGTCGAGGAGCTTCTTCAGTATGAAGGCCCCTTTCTGCGGCATGTACGTCAGGAGCCCCGAGGCCTCGTTGACGTTCTTCTGCCTGATCAGGTCAGCAACGATCCGCACCTTCCGCGGTGATATACGTATCATTCGAGTTTTCGCCGTGATTTCCATGATATCAATCCTTCTTCCTGGCCACTTTCGACTTCCTGTCGCCGGCATGGCTGTGGAAGGTCCGCGTCGGTGAGAACTCACCGAGCTTGTGGCCGACCATTTCTTCGGTTACGAAAACCGGTATGAACTTCTTGCCGTTGTGGACCGCGAAGGTCAGACCTATGAAGTCGGGGGTGATCGTCGAACGGCGCGACCATGTCTTGATCACCTTCGAACCCTTTGTCTCCTTCGCCTCATCGACCTTCTTCGCTAACTTAACATCCAAGAATGGCCCTTTTTTGACGGAACGTGCCACAAGAACCTCCTAACCTCTCAGTTTAATGATAAACTTGTCTGTCCGTTTGTTCTTCCTGGTCTTCTGACCCTTGGCCAGCTGGCCCCAGGGGGAACAGGGATGCCTGCCGCCTTTGGACCTGCCTTCGCCGCCGCCCAGAGGGTGGTCGACGGGGTTCATGGCGGTGCCGCGGACAGTGGGCCTCGTGCCGAGCCACCGGGGCTTGCCCGCCTTGCCGATGGTGATGTTCTCATGGTCGATGTTGCCGACCTGACCGATCGTCGCCATGCAGGAAAGGTTGACGAGCCGCACGCCACCGGAGGGGAGCCTCAGGTGTCCGTACTCGCCTTCCTTCGCCACGATCTGGGCGTAGCTCCCGGCGCTTCGCGCCATCTGCCCGCCCTTTCCGGGCTTCATCTCGATGTTGTGCACGAAGGTGCCCAGGGGGATGTATTTCAGGGGAAGGGCGTTGCCTTCCTTGATCTCCGTATCAGGCTTCATGCTGGCGATCACCGTGTCTCCGGCCTTCACGCCAAGCGGGGCCAGAATGTAGCGCTTCTCGCCGTCGATATAATGGATGAGCGCGATGTTCGCCGAGCGGTTGGGGTCGTATTCGATACCGGCCACCTTCCCCAGGATCTCGAACTTGTTGCGCTTGAAATCAATTATGCGCAGGCGCCGCTTGTGTCCCCCGCCGATGTGCCTCGTGGTGATCTTCCCGCTGTGGTTCCGTCCGCCCGTTTTCTTTATCGGTTTCAGCAGGGATTTCTCCGGCTTGTCCTTCGATATCTCATCGAAGGTGAGCCCGCTCATGAAACGCCTGCCCGCGGATGTAGGTTTGTACTCTTTCACGCCCATGTTTACGCACCCTCAAAAATCGTGATTTTGTCCTTCGGACTGAGCTTCACAATGGCCTTCTTCCAGTCCGACCGCTTGCCCTGGAACCGGCCGAGCCTCTTCTTCTTTCCCTCCATGTTCGACACATGGACATCGACAACCTTGACTTTGAAGAGCTTCTCGACGGCCTTTCTTATCTCTATCTTGTTTGCGCTTCTCGCGACCTCAAAGACGTACTGGTTTCCCGTATCCTTCACCAGCGTGCTTTTCTCGGTAATGATCGGCCGCAGGATTATATCGTATTCGTTCATGATGCCAGCACCTCTTCAACTTTCTTCACCGCGTCAACGGTCATGATGAGCTGTTCATGGCGGATTATGTCGTAGACGTTGAGTCCGTCCACCCTGAGCACCTTGACGTAGGGGATGTTCCTGGCCGATCTTTCCACCGTCTCATCCTTCTTGTCGATGATGAAGAGCGGTTTCGTCAGGCTCAGTGTCTTGACGATCCCGAAAAAGGTCTTCGTGCTGATATTGGCCAGTTCGAGCTTGTCGAGGACCTTCATGTTCGATGCCGTGTTCCTCACCGTAAGGGCCGAGCGCAGGGCGCTTCTCCTGACCTTTCTCGGCACCGTATAGCCGTAATCCCTCGGCTGGGGCCCGAATATGGTGCCGCCGCCCACCATCACGGGAGAGCGGGAGGAACCGCGGCGTGCCTGCCCTGTCCCCTTCTGCTTGTAGGGCTTGCGGCCACCGCCGGAGACCTCGCTGCGACCTTTCGTCTTGGCTGTCCCTCTCCTGCGCCTGGCAAGCTGCATCTTCACCACGTCATGGATAAGATGCTCTTTCACCTCGCAGTTGAAGATCTCGTCCTTCAGCTCGATCTCTCCAACCTTTGCACCCTCTATGTTCAGTATGTCTGTGACTGCCATAACCTGACTCCTAAGATTTGATCTCCACATCGACGCCGGCCGCCAGTTCGAGCTTCATAAGGGCATCAACCGTTTGCTGTGTGGGATCGACGATGTCCATCAACCGTTTATGTGTACGGATCTCAAACTGTTCCCGTGATTTCTTATCGATGTGCGGCGATCTCAAGACTGTGAACTTCTGGATCCTTGTCGGTAGCGGTACGGGACCGATCACCTGCGCGCCGGTCTTCTTGGCCGCATCGACAATCTCTTTCACGGACTGATCGAGCAGTCTGTGATCAAATGCTTTCAGGCATATCCTGATTCTCTGCCGCATTGTAATTCCCCTTTAT